>DATKOY010000207.1:0-58455 GCA_035524415.1 Solirubrobacteraceae bacterium | reverse complement strand
CGAGGCGAGCCTCGAGCTCACCGCTCGGGAGTTCGAGATCCTCCATCTGCTCTCGCAGTCGGATCGGGTGCTGCGGCGCGAGGAGATCTACGAGCGGGTCTGGGGATACGCGATGGCCCACGGCGACCGCTCGGTCGACGTGTTCGTCCGTAAGCTGCGCCAGAAGCTTCGCTCGGCGTCGCCGACCTGGAGCTACATCCACACGCACTTCGGCGTCGGCTACCGGTTCGCGCCGGAGCCCGACGACGATGGCGTCGGGCGCCTGCCCGCGGCGGAAGTGGTGGCCGGTCCAGACGAGCACGAGGTCACTTCAGCGATCGAGCTGGATCCGGCGCTCGCCGGCTGAACGGCCGGTTCACAGTCTCTTTACCTCTCGGTTACGAGTCCATAACGCTGCCGACGCCACCCGACGGAAGCATCCGGGGCGATGTCGGCGACTGCTCGATCGCGCAGCGAGGTACTCGAGGTCGGACCCTTGGAGATCCTGCCCGAGGAGCACCTTGCGCGCGCGGGCGGGCGGGCGCTGATGCTGTCGATCCGCGAGTTGCGCCTGCTCACCGAGCTTGCGCGGCGCGCAGACCGGATCATGGCGCGTGAAGAGCTGTTCAGACTGGTGTGGGGACGCGAGATGCGGCCTGGGGACCGGTCGGTCGATGTCTACGTACGCAAACTACGCGTGAAGCTCCAGGAGGCGATGCCGGGGTGGCGCTTCATCCACACGCACTTTGGGTTCGGCTACCGACTGTCCGCCGAACATCCGCGGCACGCACACAACAATCAGTTCACAACTGGTTAACACCCGGGGCCGGGCTTCCGCAGACACTCTCACGCACCTCAAGTGAAGGAGACAACCTGTGAGAACACGTCGTTTTGCCGCGGTGGCCGTCGCGATCACCGCGTCGCTCGTCGTCGCCGCGTGCGGCTCGAGCAGTAGCAGCTCGAGTACCACCACCGGCGGCGCCGCGACCAGCGCGACCACCAGCAGCGCGAGCGGAGGTGCTCCCGCCACGCTCAACGGAGCGGGCTCGACGCTCGCTGCCCCGATCTACCAGCAATGGGGCTCGAACCTCAAGTCGGGCGGGCTGACCGTCAACTACAACCCGGTCGGCTCTGGTACAGGAGTAGCGGACCTGCAGACCGCGACGGTCGACTTCGCCGGCAGCGATCCGGCGCTGAAGCCGACGGACGTCAGCGGAATGAAGGGGCCGGTGTTCCAGTACCCCGTGGCGTTCGGGGCGATCACCGTCTCGTACAACCTCTCGGGCGTCAAGACCGGGCTGAAGCTGGACGGCCCGACGATCGCGAACATCTTCCTCGGCAAGATCACGAAGTGGAACGATCCAGCGATCACGGCGCTCAACCCGGGCATGACCCTGCCGAGCACGTCGATCACCGTGATCCACCGCTCGGACTCGTCCGGCACGACGAAGGGCTTCACGACCTTCCTCTCGGACTACAGCTCGGAGTGGAAGTCCTCGGTGGGCGCCGATAAGGAAGTCAAGTGGCCGACCGGCACGGGCGGCAAGGGCAACTCCGGCGTCGCGGCCGCCGTCAAGCAGACCGCCGGCTCGATCGGCTACGTCGAGCAGGCGTACGCGCTCGAGAACGGCTTCACGTACTCCGCTGTGAAGAACTCGAGCGGCTCGTACGTGCTGCCGACGATCGCCAACACGTCAGCCGCTGCCGTGGGCATTCCGGTCCCGGCGGATCTCGGCGTCTCGACGATCAACTCGAAGAACGCGGCTGCATATCCGATCGTCTCGCAGACGTTCATCGACACCTACCAGGACCCGTGCAAGTCCGGCGGTGCGAGCACGTCGGTCGCGAGCGGCCTCAAGAGGTTCCTGACCTACGCGTTCGGCGATGGGCAGAAGACGCTCGGCCCGAACTCGAACCAGCTGCCGTATGCGCCGCTGCCTGCCGACCTGGTCTCGAAAGATCAGGCACAGCTGGCAAGAATGACCTGCAACGGCTCGGCGATCTCGTAGGATCGGGTCGTGGAAGCAAGCGCCACAACCGTTCCCGGCGGCCGCTCGGTTCTCGGGCGGTCGCCGGCGGCGCGCCTTCCCGACAAAATCATGAAGTGGGGGCTGACGGGGCTCGCCGGCGGGATCCTCGTCCTGATTGCCTACTTCTTCATCCGCCTGATCGGGCAGTCGCAGTCGACGTTCAGCAGCAGCGGGCTGAGCTTCGTGTTCGGCAACGACTGGGATCCCGCGCACAGCATCTACCACGGCTTTGCGCTCGTGTTCGGGACGCTGATCACCTCGGCGATCGCGCTCCTGATCGGCGTGCCGGTGGCGATCGCCACTGCCCTCTACATCAACGAACTGTGTCCGCGCCGGCTGCGCGCGCCGCTCGGGATGATCGTCGACCTGCTCGCCGCGGTGCCGTCCGTCGTCTACGGCCTGTGGGGCGTGTACGTGCTGATCCCGAAGCTGCAGCCGGCCGAGAAGTGGTTCGCGAGCACGTTCTCGTTCATCCCGTTCATCGGCGGGGGGACCGTGACCGGGCCCAACTACTTCATCGGCGGCCTGATCCTCGCGATCATGATCTTGCCGATCGTCTCAGCGATCTCTCGAGAGGTGATCGCGACGGTCCCGCGGGAGAACAAGGAGGCGGCGCTCGCGCTCGGGGCGACGCGATGGGAGATGATCCGGATCGCGGTGTTGCCGTACTCGCGTTCGGGGATCACCGGCGGGGCGATGCTTGGCCTCGGGCGCGCGATCGGCGAGACGATCGCGGTCGTGCTCGTGATCGGCAACGCGGCCGTCGTCGGCCACCACCTGTTCAATCAGGGTTACACGCTCGCCGCGGTGATCGCGAACGAGTTCGGCGAGGCCGCCAACAACACGGCCCACCGCTCGGCGCTGTTCGCGGCCGGCCTCGTGCTGTTCGTCCTCACCCTCGTCATCAACATCATCGCGCGGTGGTTCGTCGCGCGCGGTGAGCGCGCGCAGCGGGGCGCAACTCCCGGGATCAGCTCCGCACTCACTGCCGGACCGTCTGGGGAGGGGATATGAGCGCCACCAGGACCGTCCTCCCGGAGGTCAGCACGCGGCGACGGCGCACCGACCAGGTGATGCGTGGCTCGCTCGTCGCCGCGACGGTGATCGCGCTCGTCCCGCTGATCCTGATCCTCTACTACCTGCTGAAGAAGGGGGTGAGCGCGTGGGGTCGCAGCGGCTTCTTCACGAGCGATCCGAACGGCAACTTCTTCGGCAATCCCGGCGGGATCCGCAGCGCGGTCCTCGGCACGCTCGAGATCATCGCGCTCGCGTCGCTGATCGCGATTCCGACCGGCATCGGCGTGGCGCTGTACCTCGTCGAGTACGGGAAGCAGGGGACGTTCGCAAAGATCGTGCGCTACTTCGTCGACGTGATGACCGGCGTGCCGTCGATCGTGTTCGGCCTGTTCATCTACATCGTGCTCGTGCTCGGGCACGTCGGCGGCAGCTTCACCGGGTGGAAGGGGGCGATCGCGATCGCGCTCCTGATGCTCCCGGTCGTCACGCGCGCCTCGGAGGTCGTGCTGCTGCTCGTGCCGGACAGCCTGCGCGAGGCGGCGCTCGCGCTCGGGGCGCCGCGATGGCGCGTGGTCACGCGCATCGTGCTGCCGACGGCGGCCTCGGGCCTTGTCACCGGCTCGCTGCTCGCGGTCGCGCGCGGAATGGGGGAGACCGCGCCGCTGCTGTTCACCGCCGGGGCGACGTTCGTCGCCACCGCCGACCTCGGCCAGCAGATGAACAACCTGCCCGTGCAGATCTTCACCGACATCACTTCGCCGCGCGCCGAGATCATCTCGCGTGCGTGGGGCGCGGCCATGGCGCTCGTGGTCATTGTCCTGATCCTGAACCTCGTTGCCCGACTCATCTCGCGAAGGAGCCGCCTGGCATGATTCCCCCTGACACCACGAGCAAGGAAACGACGGAATTGTCCACGGCTGGGGACCAATCGGAAGAGACGACGGAGGCGGCGCCCGATCTTTCGGCGCTGGGCGTCCGCGAGGGTGCCGGCCACGCCGTCGACGTCAAGGACCTCCACGCGTACTACGGTCAGCTCCACAGCATCAAGGGGATCAGCCTCATGTGCCCGGCCAACGAGGTGACGGCGCTGATCGGTCCATCCGGCTCGGGCAAGTCGACGGTGGTCCGCTGCATCAACCGAATGCACGAGGAGATTCCGGGCGCCCGCGCGGAGGGCCAGGTGATGCTCGACGATCTCAATGTCTACGCCGACGGCGTGGACATCACCGCGGTACGGCGGCTGATCGGGATGGTCTTCCAGAAACCCAACCCGTTCCCAACGATGTCGATCTTCGACAACGTCGCCGCTGGTCTGCGGCTCACCGGAACGAAGAGCGACAACCTCCGCGAGCGGGTGCACAGAGCGCTGCGCGCCGTCGGGCTCTGGGGTGAGGTCAAGAACCGTCTGAACGAGCCTGGGATCGGCCTCTCCGGCGGCCAGCAGCAGCGGCTGTGCATCGCGCGCACGGTTGCGGTCGAGCCCGAGGTGATCCTGATGGACGAGCCGTGTTCGGCGCTTGATCCCGTCGCGACGCTGAAAGTGGAGGAGCTCATCGATGAGCTCAAGGACCGCTACACGATCGTGATCGTGACCCACAACATGCAGCAGGCGGCGCGTGTCGCGAACTCGACCGCGTTCATGCTCGACGGGGAGTTGATCGAGCACGGACCGACGAACGAGATCTTCACGAACCCCAAGGACGAGCGCACCGAGCGCTACGTCACGGGCAAATTCGGCTAGGCGAAGGACGATGCAGGAGACCCGTCACCAATTCCGCGAGACACTCCGCGAGCTCGAGGCGCAGGCGCTCGGCGGACTCGACCTCGTGGTCCAGCAACTCGACCGCTCGCTCGAGTCGGTCTCCTACCAGGATGTCGAGCTCGCCGGGATGGTCGTCGCCGACGACGACCGGATCGACGGCCGCTACCTGGAGGTCCATCAGGGCCTTCTCTCGACGCTCGCCCGCCAGGCGCCGGTGGCCGGCGACCTGCGCATCATCGCTGCGCTCCTGCACATCATTCGCTGCGTCGAGCGTATGGGGGACCAGTGCGTCAACATCGCCAAGCTCGTGCCGCTGTCCGGATACGAGGCGCCGAAGGACAAAGACATCCTCGATGCGATCGAGCGGATGGGGCAGCTTGCCCGCTCGCAGGTCTCGCAGGCGAAGGAGGCGTTCGCGTCGCGCAACGTCGAGCTCGCCCAGGATCTCGTTCGCCAGGACGCCGAGATCAACCGCCTCAATCGCGAGATCTTCAGGCGCGCGGTCGAGGTCGGTGACGATCAGGACGTGCGCGAGTGGGCGATGTTCATGATCCTCGTGGCACGGTGCCTCGAGCGGATCGGCGACAACACGGTCGATATCGCCGAGCAGGTCGTGTTCGTCGTCACGGGGCTGTTCCGGGAGATGGCCGACCAGGCCTCGAACCCGCCCGAGACGCCGCAGCGCGCCTGAGCCTCCTCGCGGCCACCCCCTTAACGACGGGGGCCGGCCGCATCATCCAGGGCCGGCCCAGTCAGAGAGAGACTCCACGGTAGGGCAGGCCGCGCGCGATCATGTGACGATTCGATGATCGAGGGCGCAGTGTTGCCGCGCGGACCGCGCTATCCGCTCGCTGATTCGCGTGCCCGCCACTTTGGACACCAGGCCAAAGACCGTGCGCCGCGCCGGCCATACCGTGTCGCCATGCGCGCGCGACCGCCGCAGATCGTGGCGTTCGGAGGAGGCGGATTCTCGACCGGTGTGCGGCGGCTCGGCGGGGTCGCTGTGCTGCTTGCCCTGACGGGGAAGCCGGTACCGATGGTCTGTTTCCTTCCGACCGCGAGCGGCGACCCGCGCGAGCAGCTCGCGCGCTTTCACGAGCGGTTTTGCTCGTGGCCGTGCGAGCCGAGCCCGATCTCGGTGTTCCACCTCGGCCGCGACCGGATCGATCCGGTCGCGCACCTCCTCGCGCATGACGCGGTCTACGTCGGCGGCGGCTCGATGCGCAACATGCTCGCGATCTGCCTGTCGGTGCACCTCGACGCCGAGCTGAGGGTGCGGCTGCTCCCGGAAGCCGACATCGGCACACGGCCAAGTTCGGAGCGCTTCGCGGTCTCGGAGCGTCGGGCGCTGCGCGCCGGGCGGCGCCGCTGGGACTGACGCGAGGGATGCGAGCCGGCCCCGCTACGGGTGCGCGCCGGCCCCGCGACGGCGCAGCGTGATTACGGCGAGCGCCGCCGCCACGATCAGCGCCGCGACCGCGAGCACGATCACGATCACGGTGCTCGAACTGCTGCCGGACGCCGAGGATCCGGGAACGCCGCTGACGCCCTTGAGCGGGTGGCCGCTCGCGTCGGCGAGCTTGGCGACGGCGGTCACAGCCGCCTGCGCGAGGTCGTTGCTCGTCGCACCGGCGGGCTTTGGTAGCGACGCGGCCGCGGCCGCGGCCTTCGCGTTCAGACCCTCGATTCCGTACCCCGCAGGCATCACGACGAGCAGCGGCTGCTTGGCGCGGAAGCTGATCTCCTGGTCGAGGAACGTCGCGTAGCGCTGGGGCTTGTTGAACAAGTCGGGGATCACGCCGAGGTCGACGGGCGAGGCGATCAGCGCCACCTTCAGCGGAAACCCGGCCGTCCTGGCGGCGGCGGTCGCCGCGTTCAGCGTCTTCTGCAAGGCGGCGGTCACGGGCGGCGTGTACGGGTAGAAGACGTTCTCGCCGAGCAGGACGTCGCTGGCGGGATCGCCGTCGGCACGGGCGCCGGGCGCGGCGCCAAGCAGGAGCAGCAGCGCGGCAAGCACGGCAAGCGCGCCCGGAATGATCCGGTGGGTGATCGACGCGGGCTGGCGGACCGGCACTGCGGGAGAGGTTAGAGGCCCGACGAAAACCGGGGATAAGCGCGACGCAGCGCTTCAGGCGGGCTGCGGCGTGCGGTCCGCGATCAGGATCTCGGTGCGCTCAGCCGCCAGCTCGACCCGGTCGGGGGCGCCGCCGAGGCGCTCCCACAAGACCGCGATCTCGGCGCGGAACGCGTCGAGGAACGCGTCGCTGTGAAGCGGATCGTGGTGGAACAGCAGCAGCCGCTCGGCGCCGACGCGATGGCCGAAGCTGAGCGCATCGGACACCGGGCAATGCCCCCAGCCGATGTGGTTGGGGTACTCATCGTCGGTGTACTGGCAGTCGTGGATCAGCATCGAGGCGCCGCGTGCGAGGTCGAACCCGGAGATCCAGTCGTCGTCGAGCTCCGCCAGCGGGGCGCCGAGCCCCGGCTCGTGGTCGGGGATGTAACACAGCGACCGCCCGGCGTCCTCGATCCGGTAGCCGAGCGTCGGGCCGCGATGGTTGACCGGGTGCGCCCGCACTCGCGCCGGCCCGATCTCCCACTCGACGCTCTCCGCCTCGCGGAACGAGAGATGAGAGGGCAGCTCGCGCACCTCGACCGGTGCCAGCGGCGCGGAGATGTAGCGGGCAACCCGGTCGCACAGGGAGGCCTCGGGCGAGGCGGGACCCCAGATCGTGATCTCCGACTCGGGCCAGAACGCCGGCGCGAAGAACATCAAACCCTGGATGTGATCGAGGTGCAGATGGGTGAGGAGGATGTGGATCGGCTGCTGAATCGAATCCCGCCCGCGCAGCGACAGGCCGAACGTGCGAATGCCGGTGCCCGCGTCGAGGATCAGCGTGCTGCCGTCGGACAGCGTCAGCTCCACGCACGAGGTATTGCCGCCGTACCGCATCGTCTCCGCGCCCGGCGTCGGGATCGACCCGCGCGCGCCCCACACCGTGATCTTCATGCACTCTCTCCCAGCTCGTTGCCGTCGAGCGGCCAGAAGATAACGATTGCGCCGCTCGCACCGCGCGACCCCACGATCGGGATCGTGCTCGCGGCGACGTCCTGGTGAGCTCCGCCGGCCGCGCAGATCCGGAACGTCCCGTGAAACGGCCGGTTCTCGCGCAGCGACTTCGTCGCCGGGATCTCCTCGTAGGGAATCGGCTGCTCGTCCGGACCGAACGGCCCAAACTCGGCGATCCAGTCCTCGGCGCTCATCCCGCCGGTCTCCTCGAAGCGCCGGCCGAGCATCGCCGCTGCGGCCTCGTTGAAGAACAGCAACTCGCCGCGCTCCCCGACCAGAAACGCCGGCGTGGCGATGCTCGTGAGCAGGTTCCGCGCCAGGATCAACTCGAGCGGCTTCTGGGCACTCATACGGACACTCTAGTGTTCCCGCCTGCCGGTGGCCCACCCTGCGCCGGCTCACTATCCTGACGCCATCGTGGCCTCGCAGAAGTCAAAGCGCCGCGCGCGAAAGCAGCGCAACCCAGGCACCGCGCCACGCGCTGTTGCCTCGGCCCGGCGTGAGCAGCGGGCCGAGCGCGCAACGGTGGCGGAGCGCACCGATCGCCGCGCGGAGCGCCAGCTCGGGACCGAGGGCGAGCGCCCGAAGAGTCCGTTCGGCGGCGTCCCCGTGTCGGAGATCGCGATCTTCGCCGGGCTCGTCGCGCTCGTCGTGTGGCTGATCCGCGGCGGCACCGCGACGCTCGTCGTCGGGCTGGTCGTCTGCACGCTCGGCGTGCTCGAGGTGACCGGCCGCGAGCACTTTTCCGGCTATCGCTCACACACGACGCTGCTCGCGTCGATCCCGGCGGTCGCAATCGGGATTGGCGTGATCACCCTGCTCGGGCACGCCAACCGCGCGCCGCTGATGGTCGTGATCGCCGGGCCGATCTACGCGCTGCTGTTCTGGCAGCTGCGCAAGCGCTTCATGGCTGCGCGGCAGGCTCGCGTTGCGCGCCTTCCGACTCCGAGCGCTCGGCCCTGACCGGCGCCGTCGGCAGGTGGATCGCGAAGATCGCGCCGCCGTCCGCCGCGTTCCCGGCGCTCACGGACCCGCCGTGCTGCTGGGCGACCTGACGGACGATCGACAGTCCGAGACCGCTGCCCTGCTGACCGCGCGAATTCGCGCCTCGGAAGAACCGATCGAACACGTGCGGCAGGTCCTCCTCGTCGACGCCGCTGCCATGATCGCGGACGCGGACGCCGTCGCTGTCGACGACGACCTCGACCGTGCCGTTCGGCGGCGAGTGGCGCGCGGCGTTGTCGAGCAGGTTGTTGACGGCGCGTTCGAGCCGCTCCGGAACCCCCTCGACGACGATCGGGTCAAGCGAGGCCGTGAACGTGAGCTCGGGGGAGTTACGTCGCGCCCGCGCCAGCGATGACTCGACGATGCCGTCGAGCCGCGCGTCCTCGGTGGCGCCGGGCGGAAGGTCGCCCCGCGCAAGGTCGATCAGATCGCCGACGAGCCCGCTCAGCTCCTCGCTCTGCTCGACGACGTCGGCGAGCAACCGGCGGCGGTCCTCGTCACCGAGCTGTCCGCCCGCGAGCAGCACCTCGATGTTCGTGCGCAGGCTGGTGACCGGCGTGCGCAGCTCGTGCGACGCGTCCGCGACGAGCTGGCGCTGCGCGCGCACCGATTCGTCGAGCGCCTCGCGCGAGGCCTCGAGCCGCTCGAGCATGAGGTTGAATCGCAGCGCGAGCTGGCCGACCTCGTCGTCAGCCTGGATCCTGATGCGGGTCGAGAGGTCGTCGGTCTCGGCGATCTGCTCCGCCGTGTGCGCGACCTCAGCCAGCGGCGCGATCACGCGCCGCGCCGCGAGCCGGCCCAGCGCAGCGGCGAGCGCGATCCCGGCCGCGCACAGGATCAGCAGGACGAGCCGCAGGTTCGCGAGGACGTGGTCGATGCCGTTCAGGGGCCGCGCGAGCTGCAGCGCCACGGACTCGACCGTGCCGTGCACGACGAACTGCTGCGGCAGCGAGACCGTGATCAAGCGCAGGTGGCTGCCGTTGGAGTGGATGTCCTCGTAGTACTGGCCGGCGCTGCCCTGCGCGACCTGCATCGCATGCGCGTCGACGGGCAGCGCGATCCCGCCCTGCGACTGGGCGGTCCCATCGGCCGCGACCAGCTGTGCGTACGGCGCCGGCCCGCCGGCGCTCGCGGGGATCGACGGAACCTGCTCGTACAGCGAGTGCATGTCGCCCTGCTGCACCGCCGTCGCCTGGGCCTGAAGCTCGTTGTCGACCTGGCCGCGCAGCTGGTTGCGCACGACCAGGTAACAGACGCAGGAAACGAAGACGACCGCGACACCGACTGCGATCGCCGACACGAGCGCAAGTCTGCGACGGAGCGGCATGGCCTCAGTCCCGCAGCACGTAGCCCACGCCCCTGACCGTGTGCAGCAGGCGCGGCTCCCCGCCCTCCTCGGTCTTGCGGCGCAGATACCCCATGTAGACGCCGAGCGCGTTCGACGTCGGGCCGAAGTCGTAACCCCACACGTTCTCGAAGATCGTCGAGCGGGTCAGCACCTGCCGCGGGTGGCGCATGAACAGCTCGAGCAGCAGGAACTCCGTTCTCGAGAGCTCGATCAGCCGCTCGCCGCGGCGGACCTCGTGAGCGACCGGGTCGAGCACCATGTCCGCGTAGCGCAGGACCTCTCCGTCGGCGCCGTCGGACGTGCGTCGCAACAGCGCCCGCAGGCGAGCCTGCAGCTCGCGCAGCGCGAACGGCTTGACGAGGTAGTCGTCGGCGCCGACGTCGAGTCCCTTGACGCGATCGTCGATCGCGTCGCGGGCGGTCAGCATCAGCACCGGGGTGCGGTCACCCGCCTGACGCATGCGCCGGCACACTTCGAGCCCGTCGAGCCGCGGCATCAGCACGTCGAGGATCACGACATCGGCGGGATGCTTCGCGAGCACGTCAAGCGCCTCCTCGCCGTCCGCAGCCAGTTCGACGTCATAGCTCTCGAGCCGAAGTGCTCGCTCCAGTGCCCGCCTCACGGCAGGTTCATCATCCACTACAAGTACGCGCGCCATACCGGAATGATGGCTTGTGCACGTAAAAGTTGTTGAAGAGCTAGGCGGTCGAGCTCGGTTCGCCGCTGGCGGGCGGTGACGCTGCCTGTTGGAGCTGCCCGGAGCGGATCATGTCGGCGAGCTCCCTCGACTCGCGTCGGACCACGGTGCCGTCCTCGAGCTCGATCGCCGGCAGCAGGTGCGTGCCGGTCAGCTTGACGTACTCAGTGCGCTTCGAGCGAGGAAACCCCGGGTGCTTGACGACGACGTACTCAACGCCGCTCTCGTCGAGCGCCTTCTGCACCCGCCAGCACGGGTGAGCGTCGATCTTCACCCACATCCCATTGCAGCGGTGGAGCTTGACGGCCATGAACGTCCCCCTTGATCGACACAACCTGCCGATCGCTAGCCTAACCGCACCACGGAGGGCGGGTCAGGCGGTCTTCTGCTTCGCGTACTGAATCTGGATTTTCGTGAAGTTGAAGGTCAGCTGCTCGACGGGAACGGCCTGGCCGCCGCTCGAGTTGATCAGCTGGTCGGCCGCCACGAGGGCGTTGGTGAGGATGTAGGTGAGGTACGTCTTGCCGGACTTGCTCAGGGTGATTGTCACCTTGGAGAAGTGCGTCCCATTCGCGCAGGCGAGCGCGAGCTTCGGCGAGGACGCGTCGACGAACTTGGTGAGGGTGAGGTCGTGGATGCTCGCCTTGCCGCCGCCGCTGCTTGCCGCGTGCGTCTCCAGACTGACGCCGCGGATGTCGAAGTCGAGCGTCGGCTTGCCGGTGATCGAGACGTGACCGAGCGCCGGGCCGTGACTGCTCACGGTTGGCGACTGGATCGTGACGCCGTTGCCGCCGCCGACGGTGATGACCTGGCCGCCCGAGATCGTGAACGTGTTGCCGCCGGCGATCGTGTTCGTTGGGCCGGTCGGGCCGGTCGGGCCGGTGGCGCCGGTGGCGCCCTGCGGGCCGGCCTGGTTCCAATCGACCGAAGCCTCCGGTGGCGGCCCGCCGACGGCGTTGACGGTGTTGCAGTGCTGATTCGCTGCTGGATCGATGATCCGCAGGTTGGCAGCGGTTGTGACCGGGAGGGTCGAGCCGGATTCGAGCTCGACGCACGCATGGATGACCCCGTTGCCGTCCGGCACGCTCGCGACCGCGTACGCGGCGCCGCCACCCGCCGCGCCGGCGGCGAGCAGCAGCACGGCCTTCCAGTAGCGCCCGGTCCACATCGCGGGCCGGATCGTAACGTGCCGGCCGCGCGACAATCAATCGATCGTGGCCAAAGAGAAGCTCACGACATACCGCGCCAAGCGGGATTTCAAGAAGACCTCCGAGCCCGCCGGCGAGCAGGCCACCGATGGCGCCGCCCCGGACTCGCCGCGGTTCGTCGTCCAGGAGCACCACGCCACGCGGCTGCACTGGGATCTGCGCCTCGAGCACGACGGCGTGCTCGCGTCGTGGGCGATCCCGAACGGGATCCCGCCGGATCCCGCCGAGAACCGGCTCGCCGTGCGGACCGAGGATCACCCGCTCGAGTACCTCGGGTTCGAGGGCACGATCCCGAAAGGGCAGTACGGCGCCGGGACGATGTCGATCTGGGACCGGGGGAGCTACGAGCTGCTGAAGTGGGAGGAGCGCAAGGTCGAGGTCAACTTCCACGGCGAGCGGCTGACGGGGCGCTACGGGCTGTTCCCGATCGGCCGGGGCGAGGACGAGCAGAACGACTGGATGATCCACCGGATGGATCCGCCGGCCGATCCAGGGCGCCGGCCGATGCCCGAGCGGATCGTGCCGATGCTCGCGCGGGCGGGAAAGCCCGGCGAGCTGCCGCGCGATCAGGACAGCTGGTCGTTCGAGGTCAAATGGGACGGCGTGCGAGCGATCGCGTACGTCCAGCCGGGTCGGTTGCGGCTCGAGAGCCGCAACCTGCGCGAGATCACCGACGGCTATCCGGAGGTGCGCGGCCTGATCGGCGAGCTCGGCATGCGCGAGGCCGTGTTCGACGGCGAGCTCGTCGCGTTCGACGACGACGGACGGCCGAACTTCGGCCGTCTGCAGCAGCGGATGCACGTGAGCAGCCCGGCCGCGGTCCGACGGCTCGCGGCCAGCATCCCGGTCGTCTACGCGATCTTCGACCTGCTGTACCTCGACGGGCACTCGCTGATGGAGCTCCCCTACCGCGAGCGGCGCGCGCGACTCGAGGCGCTCGACATCGGCGGGCCGGGATGGCGCGTGCCCGCCGCCCACCCCGGCGCGGGCACGCGGCTGTTGGAAGCGACGCGCGCGCAGGGCCTCGAGGGGATCGTCGCCAAGCGGCTCGACTCGACGTACGAGCCGGGCCGGCGCACCGGCGCCTGGATCAAGATCAAGCACACCACCCGACAGGAGCTCGTGATCGCGGGCTGGATCCCCGGCGAGGGACGCCGCACCGACCGGATCGGCGCGCTCCTGATGGGCTACTACGAGGACGGCGCGTTCATCTACGCCGGACGCGTCGGCACGGGATTCACGGAGGCGAACCTTGACACGCTGGCCGCGAGGCTCCGTCCACTGGTACGCGACACAAATCCATTTACACATCCTCCCAAGCTGCCGCGCGAGTCGGTGTTCGTCGAGCCGTGCCTCGTCGCCGAGATCGAGTTCACGCAGTGGACCAGCGACGGGGTGATGCGCGCGCCGTCCTACAAGGGTCTGCGGGAGGACAAGGCGCCGCGGCAGGTCGCGCGCGAGACGACGGGCGAGGAGCTGTTCGACGAGGTGCAGGCGCTTGCGGACGGCTCGCGCGTCGTCCTCACCGACGGGCGGCGGCTGAAGCTGACGAATTGGGACAAGGTCCTGTTCCCGGAGACGGGGTTCACCAAGGGCGACCTGATCACCTATTACGCCCGCGTCGCCGAGGCGGTGCTGCCCCATCTGCGCGACCGCCCGCTGACCCTCAAGCGGTATCCGAATGGCGTCGACGCTGCTTACTTCTACGAGAAGCAGTCGCCGTCGCACCGGCCCGAGTGGGTGCGGACGGCGAAGATCGGCGACGTCAACTACACGCTCTGCCAGGACCGTCCGACGCTCATCTGGCTCGCGAACCTCGCCGACGTCGAGCTGCACACCTCGCTGTCACTCGCCGCGGCGCCCGAGCGCCCGACGATGCTCGTGTTCGACCTCGACCCCGGTCCGCCGGCCGGCATCGTCGAGTGCTGCGAGGTCGCGCTCGTGCTGCACGGGCTGTTCGGCCAGCTTGGGCTCGAGAACGTCGTCAAGACCTCCGGGTCGAAGGGGCTCCAGGTGTACGTTCCGCTGAACACGCCGACCGACTACCGCGAGACCAAACCGTTCGCGCGGCGCGTCGCCGAGCTGCTCGAGCAGCGGATGCCCGAGCTGGTCGTCTCGCGGATGACCAAGCGGATCCGCTCCGGCAAGGTGCTGGTCGACTGGAGCCAGAACGATGCGCACAAGACCACGGTCACGGTCTATTCCGTGCGCGCGCGGGAGCGCCCGACGGTCTCCACCCCGGTGAGCTGGGAGGAGGTCTCGGACTGCCGGAGCAGCGCCGATCCCGAGCTGTTGACGTTCGACACCGACGACGTCCGCAGACGCGTGGAGGAGCAGGGCGATCTGTTCGCCGAGCTCGTGGCCGCCAAGCAAAAGTTGCCGCCGCTCGGGTGAACGCGGCGGGCTGTACTTGGGGACGCTCGCACCCTTAGGATGAAGGCTGATGGATCCGATCACTCTGCGTAACCGTCTGCTCGTCGCGACCGGCATGTGGAGGGAGGCGACGGGGGAGCCGCTGCCGCGGCTCGCGCCCGGCGATCCCGCCGATCAGCTCCAGAGCTTCGAGCTGCAGCTCGTCGACAAGCTGTGGGAGAGCGCGACGCCGGAGACCGCCCGCGAGATCGCCGATCGGACCTGGGACCTCGTCCACGATCGCGACGACGATGACCCGGTCAAGCAGCGGGTCGTCGAATGCCACGAGGCGCTCGCGCGGATCACGCGTCTCGGTGACTGACCGCACGGGCGGTTGTTGGATGCGTCACGAACGCCACTACACGCTCGAGCAGGCCAGCGCCGTGCGGGGATGGGTTGCCGAGCGGGTCGGCCGGATCCGGGACGCTCGAGCACGGATCCTGGCGATCGGGGCAAGCGCGTCGGAGGCGATCGGGACGCTCGACCCCGAGACCGGCGGCTCGTATCCCGGCCGGGCCGTCGCCGGGCCGCTCGTCGCGCTGAGCCGGGCGCTGAGCGAGCTCGAGGCGGTCGATGTCGTGCTCCGCGACGTCGAGCGCGGCCTGATCGACTTCCCCGCGATCCGCGACGGCGAGGAGGTCTACCTCTGCTGGCTGCTCGACGAGGACCGGATCGGGTTCTGGCACCCGCCGGACGCGGGGTTCGGCGGGCGCCGGCCGCTGTAGCTCTCGCGCTAGGAGACGACTGATGGGGCCGGCTCGGCCTGCTCCTGATTGCGCGACATGCCCGCCGCGGCGTACGCGTCGGCCTCGTCGAGGGTCTCGCGCTCGAGCAGCGTGCCGACGAGCGCGTCGAGGTTCGCGCGGTGCGCCCGCAGCAGTTCGCTCGTCTCCGCATAGGCCGTCTCGACGATCCTGCGGACCTCTTCGTCGACGAGGCGCTGCGTCGCCTCAGAGGTCTCCGAGGCGCCGGGCAGCAGCGGGTTGATCCCGTCCATCGGGATGACCGCGATCGGGCCGATCGCGCGACTCATTCCCCACCGCCCGACCATCGATCGTGCGATCCGCGTGAGCTGCTGAATGTCCGACTCGGCGCCTGTCGTCAGATCGCCGAACACGATCTCCTCGGCGACGCGCCCGCCGAGCGCGACTTTGATCTGCGCGAGGAGGTGCCGCTCATCGAAGTTGAAGCGGTCCGCGTCCGGGGCCGAGAACGTGACGCCGAGCGCCTGCCCGCGGGGGATGATCGAGACCTTGCGCACGGGGTCGGCGCCCGCTGTGAGCATCCCGACGATCGCGTGCCCGGCCTCGTGGTAGGCAGTCCGGCGGCGATCGTCCTCGCTCAGCATCACCTTGCGCTCGGCGCCGAGCACGATCCGCTCGAGCGCGTCGGAGAAATCCTCGCTCGTCACCTTCTCGTGGCTGCGCCGTGCGGCGAGGAGAGCTGCCTCATTGACGAGGTTCGCGAGATCGGCGCCGACCATCCCGGGCGTCGAGGAGGCGAGCGCACCGAGATTCACGTCCGGTGCGAGCGGGACCGAGCGGGTGTGGACCTTGAGGATCGCCTCGCGGCCGGCGCGGTCCGGCGGCTGGACGGAGACGCGGCGATCGAAGCGGCCGGGACGGAGCAGCGCCTGGTCGAGGATCTCGGGGCGGTTGGTCGCGCCGAGCACGATCACCCCGGTACGGGGGTCGAACCCGTCCATCTCCGTCAGGATCTGGTTGAGCGTCTGCTCGCGCTCGTCGTGACCGCCCGAGAACGCGCCGCCCGCAGCGCGCGAGCGGCCGATCGCGTCGAGCTCGTCGATGAAGATGATCGCGGGTGCCGCCTCCTTGGCCTGCTGGAACAGGTCGCGCACGCGGGAGGCGCCGACGCCGACGATCATCTCGACGAACTCCGAGGCGCTCATCTGGAAGAACGGGACACCGGCCTCGCCCGCGACCGCGCGCGCGAGCAGCGTCTTGCCGGTTCCGGGCGGGCCGCTGAGGAGCACCCCGCGCGGGATCCGGCCCCCGAGGCGCAGGTACTTGTCGGGGTTGCGCAGGAAGTCGACGATCTCGGTCAGCTCCTCCTTGGCCTCGTCGATGCCGGCGACGTCCTGGAAGGTCACCAGCTGCTCGTTGCCCTCCACGCGGCGCGCCCGCGAGCGCCCGAACGACATCAGCCCGCCGGGTCCGCCGCCGGCCGCGGCGGTCGCGCGACGCGCGATGAACACGAACAGCGCGATCAACAGGATCGTCGGGCCGAAGCCGAGGATCAAGCTCGTGATCAGCGACGGCCCCGTATCGGGCGGCTTGGCGTCGACCGTGACGCTGTTGTTCTCGAGCAGGCCCGACAGCTGGGTCTTATCGGCGAACGACGGGATCTGTGTCGAGAAACGTGTCGTCGGCCGTGCGCTCGAGTCCGGGTACTTGACCTCGTTCTTGAACGTGCCCTGAATCGCGTCGCCGGTCGACGAGATCTCGGTGACGTTGCCGGCGCGAACCTCTTGGAGAAAGGTCGGGCTGTACGGGATCCGCACGCGCGAGTTGGGCTGGAGCGTCTGCGAGGTGATCCAGAAGTTGAGCGCGAGCAGTCCCGCGATCAGTCCGATGATCAGCCAGCGCGTATTCGGCCGGCCCGGCGGCGTGGCGGGCGTGTTCGAGCCGCGCCCGTCGGGCGCCGGCGTCACCTTCCATCCGGGCGGGCGACCCTGTGAGTTGCCCGGACGGGGCCGCGTCGGGGTCTGGCGTCGGGAAGGTTCGTCGGCCATCGTTGGATTGTCGCAAGTGCGATTAATACGCCTCTAGGCGCGAGCGAAAAGCTTCCGCGCCGACGACGGCCGCGCCCGCCGCGGACGCCCGGTCCGAGAGCCACCGGTCGGACGTGACGACGACGATTCCGTGCTGATCGGGCTCGGCCTCCAGCCGCCGGATGATCTCGTCGTCGGCCGCGTTCGCCTTCGGCCGCGGCGCGTGCGCGACCTCGATCACGCTCGAGCGGATCGGCGGTCGCGGCGGTCGCTCGAACACGACCACGACGTCCTCGCCCTCCGCCGCCGCCCAGCGTTCGAGCATGTCGACAAGGCGCAGCATCGCCGCGTCGCGGTCCTTCCACCACGCGTCGGGTCGGGTCCCGATCACGTTCATGCCGTCGATCAGCCAGCGCATCGTGTGGGAGCCTACGGGCCGGCGGGTGGCGCGGGGCTGGTCGGTGGCGGCGGCGGGCGGGTGAGTCCGCCCCGCGTTCCGCGCCTGCCCCGCGTTCCGCGCCTGCCCCGCGTTCCGCCGCCGGGCGTCCCAACGTCGCCCCGGGTGTCCAATGCACCGGAATCTGGACTCTCACAACACCACACTCGTGGTCCCAGCGGGTGCGAGTGCGGCTGGATGTGCCTTCAGGGCACGTTTCTGCACACTCGCGACTCTGACCGGCGCGAGTGTGGGGTTATGAACCGCGGGTGGGTGGCGCGAGGCGGGTGGCCGCCTGGTTTGGACCGCAAACGGACACGGTCGGTGGCGCCAGCGGCAAGCCACCCGGTTTGGACCGCAAACGGACACGGTCGGTGGCGCCGGCGGCAAGCCACCCGGCCCCCGACCCCTTCGATGCGCCGTTCGAGCCGGCCCTCGCCCCCGCTCAGCCGTCATCCGGCGCCGGCCGCCGCCGCGTCCGCTTGCGCTCGGCCTGGCGGCGCTTCGCTTCGAGGCGCGCCTGCTTGGACGCGCGCGTCGGCGTCGTCGCGCGGCGGGCGCGTGGCACGGCGAGCGCGGTCGTCAGCCGGCGCTGGAGGCGCTCGAGGGCGAGCTCGCGGTTGCGCGACTGGCTGCGGGAGTCCTGCGCGACCGCCACGACCCGCGGCCCGAGGCGCGCGATCACCCGGCGCTTCTGTTCGTCGCTCAGGGCACGGGAGGCCGCTACGTCGAAGCTCGCCTCGATCCGGGAGGCGGTGACGTTGGCGTGCTGGCCGCCCGGACCGGAGGAGCGGGAGGCGCGAAGCTCGACCTCGTGCAGGGGGATCGCGCCGTGGCGACCGAGGGGGATCGGATCGTCCATCAGCGGGCTGTGGGTTGGGTCATGTGCAGATCGGAGTGTGACCAGGTCGTGAACATGTCGAGAAGACACCTACCCACGGCCGGGCCGCGTGCTACCGTGCCGCACCGTAAGGCCGTCCTAAGGGAGGCGGTGACAAGCAGGTGCAGGCCCCGGTGGTATTCCAAGAAAGATCCTCCGCGGTAGCGGCACTTCGAGCTACGGAGGACGATCTCCACAATGCCAACCGGAACAGTCAAGTGGTTCAGCGACGAGAAGGGATTCGGCTTCATCACACCCGATGAGGGCAGCCGGGACCTGTTCGTACACCACACCAGCATCAGCGCCGACGGCTACCGGTCGCTGTCCGAGGGTGCCAAGGTCTCCTACGAGGAGGAGGCCGGTCCGAAGGGACCCAAGGCGATCAACGTCATCAAGCTGTAGCCGGATGAGCGCTGGGCTCCGCGTGCCGCCCAGGGCACGCGGGGCCTCGTGCAACGCAGCCGAGGGACCGTCGGACACTCGAACGAGAGCCACCCGTCGGACACCCAACAATGCCGTCCGAACCGAGGCGTCTCCCCGCGGGCGTACAATTTGTGAACGGGTGACCCAGGCGCAGACCGGCAGATGAGATGACGACCAAGGCGGTGGAGGAGCGGGAGCGGGTAATCGTTCGCTTTGCGGGTGACTCGGGCGACGGGATGCAACTCGTCGGCGGCCGGTTCACCGACGCGACCGCGATGCTCGGCAACGATCTCGCGACGCTGCCGAACTTCCCGGCGGAGATCCGCGCGCCGGCGGGCACGCTGGCGGGCGTGTCCGCATTTCAGATCCACTTCGCCTCGCGCGACATCCTCACGCCGGGCGACTCGCCGAACGTGCTCGTGGCGATGAACCCGGCGGCGCTCAAGGCGAACGTGCCTGAGCTCGAGCGCGGCGCGACGATCATCGTCAACGAAGACGCGTTCACGAAGCGCAACCTCGAGAAGGCGGAGTACGAGGCAAACCCGCTCGACGACGAGTCCCTGCGCGCGTTCCGGGTTCATCGGATCCCGATGACGTCGCTCACGGTCCGGGCGGTCGAAGCGGTCGAGGGCGCCTCGACGCGTGACGCCGGGCGCGCCAAGAACCTGTTCGCACTCGGGCTGCTGTCGTGGCTGTACGGCCGCCCGACGGATGTCTCGCACCGCTGGATCGCGGAGAAGTTCGCCAAGCGCCCGGCGGTGATGCAGGCGAACCTCGCGGCGTTCAACGCCGGCTGGTCGTTCGGCGAGACGACCGAGCTGCTCGACGTCCAGTACCACGTCTCACGCGCGAAAGACGTCCCGCCCGGCACTTATCGCAACGTCAACGGGACGACCGCGCTGGCGCTCGGTCTGATCGCGGCGAGCGTGCGCAGCGGCCTGCCGCTCGTGCTCGCGAGCTATCCGATCACGCCGGCGTCCGAGCTGCTGCACGAGCTCTCGCGCCACGCGAGGTTCGGCGTGAGCACGATCCAGGCCGAGGACGAAATAGCGGCGGCCGGGATGGCGCTCGGCGCCGCGTTCGGCGGCCGCCTGGGCGTGACCGCGACAAGCGGTCCGGGGCTCGACCTGAAGGCCGAGACGATCGGGCTGGCGGTGATGCTCGAGCTGCCGATGATCGTCATTGACGTGCAGCGCGCGGGTCCGTCGACGGGCATGCCGACAAAGACCGAGCAGTCGGATCTGCTCCTGGCGCTGTACGGGCGCCACGGCGAGAGCCCGCTGCCGGTGATCGCGCCGAGCACGCCGGGCGGCTGCTTCAACGCCGCATTCGATGCCGCGACGATCGCGATCCGGTATCGCACCCCGGTGATCCTGCTGTCCGACACGTTCCTCGCGTCCTCGTCGGAGCCGTGGCACATACCGTCGCTCGACGAGCTCGCTTCGATCGATCCGGCGTTCGCGACCGCATCTGCCGACGACGAGCCGTTCCTGCCCTACAGCCGCGACGCCCGGCTCGCGCGGCCGTGGGCGGTTCCCGGCACGCCGGGACTCCAGCACCGGATCGGCGGCCTCGAGAAGGCCGACGGCAGCGGCAACATCTCCTACGACGCGGCCAACCACGCGCGGATGACGCAGTTGCGCGCGGCCAAGGTCGAGGGCGTCGCTGACGACATCCCGCCGCTGACCGTCGACGGCGACGCCGACGCCAGTGTGCTCGTGCTCGGCTGGGGCTCGAGCGAGGGCGCGATCCGCGCCGGCGTCCGGCGTGCTCGCCTCGCGGGCTCCAAGGCGGCGTGCGCGCACCTGCACCACCTCAACCCGCTGCCCTCCAACACGGGCGACGTGCTGCGCTCGTTCGACCGGGTGCTCGTCCCCGAGATGAACACCGGCCAGCTCGCGAAGGTCCTGCGCGCCAAGTATCTCGTCGACGTCGAGTCCTACTGCAAGGTGCAGGGTCTGCCGCTGCACGCGGCCGAGATCGAGCACGAGGTGCTGGAGCGCCAGTGAGCGCGGTCGTGACCAACGGCGGCGGCGGGCCGCTCGAGCTGACGAAGGCCGACTTCCAGTCCGACCAGGAGACGCGGTGGTGCCCGGGCTGTGGCGACTACGCGGTGCTCTCGGCGGTCCAGCAGTTCATGCCCGAGCTCGGGATCCCGCCCGAGCGGATCGTGTTCATCACCGGCATCGGCTGCGCCGGACGATTCGCGTACTACATGGACACGTACGGGATGCACGGCATCCATGGCCGCGCCCCGGCGCTCGCGACCGGCTTGGCGACCGCCCGCGAAGACCTCTCGATCTGGGTCATCAGCGGCGACGGCGACGCGCTCTCGATCGGCGGCAACCACCTGATCCATGCGCTGCGCCGCAACGTGCCGATCAAGATCCTCCTGTTCAACAACCAGATCTACGGGCTGACGAAGGGCCAGGCCTCGCCGACCTCCGAGATCGGCAAGATCACGAAATCGACCCCGTTCGGTGTCGCTGACCATCCCTTCAACCCGGTCGCGCTCGCGCTCGGGGCCGAGGCGACGTTCGTCGCACGCTCGATCGATCGCGACCGTCACCACCTGACCGACGTGCTGCGTGCGGCAGCGACGCACGATGGCGCCGCGCTCGTCGAGATCTACCAGAACTGCCCGGTGTTCAACGACGGCGCGTTCCACGCGCTCACCGAGAAGGATGTCAAGGACGTCAACCAGATCCGGATCGAGGCCGGCCAGCCGATCCGCTTCGGCGCCGAGCACGAACGCGGCGTCGCACGGGCCGCTGACGGCGGCCTCGAGATCGTCGACGTCGCCGACGTGGGGGAGGACGCGCTGCTCGTCCACGATCCCAGCCGGCAGGACTCGGGACTCGCGTTCTCGCTCGCGCGGCTCTCCGAAGACCCGACGGGTCCAACCCCGATCGGCATCTTCCGCGACGTCCAGCGTCACGTCTACGGCCGTGGCGGGGTCGTCAGCCACGAGCCGGCGACCGATCAGCAGCTCGCCGAGCTGCTGACCGGGGGCGAGACCTGGACCGTCGAGTAGGCCTCGAAAAAAAGTTCGCCATGCGGCCAACCTCCGCGGTTCGGCCTGCGTTTACGGGTTAGCTTCCGAATGCCCCCGGAGGATGGTGGCGACACCTAAGTGCGTCAAGTGCCCCCCGACGCTCGTCCTCGCCACGAGCGAGAGGCCGCTGAAAAGGCGGCCTCTTCGCATTTAAGGACGCGACCCGGCCGGCGCGCTGCTTACGCGGCTACGTAACCGTCCGCCGGCTCGAGCGGCAGGCCCGTGGCCTCCCACTGGACGAGCCCGCCGGCCAGGTTGTAGGCGTCGAACCCCGCGCCCCGGAACGCCTCGGTCGCCATCGCCGAGCGACTCCCGGTCCGGCAGTAGAACACGATCGGACGGTCCCGGTCGATCGTCTCGGCCTGGGCCACGAGCTCCATCAGCTGGATCAGGCGATCGCCGGCGATCCGCCCGGCCTCGTGCTCGTACGCCTGGCGCACGTCGATCAACTGGACGTCGGCACGGGTCGCGAGCAGTTCGGCGACCTGGTGCGGCGTGTAGTCGGAGTCGGCTGGCGCGGCCATCTCCAGACAATCTAACAACGACCTGCGGGATGGTCCCTCGGTCTTCATAACGTCCGGCGTGACATCAATCGTGCAAACGGTGTAGGCTCCCGGCACGACATACCCAGCCGAGTCCCCGCGCGACACGTCGCCGGGGAGCGGGGAACCCACAGGAGCCCCCCGGCTCCAGGGGCGAATCGCCGAGATGCTTCGGCGTAGCGCGACTCCTCAGCGCGAGCCCGTCAGCTAACCCCGTAGGCGCACGAGAGAGAAGGGGTTGGTCTTGCCCGACATCACCGCGCGACGCATCCGTTCCGCCGGAGCCGCAGCGTTCGTCCTCACGATCTCGTTGGCCGCGTCCGCCTACGCGGACTCGCGAACCGCCGCGAGCCCGGCAGCGGCCCGGACCGCCACCGCCGCGAGCGGCGCTCCCAGCGGTGGCGCCGGCCTCGGCGGCACGGCCTCGGCGTCAGCGCGCAAGCGCAGCGCCGTCCACGTGACCGACTCGAGCGGCCACCACTATCCGGGCGATTCGGCGCACATGGGCGACCGAATCCTGAGCGAGGGCATGAGCGGCCATGACGTCCGCGTGCTGCAGGACTTCCTGACGCGCGCGGGCTATCCGACGCCGATCGTCGGGACCTTCGGCCCGACCACCAAGCAGAACGTGATCAAGTTCCAGCGCGCAGACGGGCTGACGCCGAACGGCATCGTCACCTGGTTGGTTTCGCAGGCGCTGCGTGCCGCTGCGGGGACGAGCACCTCGACCTCGTCGGCGGCGGCTCCCGTGAGCACCGGACCCGTCGGCAAGGCGACGATCAGCAACGGACTCGCGATTGCCCCCGCCGACGCGCCGGCCGTGGTCAAGAACGTGATCGCGGCGGGCAACCGGATTGCGTTCAAGCCGTACATCTATGGCGGCGGTCACGGCAGCTTCAACGACTCGGGCTATGACTGCTCGGGCTCGGTCAGCTACGCGCTGCATGGAGGCGGACTGCTGTCCTCGCCCGAGGATTCAAGCGAGCTCGAGTCCTACGGCAGGTCGGGCCGCGGAACCTGGATCACGATCTGGGCAGATGCCGGTCACGTGTACATGTACGTCGCCGGCCTGCGCTTCGACACCAGTGCCCAGGACTCGAACGGCGGCTCGCGCTGGACGACACAGGGACGCTCGAGCGCCGGCTACGTCGAGCGCCATCCCGCCGGGTACTGACGCGCGCTACCGCTTCTTGAGGACCGTGTACTTCGCGCTCGCGGTCGCGATCGGCGCTGTGGTGTCGGCCGGGCCGACCACCTTCGGGTACAGATACGCGCACACGCGGCGAGTGCCGAGCACGACGGCCCCGAACGTATCCGTGCGGGAGAACGGCGACTTCGTCTCGAACACGCCCACCTGCTGCTGGTTCTTGGCCAGGTAGAACTGCGGCTGGAGGTTGTTCTCGAGCTGGGCAGTGGCCTTGCACGGAGCGGCGCTGTACTGGATCACCGCGATCAAGTACGCCCTCCCGGTGAGCTCGCTCTTCGCATAGGTCCCGGAGACCTTCACGCGGTAGTTGGTGCCCTTGGGGATCGCCGCCGGCGAGACGCTCACTTTGAGCTTCGCCCCCTGTGCCGCTGCTGCGAGCGTGCCGAAACAGGCGACGAACATCGCCAGGACACGCACGCCGCGGCTGACCCGATGCAGCGGTCTGATCATGTCTTCTCCTTCCAAGATGACGCCATAGCCCGGCCCGTCGAACAGGGCCTTTGGCTGAATAATCGGCCGCAGGCCGATGCTACCTGAGGCACGCTACTCATCCGCGGCGCGTGAACTAGCATCCAGAGAGACATGTCCGCGCTCGCCGAGCTGTATTCGATCCCCCAGGAACACCTCGACTTCCGTGACACGATCCGGCAGATCGCGCGCGAGCGGATCGCGCCGCGCGCCGCCGAGATCGACGAGCAGGCCGCATATCCGCACGATCTGCGCGCGCTGCTCGCCGAGCAGGACATCCTCGGACTCCCGTTCGAGACCGAGCACGGCGGCACCGGCACCGGGACGCTGATGCTCAACATGGCGGTCGAGGAGATCGCCAAGGCGTGCGCCTCGACCGCGCTGATCCTGATGATCCAGGAGCTCGGCACGCTGCCGATCAAGCTGTTCGGCTCCGACGAGCTCAAGCGGCGGTTCCTGCCGCGCTGCGCGACCGGCGAGTGGTCGCCCGCGTTCGCGCTGTCGGAGCCCGATGCGGGCAGCGATCCAGGCGGGATGCGCACCAAGGCCGTCAAGGACGGCGACGAGTGGGTGATCGACGGGGCCAAGAACTGGATCACGAATCTCGGGATCGCCGACTTCTACGTCGTGTTCGCGGTGACCGACCAGCAGGCCGGGCACTCGCGCGGGATCACCGCGTTCGTCGTCGAGTCCGACCGCCCCGGCTTCAGCGTCGGCAAGCTCGAGCACAAGCTCGGGATCAGGGGCTCGCCAACCGGCCAGCCGATCTTCGACGGCGTCCGCGTTCCGCAGGAAAACGTCGTCGGCGAGGTCAACAAGGGATTCAAGGTCGCGATGGGCACGCTCGACCGCTCGCGTCTCGGGGTCGCGGCGCAGGCGCTCGGGATCGCCCAGGGCGCCACCGACTACGCGGCGGCATACGCCCGTGAGCGCCGGCAGTTCGGCCAGCCGATCAACGCGTTCCAGGGCATCCAGTTCAAGCTCGCCGACATGGAGACGCAGTGCGCCGCCGCGCGCGAGCTGCTCTACCAGGCGTGCGCGAAGATCGACCGCGGCGATGCCGACATCGGCAAGTACTCGGCGATGGCCAAGCTGTTCTGCTCGGACATCGCGATGAAGGTGACGGTCGAAGCCGTCCAGGTCCTGGGCGGCTACGGTTATGTCAAGGAGTATCCGGTCGAACGGATGATGCGCGACGCCAAGATCACCCAGATCTACGAGGGCACGAACGAGATCCAGCGGCTCGTCATCGCCCGCACGATGAGGTAGCAGGACGTGCCCGGATCACCGCCCACGCCCCGCCGCATCCTCGGCTCGGCGCTGGCGGCGCTCACGGTCGGCCTCGGCGCCGCGAGCCTGATCGCGGGATTCAGCGACAATACGCCGCTGCGCCTGCTCCAAGGTCTCGCGGTGTTCGCGGCCGGTGCGGTCATCATCGGAGGGGCGGTCGTGCTCGTGATGGTGCGGCTCGCGGGCTGGCGCGATCCCGAGTCCGAGGACGACTTCGAGGCGATCGTGCTGAGAGCCGAGCGCCTGGCGGCAGCCGACGCGTGGGGGGAGGTCGACGACTACGAGCCGCGGGCCTCGCGCGATGACGACAGCACGCTCGATCCCTACGACGAGAACGACTTCAGGGCGCTCGTGCGCTCGGCGATCGACGAGCTTCCGCTCGAGTTTCACCGCGCGCTCGAGCACGTCGCGATCGTTGTCTCCGACGGCGGCCGCGACCAGCGCGCGTACGGCCTCTACCAAGGGGACACGGTCGCGCGGGACTTCTTCCACGACCGGATCGTGATCTTCCGCGACACACTCGTGCGCGACTTCGGGCACGATCCCGAGCTGCTCAAGGCGCAGGTGACGCGCACGGTCCGCCACGAGCTCGCGCATCATCTCGGGTGGGACGAGAAGGGCGTCAGAGGCCTGGGGTTGTGAGATGCCGGAAGCAGTGATCGTCGATGCCGTTCGCACCCCGATCGGGCGTGCGGGCAAAGGCTCGTTGAAGACGGTGCGGGCCGACGAGCTGGCCGCGATCCCGATCCGTGCGCTGATCGAGCGCAATCCCGGCGTCGCCTTCTCAGAGACAGACGACGTGCTGATGGGCGCGGCATCGGGCGTCGGCGAGCAGGGCTACAACGTCGGGCGCAACGCGTCGCTCCTCGCCGGCCTCGACCATCACGTCCCCGGCTGCACCGTCAACCGGTTCTGCGCATCGTCGCTGATGACGATCCGGATGGCCTCCCATGCGATCAAGGCGGGCGAGGGCGACCAGTACATCGCGGCCGGGGTCGAGGCGGTCTCGCGCGCGGGGCTCGGGGCGGGAATGATGGAGGAGGCCAAGCACCCGAAGCTGAACGGCTCCGAGGGCTCGCTGTACGACGTGTACATCCCAATGGGCCTCACCGCCGAGAACGTCGCCGAGCGCTGCAACGTCAGCCGCGAGGCCCAGGACGAGTGGGCCGTGATCTCGCAGAACCGCGCGGTGCAGGCGCGCGACTCCGGTCACTTCGATCCGGAGATCGTGCCCGTGACGGTGCCCGCGCACACGGACTGCGACAAGGACGGCAACGCGATCGACGTCCCCGAGACGGTCGTCGACAAGGACGACGGCCCGCGGCCGGGCACGACGATGGAGGTGCTGGCGAGGTTGAAGCCGGCATTCCGGGAGGGCGGCACGGTGACGGCAGGCAATGCCTGCCCGCTCAACGACGGCGCCGCCGCCGTACTCGTGATGTCCGACGAGAAGGCGCGCGCGCTCGGCCTGGAGCCGAAGGCTCGGATTATCGCCTCGACCGTCGCCGCAATTCGGCCCGAGATTATGGGGCTCGGCCCCATACCCGCGATCCAGGCGCTGCTCAAGGAGACCGGGATGACGATCGAGAATGTCGACATCGTCGAGATCAACGAGGCGTTCGCGGCGCAGATCGTCCCGTGCCGCGACGAGCTCGGCATCCCCGACGAGAAGCTCAACCCGTTCGGCGGGGCGATCGCGCTGGGCCACCCGTTCGGGATGACCGGCGCGCGGATCATGACCACGCTGATCAACGGGCTGAGCGCGCTCGATGGGACCTACGGAATCGAGTCGATGTGCGTCGCCGGCGGGATGGGCCAGGCGATGCTGATCGAGCGGCTCAGCTAGCGAGCCGGCCCGCCTCTAACGAGGGGGCATCCGCAACGCGCCGTCGAGCCGGATCACCTCGCCATTGAGCATCTCGTTCTCGACGATGTGCACGGCGAGCGCGGCGAACTCGTCGGGCCGGCCAAGACGATCGGGGAACGGGACGGCCTTGCCGAGCGCTTCCCGCGCGTCGTCGGAGAGCCTGCCGAGCAGCGGTGTGTTGAAGGTTCCCGGAGCGATCGTGCACACGCGGATGCCGACGCTGGCGAGGTCGCGCGCGGCGGGCAGCGTCATCCCCACGATCCCGCCCTTTGAGGCCGAGTATGCGATCTGGCCGATCTGCCCGTCGAAGGCCGCGATCGACGCGGTGTTGACGCACACGCCGCGTTCGCCGGACTCGCGGGGGTCGTGGTGGCGCATCGCGTCGGCCGCAAGGCGAAGGACGTTGAACGTCCCGATCAGGTTGACGCGGATCACCGTCTCGAACGGCTCGACTGCGTGGGCGCCGCGCTTGCCCGCGACACGCTCGCCCCAGCCGATCCCCGCGCAGCACACGGAGATGCGCAGTCCGCCGGCCTGCGCGGCGGCGTGATCGACGGCCGCCTGCACCGTGTCGGCGTCGGTGACGTCGGTGCGGATGAACGATGCGCGATTGCCGAGCTCTGCCACGAGCGCCTGACCGCGCTGCTCGTTCAGATCGGCGATCGTGACCGTGGCGCCTGACCGGTGAAGCGCACGCGCAGTGGCTTCGCCGAGTCCGGACGCGCCGCCGGCGACGATCGCGCTACTGCCCGTGATCTGCATGGTGCGAAACCCTACCTCCGCGCGAACGGGATCGCGGGTCCCCGTCGGCGCACTACTGCGCGACGATCGCGAAGCCCGCCGTCCGCTGCAGGGATCGCGTTCCGGCGGCGTCGGTGGCACCGGCGGTCAGCCGGTAGCTGCCGATCGACAGCTTCTGGCGCCGGGACAGGCGGCCCTCGAAGCCGATGCGGTTGAGGCCGGCGTGGGCGCTGAACGCGAGGCTGCCGGCCGGGGTGTAACGCGCGCAGTGCGGTCGCGATCGGTTCGAGCGCGTGACCGCGATGCAGCGGTGCGCGACGACACGGCCGGCAGCGGCTCGCGCAAACGCGAGCGTGACCCGGGCGGGCTTGTCGAGCGTGAACGTGATCCGGGTACCGACGGGCGCGCCGGTCCGCGAGATCTGGACGAGCCGGGAGCCGAGGCGCCAGCGCGACGGGCTCACCTTGAGCGAGCCGATCCTCGCAGGAGTGTCGGGCGCGACGGTCACGTGGACCGCCGCGACGAGCGAGTCAGACGTTCCGTCGTTGCCCTTGAAGGTGAACTGGTCGGTACCCGAGAAGCGCGATGCCGGCGTGTATGTGACGGCTCCCTGGCTGATCGCGCCGAGGGTGCCGTGCGCCGGCGGGGTCACGATCGAGAGCGTCACGGGTCCCCTCTCCGGAGGCGGGTCGAGGCACGTGAGCGGAATCGTCACCGACGCATCGAAGCCGGCGGCGAGCGAGCGGCTCTGGCAGACCGGCGGCGCGTTGCGGAACCACTCCGGATTGCCGTCGAAACGGCCGGCCACGTTCGGGACCAGTGCCGCCGGCATGCCCGTGCCGTCAGCGTTCATCACCATCAGATCGCCGTTGCCAAAGATGCCCTGCACGTAGGCGATCTTCGTGCCGTCGGGCGACCACGCGCAGTTGTAGTCGCCCAACCCGCTGTTCGCGATCTGGGTGACGTTCGTGCCCGCGATCGTGGACCGCTGCACCGTCGCGTTGATGGTGCCGAACGCTCCGCGGGTGAAGCAGAGGCTCTGGCCGTCGGGTGAGACCGCGGGCTGGTAGTCGTCGCCAGGCCCGGTGACAACCGGGGTCGCGGTGCCGCTGTCGTCGGCGGCCTTCTTGTAGATGTCGTCGTTGCCCGGAGCGACGAGCAGGCTGTAGTAGAGCGTGTGCGAATCGAGCGACCAGACCGGCTTGCCCGCGTCGCCGGTGTTTGCGGGCTGTGTCAGCACCGTGATCGTCGGCGGGGTTGTCACGGTCTGGACGATGATCTGCGCCGCAGACATGCCGTTCTTGCTCTGGTACGCGACGCGGGTTCCGTCCGGCGACCACGACGGGCGGTCCTCGGCGATCCCGGGGGTTTGGGTGATGTCCTTCGGGTTCGCTGCGGAGATCGGCTGGGTCAGGTCGAGGATCCAGATGTCGTAATCGGGCGGGATGCCGGCCGAGTACACGAGCTTCGTGCCGTCCGGTGACCAGCTCGCATGCCGGTGCTGGATCGCGGCGTTCGCCGTCACGCGAACGGGCGCGGCGCCCGCCTTCGGCGCGATCCACAGCTGCGCGTGATTGTCGTCGAAGATCGTGGCGCCGTCGTTGCGGCCGCTCGTGAAGACGATCTCGCCGTTGGGGCCAGGCAGCACGGCCCCGGCGGGCGCGGGGGCGATGAGTGCCGCGCCGACTGCGGCCAGCACAAGCGCAGCGCGCCTCGTCAGGGTCCGAGCACCCACCACGCGAGCCTACCGTGATCGGTCCGGCGGCGTCACGTGCTCGAGCGATGTCACGCACGAGCCGCGTGGGCGGCGAGGCGGTGGGGGTCGAGCACGGTGAGGCGCAACCGGTGCGTCTCGATCAGGCCGAGCTCTCGGAGCGTACGCAGCGCCCGAGCCGTCGATTCCCGGGACGAGGCGCTCCACGACGCGAGCTCCTCCTGAGTGATCGGAAGCTCGACGTCGATCGCGCCGTCCGCGCGCTCGTCGCCGAATCGCCCTGCAAGCTCGATCAGGCGGCTCGTCACGCGCCCAAGCGTCTCGGAGGTCGCGAACTCGATTCTCCGAGCGTCAGCGTTGTGCAAGCGGGTGAGCGCGAGGTCGAGCAAGGCGAGGGTCGCGTGCGGATGTGACGCGAGAAACGACCGCAGCTCGGGGACCGGCAACGCGCTGGCGCGCACCGGAGCGAGCGCCGTCGCGGTGGCGGAGCGGACGGCATCGCGCACGGCCGTCACCTCCCCGAGCAGATCGCCGGGGCCGGACAGCGCGAGGACGACCTCGGTCCCATCGGCGCCGTGCCTGTGAATCTTGGTCAGCCCCTCGAGCAAGATGATCGCGCTGTCAGCGCGATCGCCGGCGCGCACGACGAGATCGCCGCGGTGCCACTCGCGGTGGCGGCCGATCGTGAGCAGGGCCTCACGGTCGGGTTCGGGCAGCGACTCCATGAACGACTGCCTCGCATAGCGAATCTGGGTCATCGGGGAAGACCGTATCGCCGCCGCCGTGACCGTGGATCCGTACGTGTCAAATGACGTAGTAGCCGGTTTCGAGCGGGCGTACCTTGCCGCTCACATCCGGAGCGCAGAGGGCGAGCCGGACAACCAGGAGGAGACCACGATGAGCCCGCATCTCACCTTCGCATTCGTCCAGGCCCACCAGCAGGAGCTTCATCGTTCGGCGCAGCGCGCGCGGGTCGTCGCCGAGTTCCCGACGCGTCAGCGGTTCGCCCGCTTCGGACGGCTGGCTTCCCTGCTCAGCGGCGGCGCGCGCCGGACCGCCGGTGCGGTTGTCGCGGCGGACGCGACGGCGAACGGATGACCCGGCGGTCACCGGCGCGCCCCGGTACTGCGGCACGTCGAGATGGTCCGCCCGACGTTCATGCACAGCGCCACGCGCAGCGGCGTCCAGAGTAGGCTGCGCACGATGATGGCGCTGAGCACGAGCGTGGAGCTCGGCGGCGGCCGCCGCGCCGCGTACGAGGTGATCGGTGACGGCCCGCCGCTGCTGTATTTCCAAGGTGGACCGGGGTTCAGCGCCGCCCTCTTGCGGCCCGAGGCAGAGCTGCTCGCCGACCACTTCGCCGTGTATCTGATCGATCCGGCCGGCTCGGGCGGGTCGACGCCACCAGACGATCCGTCGCAGTACGACCACCTCGGGCATGCGCGGTTCTACAACGAGGTCGCCCACGCGCTCGCGATCGGGCCGGCCACGATCATGGGCATCTCGTTCGGAGGCATCGTCGCGCTGACGTACGCGTCGCTGTTCCCCGACCGCTCCGAGCGCTGCATCGCCGTGTCCTCCCGCGTGATCGGCGCCGAGCTCGAGGGCGATGAGGCCGCGGCCGAGATGCAGGCGTTCCTCGAGCGCCACGCGCATCAGCCGTGGTATCCCGCGGCCCGCAAGACCTGGGACGAGTGGACCGACCGCGTACTCGCGACCGAGGACCCCCGCGCCGTCGACGCGATGATGGCCGAGCTCCTCCCCCTGTACACGGCCGACCCCGACCGTCCCGGAGTGCAGGCGATGATTGAGGCGTGGCGCCGAGAAATGAGGACCGATCTCACCGCGATCAAGGTGTGGGAGTCCGGTCTCTGGCAACGGATCGACGCGCGGCCGCTGCTGGCGACGATCGCCTGCCCGACGCTCGTGCTCGTCGGTGCTCTTGACCTGATCTGCGGCCCCGCGCAGGGGCGCGTGATCGCCGAGGCAGTACCGGGTGCGCGGCTCGTGATCGTGCCCGATGCCGGCCATTTCATCGCGGCCGAAGCGCCCGAGTCATTCCGCGACGAGATCGTCGCGTTCGCCGGCTGAGAGCCCTCGCCGGGCCCGCCTACTTGTCGACGAGTGAGCGGAACACGGGGTCGTTGCGGAGGCTGTCGAGCTCGGCGTCGCCCTGTGCCCACTCGGCCACATCCGGATTGAGCCCGATCGCGATGCCCAGCGCGGCGAGCGCCTCGTCCCGTCGTCCCTCGACCGCTTCCAAACACGCGAGGTTGTAGTTCAGCGACGGCGACGCGGGATGCAACCGCAGCCCCTCGTCCAGAATCTCCCGCGCCTGTGCTGGGTCGCTGCGAATCAGCGGCCCCGCGCGGAACGCCCACTCCCACGCAGACGGCTGGAACGTCGGCGGACCACCGAAGCTGAGCACGGTGGTGCCGGCCTCTGCGGCGACCGCGTGCCGGTGCGACGCGGAGTCGGGAACAAACACGTATGTCCCTGCCGGTGCGTCATACGAGGTGCCGTCGATCGTGAACATCGCTCGGCCGGCGGCGACGAAGTACAGCTCCTGATGGGCCAGCTCGGGGTCCTCGGTGTGCGGCTCGACGACGTCGTCGCCGGCCGCGCCGGCCGTGTAAGCGTTGCAGCCGAAGGCACGCACGTCGAGCGTCAGCCGGACGGGACGCCACGTCAGACTCCCCGGGCCCGGGATCGCTTCGAGCTGATCGAGGCGGACGACCTTCGGCGGCTGGTTCGGCATCCGGCGCACAGAGTAGTACGGCCTCGCGCACGCGGGCTCGAGCACAACGGGCGCGCGCCGCCGAATACGTGCTGCGCTGCGGCGCGTGGCCGTGTTGGGAGACGGTTGGTACGGCTTCAATCTGGCCGGCGTCGACGCGGTCCGTGAGCGCCTCGCCTGCCTCGACCGGCTATGCGCAGAGGCGGGACGTGAGCTCGGCGAGCTGGATGTGGCGGTCGCGCTCGAGGCGCCGGCGCCGGAGGACGCGGGTGCCCTCCGCGAGGCCGGCGTGAGCGAACTCGTGCTCATCGAGATGCCACCCGAGTATCCCGATGCGATCGAGGGCTGGGCCGACGCGCTCGTCCGGCGATGGAGCGCCGCGATCGCGTAACCGCGGGTTTGCGGCGCGAGACTCCGCCATGGTACGGTCGCGATCTCGGGGCACGACTGATTCCAGGAGGAAACAATGGCCGTAGGTCTTCGGTTGAAATTCGCGGGCGGGACGCAGGAGCAGTACGACGCGTTACACGCCCGCGTCGACGCGCAGACGAACCCGCCGGAGGGCATGATCTTCCACTCGGCCGGTCCGGTCGACGACGGATGGGGCGTGATCGACTTCTGGGAGTCGCGCGCTCACTTCGACCGGTTCGTGCAGCAACGCCTGGCACCGGCGATCCAGGAGCTCGGAGATCAGGCGCCCCCTGGGCCGCCTGATGTCAAGGAGTTTCCGGTCTACAACATCGTGAAGCCGGGATAGCGCTCGGGCTGACCTCGACACGCCGGCCGGTCCGCGGTCATCGCCACCACGGCTTGCGCCGGATTTCGGCCAACCGCTGAGCCCCGCTTTTCGCCGTTGGCGCCGCCCGGCTCGTCGTGCAGGAAGTCCGGGCCAGCGGCCGACCCCGCGCCGATCCGCCGAAGCTCACGAGCACGAGCGTCGCGAACGACCCGAACCCCGCGAACAGCGGGATCTGGAGGTGCCGAACCCTCCGAGGGTCAGCGCGAACAGCCCAGGCATCACGATCGTCGTGCGGACGGCGCGCAGCGCCGCCGCACGCGACCACACGGGCCGCCAGGTGGCAGGGCTCCACCATCCCGCCCACCACGCCTTCGGCAACGTCGATGAGAGTTCGCGTGTTCCGCTCGACACGGCTATCAGGAAGGTACCGCCTGTCCGAACATCCAACCTTCGACCTCGCGGACGGCCGGGTCGTCGGGGACGGGCGGCTCGCGGCCGCCGGCGATCGCGCCGATCATGCCGAGCAGCCCAACGACCGCGTCGAAGCGGTCCTCGCCGTCGCGAGACGGGCCGAACCCGTCGTTCACCTGCCGGACGAGCGCCTCGTCGAGCACCACGCCATTGTCCTTGCACCAACGGTGGAGCCGAGCCGCGTCGGCGCGACGGTCGCGCTGAGCGGTCTTGGCGGTGCCCGGCGTCCCCATCCGCAGGTCGAGCCGGCGGTACGCATCGGCCGGGTAGGACTCGACGATCACGGCGTCGGCGCATGCGAGGAGGTCGAGGAGGTGGCCGTCGAACGGCCAGATCGCGTACCGGCGGTCGGGCTCGGCGAGCGCCTCGCGCAGCGTGTCCCTCCACCCGGTCAGGGTCGCCTTGCCGACCGCCTTGGGTCCGAGGCTCCAGAACATCTCCGACGCTGCGCCGCGCGCGCCGTTCGCCCGGTCGCAGAGACGCAGCGACGTCGAGGCGGTCAGGCCGAGCCGCGCCCGGAACTGCTCCTTGATCCCGGGGCTCCTCGTCGCGATCCGCCTCGGGAAGAACGGCCGCTCGAGCGACACCTCGCTGATCTCGGCTGCGATCTCGAAGAACGGCGACGTGGCCTCCAGCTGCGCGAACCACGCGGTGAAGTCGTGGATGCCTGCCTGCTCGGCATAGGCGCGGGGAAGCCCGATCGGAAAGTCGAATCCGAGCAGCGTCGGCCCACGCGCGCCTGCGCCGACGTGCATGCGCTCGAGCAGTCCGGCCGTCGGCGCGACCCGACACGGGGCGTGCGCGACGTAGACGCCGTCGCACCGTTGCGCGGTCGCGACGATCCGCTTCGCGGGCGCCGTTCCCCAATCCGCGTGCGCGATCCACTCGGGCAGCCGCGCGGCAGCGTGGGTCTGCCAAGAATCGATCCGGCCGATCATGCGTGAGACGCTAGTGCTGCACGAGCGCCGCACAGCGAGTGGTCGTGTTTGTACGTACGCGTCCGACACTTACGAGGAGGCCTGCACGCGGCTGGACAGATTGATACCACAGGAGCTCCAGATTGCGTTGCTCCTCGCCGGTGAGAAACGCGTGGGCGTCACTTACCATTACGCGTTGTCTCACCTTGGCCGACTGGGTAGCGCAGCATGCGACGGCTGACACCGCGCCAGGGCGTGACGCTCAGCCTCGACGGGGACGAGGAAGTGATCGACGGTCAGGTGCTGTCGGTCAGCGGACCGGTCGCGCTGCTCGACTGCGTCGACGCAGCTCCGATCCACCTCCGTGCGCGGCTGTCGCCCGGATCGATGTGCATGATGGCATTCACTCATCACGGCAAGCTGGTCGGATTGCGCGGGGTGGTGACTGCCGCATCGGAGGACCTCAACCAGCTGGCGTTCATCGTCGCGGACGGCGTGCAGGTTGAGGAGCGGCGCGTCGCCGAGCGGATTGCACTGGTCATCCCGGTGCGAATCCGCACGGTCACCGGGCCCGGGGCCGTCGAGCCTCCGAGCGTCGAGACCGTGACCGTGGATATCAGCCTCGGCGGAGCGCTTGTCGAGCGTCGTGAGGGGGCAAGAACCGGACCGCGGTTTCGCCTCGAGTTGTACCTCGGTGACGATCCCGTGCCGGTGTCGACCGGAGCGGACCTCGTGCGTGCGACTGCGACGCACCTCGGGCTGAGATTCATCGACATCCCGGCGCTCGACCGCATCCGGCTCGCAAGCTTTCTCGCCGAGCACCAGCTCGGATCGTCGTCAGCCTGACGCCGGGCAGAGGCGCGCTGGCGCCCCAGTGCGCTCAGCCGTGCAGGACCCGTGCCGGGCGCGCCCGCTGCGGCTTGATGTTGTGGTTCTGGCGGAAGACGTTGGTCGGGTCGTAGCGCGTCTTCACGGCCACGAGCCGGTCGTAGTTTGAGCCGTACGCGTGCCCGAGCCGCTCCGTGTCGTCGGCGCCGAGGTTGTTCACATACACGCCCGCGCTCAGGTGCGGCTGGATCGCGGCGAACAGCTCCCGCGTCCATGTGACGTTGCGGGGTGACTGAGCTGGATCCGGCCACTGCGACAGGATCAGGAGGTCGTAGCGCTCGCCCCGGTGGGGGTACGCGGTTGCCGCGGGCCGAACGCGACCGGCCGCGCCGTGCAGCTGCTGGAGTCCCACGCCCGAGTGCAGCGATGGCATCCGCTCGACGAAGTCGAGCACGATCTCGATCAGCTCGTCGTCGATCGCCGTCACGAAGCCCGATTTCCAGTAGTGCTGGCGGCCGGACGGGAACCCGTGATCAGCGGCGTGCTGGAGCTGCCGGTAGGCCATCGGCTGGATCGCCGCCTCGGCCGGGCCGAGCGTCCGCAGGGGGTCCAGCAGACGCTCACCGCGACCGCGTTCGCCGGCATAACAGATGGCGATGCTGACAGCCACCTCACCATCGGGTCCTCGGAACACCGACGCGTTCGCGCCGAGCTCGTCGGGGCATTCTGCGGCGAATTCGCGGTACAGCCGCAGCGCGTGTGCTGCCTTGCGCCGCGCGTACATGAACGTCCCGGCAAGCACCTCGTCAACCGGGTGCAGTCGAAAGGTGAACGAGGTGACAACGCCGAAGTTCCCGCCGCCGCCGCGCAGAGCCCAGAGCAGATCCTCGTACTGGTGCGCGTTTGCGGTGACGAGCTCCCCGGCAGCGGTTATCACGTCGGCCGCAAGCAGGTTGTCGCACGTCAATCCGTATGCGCCGTTCAACCAACCGAGTCCGCCACCGAGCGCGAGCCCCGCAAGGCCCGTCATCGACACGACCCCGCTCGGCACCGCGAGGCCGAACCGTTGCGTTTCACGGTCCAGATCACCAAGCGTCAGGCCGGGCTCGACGGTCGCGATGCGCCGGGCCGTGTCGATGTGCACAGCCTTCATCGGCGCGAGATCGAGCAACAGCCCGCGGTCGCACACGGCGGTGCCGGCGACGCTGTGGCCGCCGCCCTTGATCGAAAGCGGAACGCCGTGCTCGCGCGCGAAGATGACACCCTCGATCACGTCCTCGGTGCCGGCGCACTGGATGATCAGGGCCGGCCGGCGATCGATCATTGCGTTGAAGACCCGGCGGGCTGTGTCGTAGTCGCGGTCTCCGGGAACGAGCAGCCGGCCGCGGAGCCGGCTGGCGAGCCTCCGGGCGGAGAGGTCCAGAGGACCAGGCTCGAGCGCGGTCATGCGCGTCGGCGCCGCGCCTCCCGGCGCGGGCGGTCGTAGTCGAGAGGCGCGTTCGCCCGTGCGCTCATCCGCTCGTCGTCCGCATTCGATGCGACCGCGCGGAGCATGGTCGATCGCCTCGCCTCCAGCTCCGCCCGGCCGATGCCGAGCAGCTCGGCGATCTCGTCCGGGTCGACGCCGTGCAGCAGCAGCCCGAGGATCGCCTGGTCGCTCGGCCGCAGCTGGGAGCGCAACGCCTGAGCGATCGACGGGGTGATCGCCGGGATGCTCTTGCGGCCGCGCGCGAGCTCGCGAATCCTCGCGCACAGTTCCTCGCCGAGCGCGGCCTTGCCGAGAAGTCCGTCGGCACCGGCGACGATTGCGGCCACGGCGAGCGCTCCGTCGGCGAACGCCGAGTAGATCAGCACCCGCGGTGCCCGCTCGAGCGCCTTCAGGCGGCGCGTGAGCCACAGCCCGTTGCGGCCGTCGAGGTGGTAGTCGAGCACCGCGACGTCGACGTCGAGGCCGCCGTCCGCCAGCAGCTCTGTCGCGCTCGAGGCTTCCGCCACGACGCTCAGATCGGGCTGATCATCGACGAGTTTGCGCATGCCGATCCGGACGGCCGGATGATCGTCAACAAGCAGCACGCGGACAGGCGCCACAGCCATCGGCTGGTACGGCGACTGTGCGGGACTGATCGTCTGATTGCTCATCGGAGGTTCCTCCAACTCGCGGGCTACGGCTCGACGAGGCCGCGTCGGATCGCGTACCGAGTGAGCTCGACGCGGTCCCGCATGGCGAGTTTCTCGAGGATGTTCGAGCGATGGCGCTCGACTGTCTTCTCGCTGATCACGAGCGTCTCGGCGATCTGCTTGCTGCTGTAGCTCTCCGCGATGAGCTTCACGACCTCCTGCTCTCGGGGGGTCAACGGGTCTTCCGGCAATGGCTCATCGTTACGCGCGCGCTGCAGAAAGTCGCGGATCAGACCGGTCATCGCCCCGGGGTACAGGAACGGCTCCCCGCGCATCGCGGCGCGGCACGCCTCGACCAAGTCGCGGTCCGCGGCGGACTTCAGGACATAACCGGAGCCGCCGGCCTTGAGCGCCTCGTAGAGGTACTGCTCGTTCTGGTGCATCGAGAGGAACAGGATCCGCAGCTTGGGCCGATGATCGTGCAACTCCCGGGCAGCCTGGAGCCCGGTCAGGCGCGGCATCGCGATGTCCATGATCGCGAGATCGACATCGTCCGCGAGACCGTGTTGCACGGCCTCGGCACCGTTTCCCGCCTCGGCGACGACGGTCAAGTCCGGCTCGGCCTCGAGGACCATGCGCAACCCGCGACGCACGATCGCGTGGTCGTCGGCAAGCATGATGCGGGTCTTGAGCGGGATCACCACGTCACCTCGAGCGGCACGTCGAGGCGAACGACGCAGCCGGCCCCAGACGGGGCGTGCTCGATCGCGAGCGTCGCGCCGATCAGCGAAGCACGCTCGCGCATGCCGCGAATGCCGCTGCCGGGCACGGCGTTACCGGCCAGACCGCGACCGTTGTCGGTGACCGTGAGCTCGAGCCGGTCGTCCCGGCTGCGCAGGCGGAGCTCTGCGCGCACTGCATCAGCGTGCCGTGCGACATTCGTCAGCGCCTCCTGAGCAACTCGGTAGACAACGAGCTCGGTTTCGGGGTCCAGCTCCGGGAGCTGCTCGGCGATGTGCTGCGTGACGTCGAGACCGGAGCGCGCGCCGAACCGCTCGCACAGGACCGCGAGCGCGCTGACGAGACCCAGGTCGTCCAGCGCCTCCGGTCGCAGTTCGATCGCGATCCGCCGGACATCCTCGAGGCTCGCGCGCACCGCTTCCTGGACCTCGCCGACATCGGCTCGGGCATCGTCGCCGACGGTGTGCGCTTGGACGCGCGACAGTCCGAGCAGCACGCCCGTCAGCTCCTGGCCGACCTGGTCGTGGAGCTCCTGTGCGATCCGCAGCCGCTCGGCCTCTTGGCCGGCAAGCACGCGTCCGGTTGCGTCGCGTCGCTCCGCCTCGAGCCGGTCGAGCATCTGATTGAACGTCATCGCGAGCTCGCCGGCCTCGGACGTGGGCTGAGCATCGGGCATCCGCTGCCCCGGATGCGTGAGATCGACACGCCGCGCGAGCTCGGTCAGCGACTGCAGCGGACCGACGACTCGCCGCAGGAGGTAGAGGTTGAGCGCGGCGACGAGCGCCAGGGCTGCCGCGAGCACGCCCAGCTCCTCGTTGACGTCGAGCGATGAGACCTTGTCCGGCGCCAGCACGACGATCGTGACCGCCACCGTCGCGATCACGAGCAGCGCGTTCACCCCAGCGACCCGCTGAAACAACGTCACGTACCGGCGCCGAGGCGCCGGTACGGACGTGCCGGTGCCGCCAAGCGACTTCACCCAGCGCTGCGGCGCGGACACGTCGGTTGTAGCGGAGAGGAGCATGGTTCGGGCAAGCGTGCCCGGCCGTGCATCCCAAGGGAATGGGTGCGGGACCCCATCTTGCGCTGCGAGGCCGCGGGTGCGGCGTCGGATGCGCTGCGGCTCACCCCCACCGGATGGAGGTCTGCCTCCCAGATGATGAGCGCCTTAGAAGCGATTCGTGTACAGGTCGCAGTGCACGCCCCAGCCGAAGCTCGTGTTCTTGACGAGCGAGCACTTCGTCGCGCCGTTGATCCGCTGGTTGGGACTCGGCTGCACGACGACGACACCGCGCGAAGGCTTCTCCTGGAAGTAGATGTTCGTCGCCGACCAGACGTAAAGCGAGGGATTGGACTCTTTGAGGACGGTGTTCGCCTGGCCGCTGGAGACGGTCTTCAGCTGTCCCTTGTAGAACCGGCCAGACGCGTCGAACTTCGACGCGCTCTCAACGAGGAATGCCTGGCCAAACAGCTCGACGCTCCGGCTGCAGCCGACTCCCGAGAACCACCGGACGGCCGTCGAGCTGGAGCTGATCCGGGTCCTCCTCGTCGTGAAATTGACCGAGCACAGGACCGCTGAGGCCGGGATGTTCGACGTACGCGCGTCCTTCGACGCGCGGCCGCTGACGGCGCTGCCGCCGATCACCGTTGCGCGATTGCCGACGAACGAGATCGCGATCAACGGCGCGGTCGACGGCACCGCGCCGACGCCGGTGAGCGGCTCGGTGTGCGCCGCTTGCGACGTCGACCCGATCGCCTTCAACTGCGCCGGTGTGGGGCCGTTGGCCGCGAGGACGGCAGGGGCCGCCCAACCGACCGCGGCGACAATCGACGTTGCGACGGCGACATGCCAGCCGCGAACATTGGAAGAACTCATCATCACGCTCCGTTTCCGCGCGTGCAAGGGCCACAAGCACGCGCGCGTGTCGCTGCGCCCGAGAAGAAGGACCGCGGGGATCATATTCAGTCGCGCCGCCGGGCACGTTAAGTGTCAGCAAGCTCGTCCGACCCCGCGCGCCGGTCACGCCGCGTTGCGTGCGCGTCCGCGCCGGGTACCTTCCAGTGGTTCAACCACAACAGTCTGCCGTGAGGGAGGGAAGCCGATGGCCCCGCATCCGCTGCGACCGCCGCTGAGACCAGTGTCGCCCGCCACCGCACCGGCCGCGCCGGCGTGGCCGAGCGACACCGGCACCTCGGAGCTGGTCGGGACGAGCGCCACCGACATCACGGTCTACGTCGACCCGAGCCTCGGCAGTCAGGGCCTCCAGAACGCCCAGGACCTCCTCGCCTGATGGTGCGCGAGCGGGCCGATGCGCTCGTCGAGCATCAGGCTCGCCGGGCGAGCGAGAGCGCGAACAGCTGCTGGTCGTCGGTGTACCAGCGGTCGAGCGCAAGCCCGGCCGCGCGGTAGTCCGCCTCGAGCCGCGCGCGCGTGAACTTGGCGCTGATCTCCGTGCGTAGCTCCTCGCCGGCGGCGAACTCGACGCGCAGTCCGAGGCCCGCGATCAACACGCTGCACGGGCGCCGTGCGCGCAGGCGCATCTCGACCCACTCGTGGCGGCGATCGAAGAACGCAACGTGGTCGAAGGCCTCGGGCATGAAGTCGGCATCGAGCTCGCGATTGATGACGTGCAGGACGTTGCGATTGAACTCCGCCGTCACTCCCTGGCGGTCGTCGTAGGCCGCCTCGATCACGTCGGGATCCTTGACGAGATCGGTGCCGAGCAGCAGCCGGTCCCGCGGGCCGAGCAGCGCCCCGATCTGCCGGAGCAGGCCGCGGCGCGTCCCGGGCGGGAAGTTGCCGATCGTGCCGCCGAGCAGTGCCACGATCCGGGGCGTTCCGTCAGCCTCCGGGACCTGCTCGAGATGACGCTGGAAGTCGCCGATCACGCCATGGATCTGGAGGCCGTCGTACTCGTTGATCAGTTGCTCGGCGGCGTCGCGCACGACACTCTCGGAGACATCGAGCGGGACGTACCGGTGCAGCGTGCCCGCATCGGTCATCGCGTCGAGCAGCAGGCGTGCCTTTTCCGCCGAGCCGGAGCCGAGTTCGACAAGCTCGCCCGCGCGGGTCGACGCGACGATGTCCCTGGCGCGGTCCTCGAGGATCCGCTTCTCGGTCCGCGTTGGGTAGTACTCGGGCAGCTCGCAGATCCGCTCGAACAACTCCGATCCCCGTGCGTCGTAGAAATGCTTCGGCGGCAGCTCCTTGAACGGTCGGGTGAGCCCGTCGAGCACGTCGTTGGCCAGGCTTCGCTCCTCGGCCTCCGACAGCCACGACTCGATCCGGATGTCATCTGTTTCGACGAGCGCTCGCATCTAGAGATCCCTCGCAATTCGAAAGCCGCTGAAGATCTGCCGCCGCTGTGGGAAGTCCCAGTTGCGGAACGTCGGCGTGACAACGCGTGCGCGCGAGGCCCACGACCCGCCCCGCAGCACCCTGTACTCGCTCCCGAAGAAGACCTCGGAGTACTCCCGGTACGGGTACGGACGAAATCCCGGGTAGCCGGCGAAATCGCTCGATGTCCATTCCCACACGTCGCCGATCATCGCGAGACATCCGTAGGGCGACGCCCCGCCGGGGTGTGCTCCGACGGGCGCGGTGCCGCAGCCGAGGTGATCCACGTTTGCGTGGACGCCCGGGATCGGTGAATCGTTCCCCCACGGGTAGAGCCGCGCCGCCCCGTGCTCCTGCTCCCAGGTCGCCGCCTTCTCCCACTCGATCTCGGTGGGGAGCCGAGCGCCGCGTGCGCGGGCGAAGGCGTCGGCCTCGAACCAGGACACGTGGACAACGGGCCGGTTGGGGTCGAGCGGTTCCCACTTGCCAAGCCGCCACTCGGCCGTCCCCTCCGCGGTCCACCCTCCAGGTCGTGAGATGTCGTAATCCTCCTTCCACGCCCAGCCTTCGTCGGACCACCACTCACGGCGCTCGTAGCCACCGCCCTCGACGAACGTCAGGTAGCTCGCGTTCGTGATCGGTGCTCGCCCGATCAGATAGCCGCGCACGTCCGTCCGGTGGCGCGGGCGCTCGTTGTCGTACGCGAAGCCGTCGGGCCCCGCGCCGATCGTGCACGGTCCGGCAGGGACCTCGATCAGCTCGAGCCCGGATGCGGGCGCCGCGTCGCGCGCGGCAACCGCCCGGTGTCCAGCTGGTTCGTAGCCGCCGAGGCGCGCGAGCTCGATCGCCTGCAGCATCGTCTCGTCGTGCTGCTGCTCGTGACGGATCACCATCTCGACGAGAAATCCATCGCCCGTGCCGCGCTCCTCGATCACCTCGAGCGTGCGCTGCCGGACCTCGTCCAGGTACGCGCGCGCGGGACCGGAGCGAAGGAACGGGATATCGCCTCGGCCGGCGCGTGGCGTCTCGAACGCGTCGTAGACGTCGGCGAGATCGTCCCGCAGCAGCGGCCGTCCACCGTACCGGTGCCCCAGCCAGAGGTCCTCGAACGCAGCGATGTGACCGAGGTCCCACACGAGCGGGCTCATCAGCGTCGAGTACACGCGCTCGAGGTCCGGGTCGGGGATCGAGGCGACGAGCGCGAGCGTCCGCTCGCGCGCTTCGGTCAGTGCGTCAACGGCATCCAGCGGAGTCAGTCCCGCCCGAGCTGCGGTCAGACTACTCATCGAGGGGATTGTCCCATGCCGGATGTTTCGGCTTTCGAAACCCGTGTGACCACCGGCTTCAGTCGTGCGGCGGGCCGGCGCGTTACACGTCAGCAGGCCCGAGCGCGTATCGCAGGTAGAGCTGGTCGGCGCGCTCGAGCAACCACCGCAGCCGCAGCGAGCGCGGCTGTGCAAGCTCCGGGCCGCGCGTGATCGTCGGCCCAGCGCCCCCACCGGCGAGCTTCGGCGCGAGCGTCAGGAACAGCTCGTCGACGACGTCCTGGGCCAGCAACGACCCGAACAGGGTCGGGCCGCCCTCGCACAGCAGGGTCCGCACGCCACAGTCCGACCGCAAGCGACGCAGTGCGGTCGCGTGGGTCAGCTCACCGGGGTCCAGCCGCACGACGGCGACCTGCGCCCGGCAACCGGTCAGGTCAATCTCGACGGGCGAGAAGATGACGACCCTGGCGTCGGACTCCGCGAACAGCGGGATGTCAGTCGGCACATCGCCGCTGCGAGTGATGATGCAGGCGATCGGCTCGGCCGGCAGCCCCCGCCGGAGGCGGCGCTCGCGCCGCTCGGGCTTGCCGAGGATCCGGCCGTAGCGCTCCGCTCGGAGCGTCCCCGTTCCGGCGAGCACCGCGTCCACCTGCTCGCGCAGACCGTGGAACATCGCGCGATCCCCGTCGTCGCCGAGGGGCCCCGATCGGCCGCCGAAGGCCGCGCGCCCGTCGGCGCTGGCGATGAAATTGACGATCGTGTACGGGCGCTCGCGCGGGATCCGGACGCCGCGGAGCAGCGATGCCATCAGGGCATCGACCGTGACGGTCCCGGGCTCCGGCAGCAGCTGGCGGAAGTCCATCGCGCCGCGAACGTACCAGCTCGATCGCGCCGGAAACGGGTTAGCCTCTGACCGCCGATGGATTTCAAGCAGCTCGACCGCGGAGAGTTGATCGCGGTGGCGGGAGGAGTCCTGCTGGGCGTCTCCGTGTTCCTCCCGTGGTACACGCTGGGTAACCCGAACGCTCAACTCAACTCGTGCCGCGGGCCGCACACGTCGTGCAGCGGCTGGAACTCGCTGACGGTGCTCCGCTTCCTTCTGCTGCTGACCGCGATCGCGCCGGCGATCCTGGCCTACATCATCGTGCGCGGCCATGCGCTGTCCTGGCCCAGAGGCGAGCTGACGGCGGTGACGGCGCTCGCGGCGCTCGCCTTCACCCTGTTCCGCGGCGTGATCGACCGGCCCGGATCACCGCCGGGCGAGATCAGCGTCGGGTTCGGCTGGTGGGTCGCGCTGCTCGGCAGCGTGCTGATCCTGGTCGGGGCGCTTGCGCGCACCCGCGAGGCGGGGCCAAGACGCAAACCGCCCGGCGTTCTGTAACGCTTTCCCAGCAGATGCCCAAGTCCCGCCCTGACCGTAACCTCGCGCTCGAGCTTGTTCGCGTGACTGAAGCCGCGGCACTCGCGGCCGCGCGGATGGTCGGCCGCGGCGACAAGGAGGGTGCCGACCAAGCGGCCGTCGACGCGATGCGCGTCGTGCTCGAGTCGGTCTCGATGGACGGGATCGTCGTGATCGGCGAAGGGGAGAAGGACGAGGCGCCGATGCTCTACAACGGCGAGAGCATCGGTGACGGCACCCCGCCGCAGGTCGACATCGCGGTCGACCCGCTCGAGGGCACGCGGCTGACGGCGCTCGGCATGCCGAGCGCGATCGCCGTGATCGCGCTGGCCCAGCGCGGTGCGATGTTCGATCCCGGCCCGTGTGTGTACATGGAGAAGATCGCGGGCGGACCGGAGATCGCCGACCTCCTCGACCTCGATCGGCCGCTGCCCGAGACGCTGTCGCTGATCGCCCAGCGCAAGGGGATCGACATCCGGGACGTGATGGTCGTGATGCTCGATCGGGATCGCCACCACGAGGCCATGCGCCAGGTGCGCGAGGCGGGCGGGCGCGTGCGCCTGATCCTCGACGGCGATGTCTCAGCGGCGATGCTCGCCGTCAGCGACAACTCCGCGGTCGACCTGCTGTGGGGAATCGGCGGCACGCCCGAAGGCGTCATCTCAGCCGCCGCGATCAAGTGCATCGGTGGTCAGCTGCTCGGCCGACTGTGGCCGCGCAACGACGACGAGCGCCAGGCGGCGATCGATGCCGGGTACGACCTGAACCGGGTGCTGGACTGTGACGCGCTGGTCGCCGGCGAGGACGTGTTCTTCTCGGCGACCGGCGTGACCGACGGTGACGTCCTCCAGGGGGTCCGTTACCAGGGCGACCGCGGCGCCACAACCGAGTCGCTCGTGATGCGTGCCCGGTCGGGAACGGTCCGGCGGATCTCGGCGCGCCACGACCGCGCCAAACTGCGCGCGCTCACCGGCGTGCGTTACGGCTGACCGGCTCCGGCTTCTGCTGCGACTCCGGTTGCGGCCCGGGCGGCGGCTGCGGCTCCGGCTGCGTCTGCTCCTGCGGCGGTTCACCGGGCTGCGCGTCCGCGGTCCCGTCGTGCGGTGGTGCGAGGCGCCCGACCTTGGAGTCGGCGAGATCGAGCGTCGCGAGCGACCGCAGGAACGCGTGCGTGACGAGCACGTGGATCGATGATTGCGTCGCCTCGTAGACCGGTGTGCTGAACCCGGCTGCGATTGCCGGATAGAAGTTCGCGACTTCGACCTCGATCCTGAGCGTGCGGGTCTTGTTCTCCGCGGCGCTCGCCGGTTGGCGGCGCACGTCCAGCGACAGCAGGCCGCAGCCGCGCCCCGCGCGGGCCACGAGCAGCCCGTCGCGGATCCTCCATAGCACTTTGCCATGGTCGCGCTCGAGCACGTATTCGGGTGAGTCGAACCGGAGTAGCGTCAGCGGCCGCACGAGCAGAACGACGCTCCGCTCGTTTTCCCCGTAGACGACGCGGATCAGCCCGAGCGTCACGCGCGAGAGGAAGCGCCAGTACGTCCGCGCCAGATTCTCGAGGTTGGTCGGGTTCCACAGGCGCTCGAGGTCGGCGCTGTCGACCGTCAACTCCGCCGACTGCACCGAGCGGACCGCTCCGTCCCGCGCGATCACGGTCGACTGCCGCGGCGAGACGATCACGGCCCGCGCGGGGAATCCGCGACGACGGGCGCGCCACGCCACGACGAACGCGACGATGCCTGCCAGGGCGGCGATGAACAGATTCACCGTCGGGATTCTGCCCCGTTTCGATGCGGTTGGTGGAGCGTCATGCGGCCGGCGTCAACGCGCCAGATACTCGAGGTGGACGCGCGTTCCAGCGGCGAGCGATCCCTCGCCGATGGGAATCAGGGCAAGCGCGTCGGCGCCGATCAGCGAGGTGAGGATGTGCGACCCCTGAGCCCCGTTCGGCACCGCGACCAGCTCCCCGTCGCGGGGCTCGAGGCGCACCCGCAGTGCCTGCTCGCGTCCCGGATTGCGCCGTACATCCTCGCCGAGGACCGCGTTCGTGTCACGCATCGCGGCGGGCGGGGTGCCGAGCATCGCGGCGAGCGCAGGGTGGGCGAACAGCGAGAACGTGACGACGGCGGAGACCGGATTCCCCGGCAGCCCGAACACGAGCGCCGCGCCCTTCGTCCCGAACCATGTCGGCTTACCGGGCTGGAGCGACACGCCCCAGAACTCCTCGCTGACGCCGAGTGCGGCGAGCGCGGGCTTGACGTGATCGTGCGGCCCGACGGAGACCCCGCCGGTGATGAGCACGACGTCGGAACGCTCGATCGCCGTGGCGAGTGCCGCCTCGGTTGCATCCCGATCGTCGGGCAGACGCGTCGCCGGCGCGGCGCTCGCGCCGCTGTGCTGCGCGAGCGCCTCGAGCATCGGCGCGTTGGAGTTATGGATCTCGCCCGGCCGCAGAGGCTCACCGGGCGCTCGCAGCTCGTCGCCCGTGCAGAGCACGCTGACGCGCGGCTTGCGCGCGACGATCACGGTCCCCGCCCCGGCCGCGACGACGGCACCGAGCTCGGCGGGGCCCAGCCTCGTCCCCGCCGGTAGCACGAGCGTTCCGGCCCGCATGTCCTCCCCGGCATCGCGGACATGCATGCCGGGTGCGACGTCCGCGTGCGTACGGATCCGCTCGTCGCCGTCGGTCTCGACGTCCTCTTGGCGGATGACGGCGGTCGCGCCCGCGGGAACGGCCGCGCCCGTCGAGATCCGGATCGCCTCGCCGTCGCGCAGACGCCGCGGCGACGGCGCCCCGGCACGCGATTCGTCGACGACCGTCAGCGCCCGCTCGGCCGGACCTGCCACGATCGCGTAGCCGTCCATCGCCGAGCACGGAAACGGAGGCACGTCGCCGACCGCACGCACGGCTTCCGCCAGCACGCGGTCCAGCGCATCCTGCACCCCGATCTGCTCGGACGGCATCCGCGCGGCGTGGGCGAGCACGCGCTCGCGGGCCGCAGCGATGCTGATCAGTGGCTGCGCCATCCCGACATTGTCGCTGTACCGGAGCTGCGCGCGTGGGCCGGTCGCGGTGAGGACGCTTGGAGCCGACCGATCCACCTGATAAAAGGGCGCCATGCTGCCAGGGCCCCCACGGCGGCGCCGGGCGAGGCCGGTTGCCGATGCCCCGATCGACGCTCTGCTCGAGCGTGTCGAGGAGCTCACGAAAGGGTGGCTGCTGACGCTGCTCGAGCAGGCGCCGCTCGACGACGCCCCCGGCATCCTCGCCGCCGATCTGGCCCGCGACGGCCCGCGCGTGTGCGCAGCGGTCGTCCGGGCGCTCGCCGACGACGACGACCTGCGACGGATCGAGGCGGGCGGAGCGCTCGAGCTGCTCGTCGCTCGGACCGGCGAGTTCGCCGGCGCGACCCGGCCGGAGGCGACGTCCCGCGCCGTCGACGCACTGTCCGCCGTGATCTGGAGCGCCGTGCGCGACGAGCTCTCGCATCCCGAGCCCGAGCAGGTCTACGAGCTGGCCGAGCGGCTTGCGGTCGTGATCGAGCTCGTGCGCGCCGCCGCACTGCGCAGCGCCGAGGCCGAACCGGCCGTTCCGGGCGCTGAGGCGGATCTTGATCCCCAGCCGGCTGGACCGCCGTCGCAGCCCAGACGGCTGTCGTCGGTCAGCTCCACGCAGTCGTCCCGGCCGGCCCCGGTGCAACCGCTCGAGCCGCTCGAGCCGCTCGGGTCGCGAGCGCCGGCGACCGAGCCCCTGTGGATGGGAGCGCTCGAGGATGAGATTCTGCGCTCGGAGCGTTCCGGCGCCGCGCTCGCGCTACTGCTCGTCGAGCTCAACGATGCTGATCGGATCAGCGCCGTCGAGTCGCCTCGCGAGGCCACCGCGACCTTCGGCCGCTTCGCTCAGGCGGTGCGCAGCGTCGTCCGCCGCGGCGACATCCTCGCGTGCGAAAGCGAGACGCGGGCGTGGATCATCGCCCGCGATACGGGGCGCGCCGGCGCCCAGGCGCTTGCCGAGCGAGCGGTGAGCGCCGTGCGGGCCGTGCGGGCCTGGCGCGGGGCTCCGATGACCGTCAGCGTGGGCATCGCCGTCCTCGGGGAGGACGGCCGCGACAGCGACGGGCTCGCCGAGGCAGCGGATGAGGCGCGGTGGGCCGCGGCGGCGGCCGGGACGAGCGTCGACTCTGGGTCGGGGGCCGGCGCCGGCGTCGACCCCGGGTTGCCGGCCGAGACCGCCGGGGACCCTGGAGCGCCGGCCGGCACGGGTGTCGACCCCGGGCCCGATCCGGATGGTGGCCCGGGCGCGGGCCTTTCTAGCCCATAACCCCGCACTCACGCCCGGCGGGACTGCGAGTGTGCCTGGCGGTGCCCTTTGGGCACCTGGATGCGCACTCGGTGTTCGGGTGGCGGCGAGTGCGATCCTACGACTGGGCGGGCAGCGACACGGCGCCAACGGTCGCCGTTCCGGCGATCCCGAGCGCGTTGGCCGTGGCGGTCGTGAGATCCCAGTCGGCATTGTTGGCGTACGGCCCGCGGTCGATCACCGGGACGATGATCATGCGGCTGTGGTAGTAGACGGCGACCTTGGTGCCGCATTTCAATGTGCGGTTCGCGACGCCGACCATGTTGCGCTGCAGCGTCTCGCCGCATGCCGTCGTCGAGCCGAAGAAGCCCGGGCCGAACTGAGTGGCGATCGCCTGCCGGTAGACGATGACGGTCAGCGGCGGTGAGGCGGCGACCGCCCGAGCCGCGACACCGCTGCTGGGCTCGAGCACGGCTCGGATCTGGAAGCGACCGATGTGGTTCGCCGGCCACAACGCGGTGAACGTGCCGTCTTTGGCGACCGTCCCGTGAGCGGTTGCGGCCCACGCCCAGGATGTCTGGTGACCGAGCCGCTCGATCTCGACGAGCTGGCCCGCATTTGACGGCGACACCGTCCCGGTGAAGCGCATCCCGCCGCGGAGCATCGCGGCGGCGCGCGTCGCGATCGTGATCCCGTTGCCGGTCGTGCTGACGGGCGCATCTCCCGGCTGGGCGGTCGCAGCGGGCGTGGTCGCTTGTGCCGTCGCCGTCGGGCTCGCTCCGCCGAGGCCGCCGCCGCCCGACGCCGGCGCGCCACCACCGGCGCTCGCGAACGCAAGCGCGGGAATGAGCAGCGCGGCTGCCACCACAAGCAGTGCGCTGAGGACAACATGGGCGTTGACGCGACGACTCACGATCAGGCCGGTCCGTTCTCTTCGCTTGGCGCCTACGGGGTGAGCTGACGGGCTCGCGCCTGGTGAGCGCTACGGCCCTTTACAGGGCCGATTCGCCCCTGCGGATCCGACGATCCACAAGTGGGTCCCCCGCCGAACATCCCCGGAGGGACGATCGTTCGGCGTCGAAGGTGCCGCAAGTATACGAAACTTCGCGCGGTGCGTTATCGCACCTGCGGTCAGTGCGTTGCTTGCTCGCGCTGCGGGCGCGGGGTTGCTCGGCGGGGTGGAGGTCGCCACGTGGGTGGGTGGCGCCGCCAGAGTTCGGGCGGTGAGGGGTGAGGGCTTGCCAACGCACTGGACCGGCGCCGAGCGTCGGCCGGCCGGCCGGCTGAGACACGCCGTGCAGTCAACCGTCTACGGGCGCGGGAGGCGTGAGATCGCGCCCCGGATCGCCCGGGCGCTGATCGACAGGCCGATCTCCGCGAGCTCGGCCGCCGCCTTGACCGCCGTGCCCACAAGATCCGCACCGCTCGCGGGAGCGGGCCTGATCGCGCGCCGGGGGGTGGCCGGGGTCCCCTCCGGCTGTGCAGGCTGGCGCAGCCGTTCGTGTCGGAGCTTCGGAGCGCCCGTTGGTGTCGGCTCGGGCCGGGCCTTTGGAGTGCCTCTGGGTGTCGGCTGGCGACGGGCCGCGTCCGTCTTCGGCTTGCGGGGGCGGGCAGTGCGCGGCTTCGCGGCGGCGGCAGGGGTCGTCGGGGCGGCTGCGGGCGGCGTCGTGTCCGGGGTGGCGGCCGTGTCCGGGCTCAGCGCGGGCCCAGGGGTGACAGTCGCGGAATCGGGCGGCGCGGGCGTGGTCGCCGGGGTCGGCTGCGCGGCCCGCTTCTGACTGCGCCGGTGCGGGCGCGTACGGGGCAAGCCGCCGAGGACGTCGCTGGGTCGATCCTCGCTCATCGACGACATGATCGCGCACCGCGGCGGCCGGCGTCGAACCGGGGCCGTGTGCCGCGCGGTGCTCAGCCACCGAACAGGCCGTCGGATGCCGCGGCCGCAGCCAATTTCGCGATTTGCGCAGGAAATCCCACCGCAACTTGAAACGGTGTGGCACGTTCTACGTACTACCCTTATAGATGAACGCCGCGCGTGCGGCGCCTGCGTAGAAAGAGCCGGACGATTCAGGGTGCGGCTGCCCCTACGCTCATTGACTTCAAAAAATATAGTGCCTATACTCCCAGCGTATGTTTGAGTAGCGGGCGTGCGCCCTTGTGGGTGCGCTCGCTGGCTGATTTTTAGGCGCCGGAGCCAGGCCAGCCCGGCGCGTACGACGGAAACGGAACCAGATGTCAGTAGCGGAACTGCAGGAACTCGAAGAGATCAAAGGCCTTGTAAACCGCGGTCAGCAGCTCGGCGTCCTGACGTACGCCGAGATCGCGGGGGCGGTATCGGAGCTCGATCTCGACGAGGCAGACGTAGAGGAGCTGCACGGATTCCTGGAGCGGGCTGAGATCGAGCTCGTCGAGGAGCTCGACCCGGCTCTCGCGGCAGCAGACGTCGAGCGAGCGCCGGACAAGCGCGGCCGGCGGAAGGCGAAGACGGCGCTTGATCTCAAGCCGGACATGACGACGGATTCGCTTCAGCTGTTCCTGAAGGACATCGGCAAGGTGCGCCTGCTGACGGCCCAGGAGGAGGTCGACCTCGCGAAGCGGATCGAGCGCGGTGATTTGGACGCCAAGCAGAAGATGGTCGAGTCGAACCTTCGGCTCGTCGTCTCGATCGCGAAGAACTACCGCAACCAAGGCCTGCCGTTCCTGGACCTGATCCAGGAGGGGACGCTCGGGCTCGTGAGGGCGGCCGAGAAGTTCGACTACCGGAAGGGATTCAAGTTCTCCACGTACGCCACGTGGTGGATCCGGCAGGCGATCGCCCGGGCGCTTGCCGACAAGGCGCGGACGATCCGCATACCCGTCCACGTGGTTGAGAAGCTGAACAAGATCGGTCGCGCGGAGCGCAAGCTCGTGACCGAGCTCGGGCGCGAGCCGACGGCGGAAGAGATCGCCGAGGTCACGGGCATCGAGCCCGAGGAGGTCGAGTCGATCAAGCGCTCGGCACAGGCGCCGGTTTCGCTCGAGAAGCCGGTCGGCGACGAGGAAGAGTCGGAGTTCGGTCAGTTCATCGCCGATGAGCGGGCCGAGTCGCCGTATGAGCGGGCGGCGGAGATCCTCACCAAGGAAGCCCTCCGCGAAGCGCTTGAGAACCTCAGCTACCGCGAGCGGCGCGTACTCGAGTTGCGCTACGGGCTCGGTGGTGAGCATCCCCGCACCCTCGACGAGGTCGGCCGGACGTTCAACGTCACGCGTGAGCGGATCCGGCAGATCGAGAACCAGTCGCTCAAGAAGCTTCAGTCGCTGGCTGAGGCTCAGAAGCTTCGGGACGTCGCTTAGCGAGCGGTTCTCGCTCGGAAAGCAATTCGACCGTCGGGATGTGCTCACGCGAGTCCCGACAGTCGGGTCGCTCGCCAGGCTCTCTCGTTCACGTCGGTGGTCCACGCCTTGGAGTGTGGGCTCAAGAGGCGGGGGGTGGCGGTCGATGCATCTGGTGGGATGTTCGATCTCGCCGACGCTCTCTTGTATGTCGTGGACCGGGAGGGTTCTGACCTTCACCTGAAGGTGCCCTCGCCGCCGGTCGCGCGCATCCATGGACAGCTGGCACCGATCCCCGGCTACGAGCCGATCCAGCAGGAGGACACCGAGCGAGTCCTTCACCACATGCTCAACGAGAAGCAGATCGCCGAGTTCGAGGACGAGGACGAGATCGACTTTGCTTATGCGATCGCCGGACTGGCGCGGTTCCGCGTCAACGCGTTCCGCCAGCGCGGCGCGATCTCAATCGCCCTGCGCGTCATCCCCTACTCGGTCAAGACGGCGACGGAATTGGGTCTCCCGCCGGCCATCACCGCGCTCGCTGAGGAAGAGCGAGGGCTGATCCTGCTCACCGGAACCACCGGGTCCGGTAAGTCGACGACGCTCGCGGCGATCATCGACCACATCAACTCGACGAGGTCGCGTCACATCGTCACGATCGAGGATCCGATCGAGTACCTCCACGGGGACAAGCGGTCGATCATCAACCAGCGCGAGGTCGGGACGGACACGGTCTCGTTCAAGCGTGCGATGCGCCGCGTGCTGCGCCAGGACCCGGACGTCATCCTGATCGGCGAGATGCGCGACGAGGAGACCGTTCGTTCGGCGCTGTCCGCTGCAGAGACAGGCCACCTCGTGCTCTCGACCGTGCACACGCTCGACGCGCCCGAGACCGTGAACCGGATCATCGACTTCTTCCCGCTCCACGAGCAGAGCCAGGCGCGAGCGATGCTCGCCGGCACGCTCAAGGGCGTCGTCTCGCAACGGCTCGTGCCGACGCCGGACGGCAACGGCCGCGTGGCGGTCTGCGAGATCCTCCGGATGACGGGGCGCGCCCGGGACATGATCATGGATCCTGACGAGACCGCACGCCTGCGCGAGGTGATCCAGGAGGGCGAGTACTACGGCATGCAGACGTTCGACCAGGCACTGCTGCGCCACTACCAGGCCGGCCGGGTCTCGATGCAGGACGCCGTTCGTGTCGCGAGCAGCCCACATGACTTCAAGCTGCTGGTCGCCGCGGAGGGGCGGACGGCGACGTCGATGGAGGACGTTGCCGACGTGGCCCGGGCGCGCATGCCGAACCGCAAGGCGCGCAATGGCTCTGCGTCCGCCAGTCCGCTGACCCCGCCCGCGGCTCCGGCGGCACCGACTCGTGCAGCGCCCGCCCCCTCCCGGAGCACCGCGCCGACCGAGCCGATGCAACCCGTGCAGCCGGGCCAAGCACCACCCGCGACGGCGCCGCCGGCACCTGCCCCGCAACCCAGGACGATCCCGGTGTCAGGGCCGAAGCGCAACGGATCGTCGCCGCCCCCTTCATCGTGAGCGCGAGGCAGCCGCGCGCCGGTCGTCTCACCCGCCACGCATTCCCGGCCCCGCGGCCCGCTTCAGTTCGTGAAGCATTGCGCTAAACTGGACTCCGGATGGCTTCCAACGACACCTGTCCGGTCTGCCGCACCGCCGAAATTGTCTGCGGTAAGTGGACGTTGCTCGTGATTCGCGACCTCGCCGAAGGGCGTTCGCGGTTCTGCGAGCTCGAGCGATCGCTCCAGGGCATCAGCCCGCGCACGCTGTCGCTGCGCCTGCGCGCGCTCGAGGAGGAGGGGGTCGTCGAGCGCCAGACGTTCCCCGAGGTTCCACCCCGGGTCGAGTATGCGCTCACCGAGAAAGGCCGTGCACTCGTCCCGCTGATCGAGGACATGCGCGCGTACGGCCTCGAGTGGCTCGGGGGCGAGTGTGCCAAGGACGCGGGCGCGGACGGCGAGGCTCCGTCAGAGCCGGTGACCGATCACGTCCACGTGATCGCCGCAGTCTGACCGGACGCACGAGGCGAATGCGAATCGCCGTCGCGGCGGATGAGCTCACCGGGGTCGCGCGGGCCGTGCCCGACGAGCTTCGGGGTCGTGGCCACGAGCCGATTCTCCATGGTGCGTATCTCGACGACGAGCGCGCGGACTGGGCGTGGGCCAGCGAGCGCGCCGCCCGCGACGTCGCGGACGGCGTGGCCGACCAGGCGATCGTCGCCTGCTGGACCGGCACGGGTGCCTCGATCGCGGCCAACAAGGTGGCCGGCATTCGCGCCGCCCTATGCGCCGACGCGCAGACCGCTGACGGCGCGCGACGCTGGAACGACGCGAACGTGCTCGCCCTCAGCCTCCGGCTGACCTCCCACGCGCAGCTCACCGAGATCCTCGACGCGTGGTTCGCCGGCAACCCGAGCGCCGACGACGACGACGTCGCCAACGTCGAGCACCTCACGGAGATCGAACATGATCGGTGACGGTGCCACGGGGATTTCTGTGGCGATGCCACAGGAATCTCCCAGGGCCTCACTTCACGACGAAGGACCGAGAGCCGATCAGCGGGCCGTAGCGGGCGGCGGACGGCACGCCGAAGCCCGGCCAGACGTACCAGCGGTAGCGCCCGGGCGTGAGCCGATAGCGCCGTCCCGCGAACACCCATGTCCGAGCGAGCCGGAGGTGTGTCTGTAACGGCCAGGCGCTGAGGATCTTGCCTGCACGGAAGAGCTGGACGTTGTAGTAGTCGGCTCCGCGGACGGGCGTCCAGGTCAGCAGCGACGTGCCGAGGTTCGCGTCCGGTCCGGGAGTGAGCAGGCGCGGTCCCGGAGTGACCGTCAGCGTCCGGACCGTGATGTTGCCGGCCTGGTCGCGGGCGGTGATCGTGTAGCGGTAGCGAACGCCGTTGCGGACCCGCAGGTCCCGGTAGCTGCCCGAGTCGCCTCGGTGCAGGACGCTGTGGCTCCCGCCTCGCAGCCCGGGCGTGCGCTGAATCTGCAAGAGGGCGAGACTCGGCGACACGGGCCAGCTCAGAACGACGATCCCGTCTCCCGGAGCGACGGTGACATTGAGCTGGGGAGGCGTCGCGTCGTACTTGAACGCCGAGCTCGTCGCGGCGGCGACCTTCCCCGCGTTATCTGTGCAGCTCCCGCTGATGGTCGCGCTCGCCGACTCCGGACCCGCATACGTCGCAGCCGTGCACGACAGGATGCCCGAGAATGCGCTGCCCTCGACGCTGGCGGTGACGGGGTGGTTGTACCAGCCGTTGAAATCCGGAGCACGGTCCGGGGCGACGGTCACCGTCGGACTGCTGACCTCGACCATGATCGGCTGCACCGTCGTCCCTGAGTCGCCGTTCGTTCCTGTCACTTCGCACACGGCATTGGTGTTCACGTCGTACCAGTACGACTGTGTCGTACACGTGCCGGCCGCCGCGGTGCCGTCAGTCGGGCTCCATGTCCACGACACCTGCACCGGGCTGGTGTGCCACCCCGCGCACGGAACGGGCTGTCCCTGGGAGTTGCACGACGGCGTGACGCTATAGCTGGCGGATGCTGTACCGACGCACACGAGCGAGGCGACCAGCACGATCGCCGAGCCGGACAGTGCGAGCCGCCGCCCGATCGCGCTCACGTGCCTCCTTCATCCCACTCCGACTGCAAGCGCACGAGCAGCCGGAGTAACGAGAGACCGGCCACCGTCAGCACTCCTAACGCGATCGCCGCCAGCAGCAGCAGCGTGCCGTCGCGACGGATCGCCGTCGGCGTAATCGAGAGCGGAAACCGGAGTTCGCCGAGCTTGCGAGCTACCAGGGCCCCGAGCGCTGTGACCGCCGGGTTCGTGGGACCGCGTGCCGACGCGCCGCGGCCGGTATGTCGAGCGCGGTCCGCGTGCTTCGGGGCTCGTGCGTGTGCCGCTGAGGCAGAGATGAGCGCACTGCCGGAGGAAGTCATCCTCGCGAGCGGCCGCGGCGCGAGAACCGTCGATCGGACCGGGCCGCTCGTGCGTGATCGCGAAACGGGGGTGCGAGTCGCGCCGGGCGCTGGATCCGGTGACGGCGTGCCGGGTGTCCGGGCGGCGCGGTCCGTCGACGCCGCCGGCGCCGGCGCAGGATCCGGACGCGGTCCCGCAGTGGGTTGCGGTCCCGAAGCGCCTGCGGTCGCCGGCCCGACCAGCGCGACCAGCACAAGCCCCAGCGCGACCAGCACGCCGGCCCGTGCGACGAGATCGGCGCTACGCGGATGAGCGTCATCTGTCTCCGGCGCTCGGCACCGCCGCGGCCAGATCAACCCCATATTCAACGGCATTCAGTTCCCCGAGCGGCGAACCTTACGCCGCGGTCCCGCGGCGTCAAGTGTGCAACGCAGCGACCACGCGGCCGCATTATGGGTCACCGCCGCGGTCGAGGTACATCGCCCGCGCGCAGGTCGCGAGCCCGAGCGCGACGGCGAACACGACGACGATCATCGGCGCCGGCCGGGCCAATCCCCACCCGCCTCCGATGCGTGCCGCAGACCGGCCGCGCACGACCACCGACCGGCCGCTCAGCAGCACCGGCCGGGCACCCACGCCCGCCGTGCGGCGCGTGCCTCGCTGGGCCGCCCGCGCTGCTGCCCCCGCGTGCGCCCACACGTGCGCGCTCGCCCCTGCATGCGCCCGCGCCTTCGCGTCCCGATCCGCCCGCCTGCGCGCACGCAGGTGCCGTTCGCTCCGGGCAAATCGGGGAGCGGGCGTCAGACTCGCCACGTCAGACCAGGCCGTCCCGGTGCGGCGCCTGGCGGTCGGCTCGGCGGCGGATGGCGCCGGCAGTGGACGCGGTGCGAGCGCCGGCCGGGCCGACGCCACCTGGACCGCCTGCTCGCTGCCCGCGGAGCGCTGACTCTCGGTGGCGCGATTGCACCAGAACAGGCATCCGATCTGCAGCTGCCAGGTGAGCTGCGTCGCCGTGGAGATCGCGGCGACGGTGCGCGATGGCGCGGTCGGCGCGGAACCCGCGCCGGGCACGATGGCCTGAACCGAGGTGGTCGACTGGGTGGCCTGCTGATGCTGCTCGGTCTGATCACAATGGGACAGGCACCCGATCTGGACCTGCACGATGGCCTGCACGGTCTGATCGACGGCAACGCTTGCGGCAGGCGACGGCAGACCGGTGGTGCTGCTGACCAGCCCCGCCAGCGAGATGGTCTGAATGGTGATGTTCGTTTGCGTGGCGCGTTGTGTCCGCGAGCGCGTCGACGCGCGGCCGTTCTGCGCTTGCAGAACGGTCTGTCGGACGTCGTTGCGCTCGCCGGGCTGGGGGGAGCTGCCGGCGGGCGTCGCTCCGTGCACCTCTCGGAGAATCCGCATCAGAAGACGCCAGATGTCTGGTGGTATCGGAGTGGGTGTCCGCGTGCTATCGACGCAATGCGCCTGACATCCGATCTGGATCTGGGTGATACCGCGACGCTGGGTGAGCCTGAAGGTGGTGCCGCCTCGCTCGGTGCTCGTCGGCCTTTCTGCTGACGTCGGACCAGCCGCGACCGATGTGCGCGGATGGATCACCTGGACCGAGATGTTCTGCTGACGGGCGAGCTGGGACTGCCTGGTTCCATGGCAGTGGGCGGTGCACCCTGCGACCTGAATCTGCCAGATCGTCTGCGACGTGGAGTTCGCGACCGCGGTGGCGCCGCGGCTCGTGCTCGCCGGCGGCGCAACGGACGCCCCGCCGCTCGCCGGCGGCGCAACGGACGCGCCACCGGTGGGGCGAGAGGATGCGCCGGACGCGCTCTGATCAGCTCGTGTGAGGGCCGCTGCGCGGGAGCTCGAGCGGGTCGGCGCGTGCGCTCCTGCTTCGGCCGGCAAGCCGAAGAGCACGCAGGTGAGCAGCAGTAGGTGTGCGTACGTGCGAAGCCTCATCCAGGCATGTCCGTGGCCGGGTGGCCCCGGCCGCCCGCTGATGCGAGGCGACCGGGGTCCCGGGTGCTGCGGAAATCGATCGGCGGCCGCGTCCGCGCGCCGCCGGGTGGGAACTCAAGGCCGAATCTCAGGTCGTCTGGGTCTCACCTCCCGTCTGCGCCGTACCAGCCGTGTTGCTCGAGCCGTTGCCGGCATGGTTCTTCGCGATCTGGTCGGCGAGATCGCACCCGCCGAAGATGTCGCCACCGGCCGTGTTGGCCGGGGAATTGCCGTTGACGGCGTTCTGGCCGGCCAGGGCCCCTGCCAGTGCTCCCTGGAGGGTCGTGGACCCCTGTGTGGAGCTCTGGTCCTGGCCGGAGCCGCCACAGCCCTTGTGGCAGGACGAATTTGTCGTCTGCCCCTGGGTGTTGGTCTGGTTGGTGGTTGCGTTGTTGCCGGCGCCGTTATGGACGCCGTTGGTCGCTCTCTGGGTGGCGCTGGTGCTGCCGCCGCTGATGTCG
>DATKOY010000206.1:0-112282 GCA_035524415.1 Solirubrobacteraceae bacterium | reverse complement strand
TGCTGGTCGATCGTCGGCGACAGCGGGCTGTACGCGGTCGCCCGCGCAGCGGGGATGACCGACTTCAGCGTGTCGGGCCTGTGGGGCACCGCGCTCCTGAGTCCCGCCGACCAGGCGCACTTCTTCTTCATCATGGACTCGCTCATCCCCAGGGAGTTCGTCGGCTACGCCCGGTTCCTGCTCTCGACGATCGTCTCCTGGCAGAGCTGGGGCGTCCCGGTGATCGCTCGGCCGCTCGGCTACCAGACGTTCTTCAAGGACGGCTCGGAGCCCACCGGTCTCGGGCAGCTCGTGCATCAGATCGACCGGGTCGAGGGGCACGGGCGCACGTTCTCGATCGCCGTGATGACCGACGGTGACCCGACGATGCTCTACGGCGAGCAGACGATCCAGGGTCTCACCCAGGCGCTGCTGCAGTAGCGCAAGCTAGCCGGCGACCACGTCGCGCGGGGCCGCCAGCTCCTCGGCCTCGCGGGCGGCACGCTCGGCGAGCGCGCGCTTGTAGTCGCGCGGCATCACCTTGACGAAGCGCTCGCGTGCCCGGTCCCACGATGCCAGCACGTTGCGGGCAACGAGCGAGCCCGTCCGCTGAGCGTGCTCGGAGATGAGCGCCTTGACCTCGTCCGCGTCGCCGGCGGTGAGCTGCTCGAGGTCGACCAGCTCGACGTTGCAGCGGTCCGCGAACCGGCGATCGACGTCGTACACGTAGGCGACGCCGCCACTCATCCCCGCGGCGAAGTTCCGCCCGGTCGGCCCGAGCACGACGACCCGGCCGCCGGTCATGTACTCGCAGCCGTGGTCGCCGACGCCCTCGACGACGGCGTGCGCCCCCGAGTTGCGCACCGCGAAGCGCTCGCCCGCGAGACCACGGAAGAACGCCCGCCCCGCCGTCGCACCGTAGAGCACGGTGTTGCCGACGATCATGTTCTCCTCGGCGCGGAACAGCGCCGTCTCCGGCGGGCGCACCGAGACGATCCCGCCCGACAGGCCCTTGCCGGTGTAGTCGTTGGTCTCGCCGCGCAGCGCAAACGTCACGCCCGGCGCGAGCCAGGCACCGAAGCTCTGCCCGGCCGACCCCGAGAACGACACCTCGATCGTCCCCTCCGCAAGTCCCTCGGCGCCGTGGCGCCGGGCGATCTCGCCCGAGAGGATGCCGCCGACCGTGCGGTTGACGTTGCGGACCGGCACGGGTCCGAGCCGCACCGGCTCGCCGCGCTCGAGCGCCCGCGTGCAGCGGCGCACGAGCTCCCAGTCGAGCGCGTCATCGAGCACGGGCACCTGCGGGCGGGTGCGGCCGCGTGGCGTGTCGGCCGGTAGATCGGGTGCCTTCAGCAGCGCGCTCAGGTCCACGCGGCGCGCCTTCCAGTGCTCGATCGCGTCGTCCATGTCGAGCAGTTCGGTCCGCCCGATCATGTCCTGCACGCGGCGCACGCCGAGCGAGGCCATGATCTGGCGCACCTCCTCGGCGATCAGCATCAAGTAGTTGACGACGTGCTCGGGGGTGCCGCGGAAGCGCCGGCGCAGCTCGGGGTCCTGTGTCGCGATCCCGACCGGGCACGTGTTCAGGTGGCAGACCCGCATCATGATGCAGCCCATCGCGATCAGCGGCGCGGTCGAGAACCCGAACTCGTCGGCGCCGAGCAGCGCGCCGATCACGACATCGCGCCCGGTCTTCATCTGCCCGTCGACCTCGACCGTGATCCGCGAGCGCAGGTCATTGAGCAGCAACGTCTGCTGGGTCTCGGCGAGCCCGATCTCCCACGGCACGCCCGCATACTGCACCGAGGACTGCGGCGAGGCGCCGGTGCCGCCGTCGTGGCCCGAGATCGTGACGTGGTCGGCGTTCGCCTTGGCGACGCCGGCGGCGACCGTTCCCACGCCGACTTCGCTCACCAGCTTCACGGACACCGAGCCGGTCGGGTTCGCGCAGCGCAGGTCGTAGATCAGCTGCTTGAGGTCCTCGATCGAGTAGATGTCGTGGTGCGGCGGCGGGGAAATCAGCCCGACGCCCGGGGTTGAGTTGCGGATCGACGCGATGTAGTCGTCGACCTTGTGCCCGGGAAGCTGGCCGCCCTCGCCGGGCTTGGCGCCCTGGGCCATCTTGATCTGCAGCTGGTCGGCGTTGACGAGGTAATGGATCGTGACGCCGAAGCGCCCCGACGCGACCTGCTTGATCGCCGAGCGGCGCAGATCGCCGTTGTCGTCGGGCGTGTAGCGCGAGGGGTCCTCCCCGCCCTCCCCCGTGTTCGAGCGGGCGCCCATCCGGTTCATCGCGATCGCCAGCGTCTCGTGCGCCTCGCGGCTCAAAGCTCCAAGCGACATCGCCCCCGTCGTGAACCGCTTGACGATCTCGCTCGCCGGCTCGACCTGCTCGAGCGGGATCGGCTCGGGCAGCGTCCGCAGCCGCATCAGCCCGCGCAGTGCCGCTTTGCGCGTCGCATCCTCGTTGGCGAGGCGGGCGAACTCGGCGTATGTCTCGCGGCTGTCGCCGTTCTGACCTCGCACCGAGTGCTGCAGCTTGGCGATCGTGTCGGGGTTCCAGATGTGAACCTCGCCGTCTCGGCGCCATTGCAACACGCCGCCGACGGGCAGCAGATCGCGCCCGGAGCGCGGATACGCCCGGAAGTGGCGCTCGAGCGCCTCCTTGGCGAGCACGGGGGTACCGATGCCGCCGATCCGGGACGCGGTCCCCGTGAAGTGTTTGTCGATCAGCGCGCGCTCGAGCCCGACCGCCTCGAAGATCTGCGCGCCGCAGTACGACTGGATCGTCGAGATCCCCATCTTCGAGATCGTCTTCAGAAGACCCTTGCCGATCGCCTTGACGATCCGCTTCTCGGCCTCCTCGCGATCGAGATCCTCGGGCAGCAGCGAGCGGTCGGCGAGCTCGTCGAGCGACTCGAACATCAGGTACGGGTTGATCCCGGCGGCGCCGTACCCGATCAGCGTCGCCATGTGATGGATGTCGCGCGGCTCGCCGGACTCGATCACGAGCCCGGTGCGCAGCCGCGTGCCGCGGCGGACGAGGTGGTGGTGGACGGACGCGACGGCGAGCAACGACGGGATCGCGACGCGCTCGGGGCCGACGTTGCGGTCCGACAGGATCATGATGTTGGCGCCGTTGTCGACGTAGCGCGCGGCCTCGACACACAGGTCCTCGAGCCGCACGTCCATCCCGGTCGGGCCCTGCTCGACCGGCCAGGTGATGTCGAGTGTGGCGGCGTCGAAGACGTCGTGGGAGACCTGCCGGAGCTTCTCGAGCTCGTGGTTGCGCAGGATCGGCTGGCCCATCACGAGGATGTGCGCCTGTTCAGGCGTCTCGCTGAGGAGATTCACCTCGGCTCCGACCCCGGCCTGCAACGACATCACGACCGCCTCGCGGATCGGGTCGATCGGCGGGTTGGTCACCTGTGCGAACAGCTGCTTGAAGTACGAGAACAGCGGCGGCTGGCGGTCGGAGAGCACCGCGAGCGCCGCGTCGTTGCCCATCGAGGCGACCGGCTCCTCGGCCTTCGCTGCCATCGGCGCGATGATCAGCTTCAGGTCCTCTTGCGAGTAGCCGAACGCGAGCTGCCTGGAGCGCAGCGGCTCGACCCTCGGCACGCGCGGCTCGCGATCCGGGAGGTCGCCGATGTGCACGACCGCGCGCTCGTACCACTCGCCGTACGGCTTGCGGCGCGCGATGTGGCGCTTGACCTCCTCGTCCTCGACGATCCGGCCCTCCTCGAGGTCGACGAGGAACAGCTTGCCGGGCGCGAGGCGGCCCTTGCGCTGGACGTGCTCGGGCGCGACCGTCATCACGCCCGTCTCCGACGCGAGCACGACGTAGCCCTCGGTGTCCTGGATCCAACGGCCCGGCCGCAGGCCGTTGCGGTCGAGCACGGCGCCGGCGAGGCGACCATCGGTGAACACGACCGCGGCCGGCCCGTCCCACGGCTCCATGATGCACGAGTGGAAGTCGTAGAACCCCTTGACGTCGGGGTCGAGGTCCTTACGCGTGCGGTAGGCCTCGGGGACCATCATCATCACGGCGTGCGGGATCTCGCGACCGCTGAGCACGAGCAGCTCCAGCACGTTGTCGAAGATCGCGGAGTCGGAACCACCCTCGCGCACGACCGGGACGACCTTGTCGAGGTCGTCGCCGAACAGGTCGGACGCGAGCTGCGACTCCCGCGCCCGCATCCAGTTGATGTTGCCCCGCAGGGTGTTGACCTCGCCGTTGTGGGCGATCATCCGGTAGGGGTGGGCGAGCTCCCAGCTCGGGAACGTGTTCGTCGAGAAGCGCGAGTGCACGAGCGCCAGCCGCGAGGCAACGCGCGGGTCGCGCAGATCGGTGAAGTAGCGCGGCAGCTGGGGCGCCGTGAGCATCCCCTTGTATACGATCGTGCGCGAGGAGAAGCTCGGCAGCGCGAGCGCAGGCCCGGCTTCACGTTCGATCACCCGCCGGATCACGTACAGCTTGCGCTCGAGCGCGTCCTGGTCGGCGATCTCCTCGGAGGCCTCGATCACGACCTGGCGGATGAATGGAGCCGACAGCCGCGCCGTGTCGCCGACGTGGCGCTCGTCGACCGGCACATCGCGCCACCAGATCGCGCGCTGGCCCTCAGCCTCGATCTTCTCCTCGATCATCTGCTCGAGCGCCAGCCGCTGCTCCGGATCGCCCGGCAGGTAGCAGACGCCGACGCCGTAGCGCCCGGGCGGCGGCAGCTCCACCCCGGCGACGGCGCGGATGAACCCGTCGGGGATCTGCAGCAGGATGCCGGCGCCATCGCCTGTGTTCGGATCGGCACCCTCGGCACCGCGGTGCTCGAGGTTCTCGAGCGCGTCGAGCGCCTTCTCGACGACGGCGTGCGTTGCCTCGCCCCACAGCTTGGCGACGAGGGCGATGCCACAGGCGTCGTGCTCGTGGGAGGGGTGGTAGAGGCCAGTGGCCCCAGGTGGAGCAGTGCGTATGTTCATTGAGAGTGATGTGGGTGCCCTGGAAGCGCGGGCACCCATGGCGGCGGCGCGGACGGGCGCTAAAGCCTACCAGCGAGTGTTAGTGAACCTTTAGCAAGGCCTGCGTCACCTCGCCGGCCCGGCACAGCGCCTCAGCTCTTCGCTTTGGCCTTCGACGGGCGCCTGGGCGTCTTGTCGCCGTCGCGGGCGCCGGCGCGTTTCCGGGCCGGTTTGGCGGCCGGCGCGGCCGGCGGAGTGTCGTCGCTGTCGGCCTTGACGGCCGCGAGGCTCGCCTCGAGCGCGGCCATCAGGTCGGGCGCCGCCGCGGGCTCCTCGGCCTGCGGCTGGACCGCGATCTCCTCGCCCGCGGCTTTGCGCTCGATCAAATCGAGTACCCGCTCGCGGTACTCGTCGCGGTACTTGCTCGGCTCGAACTCGCTCGAGAGCGAGTTGATCAGCTGCTGGGCCATCGCCAGCTCGCGCTCGCTCGCCTCGGCCTCGCCGAGCGCCCCGAGCTCGTCGATCCGATCGGGCCCGAGCACCTCGTCGCCGAACAGCATCGTCGTGAGCGTCAGCACGTCGGAATCGGTCCCGCCCGCCCGCAGCGCGCACAGCTGCTGCTTGGAGCGCAGGACGACCTTGCCGATCCCGACCTTGCCCGCTTCGCGCATCGCGTCGAGCAGCAGCCGGTACGCCTTGGCGCCTGCAGCCGTGGGAGCGAGGTAGTAGTTGTGGTCGTAGTAGATCGGGTCGATCTCGACGAGGTCGACGAACTCCTCGATGTCGATCGTCCTGGTCGCCTTCGGATCGAGCGCGTCGAGCTCCTCGGGGTCGATCATCACATAGCGGTCCGGCGTGATCTCGTAGCCCTTGACGATGTCCTCGAACGGGACCTCGTCGCCGGTCGTCGAGTCGACGCGCTTCTGCTGGATCCGTGCCCCGGTCTTGCCGTTCAGCTGGTTGAAGCGGACCGTTTTCGGCGAGGTCGCGCTGTACAGCTTCACCGGAACGTTCACCAGGCCGAAGCTGATCGCGCCTGACCAGATTGCGCGAGCCATATCTAGGTTTGTATAGCGAACACGTGGTCTCTGCAAGCTATGACCCATGTCTTGCCGGTAACTCATCGGTCCTCACGAAATGACGAGCTCCTCCGTTTCATCCCGAGTGACGCTTCCGCCGTTCCAGCAACTGCTCGACGCGCACGGCCGTGACGTGCATCGCTTCCTCGTGGCGACGGTCGGGTCAGGCGCTGCCGACGACTGCTACCAGGAGACGTGGCTGGCGGCGCTGCGGGCCTATCCCCGTCTGCGCAACGCGTCGAACCTGCGCAGCTGGATCATGACGGTGGCCCATCACAAGGCGATCGACCACCTCCGCGCGCGCGGCCGCGCGGCGATCCCCGTCGACGAGGTGTCCGCCGGAACGGCCGGACCTGCCGAGCTGCGCGATCCGGAGATCTGGGCGCTTGTTCGGGATCTCCCGAACAAGCAGCGGATGGCGATCGCGCTCCGCTATCTCGCCGACGCCGCTTACTCCGAGATCTCCGAGGTGATGGGCACGAGCGAGGAGGCGGCGCGACGGAACGTCCACGAGGGACTGAAGCGACTGCGAACGGAGTACGTGCGATGACCGAGAACGATGCGCTCGAGCGGGCGCTGATCTGGGGCGGTGCGTCCGATCCCCCGCCGCTGCCGGACCTGAGCGAGGCTGCAGCAGCCGCGGGCCTGCTCGACGTCGCCTATGCGACGCTCGACTCGCCCGTCGGGCGGATCTTGCTCGCGCTCACCCCGCGCGGGCTCGTCCGCCTCGCATACCTCGATGGTGACGCCCCTGAGGACGCGGTCTTGGGCGATCTGGCGGCGCGGGTCTCCCCGCGTGTGCTGGCGGCCCCGCGGCGGCTGGACGGGCCGCGGCGCGAGCTCGACCAGTACTTCGCCGGCACCCGCCGGCGGTTCGAGCTGGCGCTCGACTGGCGGCTCACGCACGGGTTCACCCGCCGGGTGCTGCGCGCGACCGCGAGGATCCCATACGGAACGGTGTCGAGCTATCGCGGCGTGGCCGCGGACGCGGGTAGCCCCCGCGCGTTTCGGGCCGCCGGCAACGCCCTGGGCTCCAACCCGCTGCCGATCGTCGTCCCGTGCCATCGGGTGCTGCACGCCGGCGGCGGGCTTGGCGGCTACACGGGCGGGCTCGAGCGCAAGCGGGTACTCCTGACGGTCGAAGGCATCCTCCCCGCCGACCAATGACGCGCCCGTCCCCCTCGCGGCGGTGAATGCCAATTCACGCCCGGTATCCCGCACTCCGGTGCCATTCGTCGCCACCCACCTCGTCTCCGTGACGAATCTCACACAGCGCCGACCCGACAGTGACATAACTCCACGACCACGTTCCGGAGGGAGAGACGTTGAGCTGGCGTGAAGTGAGGAGTGCCCTGCCGCCGGGCCCGCGCGTACCGGGCGCGATGCAGCTGGCGGCCACGTGGAAGCGGCCGGCCGCGTCGCTCGAGCGGATGCGCCAGCGCTACGGCACGCGGGTGACGGTCAAGCTGCCGTTCCAGCCGCCGTTCGTGATCCTGTCCGATCCCGACGACATCAAGGAGCTGTTCACGGCGCCGCCGGACGTCCTGCACCCGGGTGAGGGCGCGCGGGTGCTCGAACCGCTGATCGGGCGCAACTCGGTGATCCTGCTCGACGAGGGTCCGCACCTCGAGCAGCGGCGGCTGCTGCTGCCCACCTTTCACGGCGAGAAGATGCAGCGGCAGATCGCGCTGATGGCCGAGCTGGCCGTGCGCGAGGTCGAGACGTGGCCGTGCGATCGACCGGTCGCGCTCCATCCGCGGCTGCAGCAGTTGACGCTCGAGATCATCCTGCGCACGGTGTTCGGGCTCGAGCAGGGCCGGCAGCTCGACGAGCTGCGCGACGCACTGACGGGCGTCCTCGCGTTCACGGAGAATCCGCTGTCGGTGCTGCCCGCGCTGCAGCGGATCGCCGGGCGGTTCGGGCCGACAAAGCGCTTCGAGCAGCAGAAGGCGCGAGCCGACGCGCTGATCTACGACCTGATCGCCGAGCGGCGGGCCGCCGGCGACAGCGATCGCGACGACGTTCTCGCGATGCTGCTGCAGGCGCGTCACGAGGACGACTCGCCGATGTCCGCGCAGGAGCTCCGCGACGAGCTGATGACGGCGCTCGTCGCGGGCCATGAGACGACTGCCTCGCAGCTCGCGTGGATGTTCGAGCGGCTCGCGCGCGAGCCGGCCGTCGTTCGCCGGCTCGTCGACGAGCTCACCGCGGCCAGCTCGGACGAGTACCTCACCGCGACGATCAACGAGGTGCTGCGCATCAAGCCGGTGCTGCCGAACGCCGAACCCCGCCTGACGAAGAAGCCCGTCCGGATCGGCGGCTTCACGTACCCGGCCGGCGTCGCGTTGCTGGCGAGCGCGTACCTCGTCCATCACGATCCGGCGATCTACGAGCATCCGCGGCAGTTCCGCCCGGAGCGGTTCCTCGAGAAGCCGCCCGGGACCTACACGTGGATCCCGTTCGGCGGCGGGCGGCGGCGGTGTCTCGGCGCGAGCTTCGCGGTCCAGGAGATGAAGGTGGTCTCGCGCGAGGTGTTGCTGCGCTACGAACTCGCGCCGGCCGCCGCGCGACCGGAGCCGACGGGGCGCCGCAGCATTACGTTCAGCCCCGCCGGCGGCGCGACCGTCATCCTGCGCCCACGGCGGCCGGCGGCGACCGTCGAGAGCGATCGCCGGCCGCTCGCGATCCCGGTGTGAGCGGGCGTCTGGAGCGCGTCGGTCAGAACAGCGTGTCCGGCGCCTCGCGGCGCGTCATCGCCAGCGGCCAGGCGCACAGCCCTCCCTCCGCCGGGCATCCCCGGCACACGGCCAGGTGCGGGACCTCGGTGACGGCAAACCGACCCGACAGCACGCCCTCCGCGAGCTCCACCAGCTCGCCCCGAAGGCGCTCACCATCAGCGCGCCCGTAGCGAGCCGCCACGGGCGCCTGCGGCGCCTCGAGGAACACGTGGACGACCTCGACCGCCTCCGCGCCGGCCTCGATCGCCGCCAGCGCGTACACGAGGCGCTGGGTCGCGTACGCGGCCTCGACGACGGCGGCGGGGTCGGCCCCCTCGAGCCGGTCACTCTTGTAATCGATCACGAGGAGCGCGTTCCCGGGCTCGCGCGCGAGGACGTCGAAGGCACCGTCCACGAGGACGCCGCGCGCCGGATCGAGCAGAAACGTGAAGCGCTCCTCGCGCCGGGCGCCGCTCGCGCGCCCGAGCCGGGCGCACAGCTCGCTGTCGGCAAAGCGCCCGACGAGCCCGGCCAGCTCAGCGGCCTCTTCGGCGTTCGCGGTCAGCCCTGCCGCCGTCGCGCGCGCGGTGACCGCCTCGACGGCGGGCGCTGCGGGGCGGCGGAAGTCGAGCTGCTCGAGCAGCGCGTGGACGAGGACACCGCGCTCGACGGCGGCGAGACCCGCGCGCGTCGCGGCCGCCGTGGTCCCGGTCGTCGGCGTCCCACGGGCGTCGGGCATCGCCGGCAGCCCGAGCACCCGCTCGGCGTAGAAGCGGTATCCGCACCGCTGATACGCGCCGAGCGCGGTGTAGCTGAGCCGGCTCACCGGCGATGTCGGCTGGGCCGCCGGCGGCAGCGGCGGCGGGACGGGGACCGTCGTCGAACCGTCGGCCGACGCCCGGCGCGCGGGCGCAGCCGTCTCGACCGCCGGGGCGTCCACCAGCTGCTCGGGCGAGACCAACCGGACCGCGACGCCGCCCTCGCTGACAAACCGCGGCTCGGACGAAGCGCTCGCCGCGCGCTCGGCGAGCTCGGGCGCGATCGCCGGTCCGATCCAGCCGATCGGCCCGCCGCCGCCCCACGGGTGCAGTCGCGCGGCCCCGCTCAGGACCAGCCGCTCGCGCGCCCGCGTCATCGCGACGTAGTAGAGCCGCCGTTCCTCCTCGTCCTCGAAGCGCTGCTGCTCCTCCCCGAGGGAGCGGTAGTCGAGCGCGGGCTCGCGCCGGCCCGTCCCCGGCTCCGCGAGCCGCAAGCCGAAGCGCCCGTCGCGCCCGATCCGGATCAACGGCGCGGCGCGCAGCGGCCCGCGCCCCAGGTCGGCGACGCACACGATCGGGAACTCGAGGCCCTTCGCACGGTGGATCGTCATCAGCCGGACGGCGTCGAGTGCCTCGCTTTCGACCGGCGCCTCGCTCTCGCGAGCGTCCGCGGCGCCACCCCAGATCGCGCTGCGGGCCGCGACGAGGTCGAGGAAGCCGCGCAGGTCGTGGCCGGAGGTCGCTTCGAACTCCCGTCCGAGCCGCATCAGCTTGCGCACGTTCGCCAGACGCCGTTCCCCTCCCGGCATCGCGAGCATCGCGAGGTCGTATCCGCTGCGCTCGAGCGCGCGCTCGATCAGCTCGTCGATCCCGGCCCGCGCGGCCGCGCGGCGCTCGACGCCGAGCCACCCGGCAAACTCCGTCAGCCGCGCGCGGCCGGGGAGCGCGTCGAGCCGTCCATCCGGCTCCTGGAGCACGGACCATGGGTCGCGACCCGACCCGCGCGACACCGCGCCGACCACGACGAGGGCATCGAAGCCGGCCCCCACGAGTGGCGATGCGAGCACGGTGTAGAGCGCTTCTTCGTCGCGGGGGTTCGCGACCGTCCGCAGGTATGCCACGAGGTCAATGACCTGTGGATGCGCCCAATAGCCCCGACCCCCGATCACGTACGTCGGGATCCGGAGGTCCTCGAGCGCCCGCTCGTAGGTCCGCAGGTCGGTGGTCGCGCGGTTCAGCACGACGATCTCGCCGGCTGCGGCGCCGCCGTCGATCAGCTCCCGGACGCGCGCCGCCAGCGCTCGCGCCTCGGCGATCCGCCACGGCGAGGCCAGGCCGTCGGTCGCCCAGTCCGCGCCCTTGTCGGCGAGCACGATCTCGACCGCCGGCTCGATCGCCGGCGCGTCCTGCGCACAGTCCTCCCGCCCCGCGCGCAGCGGTCGGAACCGCTCGCCGAGCAGCGACTGGAAGGCGCCGTTGAGCGCGCTGAGGATCTCGGGTCGCGAGCGGAAGTTCGTCTGCAGCGTCGCCCGTGCCCCGGTCGCCGCGAGCCGCTCGCCGCGCCGCTCGAACAGCTCGACATCCGCGTGCCGGAAGCCGTAGATCGACTGCTGGGCGTCGCCGACTGTGAACAGGTTGCCGCCGGCGATGCCCTCGATCAGCTCGAGCTGCACGCCGTTGGTGTCCTGGAACTCGTCGACCATCACGTGCGCGAATCGCCGGCGATAGCGATCCCGCAGCTCGCTGCCCGGCGCCAGCAGCTCGCTGCAGAGCAACTCGAGATCCTCGAAGTCGAGCCCCGACACAGCCCGCTTGCGTTGTTCGTAGCGCTCACCGAACGTGCCCAGCAGCTGGTCCAGGAGCGCGTGCGCCGTCACCGAACGGCGGTGCTCGCAGGCGCGCCGGAACCGGGCGAGCGCCTCCGTATACGCCTCACAGGCCGGCGTCGCGAGCGCGGCGCCGTTGCCGCCCGGGAGCGCGAGGGCGTCGAGCTCGCCCGGCCATACGTCGGCGGCCGCGACGATCGCCGGGCACCGCTGCAGGCGCTCGAGCGCCTCGGCGACCCGTACGGCCCCCTTCGGGATCGCGTCGAGCTCCTCGGACAGCCGCCGCGCCGCGCCGACGAGCTGCTCGCGGGCATCGTCGAGCGACGGCGGCGCCGGCAGCGGGGGCAGCCGCGGGGCGCGCCGGCCGCGGGAGCGCAGCTGATCGTAGGCCCCGAGGATCGCGGCGTGCAGGGGCCCCGCTCCGTAGCCCGCGATCAGATCGAGCCCGCCTGGTGCGTTGCGGGCGAGATCGTCGAGCGCGTCCTCGAACGCGGCCTCGGCGAGCCGATCCCCCTCCGGTTGATCGAGCACGACGAACAGGGGGTCGATGCCGGCGGCCAGCGCATGTGCACGCAGCACGCGCGCGCAGAAACCGTGGATCGTCGAGATGAAGGCACCCTCGGTCGCACGGGCGGCCTCCTCAGCGCCCAGCTCGCGCAGGCGGATGCGGATCCGGTCTCGCAGCTCGGCCGCCGCCTTCTCGGTGAACGTGATCGTCAGGATCGCGGAGACCTCGACGCCGTCAGCGAGCACCGCGCGCACGAACCGCTCGACGAGCACCGACGTCTTGCCGCTGCCGGCAGCGGCGTCAAGCAGCAGATCGCCTGAGCGGCGCTCGATCGCGTCCCGCTGCTCTGGCGTGAATGCGCGTTCGGAGCTCACCGTCACCACTACGAGGACCTGCAGATGCCGGGGTACTTGCACCCGTCGCGCGAGCATGTCTCGGGACTGGGCGTCAGCTCGCCGGTGCGCAGCCGGGCCGCAAGCTGCACCGCGCGCTCCTCCGCGTCGCGCAGGATCTCCTCGAGCGCGTCCGCGTCGCGTGCGTCGCGATCGACGAGCCGCACGCCGACGGGAGCCCCCTCGAGATACACGCCACGCGCGCGCAGGTCCCCACCGCCGAGCGGCTGATAGAGGCCCGCGACCGGATCGAGCCCGAGCAGCCGTCGCACCGCGACCATGTACAGCGCGACCTGAAGCCGGCGATCTGCCTGCCAGCGGGCAGCGGGATACTCGGGTCGCTGGCTGCCGCTCTTGTAGTCGCGCACGATCGCGTGCCCGCTCCCACTCGGGTCGACGTCGACGCGATCGATCACGCCCCGCAGCTGAATCTGCTCGGAGGTCCCGGCGCCGAGCGTCACCGCGGGCAGAGCCCCCTCCTCCCCAAGGAACCCAAACCGCAGCTCGAGACCACGCGGCTCCCAGTCGCAGTCGTCGGCAGCCTCGTGCGCGAGGTAGCGGCGCAGGTCGGCGATGATCGTCCGCAGCGCCGCCGCACGGACCGCCTCGGAACGGCCGGGAGCGATCGTCGGCGGCATCTCGGTGACGACGTCCTCGAGAATCCGCACGGCCTCGCCGAGCGACTCCGCGGTCACCGACGCGCCGAGTCGCCCGATCACCTCCTCGAGCACCCCGTGCATGTAGTTGCCCCGTGCGAGCGGGTCGGGGTCCGGCTCGAGCTGCGACGGCGCGAGCTCACGCTCGACGAGCCACCGCACCGGACAGTCGCCGAAACACTCGAGCGCGCCGCCCGAGACGACCTCACGGTGGCGGACGTGCTCGAGCGCGATCGCGCTGAGGCGCCGCTCCGGCTCGGAGGCGCCGGCGGGCTCGGCGGCACGTGCCCGCGATCGCGCGCGCTCCCGCTCGGTCGGCGCCGCCTCGGGATCCCAGACGATGTCGGCAAGCAACCGCCGCCGGCGCCGCTCGGCCCACTCGGGCACGAACAGCTCGGCGAGATCCGCCAGGAACGGCGAGGGCAGCACGATGTTCCCCTCCTCATCCGAGCTGCGATAGCTGAACACGATCTGATCGGTCGCGCGCGAGACGCACGCGTACAGCAGGTAGCGCTCGCGGTCGAGTGCGCCCTCGCCGGCCGGCAGGCGCAGGCCGGATGCGAGCGCCAGCTCGTGGCGATGCTCGTCGGAGAGAAACGGCTCGCCGCCGTCGAGCAGAGGGAACGCGCCCTCGCACAGCCCGCACACGAACACGGCACGGAAGCGGCGTGCCCTGATCGAGAGTGGGTCGGCAAGCAGGACGGCGCCGGTGCGGCCCGCCGGTTGGACCACGATCTCGACGCTCTCGAGCAGGTCGAGCAGGTCCCGACCGCGCACCTTCTCGCCGAGATCATCGAGCTCGCCGAACGCCCGCAGCAGCGCGGCGAGCGCGCGCGCATCGAGCTGCTCGTCCGCGCCGAGCACGCGCGCGCAGCCTCGGTGGGGCGCGGCGAACAGACGTCGCGCCTGCCGCGCGAGCTCCGCGGCCTGATCGTCGGCGGCAGCGACAGCGTCGATCTCCAGCAGCTCCCAGCCAAGCCGCTCGCGCGCCTGCGCGGCGGTGCGAATCCCCTCGCGGCGCACGGAGCGCTCGAGCGCGTCTGCCACCTCGAGCCGCTCGAGCAGCCCTGGGCTGCGCAGATAGTCGAGCAGGTCTTCCGCCCTCGCCTCGTCTCCGAGCAGCGCGCAGCGAGCGAGCGCACGGACCGACCGCCCCAGCGCGGTGTGCGTCAACGGCAGCCGCCGGCGTCCGGCGAGCGGGATCCCGAAGCGCGCGAACACGTGCTCGAGCAGCGCCGCCTCGGGACCGAGCGTCCGGCTGACGACAACCACCTCGTCGGCCGGGACGCCGCTGCGCAGCAGCTCCAACACCTCGGCGGCGACCAGCTCGGCCTCGGCCCGCTCGCCCCCCGCCTCGAGCAGCCGCACCGACGCACCAGGGTCGATCCGCGGCGCCCCGGACTCGAACAGGCGGCGCTCGAGCTGGTGCAGGGCCTCCCGCGACGCGGGCGCGTAGTACTCGTCGAGCGCCGGCAGCTCCCGGACGTGGGCGGCGAGTGCGCGCAGCTCCGCCACGACCTCGGCCCGCGCCGTGAGCGCGGCGCGCGCCGGCTCGTACGTCAGCGACACGGTGACATCCACCCCGACGATCCGCGCGAGCGTCTCGACCGCGTCGCGCTCGAGCGCGGTGAGATCGTCGAACCCGTAGACGAACACCGAGTCCTGTCCCCACCGGCCCGGCTCCGCGCGCAGCGCGTCGAGCGCCCGCCACGCGTACAGCTCGGCGTCGACCCGGCCGACTCGGTCAAGCTCGCTGATGTACGCGCGGTACAGCGAGCCGAGATCGGCGGCGTAGCCGCCGCGCCGCGCCGGATCGGCCTGCGCCCACGCCCGCAGCGCTGATGCGAACCGTTGCGGGGTAATCAGCGAGCGCTGCAGCTCCGCGATCAGCTCACCCGCCGCCACGGCAAATCCGGGCGCGGTCGCCGAGCGGTCGACGACACCGAAGCGCAGGCCGCCGACGACGCGCCGCAGCACGCGCTCACGCTGCAGCGCAGACAGGCGCGCGCCGGCATACCCGGCCCGGCGCGCGATCTCGGCCGCGAGCCCCGGGAACGTGAGAACCGAGCCGATGACGGCACCGCGCGCGGCCAGCTCCCGGGTGTAGTGCTCGGCGTCGAGCGCGGTCGGCACGACAAGCAGCGCCCCCGAGCGGGCCGCGCCCGCGAACGCGCCAAGGACCTCGCCCGCCTTGGCGGAGTTGGCGGGACCGAGAACGAGCGTGAGCGGCATGCCACCCATACTGCCGCGCCCGTCCGACGTAACGGCCGGCCGCCGGCCGGCGCGCCGCGAAACAAGCGCTCAGGCAGCTTCAGGCAGCTTCAGGCTGCTGCTGCGTCCCGCCCGTGCCCTCCTCGGCCTCGGCATCGGGCGGCTTGGCGCCCTCCTTCGCCCACGGCTCGTCGAACTCGACCCGCCACTTGCCGTCCTCAGACTGTTGCAGCGCAAGCCGCGCGCGGAAGCTCTTGCCCGAGCGCCCCTTGAACCCGGTGACGGGCCGCTGGGTGCGGCCGGTCTTGATCAGCTCGCGGGCGACCGCCAGCGGCAGCGTCTTGCCGGCCTTCGACTTCCAGATCACGAACCCGCACCCCGGGTCCTCGCGCGACCAGCACGAGTAGCCCTTGCGGTTCTCGATGATGTCGTGGCCGCACACCGGGCACGGCCCGAGATTGGCGCGCGGAATCCGGACGTCCTTGAGCTTGGAGTCGAGCTCGCCGACGGTCGCGGAGGTGAACTTGACGATGTCGCCCATGAACGCCTCGCGCGAGTCCGCCCCCATCTCGATCTTCGCGAGCCGGTGCTCCCAATCGCCGGTCAGGCCCGGGGATGTCAGCGGGTGCTCGCCGAGCAGCCGGATCACGTTCAGGCCCTTCTCGGTCACGACGAGCGAGCGCCCGTCGCGCTCGAGGTAGCCGACCTGGATGAGCCGTTCGATGATCGCCGCCCGGGTCGCCGGGGTGCCGATCCCGGAGTCCTTCATCGCCTCCCGCAGCTCCTCCTCCTCGACGAGCTTGCCGGCGGTCTCCATCGTCCGAACCAGCGTGCCGTCGCTGTAGCGTCTCGGCGGCTTCGTCTCCTTCTCCTCGGAGCCGATGTCCTGGACGGCGGCGCGCTCGCCCTGCTGGAGGCGCGGCAGTTGCTGCTCGCGCCCCTCGTCGTCGTCGGTGCTCGCGCCGTCCGCGTCGGCGCTCTCGCCGTAGACGCCGCGCCAGCCGGAGACGAGCATCAGCTTGCCGCGGGTCCGGAAGACGTGCGTGGCGACGGTCGTCTCCACCCGGGTGTTCTCGAACACGGCATCCGGATGGAAGACGGCGAGGAACCGCTTGACGACGATGTCGTAGATCCGGCGATCGTCCTCGTCCATCTTCTCGACGGGATGGCTTTCGGCCAGGGTCGGGATGATTGCGTGGTGGTCGGTGACCTTCTCGTTGTCGACGACCCGCCCGAGGGGCAGCACGTCGAGCCCGAGCACGTACTTCGCCCCATCCGCGTACTCGCGCTGCTTGCCGACGAGCTCGGCGATCGGCTTGATCTCCGGAACCATGTCGGTCGTCAGATAGCGCGAGTTCGTGCGCGGATACGTCAGCGCCTTGTGCTCCTCGTAAAGCCGCTGCGCGGCCGCGAGCGTGCGGCGCGCGGTGAAGCCGAAGCGAGAGCTCGCGTCGGTCTGCAGCGAGGTCAGGTCGTAGAGCAGCGGTGGGCGCTCCTTGCGCTCTGACTTCTCGAGCTTCGTGATCTCGCCGACCTGGTCGCGGCACGCATGGACGATCGCCGCGGCCTCGTCGGCGGTCTTGATCCGAGGGTTCGCGCCGGCGTGGAAACGGCCCTCGTAGACGCGGGGACGCGGCTCGTCGACCGGATCGAAGGTCGCGTCGACCACCCAGTACGGCTCGGGCTTGAAGTCGCGGATCTCCTGCTCGCGGCGGGCGAGGATCGCGAGCGTCGGGGTCTGCACGCGGCCGAGGGAGACGGCACCGTCAAACGAGGAGCGCAGCCGGATCGTCGCCGCGCGGGTCGCGTTCATCCCGACGATCCAGTCGGCCTCCGAGCGCGAGCGCGCCGCCGCCTCGAGCAGTGCCAGCTCGCCGGCGGGCCGCAACTCGGCAAACGCGTGCTTGATCGCCTCGGTCGTCATCGAGTTCAACCACAGGCGCTGGACCGGCTTCTTCGAGCCCGCCTTCTCGTACAGGTAGGCGAAGATCAGCTCGCCTTCACGCCCGGCGTCGCAGGCGTTGACGACGAGATCGACGTCGTCGCGGCCGAGCTGCCGCTTGACGACGGTCATCTGCTTCTTCGAGCGCTCGTCACGCACGACGAGCTTGAAGCGGTCGGGCACGATCGGCAGGTCGGCCATCCGCCATTTCTTGAACTTGTCGTCGTACTCGTCGGGGTCGGCAAGCTGCACGAGGTGCCCGACGGCCCACGTGACGATGTGATCATCGCCCTCGAGATAGCCCTCGTGCTTGGTGAACGCGCCCGGAAGCACGCGAGCGAGATCGCGCCCGACGGACGGCTTCTCGGCGATGACGAGCGTCTTGGACATGAGTTCGCGGAGGGTAGCGCCCTCCGCAAGGACGGCGGAAGAAGTGGCACATCCCTGTCAGATCTCGGTCAGCTGCGCAACGCCGCCGCGCGGCGCGCGACCTTCTCGAGGCCGAACTCCTCAGCCGCCCGCGCCGCTGCCGCGATCAGCTCGCCCGCCCGCGCGTCCCGCGGGCCGAGCAGCAGCGCGTAGTCGAGCTGGGTATGCGCGAGCTCGACCGGCGCCTTCAGCGCCGCGTTGCCCCGCAGCGCCCGCTCGAAATGCACCGCGGCCTCCTCACGACGGCCCATTGCCACCGCCAGCTTGGCGAGGTAGCGCGCGGCCGAGCCCAGGCACGCCGCCGCGAGTCCGATCACAACGTTGACGTCGCGATACGGCTCGAGCAGCGCGTACAGCTGCGCGGCGTGCGTCGCGTCGCCGAGCTCAGCTGCCGTGTCGGCGAGCAGTGTGATCGCGATCATCCAGTCCCCGTCGTGCTCGATGTCGGCAAACGAATGTGTGGCGATCGCCACAAACTCCGTCCGGGCCTCGTCCACCCGTCCGGACTCCCACAGCAGCGTCGCGATCGCCGCACGCCACGCAGGACGACCGGGGTTGGATGCGACCATCTCGCGCGCCGGCTGCTCGAGCTCGGCCATCCGCCCCTGCTCGCGCCGGATGCCAAGCAGCTGGATCGCGTAGTACTGGGCGGCGGCCACCGCCTCGCTCGACGACCCCGCCGCGAGCGCCTCGGTCGCGAGCCGGTCGGCCTGCTCGAGGCGGCCGCTGAGCAGCGCTCGCATCGCCCGCCACACCGCGGCCTGCCACAGATACAGCGGCTGGCGCAGACGCTCGGCCTCCGCGGTGAACGCCTCGATCTGAGCATCGACGGCGTCCGCATCGCCGTGCTCGAGCAGGTCGAGCGCGAGCCACGCGTGACCCTGGAGGGCGAGCTCGGAGTCGCCGGCGGCACGCGCGTAGGTCAGCAGCGCGGTCGCATCGGCCAGCCGCTGGTCGAGATGCTCGGGATCCCAGAACGCGCGCCGCCGCGCGGAGGCGGCAAACGCCTGCGCCTCGGGATCGCCGAGCTCATCGGCGATCGCCGTCGCTTCCGCCGCGAGTCCCCGCATCTCATCCCGCCAGGGCGAGTAGTAGAGCGGGCCGCATAGCCTGGCCAGCAGCCGGACGCGGGCGACCGTCCGCTCGCCGGCAGTCATCGCGAGCGCGCGGCGGAGCATCTCGATCAGCTCCACGTCGATCACGCCGGGAGGCTGGATGTATCGGCTCGAGGCGCCGATCGCCGCGCGCGCGAGGCTCGCGCGGTCGCCGAGCCTCGCCGCGAGCGCGGCCGCCTCGCGGAAGTTGTCCCACGCGAGCGGACGGTCGCCCGCGCGGACATGCGCCTCGCCGAGCGCCAGCAGCAACTCGCAGCGCCGCGCGTCGTCGCCGGCGGCGAAGCGCTCGAGCACCTCGAGCGCACGCGAGTAGTGCTCGCCCGCCTCCTCGTGCGCGAGCATCGCCGACGCCTGCGCCCCCGCGCGCCGCGCGTACTCGATCGCCTTCTCGGCGTCCTGCGATCCGGCGGCGCGGGTGAAGTGCAGCGCGAGCGCCGTGAGGTTGCGCTCGTCGCCGGCCGCCTCGAGCGCCTCGCCGACGCGCCGGTGCGTGCGTGCGCGGCGCGGCGCCGACATCCCCTCGTACAGCGTCTCGCGGATCAGTGCGTGGCCGAAGCTGTAGTGGCCCGGACGGGCCGGCGACTCGATCACGAGTCCGGCGGCGAGTGCCTCGTCGAGCGTGTTGAGGAACTCGTCCTCGTCGAGGTTCACGACCCGCTCGAGCAGCGCGGCATCGAAGTCGCGCCCGATCACGGCCGCGACCCGCAACCACTCGATCGCCTGCATGTCGAGCCGCTCGAGCCGCCGCGCGATCACGTCCTTGACGCCCTCCGGCAGCCCGAAGCGCTGGAGCACCCGCGCATCGGCGCGATCGGCCCGGACGCCGGCCTCGGCGAGCTGGCGGACGATCTCCTCGACGAAGAACGGGTTGCCCTCGGTCTCCTGGTGCAGCGCGTGCGAGAACGACCGCGAGGCGACCGTCCCGGCGCGGATTCCGACAAGCTCGGCGGTCTCGTCCTCGGTCAGTCCGCGGACCTCGATCTGCGTCACCAGGCGCTCGCGGCGAAGCTCTGCCAGCGTGTCGGCGAACCCGTCGCTGAGCGCCTCGGTCGAACGGTAGGCGCCGAGCACGAGCACACGACCCTGGTCCGGCGCCCGTGCGATGTGGCGCAGCAACAGCAACGTCGGGCGATCGGCCCAGTGGAGATCGTCGAGCGCGAGCAGCACCGGCGCCGAGGCCGACATCTCGCTGAGCAGCCCGGCGACCGCTTCGAACAGGCGATAGCGCTCGGTCTCGGGCTCGGCCTCGAGCGGTGGAGGCAGATCCGGGGCGCGCCGGCGCAATTCCGGCACGAGCCGCGCGAGCTCCGAGCCGTAGTCGCGGGCGCTCGCCCGCAGCTCGGAGAACGGCACGTTCAGGATGTAGTGGCGGAGCGCTTCGACGAACGGCTGGTAGGGCACGAGCGCTTCCTGTGGCGAGCGCCCGGCGAGCACGAACGCGCCGGCGTCGTGCGCGCGGCGGGCGACCTCGGCCACGAGCCGGGTCTTGCCGATCCCGGGATCCCCGGTCAGCAGCACGACCCGGCCGGCGCTGCGGGCGACGTCGAAGCGGTTCGCAGGCGTCGTGTCGCTCGCCACCCCCCACAGCTGCATCAGCTCCTCGAGCTCGTGCCCGCGCCCGACCATCGGCGCCGCGCCCCGCAGCTGTAGCTCGGCGGGGAGCGCGATCGACGCTTCGCGATCGTGGCCGTCGGCTCCGTCGCGGCGCCGGGAGCGCTCGGCGGGACGCAGCAGGCGACGGTGGGCCGCGATCGCCTCGGGCGAGGGTGTCGTCCCGAGCTCGTCGCGCAGCAGCGTGCGCAGCCGCTCGAACACGCGCAGACCCTCGGCCACGTTTCCCTGCGCGGCGTGCGCGTCCATCAGCAGCACGTAGCCCGACTCCCGGTACGGCTCTGACTCGATCAGGCTGCGGGCCGCGCGCTCGACCGAGGCGAGCTGCGTCCCGCCGAGGCTCAGACCCGCCCTTCCGATCACTTCGAGCGCCTGCAGGCGGATGTCCTCGAGCTCGCGGCGCCGCGGCTCGAGCCAGCCGGCGTGCACGCCTGGCAGCAGCCCGCGGCTGGCGATGTTGAACGGGACCTGCGCCACCGCCCACGCGCTGCGAGGATCCCCCTGCTCGAGCGCCTGGCGCGCGCGCTCGATCTCGAGCGCGGCCGCCTCGAGGTCGATCCACACGGGCGAGGGCAAGGCGAGCGTGACCTCGTCGCGTCCGGCGACCGCATCCTGGCCGAGCGCCGAGCGCAGGCGGGAGAGCAGCGTGCGCAGCGCCGCGTCCTGCGAGACCGGGGGGTGCTCGGGCCACAACGCACCGATCAGCTCGTCACGCCCGACGTGCCGCGAGCGGTTGAGCAGGAGGTAGGCGAGCAGCAGCGGGACCTGCTTGCCGCGCAGATCGCCCGCCAGCTGGACGCCGTCGATTTCCACGGACAGCCGTCCACACAGCTGGATGCGAGTTCGTTCTGTGGCGCTACCTACAACCGGCAACGATCTGGAAACGTATCGACAACGCGCGTTAAGGATCGTGCTGTCGTGGACACCGGGGTCACACAAACCGGCGCGCTCGGTGGGGCGCGCGAGGTGGAGCTGACCGACAGAGACCAAGGCCACATGACCATGATCAAGACCAGTTCCCGTCGGATCGCTTTCTGCGAGTGCGGGGCGCAACTCGCAGGAGATTCCGAACTGGAGCTGTTCGCGTCGGCTCAGCGGCACCTCGCCCATCATCATCCCCAGCTCCTAGGGGCATTGGAGCTGGAAACGGTGCATCAGATGGCCGAGGACGTCGGGGGGCACTAACGCCTACGGGCGGGCGGTGTGCAGACCACCGCCCGCCCCCGGCTTACCGGCCTGGGCGATCCGGGGTCGCCCAGGCCACCTTGTGTTGGGGGCGCTGCCTCGAGGGTCGGGCGTGTGTGGCGCGTTGTATCGCTGGGTGCGTTTCGTGCTGCGTTCGGCTGGCGCCGAGCAGGGGCCTTCGGCCCGGCCTTGGCGAGAGGTCTGCCCGGCACGCGGCTGGGGAAGGGGTGGGTGCCGGGCGCGACGGGCCTGCACAACGTGAAAAAGCTCCACGGCGTCACGACGTTTTGCCAGATGAGCACCATGGCGGTGCCTTTCGTGAAAACCGTCGAACGCGGCGCGAACTTTTTCACTTTCTGCCGCCCGGGGCCGTGGGTCGCGACGGCTGCGCAGGCGCGTGTGCCGCGGACGGGACTCGCGCTCACGGCCGACCGCACGATCACGGCGGTTTGAAAGCGCCGGTCCCGTCAGGGGCGCACGTACCGAAGCGGCAAGACACTGCGCCACCTGCTCGCAACCCTCGAGGCAGCGCCCCCTACCCCGCGCAGGCGCCCGTGCTGACCGGAGCGCTGCGCGTCTTCGCGAGCGCCAGTTCCCGGGCGACAAGCGCGTTCGGGACGGCGAAGCCGCCGCGGGTCGCCGCCGCGCCGGTGATCGCGGCGAACACGGTCGCAACCACCTGCCCGGACGCGGTGACCATCGGCCCGCCCGAGTTGCCGGAACGCACCCGCCCGCGCAACGGCGTGATCTGGCGGATGACCGGGCCGTTGCCGTAGGCGTCCTCGGTGCTGACCGACTGGGTCGTGCCGATCCGGCCGGGCTCGACGTCGAACGGCCCGTCGAGTGGGTAACCGAGGATCGCCGCGGCGGTGCCGGGACGCGGGTTCCCAACCATGTGCAGCGCCGGCACGGTCAGGCCGGCGACCTGCAGAACCGCGATGTCGTCGTGCGGATCGAACGCGAGCACCTGCGCCGGCATCCCGGGCGCCTGACCGCCGACCTGCACGACCGTGTCGCTCTCGCCGGCGACCACGTGGGCGTTGGTCACGACGAGGTCGTTGCCCCCGACCCAGCCACTGCCTTCGACCCCGAGACCGCAGGCCGATCCGAGCACGCGCACGACGCTGCGCGCGGCGGCTCGCACCCCGGGGGCGCCCACGATCCCGCGCGACGGCGCCGGAACCTCGGCCGCCGGTCCGCGCACCGACGGCAGCGGGTCAAACCGCGCGAGCGCGTTGAGGATCGGGCCCGAAGGCGGCAGCAGTTGGTTGAGCTCGCGCAGAATCGCGGAGCGCTGGATGTCGCGGCGCAGCGGCTCCGAGCCCGACGACTGCAGCGCGACGGCGCCGACGATCCACGCGATCCCGAGGCCGACGCAGGCCGTGAGCACCGCGCCGAGCAAGCCGTCGATCGCCTGCAACCCGGGCAGCCGCAGGGCCGAACGCGCGTGCATCCCGATCCCCTCGAAGCCGCTGGCGAGCACACCGCCGGCGAGCAGCGCGCCGATCAGGCCGAACAGCGGCGCGTACTGCGAGTGAGCGCCACTCGGGAGCAGCAGCGGCCCGAGCCGGGTCCCGAGGAAAGCGCCGAGGGCGAAGCCGAGCAGCGACAGCACGCCGACGATGAACCCCTGCAGGTAGCCGTAGAAGGCCAGCATCGCTGTGAACGCGAGGATCACCCAGTCGATCGTCGTCACCCGGTTGAGATTACGACGCGCGGTAGGGCTGCACTACTTGTGCAGACTTGGCCGCACTACCCACGGAGGCCGCGCATCTTCTACCGTTCTGTGCGAGGTGGCACAAAGCGGCGTCATGGTGGCGGGTGGGCGACCGCGTTCTCGGAGACGAAGCACACGACGGCGGAGGCTCTTGACGCGGACGGTCCCGCTCGTCGTCCTCGCAGTGCTGTCGTTCGCGGCCGGCGCGTTCACCGGAACCGCCCCGGGGCGCGCCGAGCACGACCTCGTCCAGCGCTACGTCCAGGCGTGGTCGCAGGGCAACTACACGAAGATGTATGCGTTGCTTGACCGGGCGTCGAAGGCAACGACCTCGCGATCGGGGTTCGAGGCCGCCTACCAGGGTGCGGCCAACACCGCCACGCTGATCTCGGTCGTCCCGCTGCACGTCGGCAACCGCGTCGGCGAGACGATCCCGGTCGTCCTGCGGGTCCGGACCCGGGTCTTCGGAACGCTTCGCGAGACGCTCACCGTACCCCTGGCGGGCAGCGGGTCGGGCGCGAGCGTCAAGTACTCCGGCGCGCTCGTCTTCCCGGGACTCAGACCCGGTGAGCAACTCTCGCGTCAGATGACGCTCCCGCCTCGGGCCGAGCTGTTGGCGAGCAACGGCACGCCGCTCGCCGAGGGGCCCAGCCGCACGAGCCCGATCCCCGACGTGGCCGCGCAGGTCGTGGGCTCGCTCGGGCCGATTCCGCCGGGCGATGCGAGCACGTATGCGATGCTCGGCTACCCGCCCGACGCGAAGGTCGGCCTCACCGGGCTCGAGCGGATCTTCCAGAACCGCCTCGCCGGCACCGCGGGTGGGACGCTCCTCGCCGGCAGCCGACCGCTCGCGCGGGCAACGGCGGTCGCAGGCCGGAACGTGACGACGACGATCAACCCGACGATCGAGCGGGCGGCGATCACCGCGATGGCGGGCCGCTACGCCGGGATCGCAGCGATGGATCCCCGGACCGGCGGGCTGCTGGCGCTCGCCGGCGTCGCGTTCTCGGCGCTCCAGCCGCCGGGCTCGACGATGAAGATCATCACCGCGACCGGCGCGCTCGAGGCCGGCATCGTCAAGCTGACCGACACGTTCCCGATTGCGACCGAGTCGGATGTCGGCGGCTTCATGTTGCAGAACGCGAACGGCGAGGCGTGCGGCGGGACATTCCTCAACGCGTTCGCGGTCTCGTGCAACTCCGTGTTCGCGCCACTCGGGGTGAAGCTCGGCGCGCAGCGGCTCGTCAACGTCGCCGAGCGCTTCGGCTTCAACGAGTCTCCCTCAATCCCCGGCGCGGCCGAGAGCGCGATTCCGTCGGCCGCGACGATCGGCGACGACACCGACGTGGGGTCCTCGGCGATCGGACAGGGCCGGGTGCTGAGCACGGCCCTCGGGATGACCGATGTTGCGGCGACGATCGCGATGGGCGGCAGGCGCCCGATCCCGACGCTGCTCGCACATCAGCGGCCGCACTTCGTGCACGTCACGAGCCGCCACATCGCCCGCCTTGTGCAGCAGATGATGCTGGCCGTGGTTCAGTACGGGACCGGCACCGCCGCGCAGATCCCCGGAGTCAACGTGGCCGGCAAGACCGGCACGGCGGAGCTGCGCAACACCGCCAACCCGAACGATCCCAACGCCAACTCGGCTCAGAACACCGACGCGTGGTTCGTCGGCTACGCGCCCGCCGGCCGGCCTCGGATCGTTGTCGGAGCGCTGTTCCCCGAGCAGGGCGCCGGTGGCGCGACCGCAGCGCCGGCGGTGCACGATGTGCTCGCGGCGGCGCTGCAGGCGCATTGACACGGGGCCTTGGCGGAGGCGCCCCTATGAGTTGTCGACCTTGTTGCCGCTCGGGCTGAGCACGTACCAGCCGGCGCCGAAGGCGGTGCTGCCCTCGCCGTACGCGTCGCCGTCGTCCTTGTCCTTGACGAAGTAGTACAGAGGATGGCCCTTGTAGGTCACCTGGGTGGTTCCGTCGGCGCGCGTGATCGTGCCGAGGTCGCTCGCGCTGGCCCTGCCCGCCGCCGTGGCGGTGCCGGTCACCGGCGGCCAGAACTTCGCGCACGCGCCGGAGCAGGCGGATGTGCTGCCCTTGTCGGCCTCGAACAGGTACACGGTCAGCTCCTTGCTGCCGGCCGCGAGGATCGTCCCGAGCTTCTTGTCGTGCTTGGTCGTGATCGCGATCGCCGGTGCGCTCGCGGACGTCGACGAGCTGGTGGTGGCGGCGGCGGTGGTCGACGCGGGGGCGGACGGGGTCGAGGACGATGCCGCGGCGACGGTCGTGCTGCTGGTGCTGCTGCTGCTCCCGCATCCGGCCACGAGCGCTCCGCTCATGACCAGGATTGGCAGCAGAACGCGAAGCCGGGTGAGCTTCTTCATGGGGCCTCCTCTGGTTGGGGTACGGGTGCAGAGGACGCCGTGGGCGCCCGGATCCTTCCGCGTGGAGGCCTGATTGGGCCGCTCGGGTGCGCCGGCGGCTGCCTACTTCGTCTGGTAGCGCGCGCCGATCACGCTCTGCGCAAGCGTCCCTTGCGTCCAGGTCGCGAGCGCCTGACCGAGGGGGTTGAAGGCGAGCGAGAGGTCCGCGGCGTAGTTCGTGTTGGCGACGAGCTTGGCGGCGCCGAGTCGCCGCGCACCGGCCCCACCGGCTGCTGCGAGCACGTGACCGTGCGCGATCCACCCGACCACCGGCTGACCGCCGGGACCCATCGCTGCAGCCGGAACCTGTGAGCCGTCAGCAGGGCCGAGGAGTTGCGGTGCGGTGAAGCCGCCCCCCCGGTTGCGAAGGGCGGCCCGCACGACACACGTTCCGGCGACCGTGCAGCCCTTCCAGGCGAGCACCTGATCCCCTTTCGTGTCGGCCGCGAACATGACCCCGGAGGCGAGCTCGGCCGCGGACGAGATCGCGAGCGCGTGAACGGTCCCGCGGAGGTCCGCGACCTGAAGCTGCGATCGGTAGACGCCGCTCGCATCGAACCAGCTCTCGACCCACGCGACCGTCGGCACCCGGCCGTCGGCCGCCAGCGCGAGCTCGTCGATCCAGTGATCGGGCGCCACCGTGATCACCGCTGTGCCGCTGCGCGGCGCGCGCTGCACCGAACCGGTCGCAAGGAAGATGCTCTGGGCCCCGGGCAGGGTCGTCGCGCCCGGCAGCGTCGGGTCGGAGCTCGAGGCCGCCCACGCCACCGCGCTCTCGTTGCCGCCGAGGGCCGTGGCATCGAGCGCCTCCGCGAGCACGGCCGAGTCCGTCAGCTGGCGAGCCGGCCCGAAGTGCCCGTCGGCGCCGGATTGACTCACCCACACGCCGCGTTGGGTCGCGATCGCGCCGAGCAGCCTGCCGGGCAGCGTGACGAGCGTTGCGGTCGTCGTTCCGATCAGTCCGCGCACGAGCGTGCGCGGGGTGCCGAAGGCGCCGCTCGTTGCCGCTTTGACAGCCGCGACGGCGCTGCAGCAGTCGAGCCCGCTCGGGCTCGTGCCCACGAGCAGCACGAGCTGCTTGCCGCTGTAGGCGAGCGCGAGCGTTTGCTCTGCGCCGGTCACGCGGCGGGGGCGCCCGAGGCTCGTCGCCGAGGCGCCGTCGGCCGCGAACGCCGACGACGCCCCGGGCCTGTCGAGGTTCTCGAGGCCGAAGCCGAGCGCGGTTGCACCCGTCGATGAGAACGCCGCCTGGGGCGGGCTCACGTCGAGCGACGAGGCAGCCACCATCCGGAACGGCTGGCTCCACCCGGGCCGCGCGGCGGCCGCCGCCAGCGCCGGCGCCGGCGCTGCGAGCAGCAATGCGATCAGGCCTACAGCTGCGGACCGCGCCACACGCGGCCATCGCGATGATCGACCCACAGGCCGGCGATCAATCCCGCGAGCAGGCCGATCGCCACGCCGATCACGATCACCGTCGTGCTCGGTCCCGACGCCCGCGTGTAGCCGAACACGACGACCGGGATCGCCACCGCGAAGAACACGCCAATGCCCGTCGCGAGCGGGTTGAAGCGCAGCTCCTGCGGCGCGGACGGGCCCCGCGCCGGAGGCTCGCGCGAACGCCACCGATCGTCGTCCAAGGCGCCTACAAGTCAAGCGACACTTTGGACGGCTTCGCCTGCCCCGGGGCAAAGATCTCGAGCGTCAACGGTCGGTTGGAGTACACGGAGTTGTTGAGCTTGAACAGCAGCTCACCTCCCTGTGTCGGGCCGAAGAACGCCGTGCTGTCGGGGGTCGGTTCGGTCCCGTTGGGTCGCAGCGTCTGGGCGACCCACGCGTACGGATTCACCGCCGCGTTGATCGGCAGCGGGTAGTACGTGTTGCCGGAGGTGTCGACGATCGCGAAGCGAGTCGTCGTCGTCTGCGGGGCGCGCGTCTCGTTTCTGGACCAGAGGAACACTGCGAACCACATCTCGTCCGGCTTCGCCGGTGGCGCCGTGACGCCGTTCAGATACTCCTTGTCCTCGACGTTGAACGGGTTCAACTGGCGCGAGATCTGAACCTGGTAGGTCAGGGGTCCTGCATCGACGTACACGCCCTCGGTATCGGCCATCGTCGGGTGGGCCTCCTTGTGCCCGCAGGCGCTGACGCCGAGCGCGAGCACGGCGGCCCCGGCGAGGAGCCGGCGACGGCGGTTGGCTGACGCGAGGCGGGCGATCACGGCGGGCGCGAAGTCTACCCAGCGCGGCGCCGTGAGGCCGCACCCGATGCTCACAACCCCACACTGGCGGCCCGCGGACGGGCGAGTGCGGATTTGCGTACCCACAAGGGGCCTGAATCCGCACTCGCTGTCTCGGCCGCGGCGAGTGTGGGGTTAGGTGTCCACGATTCCGGTGCAACGCGGCGGCCGTCGAACCACGCTCGGCGCGGGCCGACCCGCGCCGTCGAAGCGACCGTCAGCGGCCGCCGACCGACGCCCGGCGACCGCGGCCACGGTCCTCTTCGAGGATCGTGCGCAACCGCCGCATCGCCTTGGCCGCCTGGCGGCGGCTCCAGGCGCGCCCGCCAAACGCCTCGAGCAGGCGGTCGGACAGCAGCGCGGGCTCGGTCTCGAGCGTGTACTGCACCTTGGTCGTCCCGCCCGGGCCCGGGGACAGCGTGTATGTCCCGAGTATGCGGATGCGGTTGTACTTGCCGCCCCGGCCGCGCTCGACGATCCGGAACGGAGGCTGGAGCTCGGAGAAGGTCATGTCCGCCCACGAGAACCGGCTCAGCGGCGCCTTGACCTTGAAGCGCGCACCCGCCCCCGATCCGTACGAGTCCTCGCGCGTGAGGTGCCAATCGACCAGGTAATGATCAGTGAACTCGGGGTGATTGGCGATGTCCGCGAGGTACTCGAAGATCTGCTCGCGCGGTTTGGCGATCGTCGTCGAGACGGTGATCGGGTCCACGCCCCGGATTCTATGGCCGCGCGAGACAGCTACGCGGCGGCGCGATGGTCGGTGATCCGCATCGTGTGCCCGAACTCGGGCCCGTGCACGAGGCGCGAGGACTGGGGCGGCTCTGAGGCGAGCGCGCGGCACAGCTCGCACAGGAACGTCCCGGCGCCGTACAGGTAGACCCGCTCGCCGATCAGCGGCGTGCGCCGGCAGTGACCGCAGCGCTCGCAGCCGGCCGACAGCTGATCGACGCCGCGGCGCAGCAACGCAAGCTCGAGGTCGGGCATCTCGCGGACTGGGCTTTTCATGCAGCGAGATTCGGCGGCGGCGGCGCCGATCCTCCCCGGTGCAACGCGTCTCAGGTGGCATTCTGCAACCGGTTTTGCAACCGGCTGTGGATCTCGCTGAACACCTTTTCCTACCCAACCCTAAGCAGTCATAACCGTCCTGCAAACGGTGCGGGCCGCACTCAAAAATGTCTTTACTCGATCTTTGACCTACAGGCTATGATCTAACAGCCGGGTTGGACAACCCGGCGGGTCTTTCAGCCCGCAACAAGGAGATCGCGCCCCTATGAAGGCTTGGATGACGGGCAACGTCGCGGGGACCGGAACATTTCGCTGCACCGACTGTGATTATCCGGTCTCGCTCGAAGCCGTCGATGAGCTTCCCACCTGCCCTAACTGCGGTGGAAAAGAATTTGTCCGGGCATCGCTGTTCACGACCGCTCAGACGAGCGTCGTCGACGTGTCCCCGGAGGACGAGGATCGCGCCTGGCTGGAGGAGGTCCGAGAGGGCCTCGAGGAGCCGGGGCAGTACCTCGCGTACAGGACCAGCGACAGCGATGTCGTTGTGTTCACGTTGCAGCGTGAATGGACGCGGATAGGACGGAGTCTGGCCGCAGACATTCGCTTCGATGATCCGACGGTGTCTCGTCGCCACGCCCTGATCGTGCGCCAGCCGGACGGGCTGCGCGTCCTTGACGACCGCAGCCTCAACGGCGTGTTCGTCAACGGCGAGCGAGTCGAGTGGAGCACGCTGGCTCATGACGACGAGATCGTGATCGGACGGCATCACCTCCACTTCGTCGACGTGCCGATGGTCTCGGGGATGCGCTTCAGCGGCGCCGGCGAACGCAGTACGGGCGCGGGCGCAAGGTAAACCTGCGCCCGCCTCTATAGTGGCGCCGCGATGGCCACGATCGCGGTCCTCTCACAGAAAGGTGGCACCGGAAAGACGACTGCGGTCAGAACGCTGACCGATATTTTCCGACGCGTCGACCTGCGCGTGCTCGCCGTCGATCTCGACCCCCAAGGCAACCTGTCGGACTACCTCGACGTCGATCCCGACGCTGCACCGACGATCGGCGACGTGCTCACGGGCCGGGCGGAGCCGATGGAGGCGGTCCACGGCGGCATCATCCCGGCCAACCTGGGTCTCGCCGAGGCCGAGCTGACGCTCGGCGGCAAGATGGGCCGTGAGCTGACACTCAAGAAGGCGCTGCGCGAGCTCAAGCGCGACTACGACGTGGTCCTGATCGATTGCCCGCCCGCGCTCGGACTGCTGACCGTCAACGCGCTCGTCGCCGCCGACTACGCGCTGCTGTCGGCGGAGGCGCAGTACTTCGCGCTGCAGGGGGTTGAGCAGGCGCTCGAGGTGATCGAGCTCGCCCGCGACAGCCTCAACCCGGAGCTCGAGTGGCTCGGCGTCGTGCTCAACATCGCCGACATGCGGACCCGGCATTCCCGCGAGGCGTTCGATTCGCTGCGCCAGCACTTCGGCGAGAAGCTGCTGGACACGACGATCCGCGCCTCGATCGCGTACGCCGAGTCGGCCGAGCGCGCGGTGTCGATCCTCGACTACCGGCCCGATCTCGCCGCGGACTACGTGCGCGTCGCCGACGAACTGTTGCGCCGCCTCGGGATGGACGCCGCGCAGCAGCGGCTGTCCACCCTCGGCAGCGGCAACGGCAGCGCGGCCGTCTGACCGCGCCCGGCGGTCAGACCGACCGTTGGTAGGACTGGAACGCCCGTGTCGCGAACACGAGGCACAGTGCGAGCAGCCCCGCGAGAAACGCCGCACGCGAGGCGACAAGGCCCCAGTCCTGGTGGCTCGCGGTCGCAGCACGGCCGGCGAGGACGCCCCAGTTGACGGGGTTGAAGTCGGACACGTGCTGGATCCACTTGGGCATCAGATTCGACTCGAGGAACGTCGTCGACAGGAACGTCAGCGGGAGCACGATGAACTGGACCGCCCCGATCAGCGCTTCCTCCTGGCGCATGATCAGACCGAATCCGTTCGACAGCGCGCCGAACGTCGCGCCGAGCAGCGCGGAGACCACGAACAGCGCGGCGACACCGACGACGCCCCCGGGAAACGTCGCGCCGACGATCAGCGCCAGCGCGACGATGATCAGCGACTGGATCACGACGACGATTGCCTCCTTGACGATCCGGCCCGTGATCAGCGCCTCGCGCCGCACCGGCGAGACGAGGAACCGCGCGGTCACGCCCCGGTTGATGTCCTCGATCAGCGCCATCCCGCTCCAGGCCGAGTTGAACATCGCCGTCATCACGACGACGCCCGGCGCCAGGAACGCGATATACGAGTGCCCGTGGAAGCCGGACGACGGCGGGAGGGCGGTGCCGTCGCTCCTGCAGGCGCTCGAGGCACACGGAATTCCCGTCGCAGAGGTCCGGGTCGCCCGACCCTCGCTCGACGACGTCTACCTGAGATACACCGGCCGCACGTTCGACGCGGCCGAAGCAGAGGCCCAGGCCGCGGAGGTGAACCGATGACACTCGCGCGCGGCATCGACCGAGCCGTTGACGGGAGCCGCGGGGTCGAGCTCGACGTGCACCGCGTCGCCGCGCAGCTCGCGCTTGAGCGCGGGCGAGCTCGCCCAGGCAAGCGGTCTGACCACGGGCGCGATCACGGCGGTCATCGACCGGCTCGAGCGCGCCGGCTATGCGCAGCGCGTCCCCGACCCCGCTGACCGCAGGCGGGTGCTGATCGAGCCCACCCAGAGGGCGCACGATGCAGCGTGGGAGCTGTTTGCTCCGCTCGCCGAGATCGCCGGTCCGATGCTCGAGCGCTACAGCGACGAGGACCTCAGGATGCTGATCGAGTTCAACCGCCTCGGCCGCGCGGTGCAGGAGCGCCACGCCGAATTGCTGCGCGAGCGGCTGCGGACAGCGAAGCGCGCGTAGACGCGTAGACGCGCTGACGCGCTCATCAGAGGCTGCGAACGTCCGCGCCCTGCGACTCGAACGGCGCGCGGATCACTTCGGCCCAGCCGGCGCAGCGCCGCGCGAGCGCCGCGGCCACCGATCCGGTGTGCTCGTACTGGCACCAGACCAGAACGGTCGGCCCAGCGCCGGAGATGGTGGCGCCGAGCGCCCCCAGCTCGCGCGCGTGCTCGAGCAACTCGGCGGAGCGGGGATACAGGTGCGCGCGGTACGGCTGGTGCAGACGATCGGACAGGCCCGAGGCGATCAGCTCCCAGTCCCCGCGAGCGAGCCCGAGCATCAGCGTCGACGCCTGCGCGACGTTGAACACCGCGTCGCGCAGGGGGACGGTATCCGGCAGTGCGGCCCGTGCGGCTGCCGTCTGTACGGATTCGTGCGGCACGACGAGCACCGCCTCGAGACCCATCGGGGGCTCCAACGCGTGCACGCGCGAGCCATCGCAGACGACGAACCCGCCGCAGAGCGCCGCGCCGATGTTGTCAGGATGCCCTTCGAGCTCGGTGCCGAGCGCGAGCAGGTCGGCGTCGAGCTCGAACAGATGGTCGGCAGCTATCAACCCCGCGATGATCGCCGCGGCGCTCGAGCCAAGCCCGCCGCTGAGGGGGATCGTCGAGCGAATCCGGAATTCGAAGTCGTCGGCGGGGTGCAGACGCTCGAACGCGCGCACGACGAGGTTGTCGCGATCCCGCGCGATGTCGAGCTCGGTGTCGACCGAGAACGTGCCTGTCTCGACCACCTCCAGATCGAGGTGCACGGCCAGCGCGACCGCGAGCACGTCGAAGCCCGGCCCGAGATTGGCCGACGACCCCGGGACTCGCACGAGGCGGCGGCGCCCAAGGGTCATTGCATGACCGCGGACTCGATCGCGTCGATCTCCAGCTCGCATGGGATCACCGCGCCCGCCTGGGCGAGTGCTGTCTCCGGATCCTTCAACCCATGACCCGTGAGCACGCACACGACCCGCCGCGCATCCCGCGCGCCGTGAGCGATCAGCCCGGCGACGCTCGCGGCGGATGCCGGCTCGCAGAGCACGCCCTCGTTCCGGGCCAGGAAGCGATAGGCGTCGAGTATCTGCTCGTCGCTGACGGCGTTGACGGCCCCTCCCGAGGATGTCATCGCGTCCATCGCCTCCTCCCAGCGCGCGGGGTTTCCGATCCGGATCGCGCTCGCGATGGTCTCAGGGTGCTCGACGGGCGCGCCGTGCACGAGCGGTGCGGCTCCCGCGGCCTGGAAGCCGAACATCATCGGTCGCTCCGCCGGCGAAACCATTTCCTTGAAGCCGCGCCAGTAGGCGGTGATGTTGCCCGCGTTGCCGACCGGGATGCAGAGGCCGTCGAGGTCGCCGCCGAGCGCCTCGAGCAGCTCGAACGCCGCCGTCTTCTGGCCCTCGATCCGGAACTCGTTGACCGAGTTCACGAGCGCGATCGGGTGGCGGTCGGCGAGCTCGCGGACGAGCGTGAGCGCCTCGTCGAAGTTGCCGCGGAGCGCGATCACACGCGCGCCGTGCATCAGCGCCTGGGCGAGCTTGCCCGTCGCGATCTTGCCCTCGGGAACGATCACCGCGCAGCGCAGGCCGCCGCGCGCGGCGTACGCGGCCGCCGACGCGGCGGTGTTGCCAGTCGAGGCGCAGATCACTGCCTTCGCCCCCTCACGCACCGCCGCCGAGACCGCGCAGGTCATCCCGCGGTCCTTGAACGAGCCGGTCGGGTTGGCGCCCTCGAGCTTGAGCCACACCTCGACCCCCGCGCGCTCGGAGACGCGCGGCGCGGGCACGAGCGGCGTCGAGCCTTCGCTGAGCGACACGACGGGATCGTCGTCGGCGAACGGCAGGTGTTCGCGGTAGCGCTCGATCAATCCGCTCATGCGCGCGGAGCATGTCAGAGCGCCCGCGACCGCGCAGTGCGCGCCTGGTGCGCACAACACCAACAACAGAAGGGAACATTCCGTTCTGATAGAACGCATCAGTCGTGCCACCGGAGGCGCCGAATCCCCCCGAAACCCTGAGCGGGCGAGCGCTCAACCGCGCCCTACTCGCGTTTGCGGCGACGGAGGCGCCACGCACGCGGTTCGGTTTGATCCGGAGCCCGGGGCGTGACTACGCGGCCGCCGCGGCCCGGCGGCCACCGAGGGCGTCGGCGTCGAGGATCACAACCAGGCGCTGGTCGAGCTTGGCGATGCCGCGGTCCGTGACCGTGCTCGTGCCGAGCTGATCGCTATCGATGCTCAGCACCTCGTCGACGGCGTCGACGATCATCCCGACGGTCCCGGTCGGCGTCTCGATGATCACGATCTTCGAGTCCTCGGAGTGGCTCGCGGCGACGCCCAGGCGCCCGGCGAGATCGCCGATCGGCACGATCTTGCCGCGGAGACTGATCACGCCGATCACCCACGGATCCGCGGAGACGACGGAACGCGGCAGCGTGTACCTGATCACCTCTTGGATCTGCGCGATCGGCAGCGCGTACTCCTCGTCGCCGACATGGAAGACGACGAACTGGCGCGACGCGCGGCTTTCCTCGTGTACGGTGCTCATTGGGGTGCTCCTGGATTAGACGGTGAACGGTCCGGCGAGGCGACCGAGCTCGTGCGCAAGCCTGGCGAGCTCATCGCTCGAGGTGCTGATCTCGGATGTCTGTGCGGGCGGATCGGTCGCACGCGGAAGCGTCTCATCGTCCGCCGGCGAGTCGCCGTGCCCGTTTCCCCGGTTTGGCGGAAGGCTCATGCTGTCCTTCGGTGATCAGGTACTCGTCCATCGCGGTAATCGTCCGCTGCGCCCAGGGTTTGAGCCGTGAGCGCGAGCCACCTGTGCAGCGCTAGGTGACGTCGAGGACGACCTTGCCGAGCGCCTCACGGCGGTCGAGCAGATTCAGGGCCTCGGAGGCACTCTCCAGCGGGAAGCGCGCGCCGACGATCGGCCGCACGAAGCCCTGTTCGATCAGATTGGACAGCGCAGCGCCGATCTCACGCGTCACGTCGGGCTTGCTCATGATGTAGGCGCCCCAGCCCGCCCCGACAACTTCGGTGTTGCCGAGCAGCAGGCGGTTGACCCTGACCTCGGGAATCGCACCGCCGGCGAAGCCGACGACGACGACGCGGCCGCCCTCGCGCAGCGACCGGATGCTGTCGGTGAACCGGTCGCCGCCGACGGGATCGATCACGACGTCGACGCCGCCTGCGGAGATCTCTTTGGCCTGGTCCTTCCAGGGCCCATGCGCGCGGACGACCTCGTCGGCGCCGGCAGCGCGCGCCACCTGTTCCTTCTCGTCGCTCGAGACGACCGCGATCGTCCGCGCTCCGCAACCGCGCGCGACCTGCAGCGCAGCGGTGCCGACGCCGCCCGCCGCTCCGTGCACGAGCACCCACTCGTCGGCCGCGAGCCGTCCGCGCAGCTTGAGCGCGAAATACGCGGTGTGGTAGTTGAGCACGAGCGCGGCTCCCTGGGCGAAGTCGAGGTCGTCGCCCAGCGGGAAGCAGAAGTATTCGGGCGCGACGACCACCGAGGCGAAGCCGCCGAGCATGCAGAACGCGGCAACGCGATCGCCCGGCTTCACCGCTGCGTCCTTCGGCGCGGAGCGCACGACGCCGCCGACCTCGCTGCCGGGGACGAACGGCAGCGGGGGCTTGAACTGGTATTCACCGCGGGTTTGCAGCAGCTCCGGGAACGACACGCCGGCGCAATGGACGTCGACGACGACTCCGCTGCCCGGGGTGAGCGGATGCGACGGCTCGGGATCGGGCAGTTCGACGACGCGCAGCGCCGAGTCCGGTCCGCTGAGATCGACGATCTGGACGGCCTTCATAACGGGCGGGACCCTAACCGAATTGCTCTTCGAGCACGCGGATCGCCCGCGGCGGCGAGCGCAGCACGTCGAGGCGGCCGATCTCCTCCATCGCCGCTGCAAACCGGGATTCGAGCACCGGATGCACGACCATCACCAGCCGCGCCTGGTCGCCCAGTCCCTTCTGGACAACGGACTTCACCGAGACCTGATGACGGGCGAGGATCTGCGCGACCGCAGCGAGCACGCCCGGCTGGTCTGCGACCTCGAGGTGCAGATAGAACGACGAGACGACGTCGTGGACGACCTCAAGGACCTCGGACGGCGGCGGCGTCGAGGCCGGCGGGATCATCGCGCTGATCACGTCGCCGAGCACCGCGCTCGCGGTCTGCGGGCCGCCCGCACCGGGACCCGACATCGTGATCTCGGTGATCGCCTCTGACTCGACCGTCACCGCGTTGAACGGTCCGTTGACCGACGCGAGCGGATGACCCGGATACAGGAACAGCGGGTGGACGCGAACCGAGAGGCCACCGTTGACGCGTTCCGCGGTCCCGACGAGCTTCAGCCCCAGCCCGAGTTCGCGCGCGTACTCGAGGTCATCGGGCTGGATCTGCTGGATCCCGTCGTAGCGGACCTGATCAATGTGGACGGGGGTGTCGAATGCCAGCCGGGCGATGATCGCCATCTTGGCGGCCGCATCGCGGCCATCGATGTCCTCGGCGGGATCGGCCTCCGCGTACCCGAGCCGCTGCGCCTCGGCGAGTGCCTGCTCGAATGTCATGCCGGTCCGCGCCATCTCCGAAAGGATGAAGTTCGTCGTGCCGTTGACGATCCCATGCACGCGGTCGATCGTCGCGCCGGCGAGTGACTCCTGGAGCACCCTGATCACCGGTACGACGCCGGCGACGGCCCCCTCGAAGCGCAACTGGACGCGGTTTTCGCGAGCGGCCTCCCACAGTTCCTCGCCGTGACGGGAGAGCAGCTGCTTGTTCGCCGTGACGACGTGCCTGCCGGCCCGCATCGCACGCAGGACGTAGTCCCGGGCGGGCTCAAGCCCGCCAATCAACTCGACGATCAGATCGGACGCCTCGAGGATCTGCTCGAACGAGCCGGTCGACCTGGTCAACACCCCGGAGATCGTCGGCCGCAGGCCGGTGATCCGTTCGATCCGCTGCGCATGCACCGGAAGCAGCCGCTCGAACGCGCCGCCGACCGTGCCGCGGCCGAGCAGCCCGATCCGGAACACCCCCGACGAGGTCCCCGTCACGGCCGCCGCGGCTCCAGTGCGTCGACGTCGCGGGCCATCAGGTCCTCGTAGCTCTCGCGACGGACGACGACGCGGGCGTGCCCGTCGCGGCAGAAGATCACCGGAGGCCGAGGCACGCCGTTGTAGTTGTTTGCGAGCGAATAGCCGTACGCGCCCGTCACCGGCGTCGCGAGGATGTCGCCGGGGACGGGATCCGGCAACGGCGCGTCGCGCACGATCACGTCGCCAGACTCGCAATGCTTGCCGGCGATCTGGAAGTGCTCGTCGGGTGGCGCGAGCGGGCGGTCCGCGATCACGGCCTCGTACACCGAGCCGTACAGCATCGGGCGCAGATTGTCCGACATGCCGCCGTCGACAGCGACCCACCGCGACACGTTGCGCTTGACCGTCTGCACGGTGTAGAGCGTGATCGTCGAGTTCGCGACGAGCGCTCGCCCGGGCTCGAGCAGCAGCCGCTTGTCAGCGCCGAGCTCCGCGTGCGCCGTGCCGACGAGTGCATCGACGTAGTCGGCCACCGCCGGTGGCCGCTGCGAAGCGGTGTACGCGACGCCAAGTCCGCCGCCGAGGTTGTACACGGGGAACTCGCCCAGCGCCGCAATTGCACGCACCGCGGCGCGGAACGGCTCGAGCTCGAACAGCTGCGAGCCGATGTGGAAATGCAGGCCGACGAGATCCAGGTGCGGGACGCTCGCCAGCCGGTCGATCGCCTCACGCGCCTCGTCGACTGAGAAGCCGAACTTCGAGTTCGCCTGACCGGTCGAGATCGCATGATGGGTGTCCCCGGCGACCCCGGGCGTCACCCGGATCAGCACGAGCTGGCGACGGCCGAGCGCGGCCGCGACCTGCTCGAGGCGCTCGAACTCGTGAAACGAGTCGAGGACGATGTGGCCGACGCCGGCCGCCATCGCTTCGTGCAGCTCCACGCTCGACTTCGCGTTGCCGTGGAAGTAGATCCGCGCCGGGTCGAACCCGGCCCGCAGGGCCAGCGCGAGCTCGCCGCCGGATGCGACATCGCATCCGAGTCCCTCTTGCGCCAGCACGCGGTACACGGCTGTGCACGGGAACGCCTTCGACGCGAACAGCACGTCGGAATCGCGGTGCCGAGACCGGGTCTCCTCGAGGAACGCCGCCGCACGCGTCCGCAGGTCGTCCTCGGCGACAACATAGACCGGCGTCCCGAACTGCGCCGCGAGCTCGAGCGCGTCGCAGCCGCCGATCTCGAGGTGGCCGCGCTCGTTGACCCTGGTCCCAAGCGGGTACACGTGGGAGAGCTCTGTGGCGGCGACGGTCATGACGTGCAGGCCGATCATGCCATGAGTGCTCGCGGGCTGGCATGATCGCGCCGTGGCGCGAATGCGATCGGTCACCGAGGCGATGCCGTCCAAGATCGCCGCCCACGATGGACTCGCCTACTCGTTGTGGCTGCCGCGGCCGGAGACCGCGCTCAAGGGTGGAGTCGTGATCCTGCACGGTGCGGACTCGTGCAAGGAAAGCCACCACGACTATGCGCGGCTCGTGCTGGCTGCGGGCTTCGCCGCGATCGCGTTCGATCAGCGCGGCCATGGCGCGAGCGCCGGTCCCCTCGACACGCGCGTGATTGACGACTCCGCGCGGATGGCAGAACTGTTGCGTGCGAAAGCCGGCGACCCAGAGCTGCCGCTCGCGCTGCGGGGTTCGAGCATGGGCGGCTATCTCGCGATCGTGGCGGCGGCGCCGGCGCGTGCACAGGCGGTCGTCGCGATCTGCCCAGCGAGCGCCTCGGGCCTGCGGCGCGGGCTTGCCTCGGGACGCTTCGAGTTCGACGTCGACGCCGACGCGCTCGATCTCCTGCTCGCGGCCAACGACGAGAGCGCCGCGCTCGCTGCCCTCGCGATTCCGGTGCTGCTGCTGCACGCAGAAGGCGACGAGCGGGTTCCGGTCCAGCACTCCCGCGAGCTGGCCGCGCGGTTCGCGACGCCCCGCAGCCGCCTGATCACCGTTCCGGGCGGACATCACCGCTCCGTCCAGCACGACGGCGAGCTGCAGGCCGTCAGCCTGCGCTTCATCGAGCAGGCACTCGCGCGCTGAGTCGGCCTCTCGCCCCCTCCGGGTGGCGCCGGCTGCGCGAACTCATCGGAGGTTTTGAAAGATCGCTTAGGCAGTCTGCCAACATAGTCTTAACCATGGCGCAATCTCGTTCATTCGGCCGGGACTCCGGCCTACAGTTCCGGATGCTGCTGACCATCTTCCTGCTGGGACTGGTGTACGCAGTGCTGATCGGCGTGCTGTTCGCCGCCGGCGCCGGCGCCGTCCTGATCGCGGTCGTGGCGGCGGGGTTGTTCCTCGTCCAGGTGTTTGCTTCGGACAAGATCGCGATGGTGTCGATGGGCGCCCGCGTCGTCTCCCCCCAGGAGGCACCGGAGTTCCATGCGCTGATCGAGCGGCTCTGCATCCAGGCCAATCTGCCGAAGCCGCGCGTGGCGATCGCGCAGACGCCGATGCCGAACGCGTTCGCGATCGGCCGCAGCCCGAAGACCGCCACCGTCTGCGCCACGACCGGACTGCTGTCCTTGCTCTCACCGTCCGAGCTCGAAGGCGTGATGGCGCACGAACTCACTCACGTCCAGAACCGCGACGTGATCGTCATGACGGTCGCGAGCTTTTTCGCGTCGATCGCCTCGTTCATCGTCCAGATGGGCTTCTGGTTCGGCGGCTGGGGCGGCGACGACCGCGATGACAACGGCGTGAGCTGGCTTGTCGTCGTGCTCATCTCGGCCGTCGTCTACATGATCTCGTTCGTCCTGATCCAGGCCCTGTCGCGCTATCGCGAGTTCGCCGCGGACCGCGGTTCGGCGATCATCACGGGCCGTCCGAGCGCGCTGATCTCGGCGTTGATGAAGATCGACGGCACGATGGGGCGGATCCCGCAGCGCGATCTGCGCGCGGCGTCCGGCGAGCTCGCCGCCTTCTACATCTTCCCGCCGAAGGCCAAGCAAACCGTGGCGACGCTGTTCTCGACGCACCCGCCGCTCGACGCCAGGATCAAGGCGCTGCAGCGGCTCGAGGCCCAGCTGCAGGGCACCGCCTAGAACGTCCGGCCGGGCCCGCTATGGGCCGCGTATCACACATTCGTCCGGTGTGATGCCGTATTCTCACGCCATGAGTCTGGACGTTCTTGAAGCTCATGAGACTGCGAACGGAGTTGCGGTCACGTTCGTCACAGAGAACGGGCTCGAGCCACTGGAGGGCAGCTGCGCGGAGATCGCGCGGCTGGCCGAGGTGATGCAGCAGGTCAGCGTCATTGCCCCACTGAATGTCTTCGAGCGGGTGTGGATCGAAGACGTGCAGGTCGGCGACGCGACCGTGCGACTCGGGCTTGAACCAGGTGGCGGGGCGCGCGTCCTCATCGTCCGTTCGCATACTCGCGAGTCAGAACCACTCTGAATAGCCTCGTTCTCTGCGAACATCCGTAGGTGATGGGCTTCCTCGATGTCCTCACCGGCAAGCGTAAGCTCGCGGGTCCCGCGCCCGATCGGCTGTTCGCGATCACGACCGCAAACGTCACGTTTGAGACGAGCCTGGGGATCACGCCCCGAGGCGCTGCGGCGATCGTCTTTCAGCCGCTCGCGACCGCCGACTTCCTGGGCATCGTCCGCGACATGGAGGAGGTCGTCAAGGCGACCGCCGGCGAGAGCGGGACGACGATCGAAAGCACCGACGACACGTACGGGTTCCGGTGGCTGATCCTGCGCGGGCAGAGCTTCGACGATCTCGCCGTCGGCATCAATGCGGTCAGCGGGGCGCTCGAGACCGGCGGATATGGCGATCGGGTGCTGTGTGCGGTGTTTGCGTTCGAGGACACGAACACGAAGCGGCCGCTGTATTGGATCTACAACTACAAGCGGGGCAGCTTCTATCCGTTCGTCCCCGCGGGCGGCGAGCAGCAGCGCGACAACGAGCGCGAGCTCGTGCTCAAGGCGCAGATCGGAAAGGAGCTGCCGGTCGAAGAGGAACTCGAGCGCTGGTTCCCCCTGTGGGGGATCCCGATCTGACGATCGACCCGGTCGCCGAGCGCGGGCACCCGCCCGGAGGTCGATTGCTAGATTGGCGCGGCCATGAATCGCGTACTTGTCACGGGCGCCGCCGGCAACGTCGGCACCGCCGTTCTCAGGAATCTGATCGCTGACGCCCGCTACGAGATCCGCGCCGCCGACCAGCGCGAGCTGTCCGATTGGGCACGGGACACGTGCGAGGTGGTCAGCGGCGACCTTCGTGATCCCGATGAGGCCGAGCGCGCGGTGCGTGGGTGCACGCATGTGATCCACCTGGCCGCGATCGTCGGCGGCATCGCCAACTTCCACAAGCTCCCGCTCACGCTCACCGAGGTCAACAGCGCGCTCAACAACGCCCTGTTCAGCGCCGCCGTCCGCCACGACGTCGAGCGGTTCGTGTACATCTCCTCGTCGATGGTGTTCGAGCGTGCCGAGGTCTTCCCGACGACCGAGGATTACCTGCCCGACTGCCCCACTCCGCAGTCTGCCTACGGGTTCTCGAAGCTTGCAGGCGAGGTGTACTGCCGCGCCGCGAACGAGCAATTCGGCTTTCCGTACACGATCTGCCGTCCCGCCAACGCGTATGGGCCGGGCGAGCTTCCCGACGAGGAGCCAGGAATCACGCACGTGATCCCGGATCTGATCGGCAAGGTCCTCGCCGGCCAGCGGCCGCTGCAGATCTTCGGCTCGGGCACGCAGACGCGGGCGTTCACGCACTTCGACGACACCGCAGACGGGATCGTGACGGCGATGTCCTCTCCGGCCGGGCTCCATCAGGACTTCAACCTGACGAGTTCGGAGGAGGTCACGATCGCCGAGCTCGGCGCGATCGTCTGGGAGGCCTGCGGCAACGACCCCGACGAGTTCGAGCTCGAATCGGTCGCGCAGCCCTACGCGACCGATGTCCAACGGCGGATCCTGTCCGGCGAGAAGGCCAGGCGCGTGCTCAGCTGGGAGCCCAAGGTGTCGCTGCGCGACGGGATCCGCATGACCGCCGACTGGATGGCCGCCAACTGGCAGACGGTGAGGAGCTGAGCCGATGACGAAGCGCGCGTTGATCACCGGGATCACCGGCCAGGACGGATCGCATCTCGCCGACCTGCTGCTCGAGAAGGGCTACGAGGTGCACGGCATGGTCCGGCGCTCCTCAACGGAGAAGTTCGACCGGATCGAGCACGTCCGCGACAAGGTCCAGCTGCACCAGGGCGACCTGCTCGACCAGCGCTCGCTCGTCGACACCCTGCGCGCCGCGCAGCCTGACGAGATCTACAACCTCGCGGCGATGTCGTTTGTGGCGACCTCCTGGGTGCAGCCGACGCTGACCGCCGAGTTCACCGGCGTCGGCGTGACCCGGATGCTCGAAGCGATGCGCGAGGTGTGTCCAGACGCTCGCTTCTACCAGGCATCGTCGAGCGAGATGTACGGCGCGGTGCGCGAGGTCCCCCAGACCGAGCGGACCCCGTTCTACCCGCGCTCGCCGTATGGCGTGGCGAAGTGCTACGGGCACTTCATTACCGTCAACTACCGGGAGTCCTACGGACTGCACGCGACCAGCGGGATTCTGTTCAACCACGAGGGGCCGCGCCGCGGCCTCGAGTTCGTCACGCGCAAGATCACCTACCACGCGGCGGCGATCAAACTCGGCCTGATGCACGAGCTGCGGCTCGGGAACCTCGATGCCAAGCGCGACTGGGGGTATGCCGGCGACTACGTCAAGGCGATGTGGCTGATGCTGCAGCAGGATCACCCGAGCGACTATGTGATCGCGACTGGCGAGGAGCACTCGGTGCGCGACTGCGTGGAGGTCGCGTTCGACCACGCCGGACTCCCGGTCGAGCCGCACCTCGTCGTCGACCCGGAGTTCATGCGCCCGGCCGAGGTCGAGCACCTGCTCGGCGACCCGAGCAAGGCTCGCCGCGAGCTCGGCTGGGAGCCGGAGGTCACGTTCGAGCGACTGATCCGGATGATGGTTGACGCCGATCACGCGCTGCTCAAGGGCGAGAGCATCCGCGGGATCCCGGTCGCGCCGGCGTAGGCGCACGGGCATCGGCAGACGGGAAACAAACGGGGCGTCCGTACCGTTAAAGACCCATCAATCGCTACTGTTGTCGATCGCGATGAGTGCCAATGTGTCGATCATTGGGCTGGGCAGGGTTGGGCTTCCGCTTGCGCTGTGTTTCGCGGACCGCGGCCTGCGTGTGCTCGGCGTCGACCGCGACGTCGATCGGCTCGAGGCGGTGCGATCCGCCCGGATGCCGTTCGATGAGCCGGGTACCCAGGAGCTGCTCGAGCGCGTCATCGCGAGCGGCCGGCTGGAGCTGTCTGACCGCGTCTCGGATGCCGCCGCTGCGCGCGACATCATCCTCACGCTCGGCACGCCGTCGTTCTCCCACATCGAGATCGACATGCGCGACATCCGGTCGGCGCTCGACGGCCTGCTACCGGTGCTCTCACCGGGTCACGCGATCATCCTGCGCTCGACGGTCGCGCCGGGCACGACCGAGTTCGTCGCGGGCTACATCGAGCAACGCCGGGGCCTGCGCGCCGGCGAGGACATCTTCGTCGTGCACTGTCCGGAGCGGATCGCCGGCGGCCGCTTCCTCGAAGAGATCGACTCGCTGCCGTGCATCATCGGCGGCCTCGAGGGCGAGTCGATCGAGCGAGCGGCGGAATTGTTCAGCGCGTTCGACGCGCCGATCCTGCGCACGACCGCGGTTCAGGCGGAGCTCGCCAAGATCTGGGCCAACATCCTCCGCTACACGGTGTTCGCCCTGCCGAACTTGCTGATGATGGACTGCGAGATGTACGGCGCGAACGTGTTCGACGTGATCGAGCTGATCAACCGCGACTATCCCCGCGGCCAGATGGCCTCGCCCGGGCTCACGGCGGGCACGTGCCTGCGGAAGGACTTCGCGTTCAGCGAGGAGCGCTCGCACGCGCCCGGCATGCTGCTCGCGGTCTCGCGCGTGAACGAGTCGGTGCCGCTGTTCCTCGTCGAGGGCGCCAAGTCGCGGCTGGGTTCGCTCGCCGGACGCAAGGTGGCCGTCCTTGGGCTCGGCTTCAAGCGCGACTCCGACGACGAGCGCGACTCCCTCTCGCACAAGCTCGTGCGGCTGCTCGAGCGCGAGCTCGCCGAGGTGAGCGTGTGCGACCCGCACGCGCACTCGATGACGGTGCCGCTCGACGAGGCGGTGCGCAACGCCGAGGTGATCATGGTCGCCACCAACCACTCGGCGTTTGAGACGCCGGAGGCTCGTGCGCTGATCTACGGCGCCTCCGCCCCCGGCTGCCTGATCGTCGACCCGTGGAACTCGCTTGGGCTGGCGAAGGTGTTCGCCTCGACAAGCGGAGCAGAGCTCCACGACCGCGTCGACCTAGAGCTGCCGGTCGGCGACCCGTCGGCGTAGCGGGCCGGCGCCCCTCAGTCAGCTCAACCCGGGATCAGCCCCTCGCCGCTGAACTCGGCCTTGGCCTCCTCAAGCGAAACGTCCGGCGGCGGCAGGATCAAATCGGAGCCCTCGAGCTCGCTCTCGTCGAGACGCCGGCCCTCGTTGCGGATCAGCTCGAGCAGCTCGCCGTAGACCGAGCGAAACCGCGCTTCGTCGCCCGCGTCGCAGGCGGCGACAGCTGCGTTGTCGAGTTCGTTCAGCTTCGCGATCGCGCCGTCTTCGAGCTCGTACTGCCCTTCGGTTGCGATCCGGACGATCACTGAGCCGCCTCCTCGGATGTGCTCGGGCCCGAGCCGCCACCCGCGCCCAGCTGGCCGGCCGGCGCCGAGGAGCCGGTGCCGAGCTCGGCCTTCATCTTCTCGAGCTCGGAATCGACCTCGCTCTGGCTCGAGAGCTGCTTGAGCTGCCGGTCGATGTCGTCCTCGCCGGGGCCGAGCGCGGTCAGGTCGTCGAACGTGCCGGCCGCCTCGAGCTCCTGGACCGCATCGGCGCGGGCCTTCATGTTCTCCGTCTTGTCGAGCGCGCGCTGCATCGCGAGTCCGACATCCGCCATCTCCTCGCCCACGCCGGTCGCGGCCTCCGAGATCCGCACCTGCGCCTCGGCGGCCGAGTACTGGGCCTTGATGACCTCCTTCTTGGAGCGGAACTGCTCGAGCTTGGTCCGCAGCTTCTGCTCCGAGGCGGTCATCTGCTCCTGCTGCTGCTCGAGCTGCGCGATCTGCGTGTCGAGCGACTGCAGCTCCGTCTGCACGACGTTCTTACGCTCGAGCGCCGTCCGTGCCAGCTCCTCGTTGCCGGCGGCCAAGGCCTGGCGCGCCTGCGTGTCGAGCTTGACGACCTGCTCCTTCATCTTCGCCTCCTGCAACTGGAGGCGCTTCTTGGAGGTGACGACGTCGGCGATGCCCTTCTTGACGTTCTGCAGGAGCTCGATCTGCTTCTGATAGCTGTAGTCGAGGGTCTCCGACGGATCCTCGGCACGATCCAGCAGCTTCGAGATCTTGGCTTTGATGACTGTCGACATGCGCCCGGAAAGGCCCGGCATCGCATCCTCCTTGGCGGGTTATGAGAAAAGCTGGATGTAGCGTACCGAGGATGAATGGGAAGCTGGCATCGGAGTCGACGACTGTTCTCGCACGCCTGATGGGGATCGGCGACGCGAACAACGCCGGAAACGTCCACGGAGGGACCATCATGAAGCTCGCCGACGAGGCGGCAGGCTTCGCTGCCGTCAAGCATTCGCGCCGCCGCGTCGTGACCGCGGGCATGGATCGGATGGCGTTTCTCGTCCCGATCCAGATCGGCGAGCTCGTCACGTTCACCGCGACCGTCAACGCCGCCTGGCGCACGTCGATGGAGGTCGGAGTGCGGGTCCTGTCAGAGAACCCGCGCACCGGCGAGATCCGCCACACGAACACCGCCTACCTGACGATGGTGGCGCTGGACGACGACGGCCACCCTGCCGCCGTCCCGCCGGTCATCGCCGAGACCCCGACCGAGCAGCGCCGCATGCGCGAGGCCGAGCTGCGGCGGGCCAACCGGCTGGCCGAGCGGGCCGAGATCAAGGCTCACCGGGATCGGGAGGGCGTGCAGGCCTAGTGCAGGGGGCGCGCAGGCGACGCGACGCAGAAAGGACGGCTACAGACCGGCGAAGTGGCGCGCGCTGAAGCCCTGCGGATGCTGGAACAGCGGGCGCCAGCGCGGACCCGATCCCGGTGGTGGGTTCGAGTCGGCCTCGGCGGAGGTGTCGAACCGGATCCCGGCGATCTGAACGAACGCATGGCCGGGGTTCGTGTAGACGGTGATCCAGTGGCCGAGGCCCTTGAGGCCCCACTTCATGAAGTCGCTCGAGTCAAACGGGGTCTTGAGCAGGCCGGCAGCGTGCAGGACGTAGGACACGGAACCCGAGCAGTCGTAGCCGGCGGCGATGAAGCTCTGATGACCGCCGCCCCAGATGTAGGGCTTGCGGCGGATCTGGTTGCCTGCCCAGATCGCCTCCTGGACCTGAATCGGGGCCCAGGACGGGGCATACGCGACGCCGTTGATGATCTTGGCGACGGCGCCCGGGACGATCGGACGCGTGGGGGTGCTGACGCCCGGCGGTGGCGCTGAGATCCCGCCGCCACCCGAATTGACCGTCGCGCCGGTCGTCGTGGTCGCGGTGGTGGTCGGCGCCGGCGCCGCCGCGCCACTGCCGCTGGGACTCGCCCCGCCGCCGGCCGCGAGCGCACTCGGGGCGCCGACCAAGGCTGACATAGCAAGGCTTGGAAGTATGAGTCGCAAGACCCGCAAGTCATCCTCTTTCGTCGGCCTGCGGGGTTAGCTGTCGGGCTGGCGCTAAAAGAGCCTGCGCCTCTCGCGGATTCACCGCGGGATTAGCCCCTAGGGATGTGGGTCCCCCGCTCCGCGGATTATTGGAGCCCGCGGATTAGGCATTGCCCAATATACAGATTGTTGCGGCGGCATGCTCGCTGGCACACTCCGTCCACACTGACTTCGCCGCCCCGCTGCCGTTTCCTGCCCCGCTTGGCGGATGGCCCGGCGATGGAGCCCGCCGCTAACGTCCTTCCCAGATGCGACCACCGCACGCCCTCCTCTCGACCGCCGCACGGCTCGGCGCGCTCGCGCTCAGCACCCTCGCGCTCAGCGCCCTCGCGCTCGGCGCCTGCGGCGGCACCACGACCGAGGTCGTCGTCGTGCCCGGCCAGGGCACCGCGGTCAAGTCCCGCACGCCCAACGCACCGGCCAAGCTGGGATTCCCCGCACTCGCGACGAAGAACACGACCCGGGTCGCGGGCAGCGACCCGATCGCGGACGCCGCCGGCGTCGCGCTGGCGGTGTTCCCGTCCCAGGCAACCGGAACGCATCCGTCCGTGGTCACGCTCGCGCCGACCGACGACTGGCAGGCCGCGATCGCCGCCTCGGTGCTGATGGCGCCGCCGATCAAGGCGCCGATCCTGCTGTCCGGCAGCTCGGCGCTGCCGAAGGCCACGAGCGATGCGCTCACGCAGCTCGCGCCGACCGGGTCAGGTGTCGTGGCGGGAGCGCAGGTGATCCGGATCGGCGACGTCCCGAACGTCGGCGGCGCCCGCACGCAGGCCATCTCCGGCGGCGATCCGTACACGCTCGCCGCGGCGATCGACCGGTTCGCGAGCGCGGCCCACGGCACCGCCTCGTCGGATGTCGTGATCGCGTCGGGCGACAATCCGGCGTATGCGATGCCGGCCGCCGGCTGGGCTGCGGAGAGCGGCGACTCGGTCCTGTTCGTCAAGAGCTCGTCGGTTCCGAGCGCGACGGCGCAGGCGCTGCTGGCCCATCAGCACCCGCACATCTACGTGCTCGGCCCCGCGAGCGTGATCTCCAACAGCGTCGTTGCGCAGCTTCGCAAGTACGGAACGGTGAAGCGGGTGGGCGGCCCGGATCCCGCCGCCAACTCGGTGGCGTTCGCGGTCTATCGCGACCCTCCGTGTCCCTACGGCCAGCCGTGCGCGCACGTTCCCGGCAGTTTCGGCTGGGCGATGCGCAGCCCCGGCCATGGGTACGTGCTGCTCAACGCCGCTCAGACGCTCGACGCTGCCGCAGCGGCACCGCTGTCGGGCAGCGGCGACTACGGGCCGCAACTGCTCATCCAGAACCCGGCCATGCTCCCCTCGCCCGTGCTGAACTACTTCCTCAACTATGCGACGCCGGGATACACGCAGGAGGGTCCGACGGCCGCGGTCTACAACCACGCCTGGGTGATCGGCGACACTTCCGCGATCACGGTGTCCGTCCAAGCCGAGCTTGACAACCTCCTGGAGGTGGTACCGCAGAAATGAGCCAGGCTGAGCATCCAGATCGTCTGCGTGAGGGCCGTCAGGTCACGATCGACGATGTCCGCCAGCTGATGGGCGCCTCGACACCCCACTTCGCGCTGCAGCTGCGCAACCGCATCCGCGCGCTGATCCGCGATCTCCCCGCCGGTCATCCGGCGCGGATCGAGGGCGAGCAGGAGATCGCGCGGCTCGATCGCCTCGCGTTCGAGGGAGAGATCCGCGGCCATCAGGCCGAGCCCGGTCTCACGCCGCTGCGCAGCGTCACGCCGGAACCGGCGCCCTGAGCACACCGTTGGCTTGCGCCATCTGGCCTTGGACGTCCCGTACAAAGCGCAATCGTCCGGTTCGGCCATCAGACACTTGCGGTCTTGCTCCGGGCGGCACAGAATCCCGCCGATCCCGTCGCCCGGACAATCCGTCCAACGTGAGCGGGACCGATACAACCATCCGTAGTAGAGAGAGAGGTCGCCTTGGAAAGCGCGACGATAGCCCAGCCGTCCGGGATCACGGTCGAGGACAAGGGCCTCAAGAAGAACGCCATCTCGTTCGTCTCGAACATGGTCATCAGCGTGGCCTCGGTCGCGCCCGGGTACAGCCTCGCGGCAACGCTCGGATTCATCGCGGCGGTGCCGGCGCTCGGAGTTCAGTCCCCGGCGGTGATCATCGTCGCGTTCTTCCCGATGGCGTTCATCGCGGCCGCCTACTACTGGATGAACCGGGCCGACCCGGATTGCGGCACCACGTTTGCGTGGGTGACGAAGGCGTTCGGGCCGTGGCTCGGGTGGCAGGGGGGCTGGGCGATCGTCGTCGCCGACGTGCTCGTGATGCCGAGCCTCGCCGATGTCGCCGGCAACTACACCTTCCAGCTCTTCGGGGTCACGCCGACCACCGCCGAGGTCGTCGCCGTGGGAATCGCCTGGATCATCATCATGACCGCGATCTGCTACATCGGGATCGAGCTGTCGGCCCGCACCCAGCAGTTCCTCTTGGCGATGGAGTTCTTCACGCTGATGATCTTCGCGATCGTCGCTCTGATCAAGGTGTACGCGAACCACCCTCCGCACTCGATCACGCCGGCGTGGTCGTGGTTCAACCCGTTTGACATCGCGAGCGCGAGCGCGCTCAACGGCGGCATCCTGCTCGCGATCTTCATCTACTGGGGGTGGGACTCGGGCGTCAGCGTCAACGAAGAGACCGAGGACCCGAGCACCGCACCCGGGCGGGCCGCGGTCCTCTCGACGTTCGTGCTCGTCGCGATTTACGTGCTGGTGGCGACCGCTGCGCAGGCATACGGCGGTGTCGACTCGCTCGTGAACAACTCCAGCGACGTGTTCGCGCCGCTCGGCAAAGGCGTGCTCGGCTCCGGCCTGGACAAGATCCTGATCATCGCGATCCTCAGCTCGGCGTCGGCATCGACGCAGACCACGATCCTCCCGACGGCGCGGACGACGCTGTCGATGGGTCGCGCCGGCGCGATCCCCAAGCGGTTCGGCACCGTCAACCCGCGGTTCCTCTCGCCCGGCTTCTCGACGATCTGGATGGGCACCGTCTCGATGATCGTCTACATCGTGCTGTCGCTCACCAGCCACGACAACCTGATCGCGGACGCGTTCACCTCGCTGTCACTGACGATCGCCTTCTACTACGGGATCACCGGATTCGCCTGCGTCTTCTACTACCGCAAGCACCTGTTCGACAGCGCCAGGAACTTCTTCTTCATCGCGGTCCTTCCGCTCGTCGGCGGACTGATCCTCGCGTGGGTGCTGGTCAAGGCCGTGATCGACTACTCCAAGCCCCACGCGGGCTATGCGAAGCCGTTCCTCGGAATCGGCTCGCCGATCGCGATCGCCCTGTTCACGATCATTCTCGGGCTCGTCGGGATGATCGTCCAACGGATCACAATGCCTGAGTTCTTCAAGCGCAAGAGCCAGGTCGTCGATCCCGCGATCCTCGCCCACGCTCCGGCAGGTCAGACCTCATGAGCAGCGGGATCATCGTCGGCTACGACGGCTCCGATGGCGCGAAGGCGGCACTGCGGGCCGCGCTCGACGTCGGCAAGGCCTACAAGGAAAAGGTCACGATCGCGTTCGGCTACGGGGTCAACCCGATGGCGGGCGAGGTCCAGGACTACGCCGCGGCGCTGCGGGAGCTGGCGCACAAGCGCGTCGAGGAGGCGGCCGGGATCGCCGCCGCCGAGGACGGTGATGTCGATGCCGTGCTCGTCGAGAAGTCGGCGGCCCAGGCCCTGGTCGATCTCGCGGACGAGCGTGACGCGCGGCTGATCGTCGTCGGCACGCACGGCGAGAGCCCGATCTACGGAGCGCTGATCGGATCGACCCCGCACAAGCTGCTCCACATCTCGCACCGCCCGGTGCTCGTCGTGCCTGCTCCGCAGGACTGACAGCAGCGTGAGCCGGATGTTGATCGGCGGTGAGCGGGTTGCCGGCTCCGGCGACCCGCTCGCGGTCGAGAATCCCTACACGGAGCACACGCTCGAGACGATCGGCTCCGCCGCGCCCGAGCAGGTCGACGCCTGACACGGTGCCGTCGAGTCCGGGCGCTAGCCTCGCGACGAGATGGCATCCATCGAGTCAAGCGCCGCGGGCGCCGAGACCGGCAGCGACCTGCCCGGCCCGTTCCCGGTCGGCTCGTACGCCGCCCAGCTTAAGCAGCGGCTGCGGCAGTTCGCGCGCGTCCAGCTCATCGGCGAGGTGTGGGGGTTCACGCCCGGCCGCGCCCGCGTCTACTTCGAGCTGCGGGACACCCGGGGCGCGCTCCCGTGCTCGATGTGGCGCGAGGAGTTCGACGCGCTGCGCATGGCGCTCGCCGACGGGATGCGGATCGTCGTCGGCGGCGGCTGCGACTACTACCCCGGCAGTGCCACGTCGTCGCCGAGCTTCACGTTCGCCGTGACCGAGCTGCGGATCGAAGGCGAGGGCGACCTGCTCGTCCAGCTCGAGCGCCTGCGCCGCCGGCTCGCCGCCGACCGGCTGTTCGAGCCGCAGAAGCGCTTGCCGCGCCCGCTGCTGCCGCGGACGATCGGCGTCGTGACCGGCGAGCAGGGGAAGGCGCGCGACGACGTGCTCGCCGGGCTGCGCCGGCGCGGCTGGGGCGGCCGCCTCGTCTGGGCGTTCGCCCCGGTGCAGGATCGCCGGGCCGCACCGCGGATCGCGGCCGCACTGCGCGAGCTCGCCGCCGTCGAGGAGGTCGAGGTGGTGATCGTCGCACGCGGTGGAGGCTCGCTCGCGGACCTGTTCGCGTTCTGCGACGAGGCGCTCTGCCGGACCGTCGCATTGTTGCGCGTGCCCGTGATCGCCTCGGTGGGACATCACACCGACCGCACGCTGATCGACGACGTCGCCGCCGTCTCGTGCTCGACCCCGACCCATGCGGCCGAGGCGGCAGTCCCGATCGATTGCCGGACCGCGCGCGCGGACCTGGCGTCGTCCGCACGCCGCCTGCGTGGCCACGGACGCCGCGCGGTCGTCGACCGCGCCCGCGCGCTCAGCCACATTGCGCGGGCGCCCGCCGGCCACGTCGTCAAGCACCGCCACCGTCTGCACCAGCTCCTGCGCGAGCTGCGCGCGAGCGCCCGGCGCGCCTGTGAGCAGGGCCGCACGCGCGCCGGCGTCCACCTGCTCGTCCTCGGGCGCAGCGCCACGCGCGCCGCGGGCTCAGACAATGCGAAGCGGCGCACCGAGCTCGAACGGCTCGCGCTGGCGCTCGCCGCCCACGACCCGGAACGCACGCTCGCTCGCGGGTACGCGCTCGTCGAGGACCGCGCCGGGGAGCCGCTCGGATCGGCCGCCGCTGCGCGCGCAGCCGGCGCGCTCCGGCTCCGCTTCCACGATGACACCGTCGATGCCGACGTGGCCGGATGACCGAGCCGAGCTACGAGTCCGCCGTCGCGCGGATCGAGGAGATCATCCGCCGCCTCGACTCCGGCGACGCGGGCCTTCGGGAGACGCTCGACCTCGTCAAGGAGGGGCGGGACCTCGTCGAGTACTGCGCCGGCGAGCTCGAGGCCGTCAGTGCGGGACTGCAGGAGCTGCGGCTCGACGAACTCGTCGCGCGGCTCGAGGCCGGCGCCGGCAGCGGTGCCGGCAGCGGTGCCGGCGCCGGCGCGCGAGAGCCCGAGGGCAGCAGCTGACGCGCCCCCAATATGCTGTCGGCGGTGGCGACGTTCGACCTCCTGTCCGATCTCCCGCTGGTCGTCGACGGCTACACGCTCGAGGGCCTGCGGGCCGAGGTCTCGAGCGGCTTCGAGCGGCTCAGCACGATCGTTCATCTCCATGGTGACGGCCACGAGGGCGTCGGCGAGGATGTCGTCTACGACGCGGACGACCATGTCGCGCTTCAGGGCGCGGGCCCCACGCACAGGCTGAGCGGTACGTACGCGCTCGGGGACTTCTGCGCGCTGATCGACTCGCTCGACCTCTTCCCGGTCGAGCCCAAGCGCGAGGTCTCGCGGCTCTACCGCCGCTGGACGTTTCACAGCGCCGCTCTGGACCTCGCGCTCCGTCAGGCCGGCAAGTCCCTGCACGAGGCGCTCGCCCGGCCCCCTCAGCCACTCACGTTCGTCGTCTCGCTGCGGCTCGGCGAGCCGCCCAGCATCGAGCCGATCGAGCGACGGCTCGCGGTCTACCCCACGCTGCGCTTCAAGCTCGACCCGACGAGTTCCTGGACGCCGGAGCTGATCGATCAGCTCGTCGTTACGGGCGCCGTCGACTCGGTCGACTTCAAGAGCCTGTATCACGGCACGGTCGTCGACCAGCCACCGGATCCGGTTCTGTACGAGCGCGTTGTGACCGCGTTCCCCGACGCCTGGATCGAGGATCCGGACGTTGTCACGTCGGCGACCGCGGCGGTGCTCGCCGAGCACCACGATCGGATCACGTGGGACGCGCCGATCCACTCGATCGCCGACATCGAGGCGCTCCCGTTCCCGCCGAGGATGGTCAACATCAAGCCATCGCGGATCGGTGGCCTCGCGAAGCTGTGCGCGACGTATGACTACTGCGCCGAGCACGGCATCGGGGCGTACGGGGGCGGCCAGTTCGAGCTTGGGCCCGGACGCGGCCAGGCGCAGTACCTCGCGTCGCTGTTCCATCCCGACACGCCGAACGACATCGCGCCATCGGACTACAACCAGAACGAGCCGCCGCCGGGGCTCCCATCGAGCCCGCTGCAACCGACGCCGTCGGACGTCGGCTTTCGCTGGGACGCGGCGTGACGGCGGACTCGCTGCAGGGCACGGTCGCGCTCGTCACCGGCGCGTCGAGCGGCATCGGCGAGGCGACGGCGATCGCGCTCGCCGAACGGGGCGCTGCGGTCGCGATCGGCGCGCGCAGGATCGACCGGCTCGAGCGGCTTGCCGACCGGATCCGCGCCGTCGGCGGGACCGCCCTGCCGATCGAGCTCGACGTCAGCTCAGCCGAGCAGGCGCACGCCGCGGTCACACGGACCGTGTCCGAGCTCGGGCGCCTCGACACGCTCGTCAACAACGCCGGCCTGATGCTGCTCGGTCCTGCGGTCGGCGCGCCGCTCGAGGACTGGCAGCGGATGCTCGACGTCAACGCCGCCGGCGTCGTCTACTGCACGCATGCCGCCCTTCCCCACCTGTTGCAGGCCGCCGAGGACAGCCCCAGACGGGTCGCCGATCTCGTCACCGTCAGCTCGGTGGCGGGCCGTACCGTGCGCCCCGGCAGCAATGTCTACAACCTCACCAAGCACGGAGTCGGGGCATTCAGCGAATCGGTGCGGATGGAGATCGCGCGCCGTCACGTGCGGGTCTCGCTCGTGGAGCCCGGCGCCGTCGACACCGAATTGCGCACGCATAACCGACCAGAGATCCAGGAGCAGATGCGCAAGCGCTTCGCCGAGGTCGAACTGCTTCAGGCGAGCGACATCGCAGAAGCGGTCGTCTACATCGTCACGCGGCCCTGGCGAATGGCCGTCAACGAGATCCTGATCCGCCCGACCGAGCAGGCGGACTAGATAACGGGCTGAGGTGGGCGCTGCCTCAAGGGCTGTGAGCGGGTGGCGCAGTGTCTTGCCGCTTCGGCACGTGCGCCCCTGACGGGACCGGCGCCGCTTCGGCACGTACGCCCCTGACGGGACCGGCGCTTTCGGACCGCCTTGATCGTGCGGTCGGCCTTGAGCGCGAGTCCCGTCAATGGCGCACCCGCCTCCGCAACCCTCGCGAGCGACGGCCCCGGGCGGCATAACGTGAAAAAGTCCGCGCCACGTTCGACGGTTTTTACGAAAGGCACCGCCACGGTGCTTATCTGGCAAAACGTTGCGACGCCGTGGAGCTTCTTCACGTTGTGCAGGCCCGTCGGCGCCCCGCACCCACCCCTTCCTCAGCCAGATACCGGGCAGATCTCCCACCCCAGGCCGAAGGCCCAGGCTCGGCGCCAGCCGACACCGCCCCGAACCGCACCGCCCGACCGCACCACCCGACCGAGCAGGCTGACTAGTCCCGCTACCGGTAGGTGAGGAGCCGGACCTCGTCGAACTTCAGGTACTCGTTCGAATCTTTCGCGGGCGCGACGCAGATGACCGTCACCGTGATCGAGTCGCCGCCCGCTTTGGCGATCGCGCGCTTGAGCGCATCGGTGACGATCACGACCTTTGCCACCGGCGTCAGCGGGTGGGCCTGTCGCACGTCGAACGGGTCGCGCGGCCCCGTCGGGATGTCGCAGTGGCCGACATCCCCGAAGCAGCCGCCGTGGCCGAAGATGTGGAACGAGCCCGCATACGCTGGGTGGTCGCGTCCGGCCGACGCGTTCACCTTGGGTGCGTTGATGTAGACGCGTCCTTCGTAGGACGCCAGTGAGTGGTCGACCCCGTGGAAGATCAGATCCGCGCGCGAGTAGTCCCCTGACGCGGCCGCGGGAGAGAGCTCAATCGGCGCTGAGACGTAGCGTGAGACCATCAGCCGTTCGTCCCCGGGGCACCGGCCGTCGATGCGGCGTAGTCGTATCCGAGCGCGGACGGGTCGAGCGTCTGCGCGACGGTCATCTGAAACGGCGGAAGCGCCTGATCGAGCAGCGCGGCGGGTGGGCCGACCTGCGGGTGCGCGAGCTGCCACAGACGCCAGATGCGGTCGATCATCGTGTGATGTGCGTAAAAGACCGGATCGTATGCCGCGGTCGGAATCTCGCCCATTGTCCCGCCGACCCACACGTGCACGCCGTTGTGGATGTCCTCGAGCTGCGTCTGGAAGTCCATGAAATCATCGAGGTCGACGACCGCCTGGACCTGGTCGGGCGTCGGCAGCGGCGGCGCGTCGGGCGCTCCGGGCTGGCGGTTGGTGCGGGGCGGCCCACCGTCGCGGCCGGACGGCTGGATCGGCGAGTTGAACAGTGGGTTCGGCGCATTGTCGACGCGACGTGCGTTGTAGGCATCGGGAATCTGCTGGTCGACTGACCAGTCCCACCACGGCCACACGACGTCGGGCACCTGGTCGCGGAGCGCGAGCTCGAAGAAGTACAGGTATGCCCGGTGCCACGGCAGGAACAGCGGCGTACCGTGCTGGCAGTACATCGGCAGCGGCAGCCCGTGGATCCCGGCCCAGTGCTGGTAGCCGCGGTCGTCGCTGATCGCTTGCGTTGCCGAGATCGCCTGCCGCAGCGAGGTGAGCTGGTCAGCAGTCATCTGCTCGACGCTTGGACGGTGACGCAGCGCCACCGCGGGCTGCTGCGGACTGGGTGCGGAGGTCGGACTCACGCTCGCCGCAGAGCCTAGCCCGCTTCCCACGGGCCGTTGGTGATTTTTTTTCGCGCGCCCGCAGGGAGTCCGCGCCTAAATGAACGGTTCCGTACTGTACCCGCCCATGGATGAACGACTTGGGATCGCCGGCGCGGGCACGATCGCGTGCGGACTCGCGGCGACAGCAGCCGGGCTCGGCGACGTGCTGCTGTGGGCCCGTTCCGAAGAATCCGCCGAGCGCGCACGGGCATCGGTCGCAAAGGCCTGCTCGAAACTGGAGGACGTCGACCCAGCCCGTGTGACCGTGGTCACCGACCTCGACGCCCTCCGCGACGCGACGTTTCTCGTTGAGGCGATCCTCGAACACCACGGTCAGAAGGCGGCGATGCTCGCCGACCTCGGAGAGCTCGCACGGCACGCCGGAAGCGGGGCGGTACTCGCGACGACGACCTCGTCGCTGTCGATCGCCGAGCTGTCACAGGCGAGCGGTCACCCCGAGCAGTTCGTCGGGCTGCACGTCTTCAACCCCGTACCGCGGATGCAGCTGATCGAGCTTGCGTTCCCGCCCGAAGCGACCGAGGAGACGCGCAGCCGCGCGCTCGCGCTGTGCGAGGCGCTCGGCAAGACGCCGGTCGAAGTGCCGGATATTGCCGGCTTCGTCGTCAACCGCTTGCTGTTCCCCTACCTGTTCAGCGCGGTCGAGCTGCTGGCCGAGACCGGTATGGCGGCGCAGGACATCGACACGTGCATGACGCTCGGCGCCGGCGTCCCGATGGGGCCGCTTGCGCTGCTCGACTTCGTCGGGCTCGACGTCTCGCAGGCGATCGGCATCGCGCTCAAGCTCGACGTCCCGCAAAAGCTGGCCGAACTTGTCGAAACCGGCGCGCTCGGACGCAAGGCCGGCGAGGGCTTCTACAAGTACGAGTAAGGATTTAGGACGCGTTCAGGTGCACAGCGCATCCTTTCGATCGCGACGTACCTCATAGCAGCACCTCCTCCCCAGAAGCACGAAGCCGGCCCGTCCCCAGCGGGCCGGCTTCTTTTTTTGTGCCACCTCGGGAGACGCGCGCCGGGAGGCGGCTAGTGCAGCACTGACCCAAGAGATGGCGAAGCCGGCCCCGTGAGGCCGGCTTCTCTCTCCTCTCAACCACCGGGAAAGGTGTTGCGCTGCTACGAGCGGCTCACCCGGCTGTTGCGCAATCGTGAAATGTAACGAATGCCGCGAGGATGTGGTAACCCACGCTCGACCCCGTCACCGCGCGGGGATCGCACGGCGGCGGTGCAGTCGCGACGTCAGGGCGTGGCCGCGGGGCGCTGCCGGATCCGGACTGCCTCGATCCGGTTCTCGCGCACCGACTCGACCCGGATCGAATAGCCGTTGGCCGCGATCGTGTCACCGCGCTTGGGCAGCCGGCCGAGCTCGGCGAAGACGAAGCCGCCGACCGAGTTGTACGCGTCCGTATCGACCGGCAGCTCGAGCCCGTAGTCCTCGAGGTCGGTCACCGCGACGTGGCCGCGCACGAACCAGTCGCCGTTCGCGAGCCGGCGGATCGCGCCGCCCGCCGGATCGGTCTCGTCGGAAATCTCGCCGACGACCTCCTCGATGATGTCCTCGATCGTGACGATCCCCGCCGTGCGGCCGTACTCGTCGATCACGATCCCGAGCTCGGTCCGCTCGCGCTGCAGGTCGGCGAGCAGGTCGTCGAGCGGCTTCGTCTCGGGCACGATCGGGGCCTGGCGGACGAGTCCGTCGAAGTGCGCGTCCTCCCCTTTCGACATCAGCAGTTTCACAAGCTGGTTGACATGGACGATCCCCTTGATGCGGTCCGGGTTGTCGTCCTCGGTGACGAGCAGTCGCGAATGCCCGGTCGAGACGCAGCGCTCGAGCGCGTCGTGGACCGTCTCGGAGACGTCGACGGTGACGACGGCCGGGATCGGCGTCATCACCTGGCGCGCCTCCTGCTCGTGGAGGTGAAAGACGCCGGTCAGCATGCTCGCCTCGCCGACGTCGAGGTGGCCGCCAGTCTGGGACTCCGCGATCAGCCGCTTGAGCTCATCGGGGGTCCCCCCCTCCGGCGTCGCGTTCGGGTCCGTCCCGAGCGCACGGAGCATGCTGTTCGAGGCGGCGTTGAGCAGCAGGATGAAGGGGTGAAACAGCATCCGGAAGAACTGCAGCGGCCGCGCGGTCCGCCGGGCGACGCCCTCCGCGTGCTGGATCGCGTACAGCTTCGGGACCATCTCGCCGACGATCGTCTGAGCGATCGTGATCAGCAGGTAGGCGACGATCACCGAGATCGCTACCGCTGCCGCGTGACCCAGCGCGTGGCCGAGCAGCGGCTCGAGCACGTGCGCGACCGCGGGCTCGCCGAGCGCGCCGATCGCGATCGAGGCCATTGTGATGCCAACCTGGCAGGCGGAGATGTAGTCACCGATGTGCTCGACCTGGATCAGCGCGAGCTGCGCGCCGCGGACCCCCTCCTCCACCATCCTCTCCAGGCGCGCACGACGCGAACGCACGAGCGCGTATTCCGCGATCACGAAGAAGGCGTTCGCAAGGACCAGGAGGCCCGTGAGGATGATCAGCAGCGCTTTCACCGGAACGTCGCCGCGCAGGTTCCGGCCAGCGCGCTGCTACTTCGGGGTGGGTCGTCGTTCATGCCAGCGACCAGGCGAACGGTAGCAGCCGCATCAGCAGATTCGGTGGCGTCCGGGCGACGCTTCCTCACAGGTCCCGCGGGCTGACCACCCCGCTCTTGAGTGCCAGCTCGACGAGTCGAACCCGCTTCTGATTCTGCGGAAGATCCTCGATGCCGAACTTGGCGAACAGCGCCCGCAGATGCGTCTTGACCGCGTCGATGCTGAGGAACAGCTCATCCGCAATCTGCTGGTTGGTGGCGGGCGTGACGTATCCGGAGCTGTCCTTGAACGGCCTGCAGAGGGCGATGAGAACCCGCCGCTGCGCCTCGGTCAGGCTGGCACGGTCAAGGACCCCGGTCGCGACCTCGGTCTCGCCGAGGTCCGCGGCGAGCGGCTGGCGATAGGTCGCGACGGTCTTACCGAAGCGGATCACGTCGCGGTCGGCCAGCCGCCGCCTGCCGACGACCCGCTCACCGTTGACATGCGTTCCGTTCCGCGAGAGCCCGTCGTCGGCGACCGTCCAGTCGCCGCCGATCCGCTCGAGCTCCGCGTGGAGGCGCGAGACTTCGGTGTCCCACTCGACGCTGATGTCGGTCGTCCCCGCGCGCCCGACGGTGACGCGGTCGAGCTCATCGCCCAGCACGAAGATCCGCTGGTCCTCGGACCCGTCGCGATAGATCAGGAACGGAACTCCCGCTCGCTCGGCTTCGATCTGTGCTTTTAGCTCGCGCGCGGTCTGCACCGGCGCCGCGCCGGGGTTGTCGTTCATCGGTGTGGCGATCGTACATCCGCGAGCGGTCGCGGTATAAACACGCCATATGTCCGACCTCTTCGTGGGGTCCACGCTCGCCGGCTGCCGGCTCGACGCCGTCGCCGGTCGAGGCGGGATGGGGGTCGTGTATCGCGCGACCCAGCTAGCACTCGATCGAACCGTTGCCGTCAAGGCGATCGCACCGCAACTCGCCGAGGACGAGGCCTTCCGCGAGCGCTTCCAGCGCGAGTCGCAGCTGGCGGCCTCGCTCGAGCACCCCAACGTGATCCCGGTCTACGAGGCCGGTGAGCTCGACGGCACGCTATACCTGATCATGCGCTGGGTCGATGGCACCGACCTGCGCGCGCTGCTGTCGAGCGAAGGCCGCCTTGACCCGGTCCGGGCGCTCCGGCTGCTGCGGCCGGTCGCGTCCGCGCTGGCGGCGGCCCATCGGCGCGGGCTGATCCACCGCGACGTCAAGCCCGCGAACGTCCTGATCGCCACGACCGACGGTGATGAAGAGCACGTGTACCTCACCGACTTCGGGATCGCGAAGCGCACGGGCGGCCAGAGCCTGACCCGGACCGGGGTGCTCGTCGGGACACTCGACTACACCGCACCCGAGCGGATCGAGGGGGCGAAGGGCACCCCCACCACCGACATCTACGCGTTCGGCTGCATGCTGTTCGAGGCGCTGACCGGCCACGTCCCGTATCCGCGGTCGACGGAGATCGCGAAGATGCACGCGCACCTCAACGAGCCGTTGCCGTCGGTGACGGCCGAGCAGCCCGGCGTCCCACGCGCGCTCGAGCGGGTCGTCGCGACGGCGATGGCAAAGCGCCCGGAGGACCGCTACGCGTCCGCGGCGGACCTCGTCGCCGCGCTCGACGAAGCGCGTGCGGAGATCGAGGAGAGCGCGCAGCAGCCGACGCGGCTGTCGCCTGTGGTCCCCGACGAGCCGCCGACAGCGGTCTCACCGCCGGAGCCGACGCCCGTTCCGCCGACTCCCGCGCCGCCGACTCCCGCGCCGCCGACTCCCGCGGTGCAGACTCCCGCGCCGACTCCCGCGCCGCGGACCGAACCTGCGCCCGGCCCGCGTCCGAGGGTGATGTGGATCGCGGTCGCCGCGGTGGCGGCGATCGCGGTGATTGCCGTGGTGATCGCGATCGCGACCAGCGGCGGCGGCCCGAGCCACACGAGTTCGACGCCGCCGACCACGACGGCCGGGACCGTCCCAACCGCGAACATCGGGACGCCGGTGATCCACGGCCCCGGCCTGACGAACGCCAACCCGATCAAGCTCACGGCGACGCCGACGGGCATCGCCGCCGATGGCAAGCACGCGTGGGTGATCGCGCCAGGGCAGCTGATCGAGATCGACGCCGGTGGCCCGCGCCCGCCGGTTACCGTCTCCGGCAGCCCTACGAATGTCGCGGTCGACGCGCGCGGTCGCGTGTGGATGACCGGCGTCGGCGCCGGCGGCGCCGCTGTGTTCGATCCGCACAACGGACAGACGACGCCGGTCAATGCCGGCACGAGTCCGAACCTGATCGCGATCACCGCGAGCGCAGCGTGGCTCGCGCGCGCCGGCGAGGCAACCGTCACGCGTGTCCCGCTTGCGGGCGGCGCGCCGCAAGCGATCCCCGTCGGCCGGCCGATCGCCGCGCTCGGCGCGGCGTTCGGGCGGCTGTGGATCGCGCCCACAACCGGCGCTGTGGTCGTGCTCGACGACGACGGCAGTCGCGACGCGCTCGCCGGACCCGTGATCCCGCCCGACACCGTCGGGATCAGCCACAGCAACGGCGTCTGGTTTCTGAGCGCGTCGCTCACGCGCGTGGACCCGCGCGTGAGCGCCGCGACCGGCGGCGTCTACACGGGGCACGCAGATCAGGCGCCGGTCGGCCCCCAGCCCGCCGGCATCGGCGCGCTGAACGGCGACGATTCGATCTGGGTGCTGACGAAAGGCGACCGCACCGCGCGCCGGATCGCGACGATGGGCGCGAGCAACAACCACGTGCTCGCGACGGTCATCGTCCCGGCGACGCCCGGTGGCCTCGCAGTCGGCGATCACATCGTCTGGGTCGAGGTTCCGAGCACGAAGCTGATCTACCCGATCCGCTTCTGACTCCTGCGCCACACGCGCTCCTCGAGACGGACACGATCTCCCTCAGTCGCCCTCGGCCCCACGGGTATGGGCGATCGCGACGCGCCAACAGCCACACGCTCCCGCGCTCCCCCAATCCTCGGGAAGTGTGGGAGATCGCTTCTGTCGTGGCGCCACGGGACCGGGCACAGGTGATCGGAGGCGATCGCCGGCGCGGGCGCGAGTCGGCCGCGTCACGCCCACGGACCGATCGGGCCCTCGGCCTGCCACCTCCGCAGCGTCGTACCCGAGCCCGAGCACACAATCCCGCCGGCCCGTGAGTATGAGCTGGCTAGCCTAGGCGAGCCCGTCGAACGTTCGCGCCATCTCGAAGTCGACGCCGGTCAAGCCGCCGGCGGAGTGGTTGGTCAGCGATAGCCTCACCTTGTTCCAGCCGTGTACGAGGATGTCCGGATGGTGGTTGGCGCGCTCGGCGGCGTCGGCGACGCGGTTGACAAACGCGATCGTCTCCGCAAAGTCCTTGAACTGCCAGTCCTTGACGATGTGCTCTCCCTCACGTGTCCAGTCGAGGCCCTCCAGCCGCGAGCTGATCTCGGAGTCACTCAGCAGGTCTGCCATGTGTGCACCCTATCCTCCGTTGCAGTATGCGAATCGTCAGCCTTGTTCCCTCGGCGACCGAGATGCTATTCGCGCTCGGACTCGGGCCCGACCTGATCGCGGTCACGCACGAGTGCGACTACCCCGCCGTGGCCCGCGAGCTACCGAAGATCACGCGTGACGTGCTGCCCGCGGGGCTGAGCGCCGCCCAGATCGATGCCGCGGTGAAGGAGCGCACCCTCGCCGGCGAGTCGATCTACGAGCTCGACGCCGAGATGCTCCACGACCTGCGGCCGGACCTGATCGTCACCCAGGCGCTGTGCCCGGTGTGCGCCGTGTCCTACGACGACGTGCGCGCGATCGCGGAGGAGATCGACACACAGCCGACGGTCATCTCGCTGGACCCGCACACGGTCGGCGAGGTGCTCGGTGACGCCCGCACGCTCGCGCAGGCCACGGACCGCAAGGACGCCGCCGTCGAGCTCGTGCGCAGCGCCTCCGGCCGGATCGACAGAATCCGGCTCGCGGTGCGCAGCGCCAAGCACCGGCCGCGCGTGGCGGCGCTCGAATGGCTGGACCCGCCGTTTGCGGCAGGCCACTGGACGCCGCAGCTGATCGAGTACGCCGGGGGCGAGGACGTGCTCGGCTTTCCCGGTGAGAACTCGGAGGAGCGCACCTGGCAGGAAGTGGGGGCCTCGCAGCCGGACATCGTGATCGTGATGCCGTGTGGCTACGACGCGGAGATCGCGCACCGCGAGGCCGAGATGCACCGCGACGAGCTCGCGGCGGTCGGGGCCGGTGAGGTGGTCGCGGTCGACGCGTCGTCGTACTTCTCGCGGCCCGGACCACGGATCGTCGATGGGCTCGAGTTGCTCGCTCACATCCTGCACCCCGAGCTGGTGCCCGAGGCTCCGAGCGAGCCGCTCACGGTCGAGCTCTGAGCCCGTGGGTGGGCGGGCGCGAGTTCTCTACGTTCATTCCTCGAGCGGGCGCTACGGCGCGGACCGCCAGCTCCACCTGATCGCGAGCGGACTCGATCGCTCGCGCTACGAGCCGATCGTCGTGCTTGCCCGACGACGGACCGCTCGCCGGCGACCTGCGCGCGGCGGTCATCGAGGTCGCGATCCGGCCGATCGCGGTCCTGCGGCGCGAGCTGCTGAGCGCAACGGGGCTCGCGTCCGTCGCCGCGCGGGCGGCCCGAGACGCCTCGGCACTCCGCGCGCTGATTCGGCGCCGCCGAATCAGCGTCGTCCATTCGAACACGTCGGTGGTGCTCGGTGGGGCGGCCGCTGCGGCGCTCGCGCGGATCCCGCACATCTGGCATGTCCGCGAGCCCGACGGCCTCGCGATCGATCCCGTGCCCGCGCCGCTGTCGCAGGCCCGCGCGGCCCTCGGCCTGCCAAGCGATGCCCCCCGTGATCGCCGTGATCGGGCGGATCTCCGACTGGAAGGGTCAGGACGTGCTCGTGCGAGCGCTCGCCGAGCCCGCGCTGCGCGAGATCGGCACGCTCGGCGACGTCGCGAGCGTGTACGGCGCCGCCGACGTGATCGCCGTCCCCTCGACGGCGCCCGATCCGCTGCTCGGAACGGCGATCGAGGCGGCAGCTGCCGGCTGTGCCGTCGTCGCGTCTGCCCACGGCGGGTTGCCCGAGATCATCCGTGACCGTTGCACGGGCCGACTCGTCGCGGCCGGCGATGCGCCGGCGCTCGCGCGGGCCGCGCGCGAGCTGATCGAAGACCGCACGCCGCGCGAGCGGGTCGGTGCTGCCGCGGCACGCGATGTCCGCGAGCGCTACGCGCCGGAGCGGCTGCTCGCCGCGATCCACGCGCTCTACGGCTCGGTGCTCCGCTCCTAGCTAGGTGAACCCGACGCCGTTCGGGGCGAGGCCGTGGCTGCCGGCGACGGCGATCGCGCCGGCGACGCTGATCGCCGAGAGCAGCACACAGGCGGTGATCGCGAGCGGCTGGTTGCGCCGGCGCTCGGCGAACTCGACGATGAACCAGCCGGCGATCAGCCCTCCGATGAACCCTCCGAGATGGCCGCCGATCGAGATGCCTCTCACGCTCAGCGAGAACACGATGTTGATCAGCAGCGTCGGCCCGAGCCCGCTCCGCCAGATCGGGATGCGCCGCGCCCGCGCCACGACGAACAGGCCGCCGAGCACGCCAAAGCAGGCGCCCGAGGCGCCCACCGTCTGCACGTCCGGCGTGAACAGCAGCGCGCCGAACGATCCCGCGAGCAGCGAGGTGAAGTACAGGACCGCGAAGTTGAGATGCCCGATCGCGGGCTCGAGGATCGATCCCATCACCCACAGGAAGAACATGTTGAACGCGATGTGGAGGATGCTGTAGTGAAGAAAGCCGCTCGTGACGATCCGCCAGTACTCATGCTGATGGACGATCGCCGGGCCGAACAGCGCCCCGTGGGTGAGCACGGTGCCGCCACCGCCGCTCAGGTTGCTGCCGCCCGCCGACTCCGCGACGTAGACGGCGATGTTGATCGCGATCAGCGCCTGGGTGACGACCGGCGAGGTGTCGACCGATCGGACCGTCTTGACCTTGGTGCGCTCGCGCGAGCACTCCGGACAGCGCATCCCCACGGGGGTCGGCGTCATGCAGTCCGGGCAGATCGGCCGTCCGCACGAGGAGCACGAGACGCCGGTCTCGCGGTTGGGATGTCGGTAACAGACGGCCACGCTCACTGACGCTATCAGTGGCCGCCGCGGCGGTTAGCGGTCCGGCAGGATCCGCCGGGCCTCTTCGGCGATGTCGTGGAAGGTCCGCTCCGCGAGCTCGAGCAGGTTCGATGACTGCTGCTTGCGGGCACGGTGGCGGCTGCGCACGCGCAGAACGACGAGCGCCGTTCCGGCGCTGACCCCGACCAGGGCGGCAGCGGCCGGGCGGACCCAGTTGCGCGGGTCGCGCATCGCCGAGAGCTCCCACGCCTCGAGTTCCTCCTGTGCGAGCTCGGTCAGGTTGACAAGCGTGAGCTCGAGCCGTTGTGCGAGATCCGCGGGAGGATCGACCGGCGACAGTGCCTCGCGCAGCAGCGCTTCGAAGTCGGTCGTGCCGGAGCTCATCCCGCCGGCTCCGCGTGCGCGCCGTCGGCGGAGTTTTCCGTGACCATGCTCTCGAGCTGGCGAATCGCGCGGTGCAGGAGCACCTTCGTGGCGCCGTCCGTCCGCCCGAGCGCCCGCGCGATCTCGCGGTTGTCCATCCCGAGCGCGAAGCGCATGATCAGTGCCTCGCGGCGGTCGTCGGGTAGCTGCTGGACGCCGGCGAGGATCGTCTTCAGCTCCTCGCGACCCTCGACGAGCGACTCGGTCGTGTGGGGAGCGGAGATCATGCCCGCGTCCTCGATCGCGGATTCAGGCTTACGCGAGCGATCACGGTAGAAGTTCGCCGCGAGGTTGTGCGCGATCCGGATGAGCCACGGCCGCAGCGGCCGGCCATGCGATTCGCGCAAGGCCCGTTCGAAGTGGCGATAGGCCTGCAGAAACGTCTGCTCGGTGAGGTCCTCGGCGTCGTGGTGGTTGCCGACGCGGTAGTAGCTGTACGAGTACACATCGCGGAGATGTGCGCGGTAGAGCTCGGTGAAGCGAGCGTCGAGTTCCGCTTTCGTCGCCGGGATCGTGTCGGGCATTGCATGAGAGCCTACCCCCGGTTACGCGGCGCGGACAGGGCGGGTCGGCTTCGCGCGCGCCGGAGCGGTCACGGTCGCGGTCCACTGCTCGGGCTCGATGCGCCCCTCAATCAGCGCCGTGAGGCCGTCAATCGCGGGCGTCCGCAGGTCCGCGCCGCGCGCCACCGCTGCCAGCAGCGGGACGCAATCGACCGCCTCGGCCGCGTGCCGCACCATCAATTTGATCTCGCCCGGCGGCACGCCCTGCGAGAGCAGCTCGCCGGCGCGGCGGTCGCTCGAGGACGGGGCAACGAGCGTCGCGACGAGATCGCCCGTCCCGGCGAGGCCCGCGAACGTCTCGGGTTGCCCACCGCGCCGGCGCGCGATCGCATCGACTTCCGCGAACACCTTGCCGGCCGCCGCGCCCGCGGCGTTGGGACCTGCGGTCGCGGCGGCGGTCGCGGCCAGGGCCGCGACGTTCGTCGCGCACCCGGCGAGCTCGACCCCGGTCACGTCGGAGCTCAGCGAGATGTCGAGCCCGGCGGTGTTGAACGCATCGGCGAGCTGGCACGCGAATCCTCGGTCCAGGGAGGCGAGTATCAGTGACGTACCGTGCTCGAGCACGTCTGCGGCCTCCGAGGGACCGCCCAGCGCCGCGACCGCGCGAGCGTGGCAGCGCTCCGAAACGAACGCCGACGGAAGCGACCCCAGCGGCGGCACGAGTCCTTTCGAGAGCACGAGCACCCCGGTCCGCGGCGTGATGTTCTCGCCGTGAGCCGCGATGACGCTCGGCAGCGCGCCGGCGGGAACGGCGAGGCAGACGAGGTCGTGGTCTCCGAGCTTGAGCTCCGAGGCCCGCAGCGCCGTGACCGAATCCGGGAGCCGGACGCCGGGGAGATACGACGGGTTCTCACGATCCGCCGCCAATGCCGCCGCCTGCTCCTGCGTGCGGCAGCCGAGATCGACCTCGAGCCCCGCATGTGCGAGGCTCACCGCAAGGCTCGTGCCGCAGCTGCCCGCGCCGATGATCGCAACGCGCCGCAGCGGCGGAAGGCCGCCGAGCCACTCCCACTGGAGCCTCACGCACGGCCAGATACGGTCCGTCACCGCGCCGGCAAGCGCGGGCGACGGTTGGTGGACCTGGGGGAAGCGCAGTGGCCGGCCCGCGCGGATCCGCACCTTGCGGGGCCGCACCCGCCAGCCCTTGCGAATGTCCTCGGTGCCGATCACCGCGAGCGGCACGACCGGCGCGCCGGTTTCGAGCGCGAGCCGCCCGACGCCGCGTTTCGGATGGCCCAGCGAGCCCGGACGGGTCCGCGTCCCCTCGGGGAAGATGAGCACGATCTCGCCGCGCGCGAGGATCGCCTTGGCGGTCTCGATCATGTCCTGATCGCCCGCGCCGCGATCGACCGGAAACGCGCCAAGCGCGTTCAGCAGCCACGACAGCACTGGGTGGTAGCCGAAGATCTCCTTCTTCGCCACGTAATACATCGGACGGCGTGCCATGCAGCCGATCACGAACGGGTCGACGAAGCTGCGGTGATTGGACGCGATGATCACCGGACCGTCAGCGGGAATGTGCTCGCGGCCGATGCGGCTCAGCCGGAAATAGATGTGGAAGAACGGCTGTAGGACCGCGCGGACCAGCCAGTACACGAGCGGGTTGACTCCCTTCTCGCGAGCGCGCTGATGCAGCACTTCGTGATCCATCGCACATTGGCGTACCCGTTGCGGCGCCGCCCGTTACAGTTGCGAGAGTTGAGTCCAACGATCGACCGCACTCGCACGCTCCGAGGGGCCGTCTGTGGCGCCGTGGCCGCCGCAGCGTGGGCGCTCCAGCAGCCGCTCGACAAGCTCGTTTTCTCCTGCCGCTACGACGATGTCGAGCTGCTCGGGAAGGCCGTCACGCGCGGCGATGGCTGGTATCCGGCCGGGCTCGCGCTGCACATGCAGAACGGCGCAGCATTCGGCGCGATCTACGCGAACATCGCCCCCGCGATGCCACTGCCGCCGGCCCTCCGTGGGCCGGTCATCGCGCTGCTCGAGCACGTCGCGCTGTGGCCCCTGGGCGCGCTGTCCGATCGCTTGCACCCCGCGCGCGGCGAGTTGCCGCGGCTTGCCGGGAACCGCCGGGCGTTCGCGCAGGCGGCCTGGCGACACCTGCTGTTCGGCGCGATCCTCGGCGAGCTCGAGCGGCGCGTCAACGCCACGCCCGAGCCGGCTCCGCCCCAGCCGGACGCCGACTTCTCGAGCAACGGGCACGGCTCGCTCGAGCACGCGGTCACGGTCTCGGGGTCCGGTGGGTAGGGCGAGCGCCGCGGCGCCGAGGACCAACCAGTGAACGTTGCCGGTTACTCCATTAGCCGTTGCGCGTCCTGATCACAGGAGCGTCTGGTTTTGCCGGCGGCTATCTGGCGCGCGCCTGCACCGCTGCCGGCGACGAAGTCCTCGGGCTCTCGCGCAGCGGCGAGGTGCCGGTCGGTGGCGGCGACGGGCTCGCGCTTGACCTGATCGACCGCGACCGCGTGCGGGAGGCGTTCCGCGATGCCGCGCCCGACGTCGTCTACCACCTCGCGGCGCTCAGTTCGGTCGGCCGCTCGTGGGATGACCCAGCGGGGACGATGGAGGAGAACGTCGCCACCGCCGTCAACGTGCTCGAGGCGCTGCGGCTCGACGCGCCGGGCGCTCGGACCGTGTGGGTCAGCTCGTGTGAGGTCTACGGCACCTCGGCGCAGCTGCCGGTCAACGAGACCGCGCCCGTGCTGCCCGCGAATCCGTACGCCGTCTCCAAGACCGCCGGCGAACAGCTCGCGGCCGTCTACGGCGAGGCGTACGGGCTCGAGATCATCCGCGCGCGCCCGTTCAACCACACCGGCCCAGGGCAGCGGCCCCTGTTCGTCGCCGCGTCGCTCGCGTACCAGGCCGCCGAGGGTCGCCTCAGCGGCGCCGAGCGGATCCACATCGTCACCGGCAATCCCGACACGCGGCGCGACTTCACCGACGTGCGAGACGTCGTTCGCGCCTATCGGCTGCTCGCCGAGCGCGCATCGCCCGGGATCTACAACGTCAGCACCGGTAGGTCCGTCTCCACGGGCGATCAGGTGCGGCTGCTCGCTGAGCTGCTCGCGCCGCTCGAGGTCGATCACGAGGTCGACCCCGCGCGCGTGCGCGCCCACGAGGTGATGGACCTCCGCGGCGCGAACGAGCGGCTGCGGGAAGCGACCGGATGGGAGCCGGAGATCCCGTTCCGTGACACGCTGCGCGACAGTCTGGAGTGGTGGGAGCGCGAGCTCTCCCGCGCGACCGAAGCCGGCCGATCCACGTAGCCCCTGAGCGGCTCGCGCCCCGTTTGGGCACGGTCCCAGCCGCCGCACCGTCCACCGTGCGACACTGCGCACTGGCGCCCGCCTAGCTCAATTGGTAGAGCACTTGATTTGTAATCAAGCGGTTGCCGGTTCGAGTCCGGCGGCGGGCTTTGATCGAGCACGGACGCTCGATCGATGCCCCTCGGCTAATCGTGGAACGCATACTGCGGCTTTCAGCATGGCGTGTCCGCAGTCGATTCCGAAGTCGTGAGTGTTCAGGTCCTCGCTGGAGTCGTCGGCATCGCACTGGTAGTTGGGGTGATCGTGACGCAGGGGAGGATGCTGAGACAAAGCGCGGCAATGCGACGGCGCATCGAGTCGCTTGTGGACGCAAGGATCGCGTCCGGCACGAGGCCCCCGTCACATCCGCCGGCGGAAGCCGTCATCGTCGCTCGAGCGAGAGATGAGACGGCGCTCGCGTGGGCCCTGAGCCTCGGTCTGGTCGCTTGGCTCGCGATCGGCAACTTCGCTGTGCCGCTCGACGGGCTTTCTCCCCGCTGGCAGGAGATCGTTGCGACGATCTCAGCCGTGTCGGGCCGCCCGCATCGCTCGATGCAGGAACGGGCATTTCGGGTCAAGCAGCCGACCGATCGCGTGAGAGCGCCGTCATTGGGATGCCCGGAGCGCGGACAGGCACGTCAGGTCCATGGTGACATGTGGACCCGCGCGCAGCTCGCATCGCAGTGGATACGAGAACCAATGGGCATGCTTCATAGGGAACTATCGTGGTGGCGTCGTCGCCGCCGCACCGAATTCAGCGACAGCCTCATGCATGAGGTCGTCGTTCCAGCCGGTCCCGGCGGGCGGCCAGGAGAGCGGCTTCTCGCGACAAGTAGCTCGGTGTACGGGTCGACGTATGTGCCACGCCTGGCGTCCGACGACAGCCGCTCCGACTTCATTGTCGTCGTCGGCAGGCATAGCACGGTCGCCGCTGTCTGCCTGGGACCAGTGTGCGAGCGCGGGGAGCCGCGCGAGCGCGCGATCCGCGCAAGTGCGAGCCTCAGCGCGTGGTCGGGGACGGAATGCACGGCGTTTGCCGACGATACGGTCGCGGGCGAGCGTGCCGTCCGATATCGAGTTATTCGGCCGGATGGCGCCCTGACCGAGTGGCAGTTCACGCGCGATGGTTGGGCGTTCGTCGCGGGCGTCCACTGCAGGTACGGCGACGACGAAGTCGACGCGCTGAGACTCGCCGGCAGAGTGCTCTCGACCTGGCACTGGATCGAACACGAGTTGCCAGAGGATCTCCGACCGGCAACCCCCCGCTGATCGCCGGGGCCCGTCGTTGTTGACGCTCGGCGTCGACGCGAACAGGACCCGCCACTCCCCCCGCGAACCTCGACCCAGGCGGGGCCGGGAAAGGTGCACAGCCGGCGCCGGGTTCCGCGAGCAACCGCAAGCCGTCCGGCACGAAGGCGACCGTCTCACGCAAGCGGCTCAATTCTCACTTCGTTCGCTGCACGATGACGATGAAAGGCGGAGCCGGCATCAGTGGCACTGTGAGCAGGCGGATCACCCGGGGAACCCTGCCGGTGGCGCTCGGGCGCGGCCGCGTCACGGGCGGCAAGGCGACCCTCACCATGCACGTGCTTCACCGAATGACGCCGGGCCGGTACACCGTCGCGATGGTTGTCGCGGTCAACACCACGACGGTTCTGAGCCTGAAATCACGGCCCGCGGGCTGTCGGTCGCACCTGGCCGAGAAACGCACCGTGTGTATCTGTCGCTTTTTCGGCCAGGTTCGACGACCGGCCTGCTTTCTAGTCGTCGGCCGCGATTGAGCGAGATGGATTGGCTTGATCGAGGAGCATGTGGCCGAGCTTGCGGGCCTCAAGGCGGGTGAGAACGATCTCGAGCGAGCGCAGCTGACGCGCTTGATTGCGGATATGCAGCGTGAGCACGACGCGCTCGCGCAGCAGTTTCGACGCCTCCACGTCGATTTGAATGTCCCGATCTTTCCCGCTGTCGGGGCGGAGATTCTTCACCTCACACACACCGTATCCGCATTCCGCTCCCACTCGGCGCCATTCCTACGCTGTCTCAGCGATGAGTCCACGGCCACGGCTGGGGTCATACCATTGACAACCCCACCCGAAAGGACGAGCAATGCCGCAGATCACGCAGATGGGACGGGTGATGGTGCCGGTGCGCGACCAGGACGCGGCGATCGCGTTCTACACGGAGAAGCTCGGGTTCGCGCTGGTCGCCGACGTGCCGTTCGGCGGTACCGAGCGCTGGGTCGAGGTCGCCCCGAGCGGCGGCGGGGCAGCGATCGCGCTCGTGCCGCCGCGCGGCGATTACCAGACAGGGCGGATGACCGGGATCGCACTGGAGTCCCGCGACCCACGAGCAGACCACGACGAGCTGAAGGCGCAGGGCGTCGACGTCGACAAGGAGTTGATGGGCGGCGACGGGACGGTGCCGCTGCTGTTCTTCTTCCGCGACGGTGACGGCAACCAGCTGATGATCGTCCAGGGCCAGTAGCCGTCGGGTCAGGCCTGCTGACCGCCGCCGAGGCGCGCGCCGACAGCCGCGAGCGTGCTGCGCGCATCGGCGGCGATCCGGGTCACGATCTCTGCCGCCGGTGCTTGCGCAGCGAGCGTGTACCCCTGGCCGGCCCACAGGTTGACCGCCTCAGGATCCGCGGCCGTGCGCGCGGCCGCGCGCAGCGGCGCCGTCAGGTGGTGCACGTCCGGATAGGCGATCGGTGCGTCGTCGCCGTGCTCGCGCATGAAGCGGTTGACGATGCCGCGCGCCTGGCGCCCGCTGAACGCACGCGTCAGCGCGGTCGATCCGCCGGTGCGCAGCGCCGCACGATGCGCGGCGGACGTTCCCGCCTCAGCGGCCAGCATCAGGGCGCTGCCGATCTGTCCCGCGACCGCGCCGGCGCACAGCACCGCGGCGAGCGCGGCGCCGTCCGCGATCCCACCTGCACCGATCAGCGGCAGCGCAACCCGATCGGCGACGAGGCGCAGGAGCGCGATCAGCCCGTAGTCCTCTGCACCGGGGTCGTCGATGAAATAGCCGCGATGCCCGCCGGCCTCGAATCCCTGCACGACGAGCGCATCGGCGCCGGCCTCCTGCGCCTCGCGCGCCTCGGCCGGGCTCGTCACCGTGACCCACACATCAGCGTCGGCGTCGTGCAGCCGGCGCACGATGCCGGGTGAGGGACAGCCGAACGTGAACGACACGACCGCGATCGCCTCGTCCGCCGCCAGTCGGACCTTCCCCTCGAACGCGTCGTCGTCGTGTCGGGGCTCGCCGAGCGCGACGCCGTAGCGCTCGGCGTCGGCGGCAAGCGTGGTGGCGTAGCGCTCCAGGGCGGCGCTGTCGGCCGGCGCCGGCGGCGCGAAGATGTTGAGCCCGAACGGCGCGTCGGTCAGCGCCCGCAAATCGCGGATGTCGTCGCGGACGGTGTCGGGTGCCTTGTAGCCGGCCGCGAGGAAGCCGAACGCTCCGACCTCCGACACCGCGGCGGCGAGCCGCGGCGTCGACGGCCCGCCTGCGAGCGGCGCCTGAATGATCGGAAGCCCCAGCTGCGTGAGGTCGACGCGCACCCCGCGGAGTCACTCGATCGGCGGGGGCACGCCTTCGGCGCTGCGCGCAAGCGCCGGGTCCCACTCACAGACCGCGCACGCGTGCTCGAATGCCGAGCGCGCGAATGACAGCGCGGCGGCATGCGGATCCGGACTCGATCGGACGTCGTCCCAGTCGAGGATGTACTCGCCCAGCGTGGGATCCCAGCGGGCTGCCGGCGGCTCGAGCGCTGCCTGCGCGAACCCCGGCGGCGCGGGGTGCGCGTACGCGTAGAACGCCGCCTGTCCGTACCTCGGGTCGCCCGGCCACCACCCGACTGCGACGTCCTGCGCGTTCATCGCGTTACGCATGATGAAGTCGTCTGCGGGAGGCTCCGCGGGCAGACCCGAGAACAGGCTCACCGCGAGGTCGAAGGACCCCCACCACGCGTTGACTGGCGTCGATCGCCCACGGTAGGGCGCACGGAAGGCGGCGAGCACGAGCGCGACCTGGCTCGCCGCCTGGAAGTACGCCTTCACCGCGTCGGAGTCGTACTCGACGTGCTCGGTGTCCTCGGTGAGGGGCACGCTCCAGTGGACCTCCTGCGGCGTCGGATCGATCTCGAACCGACCGGCAAGGCGACCCGCCGCATCGAGGATCTCGCGCGCGACCGGGCCCACGGGCCGCCCGCCCGTCAGTGCGATGCCCCGGCCCGACCCATCGCTGTGCTCGATCACGGCCTCGTGCGCTCGTAGGTCAAGCGCGACGACGAACGCCCCGGAGCCGTCCGGGGCAGGCAGTGGTGCCGTCTCCCAGCCGCGTGCGGTGAGCCGGAGCGCTGCGTGTTGCAGCTGCGGCTCCGGCGGCGCGAGCTTGACGGCGAGCTTGCCAAGAACCTGCGTGTAGGCGTGGAGCGTGTCGCACGTCGCGCTCCACGTGTTGTACGAGATGGCCGGCCAGGTGGAGGGCATCCCGGTCACGCTAACGAACGATCGAGCCTCCGTCCAGGCGCCACGTCTGGCGGCGCTGGCTCAGCCGCCAGACGGCGCCAGCACGACGTCGTTCTGGACCGACACCCAGACGCCCTCGACCCCAGCCGGCCGCTCCGGATCATCGGCCGCGCGCTCGACGAACTCGCGCACGAGCGATGGCTTGACGGCGAACACGGCGTCGGAGCTGAGGTACTCGCTGTCGCGGTCGAAGATGTGCGTCGCCAGCGTGTGGTGGCCCGGAGCGCGCACGATCACGTGAATGTGGGCGGGCCGCCACGGATGCCGGCCGGTCGCCGCGAGCATCCGTCCGACCGGACCGTCGTCGGGGATCGGGTACGGGACCGGGCGCACCGCGAGGAACGCGTAGCTGCCGTCGCCTCGGGCGGTGAAGCGACCGCGCAGGTGATCCTCAGGCGCCTCGGGACGTTGCACCGCGTACAACCGGTCATCGCCGTTCTGCCAGACGTCGAGCTCGGCGCCGGCAATCGGGTTGCCGGCCGTGTCGAGCACGCGGCCGTGGACCCAGGCGGGCACCCCCGCCGCCTCGGCTGCGATGCTCGCGCCGTACTCGCGTCGCGGCGCATCCGGCACGTAGAAGGGACCGAGCACGGTTGACTCGGTCGCGCCGGGCGGCAACTGGTGCGCGAGCGCGTCGACGAGCATCGAGAGCCCGAGCGCGTCAGACCAGAGGATGAACTCCTGCCGGTGGGCATCGGTGATGTGTCCGGTCTCGGCGAGCGCGGCGATCGCCTGCTCCCACTCCCGATGGGTGAGGTTGACCTCGCCGGCGAATGCGTGGAGATGGCTGACGAGCGCGCGCATGATCTCGCGCAGGCGCGCGTCGGCGCACCCGTCGAAGCTTGCCAGCACCGCCTCAGAGATGTCGGCTGGCGATGTGGAGGTGAGCGGCGAGCGCATTCGCGGCAATCATCCGCATTTCGCCGGCGACGGGCAACCCCGGCGCGTCAACGGCGCCGGATGATCCGTTAGGTTCTCACCGGCAATGGCACGGATGGACCACGCGCGGGGCGTGATCGCCCGGCACCGACGAGCCGTGAAGGCGCATCGCGCGTTCGATCCGCGGCGGGTCGGCGACCTCGAGTGCGTCGCGTGGGTCGCGTACTACCGGCGCGAGTGGATCACGTTCCTGCGCGCAGCCGTCGCGCTGACGCGGCACACCTTCGGGTTGCCGTGGCCGGCAACGATCCGCGGCGCCTGGCTCGTGCTCCGCGCCAACCAGCTGTGGGCGCCGTTTCCGGACAACGATCCGGTCGGCGCGCGGGCGGCGATGGAGCGCTTCTACCGGCTGGTCGCTCGCACCCATGGAGAGGCGTTCGACCCCGTCGCGGCGGCGAGGCTCGAGGTCGAGTGGTGGCGCGTCCACCGTGAGCACCAGCACGCCGACGCCGGCGACAGCGAGGAGCCGCTGATCGCAGCGCTCAGCGCCCTGTACGCCTACGTCTACGGGGTCTCCGAGTCGGATGTTCGCTTGGCCGCCGAGCAGCGTACGCTGGCGATGCGCTACTCGGATCGGTGGGTGCAGGAGGGGCGTGACCTCGCGAGCCCGCTGCTCGAGGACGAGCGAGCTGCACTGGTACGCTCCTACGCTGCGCTGCTTGCGGCAGTGCATCGGGTATGAGAGCGCCGCGTCTGATCACCGTCCTGTGCGTCGCGCTCGCCGCGACCGCGGCGGCGGCATCGGCAGCGGGCGCGAAGACGGTGTGGCTGTGCCGGCCCGGACAGTCGCCGGACATCGCGCTCGGCAATCTGAGCGAGCTGGTCGGGCGCGAGGGCGCGGCATTCGCGGCGGGCAAGCACTGACACCGACGTTCGACCTGCAGAGCCACTCGCAGCACTCCGACGGAGCGCTGCCCGTACGCGACGTCGTCGCGGCCGCCGCAGCGGCCGGAGTCGAGCTGCTATCGCTGACCGACCACGACACGGTCGACGGGGTGCAGGAGGCGCTGTCCACGGCGGCGGAGCTCGGCCTGCGGCTCGTCACCGGCGTTGAAATCACCGCGGTCGACGTTGACCAGCAGGATCTCCACATTCTCGGCTATCTGATCGACGACCGGGACCCGGATTTGCTCGGCCGCCTCGAGAGCTACCGCGCCTATCGTGAGCAGCGGGCCGACGCGATGATTGCCGCGCTCGAGGAGCTCGGGTTCGACGTGGATGTGCGGGCGCTGCGCGCCCGCACGGACACAGGCCGGTCGGTCGGGCGTCCCCATCTCGCCGCCGCGGTCGTGAGCCAGGCGGCCAATCGCGAGCGGCTGGAGCGCGAGCATCGCCTCGACCCCTCGGCGTTTCTCGAGGCGTACCTGATCGAGGGACGGCCGGCATTCCGTCCCCGTCGCGGTCCCTCCGTCGCGCAAGCGATCGCGACGATTCATGAAGCGGGCGGCGTCGCCGTCTGGGCTCACCCGTTCTGGGATGTCGCCCAGCCCGCCGAGGTGCTCGCGATGATCGATCGCTTCCGCGGCGATGGGATCGACGGCGTCGAGTGCTTCTACGCGACCTACAACCGCGAGCAGACGGAGCTGCTGGCGGATCGCTGCGCCGAGCTCGGTTTGCTCAGCACCGGCTCCTCCGACTTTCACGGCCCCGAGCACCGCGTGTTCTCGCGGTTTCGGGCGTTCAACACGTACGGGCGCGAGCCGGTCCTCGGTCCGATCGCGGCTTGATCGGCGCCACCGTCGTGGATTGATTGCCACGAGCCCGACCGACTGGCTACCCTCGCGATCGATGGACCTTCGCTCCGCGCCGGACGCCGAGACGCTCGTCGCGTGCTGCCAGCTCGCCCCGCGAAATCGGCGAGCTCGACCGTAACCGCACGGCAACTGTGGATGCGATCGCGGTCGCGGCGGCCGCCGGCGCCGATGTCGTCGTCCTGCCCGAGCTCGCGGTCAGCGGCTATGTGTTCTCGGGACCCGAGGAGGCCCGCGCTCTTGCCGAAGCGCTCGAGAGGCCGACCGTGACGGCCTGGCGCGCGCTCGCCGAGCGCCACGGCCTCGTGATCGTCGGCGGTCTCTGCGAGCGCGATGCGGATGGCGAGGTGCGTAACACGGCGGTCCTCGTCGATCGGCACGGGTTGCAGGCGGTCTACCGCAAGGCGCACCTGTGGGACCGGGAGGGCCGCGTGTTCGTCGCCGGCAGCGAGCCGCCACCGGCGGTCGACACCGAGCACGGCCGGATCGGGCTGATGGTCTGCTATGACCTCGAGTTCCCTGAGTGGGTCCGGCTCGCCGCGTTCGCGGGCGTCGAGCTGCTCTGCGCGCCGGTCAACTGGCCGCTCGCGCCGCGACCCGACGGCGAGCGCGGCGTCGACTGGGTCGGCGGCAGCCTGATCGTCGATCCCGATGGTTTTCCGCTCGCCGGCCCCGCGCGCGCCGACGAGGTTGTGACGGTGCTCGCGCGCTGCGCGCTTGGGGAGGCTCGCGACAAGTGCGTCGGCCAGCACAACGATGTGCTCGCCGATCGCCGACCCGAGCTCTACGCGGACGTAGCGCTCGCCGACTGACATCGCCGTCACTTCGCGTCGCGGGCGATGACCGCGGTCCTGTTCGGGCCCTCCAGGACGACGACATGCTGGCCGGGCTTGATGTCGCCAAGCGTGGCCTGCCGGCGGTTGTCACGGACAACCGCGTTCGTGGGGATCGTCAGCGTGATCGTCTTGTACGTCGCGTCCTTCGTGCCCTCCTTGAGCGTGAGCTGCTGACCGCTGACCGATTGCGCGAAGCCGCGGTCCAGCGTCACGGTCGCGAAGCCGCCGTTCGTGCGGACGACGAGCTCGCCGTGGACCGCTCCCCGGAGCGCGCGTCGCACCGCGAGGCGCGGGTGCGCCGCCGCGACGGACGCCGCGCTCGTGGCTGTCGGCGTGCCGGCCGCGCCGGCAGTGGCGATCACGCTCGCCGCGGCTCCGATGGCCGTGCAGCTGGCCGCCACCATGATCAGCTTCAGGTGTGTGCGATCAAATGACATCGTCTGAGACCTCCTGTCAACTCGAACGTCCGGATCGATCGGTCAGCCACGAGCTGAAGGCCCCGCTGACCTCGATCCGCGGGTACGCCGAGGCGCTCGAGGAGGGCGCCGTGGCGCGTGTTGACGGAGCTCGGGTGATCACGTCGGAAGCGAGCCGGCTGGAGCGACTCGTCGCAGACCTGCTCGACCTTGCCCGGTTGGGGCGCGCCGGCTTCTCGGTCGCCGCCGAGCCTGTGGATTTGTCGACGATCGCCGAACAGGTGACCGCGCGCCATCGTCCGCGGGCGCAGGAGCTTGGAGTCGAGCTCACGACCTCCTCGACCGGCGGCGCCCCGGCGATCGGCGACGAGGACCGCATCCTCCAGGCCGTCTCCAACCTGACCGAGAACGCGCTGCGGCTGACGCCCTCCGGCGGGCGCGTGACGATCACGGTTGCTCCCGGCACGATCGCGGTACGCGACACCGGTCCGGGCCTCGCCGACGAGGACATCCCACGCGCGTTCGAGCGCTTCTACCTTCACGACCGCTATCGCAGCGAGCGGGCCGTCGGCTCAGGGCTCGGCTTGGCGATCGTCAAAGAGCTGGCGGGAGCGATGGGCGGCTCAGTGCGCGCGGAGAACGCCCTGGGCGGCGGCGCGCAGTTCACCGTCCGGTTGCCCGTGCCGGACGCGGGCGCCACTGACCGATGAGGCGGTCGCGCACGCCTGCCTGAGTGCGGAGGACCGCGCCTACGCTGCCACGCTGCGCTCGGACAGGTGTTGGCCCACCTTGCGCTTGACGCGCTGGAGCGCGTTGTCGACCGTCTTGCAGTCGCAACCGATGCGCCGGCCGACCTCTTCGTAGGAATGGCCGTCAAGGTAGAGGGCGAGCACCCGCGACTCGAGCTCGGAGAGCGCCGTGGAAATGCACGCGACGAGCGCGCGAAGCTCTTCCGATGAGATCACCTGGTTGACCGGATCGTGGATCGAGGAGCCGGGAAGCATCTCGTCGAGCGTCGCTTCGCTGTCACCGCTGCTGCCCGAGGGCGAGCTCGAAAACGACACGTACTGGTTGAGCGGCGTGTGTTTGTTGCGCGTAGCGGTCTTGACCGCGGTGATGATCTGGCGGGTGATGCACAGCTCGGCGAAGTTGCGGAAGCTCGACTCCCGATCGGTGCGGTAGTCGCGCACGGCCTTGTAGAGCCCGACGAGGCCCTCCTGAATGAGATCGTCCGCGTCCCCGCCGGCGAGAAAGTACGACGAGGCCTTCAACCGGACGAATCCGTAGTAGCGGCGGACGATCCGGTCATACGCGTCCGCGTGCCCCTGCTTCGCCAGCGCGATCAGGTAGCCATCCTCAACCTGAGGTTGAGATTGAGGATTGGAAGAAAGTCGGGCCACGATACGTTCCCTTCTTCGCGCTGCGCAGCACGCGCACAGCGCACGGAGTTTCGTGGCGCGTTACCTCCCCTGGCGCCGCACCTGTTGACGTCTGAGGGTGCGGCTGTCGGGTTCCGCACCTCCTCCACTTGTCGAGTCTCAGCCTCGACTTGATCCTTATCTCCCGGCGCGAGCTTGACATAGGAACGCGCGCGTGTCAAGCGGACTGCCGGCCAGCGGTGGCGCGTGCCCGTCAGGCGCCGCGACCGCGCACCGCGGCATACAGGAGCACGGCGGCGGCCGCGCTGACGCTGAGCGAGTCGATCCGCCCATGCATCGGCACCGACACGACCGCGTCGCAGGCGGCGGCGACCCGGGGGCGCAGACCGCGCCCCTCGGAGCCGAGCACGAGCACGACGTCACCGCTGTAGTCGACGGTGTCATAGCGGATCGCTCCGTCGCGATCGGCGCCGTAGCACCACGCGCCCGCCGCCTTCGCATCGGCGAGAAAGTCGGCGAGATTGCGGACCTGCGCCACCGGCAGATGCTCGACGGCGCCCGCCGATGCCTTGCACACCGCCGCGGTCACGTCGGCCGAGCGGCGTTCGGGAATCACGAGGCCGGTCGCGCCCGCGCACTCGGCGCTGCGGGCGATCGCGCCGAGGTTCTGCGGATCCTGGACCTGGTCGAGCGCGACGATCAAGCACTCCGGCGCCGCCAGCAGGTCGTCGGGCGCCGCGTAGCGAAAGCGGTCGACCTCGGCGCAAACGCCCTGATGCCCGTCCGAGCCGCAGCGGGTCTCAATCTCCTCGGCACTCGCCGGGGTCACGGGGACGTTCGCGCTCGCCAGCCAGGGTTCGCGAATCGCGTTCTTCGTCGCCCAGATCCGGTGCACCGACCGCCTCCCCCGGGTCGCCTCGCGTACGGGATTGCGGCCGTAGACGATCACAGCAGCGGGATCAGCTCGGGTCCGCCGGGCCCGTCGCGCACTTCCCAGCCGCGCGCCCGCAGCTCGTCGCGGATGCGATCCGCCTCCGGGTAATCGCGCGCGGCGCGGGCGCGCTCTCGCGCATTGCTGAGCTCGACGATCTCCTGGGGTATCTCGGCTGAGCCCGCCTCCAGCAGGTTCTCGAGCGCGAGCACGGACAGCATTTCCCGGAGGTCCGCGCCCCCCACCCCATCGCCGGCCCGGTTCGCCTCGCGGACCCAGTCGAACATCGCCGCAAGCGCACTCGGCGTGTTGAAGTCCTCGGCAAGTGCGTTGAAGAACCGCTCGCGCAGGGGTGCGGACCACGACGGCGAGGCGCCCGCCGACAGCCTTCGCGCGGCCTCGCGGATCCGGGCCACGCCCAGCTCGGCCTGCCGCAGCCGCTCGTCGTCGAACTCGATCGGCTGGCGGTACTGCCCGGTGCAGAAGTACATGATCAGCGCGTCACGGCCATATTGCTCGAGCGCCTCGTGCAGCACGAAGATGTTCCCGACCGACTTCGCCATTTTCTCCCTGTCGAGCCGCACCATCCCGTTGTGAACCCATAGACGCGCGAGCGGAGCACCCCGCGCAGCCTGCGTCTGAGCCGCCTCGTTCTCGTGATGCGGGAAGATCAGATCGGACCCGCCGCCGTGGATCTCGAAGTCGACGCCGAGCAGCGTCTCGGCCATCGCCGAGCACTCGATGTGCCATCCCGGCCGTCCTCGCCCCCACGGCGAGTCCCAGGCGCTGTCCTCACCCGGCTTCTGCGCTTTCCACAGGGCGAAGTCGAGCGGGTCCCGCTTGCGCTCGGCGCCCTCGCCGCCCTCGCCCTGATCCATGTCCTCGATCTTCCGGTGCGACAGCTCTCCGTACCGGGGGTAGGAGCGGACCGAAAAATAGACGTCGCCGTCGACCGCGTACGCATGCCCCACATCCACGAGTTCCTCGATCAAGCCGATGATCGCCGTCAGGGTCTCGCTCGCGAGCGGCTCGTGATCGGGCCGTCCGAGCCCGAGCGCGTCGGTATCGGCGATGTACGCGGCGGCCATCTCAGCGGCCAACTGCTCGCTGCCCGTGCCGGCGGCCTGCGCCGCCGCATAGATCTTGTCGTTGATGTCGGTGATGTTCGCCACGAACGTCACCTCGTACCCCTCGTGGACGAGGAACCGTTTAAGCAGCGAGAAGACGACAAACGGGCGGGCATTGCCGACGTGGATCCGTCCGTATACGGTCGGGCCGCACGCGTAGATCCGCACCTTGCCGGGTTCGCGCGGCTCGAGCGTCCGCAGCGTTCCGGTACGGGTGTCATGAAGAGAGATCGTTCGCAAGGTCCGGCAACCCTACCGCCCGGCTCCGGCATGACAGCGCTCGGCTGGCATCATCGTGGTGATGACAGCGACGGGTATCGCCGGCACGCCGGGTCGTAATGGACATGTGACGTTCACGGAGGGCGACGGGTCAGCGAGGCCGCGACGGCGCTCGCTGCTCCCGCGGTTGCTCAGCGAGATCGCCGCCCGCGCCCAGCGCCGCATCCCGCGCGCCGATCTCGACGAGCGTGACCCCGACTTCATCCGCGAGCGGCTGCCGCTCATGTGGCTGTTCGCGAGCCTCTGGTTCCGTGGCGAGGTGCGCGGTCTCGGGAACATTCCCGAGACCGGACCCGTGCTGCTCGTCGGCAACCACTCCGGCGGCAACATGACCCCGGACACGATCGTGTTCACGCTCGCGTTCAACGCCTACTTCGGCGTCGAGCGGCCGTTCTATCAGCTCGCTCACAACCTCGTGCTGTCGTTGCCGCTGCCGGCGCTCGCGCAGCTGCGCAAGTTCGGGACCGTCGCGGCGTCGCACGAGAACGCTCGCAAGGCGCTCGATGCGGGGGCGGCGCTGCTCGTCTATCCCGGCGGCGACTACGAGGTCCACCGCCCGAGCTGGGAGCGCAACCGCGTCGACTTTGGCGGCCGCGAGGGCTTCATCCGCCTCGCGCTCGAGCAGAACGTCCCGATCGTGCCGGTCGTATCGATCGGCGGGCAGGAGACGGCGCTGTTCCTCACCCGCGGCGAGCGCCTTGCCAGGTTGCTCGCGCTCGACCGCATGTTTCGCCTCAAGGTCCTGCCCGTGTCGCTCGCACTCCCGTGGGGCATCAACGTCGGCGACATGCTCGGCCACATTCCGCTGCCCGCGAAGATCACGATCGAAACGCTCCCGCCGATCGACCCTCGCTCTGAGTTCGGCCCGGACCCTGAGCTCGACGAGGTCTACGACCACCTCATGCGACTGATGCAGGACACACTCGACGCACTCGCCGCGGAGCGGCGGATGCCGGTACTCGGATGAGGGTCAGCGCCACGACGCAGGTGTCGGCGCCGATCGAGCGCGTCTGGTCGATCGTCACCGATCCGGCCCGGACGCTCAGCTACATGTCGGGCGTGACCCGCTGGGAGGTCGCAAGCGACCGGAGCGTCGGCCTCGGAGCCCGCTACCGGATGCTCCTGCGCGTCGGGTCGGCCGAGGTCGGCGGCTTGATCGAGGTCGTCGAATGGGATCAGCCACGCGAGTTCGCGTGGACGTCGGTGACCGGGATCGATCAGCGCGGCCGCTTCCGGCTGCGCCCCGCGCCCGGCGGGCGTACAACGGTCGAACTGCGCCTCGCCTACGGCGTCGCGGGCTCTGGTCTCGCCGGGTGGCTCGCCGAGCAGATCGCGGCGCCCCAGGTCCGCGGGCACCTGCGCCGCAGCCTGATGCAGCTCAGACGGCTCGTCGAGTACGAGCAACTGCGCGAACGGGCGACGGCGCGCCGCGCGGCAGCCGCGGGCTGAGCCACTGGGAGCAACCCGTCAAGGCTGGCCGTGCGGCCAGCGCTGACCGGCGACCTCCAGCTCGCGGACCCTCAGTGTGCCGATCTCGACCTCCCCGGCCTTGAGCTGACGAATGACCGCGTCGGCGATGGCAAGCCGACCGACCGCCAGCGCGCCAACGGCAGACGCGGCAATCGCGACGGGCGCCATTACCGACGGTCCGAGCAGGCGAGGGCCGACGACCAACGCGCCGATGACACTCGCACCGGTAATCGCAAAACGGGCCCTCTCGTCACGGATCGTGAGCCTCCGGGACATCATCTGACCTCCTCTTGTCGTGAGATGCAGGATCTACACCGCATGGTCGACCGTCGCAACCGCCACCGCGGCCGCCCCTTCCTCACGGCCGACGAAGCCCATCCCCTCCCCGCGCGTCGCCTTGACGCTGACGTGCTCCACCGACAGACCCAGCGCAGCCGCCAGCGATGCCCGGATCTGATCGCGGACCGGCGCCAGCTTTGGCCGCTCGATCAGGATGGTCGCATCGACGTGTCGCACCACAAAGCCCGAGCCGGCGAGCATCGCGACGGTGTCTCGCAGTAGCGCGATCGAATCGGCATCCCGGTAGGCCTCGTCGGTATCCGGGTAGTGCTGCCCGATGTCGCCGAGCGCGGCGGCACCGAGCAACGCGTCGATGATCGCGTGCGTGAGGACGTCGGCGTCGGAATGACCGAGCAGCCCACCCTCAGGCGCGACCTCGACCCCGCCGAGGATCAGCCTGCGGCTCGCATGAAATCGATGGCAGTCATAGCCGATGCCGAACTGCGCGCTCATGCGGGACGTCATCCGCCCCGCTCCTGGAGCAGCAACTCCGCGATGTGCAGATCGGTCATCGTCGTGATCTTGAGGTTCTGCGGCCCGCCGTCGACGATGCGAACGGTACCGCCGGCCCGCTCGATCAGCCACGCGTCGTCGGTGGCGGTGGACAGCAGTTCATCCGATGCGCCGTGCAGCGCCCGTTCCAGCGCCGCGCGCCGAAACACCTGCGGCGTCTGAACGGCCCACAGGCGAGCACGATCCAGCGTCCGCACGACCGTGCGGCCGTCCGTCCCGACCTCCTTGATCGTGTCGGCAACCGGCGCGGCGGCAATCACTGCGTCGGCCGGCGAGTTCTCGAGCTCCGCGAGGGCGCGCCAGAACAGCTCCGGTGTCGCGAGTGGCCGGGCGGCATCGTGGACGATCACGGGATCGGTGTCCCCCGACGCGCGCAGTGCCTCGCGCACCGACTGCGAGCGGGTCTCGCCGCCCGCGACCGCGACCGTATCGCCCGGCGCCGCCGCCAGCGCGTCGGCGGGCAGTGCGACGACGATCTCCTGCACGGCATCCACGGCTCGCAGAGCCTCGACGCTCCATTCGAGCATCGGCTTGCCGGCGACGGTGACGAGCGCCTTGGGCCGGCCAGACCCAAGGCGCTCGCCACGGCCTGCGGCCACGATCAACGCGACCGCCATCTCTCTCTCCGAAGGCGCGAACCTACTTGGCGGCTACGGCCACGTTGCCGTTGGCGTTTCCATTGGACTCCGCCAACAGCTCGTAGAGGTGCGCTTCGACCTCCTCCTCATTCATCTCGAGCGCGTACATCAGTTCTGAAGCGAGGATCTTCTTAGCCCTCGTGAACATTTGTTTCTCGCCGGTCGAAAGGCCCTTCTCGGCCTCGCGGATCGCGAGATTTCGCACGACCTCGGCGAGCTCGTAGATGTCACCCGTCTTGATCTTGTCGCGGTTGTGCTTGAACCGCCGATTCCAGTTCTTCGGCATCTCCGAGCATTCGTCCTGAAGCACAGCGAGCACCTTCTTCACTGTCTCCTCATCGATCACGCGCCGCAGGCCGGCGAGCGCCGCGTTCTCGGTGGGAACCATCACGGTCATGTCGTTGTGCAGAATCTTGATCGTCAGGTATTCGCGTTTCTCCCCGAGGATTTCCTTCTCCTCTTTGCGGATGACCTTGCCCGCGCCATGATGGGGATAGACGACGTTATCGCCGACCTCGAACTCGATATGAGGAAGCGGTTCAATCGCCTCAAGATCCTCCAGCTGCTCTTCCATTAGCTCTGTGATGGTGTCCTCCTGTCCTGGCCGGGCGGGGCGAGGGACCCGCGCTTTGCACTACGTCTGCAGGTATCGATCAACGAGGTTGATCTCCTGCTGGCGGCGAAGACCCTCGCGGATGTCCTTCGCCCGGATCTCGCCGACTCCGTCGACGGTCTCCAGCTCGCCGTCAGTCGCGGCGAGCAACTCCTCGAGTCCCCCGAACTCGTCGACGATCCGCTGCACGACGAGCTTGGGCAGTCGCGGTATACGTCCCAGGATGCGGATCCCACGCGGGGAGATGGGGTAATCGAGGGTGTTCAGCTTGCGGTCGTAGCCGAGCAGCTCGGCGAGCCGACCGAAGTCCAAGAGGTCTTGGTGCGGAAGGCGCACGAGCTGATCGAACGCGGTCGCGAAGTGCTCGTCGTTGTCCTCGACAAGGTAGTCGTGCACGAGCGCGGCCTTGTCGGCGGACACGCCGACCATCGTCTCGTCGAGCTGCATCTCGATGAGCCGGCCCTCGGTTCCGAGCTCGACGATGTAGCGCTCGATCTCGACCGCCATCCGCGTCACCAGCTCGGCGCGCTGGAGCACGGTCAAGACATCGTGCAGCGTCGCGCCGCCTTCGAACTCGAGCGCGGTGAGCCTGGTCGAGACCTGGTCCAGTCGGCTGCGGTATTTGTCGAGCGTCGCGAGCGCCTGGTTGGCCTTTGCAAGCACGACCGGGATGTCCTCGAGGATGTACTTGACGCCGTCGACATACAGCGAGACGACTTCGCGCCGCTCGCTGACCGCGACGACGAGCGCGTCCGTCTGCTTCGAGGTCCGCTCGGCCGTGCGGTGGCGGGTGCCGGTCTCGAGCGTGAGGATCGTCGGGTCCGGCGTCAGCTGCACGTTCGCATGGACGATCTTGGTCGCGTTCGCGTTGAGCACGATCGCGCCGTCCATCTTCGCGAGCTGGTAGAGGAACGCGGGCGCGTAATCGAGCTCGATCCTGAACCCCCCGGAGAACAGGAACGCCAGCTCGTCGACGTCACCGATCACGATCAAGCCGCCCGTCCGAGCGTGCAGGATGTTGTCGATGCCCTCGCGCAGCGCCGTCCCCGGGGCGACCATCTCGAGCGCCCTCACCATCCGGGATTCCTGTCGAGACTCGAGCTCCTCTTTGAGCTCTTCCCCGGAACGAGACGCCATGAAGGCCGATTTTACCGTGTCTTGGTCGCGCGCCCCTCGCCGAGCCATCCGGGTGACAGCCGGGCGCCGATGATGCAGTCGATTGCGTCGCGATCCCTGTGCGAGCCGGCTCGCGGCTCACGCAGCGATCGCGGAGCGACCTCCCGTCCGCAGCGCGCTCGCGAGCGCGCTGCGCAGCGTCGCGTGCGTGTCCGGCTCGATCACCGGCGCCAACCCGAACTTCCCCGCCTCGGCGATCCTGCGCTCGGCGTGCGCGACCGCACGGAGCTCTCCGGTCAACCCGAGCTCGCCGAAGCAGGCGAGCGGCTTGCCCGCCTCCGAGCCGGTCAGCGCAACCCGTTTTGCGGCGCTGGCTATCGCCAGCGCGACGGCGAGGTCTGCTCCCGGCTCGTCGACGCGCACGCCACCGACGACGTTGACGAACACGTCGGCCGCGCCGAGACCGATCCCGCCGTGGCGTGCCAGCACCGCGAGCACGAGCGCGAGCCGGTTGCGATCAAGCCCCGCGACCACGCGCCGCGGCGGCACCAGTTCGGAGGTGGAGACGAGCGCCTGCACTTCGACGAGCAGCGGCCGCGATCCCTCCATCGCGCACAGCACGACACTTCCCGGCGCACGCGTTGCCTGGCCCACGAAGCGCGCCGATGCGTCGAGGACCTCGACCAGGCCGTGGCCGTGCATCTCGAACACGCCGGCCTCGTTCGTTGACCCGAACCGGTTCTTGACCGCGCGGACGGTCCGATACGTGCGCTCCCTCTCACCCTCGAACTGAAGGACGCAGTCGACCAGGTGCTCGAGCACGCGCGGCCCGGCGAGCGCGCCGTCCTTCGTCACATGCCCGACGAGCAGCACGGCGATGCGCCGTTCCTTCGCGACTCGCATGATCTCACCCGCGACCTCCCGCACCTGGGCCACGGAGCCGGCGGCACTCGACAGCTCGCCCGAGTGCATTGTCTGGACGGAGTCGATCACGCAGACATCGGGATGCTCGCGCTCCAGCGTGGCGAGGACGGCGTGCAAGTCGGTCTCGGCGAGAACCGGAATCTGCATCGGTTCCCCTCCGGTGAGGCGCTGCGCTCGGAGCCGGATCTGCGCCGCCGACTCCTCCGCTGAGACATACAGGGTGCGACGTCCAGCCGCGACGAGGTTCGCCAGGGCCATCGTCGTCAGCGTCGACTTCCCGATGCCCGGCGCCCCGCCGATCAGCACGAGCGAGCCCGGGACGATCCCCCCGCCGAGGACGTTGTCGAGCTCGCCGATCCCGGTGCTCAGCCGGATGTGCTCCTCCGCGACGACATCGCTGAGCGCGACCGGCGCGAGCGGAGCGGCCCCGGAGCGGTGACCGCGTCCGCCCTGACCGACGCGTGACGCGGCGCGCGGCCTCGCCTCTTCCACGAGCGTGTTCCACTCGCCGCAGCCGGGGCAGCGCCCGGCCCAGCGAGCGGTCTCGTGCCCGCACGCGGAGCAGACGTGAACCGAGGTCGTTCGTGCCATGCGCGAGCGAGCGTACGCCCCGGCCCCGACGGCATCAGCGTCGGCCACCCCTTTGTCACACTTTTGTGACGCGCGCGAGCCACACCGGCGCGAGCCTCGGCGGGCCCGGCGCGGTGCGGATCGCAATTACTCAGACTCGGGCGGAGCGTCGGGCGTGTCCGGCGTGGACTCGGAGTCCCCGTCGTCCTCGCCGCCGTCCTGCGCGCCGACACCGACGGGCGTCGGCTTCGGCGCCGGCTCGATCACCGACAGGACGACCCCGCGCTCCTCGGGATCCTCCGGCGGCGCCGGCTCGACCATCACCGTCGAGCCCGACGGCACCTGCGCCCGCAAGACGAAGTCCGCGAGCGGGTCCTCGATGTAGCGCTGGATCGCGCGCCGGAGCGGGCGGGCGCCCATCGACGGATCCCAGCCCTTCTCGACGAGCAGGTCCTTGGCATCCTCGGAGAGCTCGAGCTGGAGCTCGCGCTCGGCCATCGACTCGCGGATCCGGAGCAGCAGCAGATCGACGATCTCCTTGATCTCTTCCTTGGTGAGCTTGTGGAAGACGATCACCTCGTCGATCCGGTTGAGGAACTCGGGCCGGAAGACCTTCTTGAGCTCGCCCATGATCCGGGTCTTCATATCGTCGTAAGTGATCCCGGTCTCGTCGTCGGAGACGGCAAACCCGAGCGGCGTGTTGCGCGCGATCTCGGAGGCCCCGATGTTGGAGGTCATGATCACGATGCAGTGACGGAAGTCGACGGTCCGGCCCTGAGCGTCGGTCAGGCGCCCATCCTCCAGGATCTGGAGGAGGATGTTGAACACGTCCGGGTGGGCCTTCTCGATCTCGTCGAGCAGCAGCACGCTGTAGGGCTTGCGCCGCACGGCCTCGGTCAGCTGACCGCCCTCGTCGTAGCCGATGTAGCCGGGAGGCGAGCCGACGAGACGCGAGACGGCGTGCTTCTCCATGTACTCGGACATGTCGATCCGGATCATCGTGTCCTCATCGCCGAACAGGAACTCGGCAAGGGTGCGAGCAAGCTCGGTCTTACCGACCCCGGACGGTCCGAGGAAGATGAACGAACCGGTCGGCCGCTTCGGGTCTTTCAGGCCGGCGCGCGAGCGCCGGATCGCCTTTGACACGACCTCGATCGCGGGATGCTGACCGATGACGCGCTTGTGCAGCTCGTCCTCCATCCGCATCAGCTTCTGGGTCTCGGCCTCGGTCAGCTTGAACACGGGGATGCCGGTCCACATCGAGACGATGTCGGCGATCTCCTCCTCGCCGATCGACGGACGCTCGGTCGACTCCCCGGCCTCCCACTGGTCGGCCAGCTCGCGCTTCTTCTGCGTGAGCCGCCGCTCCTTGTCGCGGAGGTTCGCGGCCTTCTCGAACTCCTGGGACTCGATCGCCTCTTCCTTCGCGCGCCGCGTCTCCTCGATCTCATCCTCGAGCTCGCGATACACGGGCGGCGAGGTCATCGACTTGATCCGCATGCGCGACGCGGCCTCGTCGATCAGGTCGATCGCCTTGTCGGGGAGGAAGCGGTCCGAGATGTAGCGGTCGGCCAGATCGGCAGCCGCCTCGAGCGCCTCATCGGTGATGTTGACCTTGTGGTGCTGCTCGTAGCGGTCGCGCAGGCCCTTGAGGATCTGGACGGTCTCCTCGGTCGTCGGCTGGTCGACGGTGATCTTCTGGAAGCGGCGCTCCAGCGCGGAGTCGCGCTCGAGGTACTTGCGGTACTCCTCGAGCGTGGTCGCGCCGATCGTTTGCAGCTCGCCGCGCGCGAGCGCGGGCTTCAGGATCGAGGCCGCGTCGATCGCGCCCTCGGCGGCACCGGCGCCGACGAGGTTATGAAGCTCGTCGATGAACAGGATGATGTCGCCGCGCTGGGTGATCTCCTTCATCACCTTCTTCAGGCGCTCTTCAAACTCGCCGCGGTACTTGGAGCCCGCGACCAGGGCGGCGAGGTCCAGCGTGTAGATCTGCTTGCCCTTCAGCAGTTCGGGAACGTCGGCGTTCGTAATTCGCTGTGCGAGACCCTCGACGACGGCGGTCTTGCCGACGCCCGGCTCGCCGACGAGCACGGGGTTGTTCTTCGTGCGCCGGCTGAGGATCTGCATGATCCGCTCGATCTCGGTCTCGCGACCGACGACCGGATCCAGCTTGCCCTCGGCGGCGAGCTTCGTCAGGTTGCGACCGAACTGGTCGAGCAGCTTCGACGACTTCTTACCCTCGGCTTGCGGACCGGCCGCGCCGGCAGCGCCGGCCGCGGTCGAGCCGCGCGCGCGGCTGCCGGGGCCGGACAGCATCCGGATGACCTCGTTGCGGATCTTCTCGGAATCGGCGTCGAAGTCGAGCAGGATCCGCGCGGCGACGCCCTCGTTCTCGCGGACGAGGCCGAGCAGGATGTGCTCGGTGCCGATGTAGTTGTGACCGAGACTCAGCGCTTCCCGCAGCGCGAGCTCCAGCACCTTCTTCGCGCGCGGCGTGAACGGGATCTGGCCGGAGGTGACCTCCTCACCGGAGCCGACGATGCGAACGACCTGTGCCCGCACCCGCTCAACGGTGATGTCGAGGGACTCGAGCACGCGGGCTGCCAGACCCTCCTCTTCGCGCAGGAGGCCGAGCAGGATGTGTTCAGTGCCGATGTAGTTGTGCTTGAGCGTTCGTGCCTCTTCCTGCGCCAGGACGACCACCTGGCGGGCTCGCTCTGTAAATCGCTCGAACATGATTCGTCTCGTACTTCTCTTTCGGGCGGGTACTCGGGCTGGTAGTCGGTCGCGGTGTTGTCCTGGGTCTAGCTCCCTACGCTGCCAGAGTCGTCAAGGCTAAGCCGGCTGCGGGGACGCCGATGATCCCGTTGCATCCCGTATCGACCGGTGGGCCGCAGTTGATAAGGGGGAACGGTCTCGGATTCGGGCCATGGCTCAGTCTACCAACAGGTCTGCGCCTTCTTGTGACAGTCGTTTCCCCGAGGGTGCGGAGTCCACATGCCCGTCACAAACCACGTCGGTTCGGCCTCACGCGGCGCGCAGGTTCACAAGGCGGGTGGTCGCGCCGGCCCAGTCGGCGCGCCCCGGCCGCGAGCGGCTCCAGGCCTACCTCGCCGGGGATCTCGCCTCGATTCAGGACAGGACGTTCGCGGGCAGGTGCTTCTGGGCTGCTGCCGCGGCCGAGTTCGACGATCGGCCCGGGGCGGTGCGAGACGCGGTGATCGACGGCCTCAGGGCGTGGCTTGGCGAGCTCGAGCGCCAGGCGCGCATCGGCGGGCTGAGCGAGCCGCAGGAACTGGCGTTCGAGGTCTACTCGCTGGGTCTCGGCGCCAGCACATACGCGCGCCTCTGCGAGATCTGAGGTTGTGGGATCTCAGTATCGGTATGCGTTACTGAGATCCCAGAGCCCCCGCGAGTCGATCATCTCCTGGCGGTGCGCTACTCGGGCGCCGCCAACCCGAGGCTTGCCCGGGCCCGCTCGACGGCGACGTCCGGCGCCAGACCGCCGAGCGGCGAACAGGTCACGTGCCGCGAGCGCTCGATCGCCTCGCGCAGCGAGCTGATATCCACGCCCAGCTCGGCAAGGACCTGCGCGTGCAGGCTGTCGGGCAGGCTCGCGAACGCGAGCAGATAGTCGGCGACGTCGGGCCCACGGCCAAGGTGCTCGCGGATCTCGACCGCGAGCCGCGCGAGGAATTCGAGCACCTCGCCTGACACGATCGCGCCGGGTCCACCCGACGGCACCGAGCCCGCCGCCCTTGCTCCGGCCCGAACGGCGCACAATCGACACGTCGGTCTTGCCAACGGGAGGCGGAAGGCGCATCGACGGGCCGGACAACAAGTCGGTCACGCGCGCCGTGACCGACTTCGCGCCGACACCGCAGTCGCTCAGGATCCTCACCGCCGGCCCATCGTTGACGTGCACAAGCCCGAGCGCGATGTGCTCCGTGCCGATGTCACTGTGGCCGAGCCTCAGCGCCTCGCGGAGCGCCGGCTCGAGCACCTTCTTCGCGCGTGGCGAACGGGAGCATCTGCCCCGGCGGCCCCGCCGGCGTGGCCACGAGCTGCTCCACGCGCCGACGCACATCGTCAAGGGACACACCGAGGCCTTCGAGTGCCCGCGGACCGATCCCCTTCGCCCTCGCGTAGCAACCCGAGCAGGATGTGCTCGGTGCCGATGTGTCCGTGTCCGAGCGAGTGTGACTCCTCATGAGCGAGGACGACGACGTGGCGCGCACGCTCTGTAAAGCGCTCGAACATCCAACCTCAACGCTACAACCGTCGCTAAATGTCCAGCAAAGGCGACAGAACCCCGGTTCGAGGCTACGGTGGCGTGGGTGGGGCACGGCGCAGTCGTCACGATCACGATCCACGTCCTCGAGATCGTCGCCGCGGCAGTCCTCGTCCTCCTGTACCTCCTGGTGCAGGTGTGGCGCCGGATCTGACGCGCGGGTCGCAGCGGCGATCTCGGGGCGACGACCGACGGCCGGCGGGGTGGACCGACCCCGACCGGGTCCGGGACGGCGGATCGTCCGGGCGGCGCCCCCACCAGCCTGCGCAACGTGAAAAAGTCGGTGCCGTGCACAACGTTTCGCCACATGAGCGCCGCCACGGTGCTGATATGCAGAAAGTCCGAGCGGAAGTCGGATCTTCCGTCGAGCCGGGGCGGGGAGAGTGCCCGCTAATCCCGCATCGCCGGGAACAGCACCACCTCGCGGATCGACCGACGGCCGGTCAGCAGCATCACGAGCCGGTCGATCCCGATCCCGATCCCGCCGGTCGGCGGCATGCCGTACTCGAGCGCCTGGATGAACGCCTCGTCGTACGGCTGGGCCTCCTCGTCGCCGGCGCCGGCGAAGGCGCGCTGCGCCTCGAAGCGCCGGCGCTGCTCGTCCGGGTCGTTGAGCTCGGTGAAGGCGTTGGCGATCTCCATCCCACCCGCATATGCCTCGAAGCGCTCGACGAGCCCCTCGACCGAGCGGTGGCGCTTGGCGAACGGGGACAGCTCGACCGGGTAGTCGAGCAGGAAGGTGGGCTCGATCAAGGTCGGCTCGACGTGCTTCGAGAGCAGCTCGTCGACGAGCTGCGGCCATGTGTCGTCCGATGGCGCGGCGATCCCGCGCGATTCCATCTCGGCCGCCAGCGCGTCCCGGTCCCGGAACGCCAGAATGTCGACCCCGGTCCGTGATGCGATCGCGGCGGCGAGCGTCTCGCGCCGCCACGGCGGCGTGAAGTCCACATCGCCCGAGTACTCGACCTCGGCCGCAACGGCAGCCACGAGTCGCTCGGCCCGCTCCGCGACGACGGTGTAGTCCGCATATGCCTCGTACCACTCGAGCATCGTGAACTCGGGGTTGTGCTTGTAGGACAGCCCCTCGTTGCGGAAGTCCTTGCCGATCTCGTACACCCGCTCGAGGCCCCCGACGATCAGCCGCTTGAGGTAGAGCTCGGTCGCGATCCGCAGGTACAGATCGCGGTCCAGGGCGTTGTGGTGGGTGATGAACGGGCGCGCCGCGGCGCCCCCGTAGAGCGGCTGCAGCACAGGGGTCTCGACCTCGATGAACCCCTCCGCGTCGAGGAAGCGACGCACGGCAGAAATGACCCGTGCCCGCACGACGAACAGCTCCCGCGACTCCTCGTTCGCGATCAGGTCCAGCTCCCGGTGGCGAAAGCGCGTCTCGACGTCGGTCAGCCCGTGGTGCTTCTCGGGCGGTGGCCGCAGCGACTTCGCGAGCAGTACAAACCGCGTCACGCGCAGCGTCAGCTCACCCCGACGCGAGCAGAACGCGACGCCGTCGACGCCGATCAGGTCCCCGAGATCGAGGCTCAGAAGGCGCTCCATCCCATCGGGCCCCAGCTCGTCGACGCGCGCCTGGATTTGGATCCGGCCCGAGCGGTCAACCAGATCGAGGAAGGCCATCTTGCCCTGCCCGCGCCGGGCCGCGAGGCGGCCCGCAACCCTGTGCGCGACGTCAGTCTCGTCCCCCGGCGACAGCGACGCGTGCCCGACGCGCACCGACGCAATCGGCTCGACGCCGGGAAACTCGTGCGGGAACGGCTCGACGCCGGCCGCACGCAGCGCATCTAGCTTCGAACGGCGGGCGGCGAAGACATCACGTGGCTCCTCCGCCAAACGGCGCTCACTTCCCGACGTCGATCTTCGTGATCTTCAGCTTGCGCTCGCCCTTCGGCGTCAGGATCGTGACCTCTTCGCCGCGTTTGTGCCCGAGCAGCGCCTTGCCGACCGGAGACTCGTTCGAGAGCTTGAGCTCCGCCGGATTGGCCTCGGCGGATCCCACGATCGTGTACTTGTTGGACTTCCCGGCTTCGTCCTTGACGTGGACGATCGAGCCGACACGAACGACGTCGGTGCCGAGCTCCGAGGAGTCGATCACGGTCGCGGAGCGCAACTTCTCCTCGAGCGCGGCGATCCGGGCCTCGAGCATGGCCTGCTCGTTCTTGGCGTCGTCGTACTCGGCGTTCTCGGAGATGTCGCCAAACTCACGCGCCTCTTTGATCCGCGCCGCCACTTCGCGCCGCCGGGTCGTGGAGAGGTGCTCGAGCTCGGCCTTGAGGTTGGCCAGACCGTCGGGTGTGAGGATGACGTCCTTGGGCATTGCGTAAAGACCTGTACTTGAAGCGTTTTGGACGAGAAAAAACCCGCTAGTCAGCGGGAATGCGCACGCATCCGGTCGCGTGGGCGGATGAGTATAGACGCCTGCTCAGCCCGGCCGGAAAACGAGCGGGCGGCCGACTGGTGGAGCACCCGCTAGAACACGTCGAGCCACACCCGCCTGCCACGCGCATCGAAGTAGCCGCGCGTATCGCGATCGGGCGCGACCTGCGGCAGGCCGCTCAGCGACATCCAGCGCAGCGGCTGGACGACGCGCCCGGACGCGAGCCGCACGGCGACCGCAGGCGCGCGGGCGGCCATAAACGTCTGATCGAGGTTGCACTTGAGCTCGGGGCCGCCGAGCGGATCGCGCGAGAGCGCGCGACCGGGCAGCACGTAGCGTCCCCGGACGACCGTCTCGCCGGCGCCTCCATGCGCGTCGAGCAGGCGAACGAGCGCCGCACCAATCGTGTCGGCCGCGGTCGCGGAGGTCGCCTCGCTGTCATCGGAGTGCCCGCAGCCGAACCGGTCCGTGTCGCTTGGGCCGAGGTTCGTCGCGCTCGGGATCCCGACCGCGTTGCCGCTCGGGAACAGATACCCGAGCATGTCCTCCGCGAGCCCGTCGATGAAGCGGAACGGGGTGTGCATGTGCGGCATCAGCCACGGCGGCAGCGGATCCGACGGCGTCTGCATGTCCTGCGGCCCGAGGAAGCCACGCAGGAACGTGAACGGGAACGCCTCGCCCGGAATCGAGATGAACTCGCCGTCCCCGATTCTGAACGCCGCGACCTCCGAGCGCAGCGACTGGCCGGCCGACGCCCCGTTCGGCGCCACCGGCGAGGCGACCGTGCAGTCGCGGTTGTACCCCGGCTTGTGCGCGAACACCCCGAGCGACGCGCCGAGCAGGAAGAGCTGGTTCTGGAGCGGGATGCAGATGCTCGCCCGCTCGCCCCACAGCGTGTTCGACTGCGACCAGTGGAACGCGCCGGCGCGCAGCGCCCGGACGATCGGCACGGCCAGATCGAGTCCGAACGCGCGGGTCTCGCCGTTGTAGCCGAGTGCCACGTGCCCGGTCCCGCTGACGTCGGTGCCCGCAGGTCCGGCCCTGAACAGCGTCCGGCACCCGGCGGGGTGGCTCGCGTTCACGAAGCGCTGGGGCGTCCGCGAGATCGCGTGCGCGTATACCTCGGGGCTCTCGACCGACCCGACCGAGCCCGCCATCTCGATCGCCACCCCGCCGAATTGATGCTCGAGCGCGCCGCGGAAGAACCCGATCCAATCCGAGGACACCCAATTCGACTGCGGACCGCCGTTGAAGCCGAGCGTTTCGGCGTGCTGGGAGACGCTCGCGAGCGTCACGATCGCCCGCCCGCGCGCGTCGACCGCCTGCAACACCGGGATCCGCTGGTCGTCGACGAACGGATACGAGGACCAGCACTGGCGCACATTCGAGGGCTCGAGGACCTCCGTGTAGCGGATCCGCGCGGGGCGCACCGCCCGGTCGGCCTGTTCGATCGCACGCGCCGCCTGGCCCACCATGTAATCGACCCAGTAGTCGTTGACACCTGAGGTCAGCTGGTCGACGCCGCCGAGCCCGAGACTGTCCGGAGCGGACTCGTCGTGGGTCGCGGAGATGAACACGCCGTCGAGCCTGTAGCCGTCGGCGGCGAGCCTGGAGCGGATGCGGTTCTGGTAGACGTCGAACAGACCCTCCTGGTCGAGGACCTCGACGGCAAAGTGCCGCTGACCGACGGCGACGACCATCGCACGAGCCGTCACCGGATCCGCGACGTGGTCGTAGAACCGCGGGGTGTCCGCGCCGCCGCCGAGCAGGTTTCCGTCCCACCGGCCGTTCCCGTTGCAGTCCTTGTACGGATCCCCGGGGTCGTAGTGGCCGTCGTGCTTGGCGTCGATGTACGGCTCCTCGAACGCGGACCGACGCGGCCCGTTGAAGGCGCCGGTCGAGTCGCAGTCGGCGGGATCGCCACCCGGGGCGTGGCCGCGCAGCGGCGGGGTGATCGTTGCGACCGCGGCGCCGGCCCGGAACGCGGCCGGATGACCCTGCACGTAGGGGCCGTGATAGCCGCCGGCAGGGCTCAGCAGCAACCCAAGCGCAGCGAGCGTCTTCGCGAGCAGCACGTTGTCTCTCTCCGTGACATCCGGACCGGGTCGGTCCGGACGCGCACCCTACTACGCCGCCGCGCGCGCCGGTACGGTGCGCTCCGCGATCAGCCGGCGGGCGTCCTCGATGGTCGCGGCCCGCTGGACCGCCGCCTGCAGCGCCCGGCCGCCGCCGAGCCGCTCGATGTACCACGGATAGAACTTGCGCAGGTAGCGCCCCGCGCGATCGCGGCCCAGGTGCTCACACGCGCGTGCGATCACCCAGTCGAGCTCCGCCAGGATCTCCTCGCGGGACGGTGGCGCTGAGCGCTCGCCGAGGACCTCGGCGAACAGCCACGGGTTGCCGAGCGAACCGCGCGCGAGCAGCACCCCGTCGGCGCCCGTCTGCTCGAACGCCTCGCGTGCCTTCGCCGCGGTCTGGAGCCCGCCCGAGATCAGCACCGGCACCGGCAGTTCCGCGACCAGCGAGCGCGCGAGCGCGTAGTCGGGGCTGCCCGCGTGGCGCTGGGACGCATGGCGCGGATGGATGCACAGGCCGGCAACGCCGGCCTCGAACGCGAGGCGTCGCGCGACCTCGATCCCGCGCAGGTCCCCGGGGCGCAGACCAGAGCGCAGCTTCACCGTCACCGGCAGGCCGGCGCCGCGCGCGGCCGCCCGCGCGACCGCGACCGCTCGGTCCGGATCCTCGAGCAGCGCAGCGCCGGCGCCGGTCTTGCAGACCTTCGGCACCGGGCACCCCATGTTGAGGTCGATCAGGTCGGCGCCCGCCGCGGCGACGTGCTCCGCCGCCGAGGCCATCACGTCCGGATCGTGGCCGAACAGCTGGATGGACACCGGCCCACCCGCCCGCTCGTCGGGGTGGATCCGCAAGAGCTCGCGGCAGGTCTTCTCGTTGCGGTAGTGCACGGCGAAGCTCGAGACCATCTCCGACACCGTGAGCCCGGCCCCGAAGCGCTTGGCCTGCAGCCGCACGAACCAGTTGCCGATGCCGGCGAGCGGCGCGAGCACGACCCGGTTGGGGATGTGGACGCCGCCGAGGGTCCAGCTGTCGGTGAGCGCTCGAGCCATCGACATTCATGGTACGAATCCGATGATGGATTTTGCCGAGCTGATCAGGCCGTGGACGCAGATCGTCCGGGATCAGGTCCCGGGAGTCGAGCTCTTCGACGTGCACACGCACCTCGGTCAAAACGACCCGGACGGCATGCGCAGCACGCCCGAGCAACTGCTCGAGACGCTCCGGATCGCGGATGCGCGCGGCGCCTTCGTGTTTCCGATGCACGAGCCCGACGGCTATCCGGCGGCCAACGACTTCGTGCTCGAGGCGGCGTCTCGTTCGGGTGGGCTGCTCGTCCCGTTCTGCCGGATCAACCCGCACGAGAACCCCGTGGCGGAGGCCGAGCGATCGCTGTCGAAGGGCGCCCGCGGGATCAAGTTCCATCCTCGGGCCGAGCAGTTCACGCTCGACCATCCGCAGGTGCGCAACGTGATCGCGATCGCGCACGAGCGCGAGCTCCCCGTCCTGATCCACGCCGGCCGCGGCATTCCCGCGCTCGGCCTGCACGCCGTCGAGCTGGCGGACGAGTTCCCCGGCGCTCGCCTGATCCTCGCCCATGCCGGGATCTGCGACCTGTCCTGGATCTGGCGCGTCGCGGCGGACTACCCGAACCTGCTGTTCGACTCGGCCTGGTGGATGCCGGCCGATCTGTACACCCTGTTCACGCTCGTGCCGCCCGGCCAGATCTTGTTCGCCAGCGACGCTCCGTACGGGCAGACCGCGATGTCCGCATCGTTCATGCTGCGGAGCGCGCTCCAGGTCGGTCTGAGCGCCGAGCAGGTCCGCTCGATCGCCTCCGAGCAGGCGCTGCGGATCGCTCGGGGCGAGCCGCTCGAGCCGGCCGGGCCCGCAATCGGCGAGCGCGACCGTGCCTCGCACGCGCTCCTTGACCGCGTGTCGGAGTTCCTCCTGCTCGGCACGATCGCGTCGATGCGCGGCCTCGACGCGGGCGCGGAGATGCTCGCGCTCGCACGGCTCGCGTGCGACGTCCCCGACGAGATCGACGACGCGCCCGTGTTCGCGGCGATCCGCGCGCTGATCAACATCCACGACGACATCCTCGCCGCCGATCCCACGGACCGGCGCCGGCTCGCGTTCCTGATCCTCGCGCTGACGTCGGCGCGCACGCCCGACGTGCCGGTGCCGGCGTTCGCGACCGAGTCCGGCTGATCAACTGGCGGTGCGTGTCGTCAGTGGGCGAGCGTGACGCTCCGCAGCGTGCCGGCGTGGTTCCACGTGAGCACGTCGCCGGTCAGCGTGAGGTCGGTGAGGTACGGGCCGCCGCCCGGGAGCTTGGTTGAGTCCACCGTGTGCAGCCCGGTGCGGTCGGATGTGTCGATCGACTCGTTGCCGACCGCCAGACACAGCGACGCGGACGGGCACGCGATGCTGTCGAGATCGTCCGGCACGGACGTCTGTGTCCATGCCTGGGCCGTCGGATCGGTACTCGTCAGAATGCGAGTCCCGGCGACGGCGATGCAGAGCGTCGTCGTGGGAACACGCGCCGGACAGAAACGGAGGCGTCTGCGTACTGCCGGCCCACGCGCTCGCGCCGCCGGTCGGGTTGGTCGACGTGAAGACATTCTGTGAGCTGTCGGTGATGAAGCACTCGGGCGTAGTGGAGCACGGCGTTCAGGGCGCCGTGGTCGTCGATGTGGGCCGTCGACCAGGCGCTCAGCTGCCACACGACATGACCATGAACGGTGCGGCGGCCGGGAAGTTCCGTTCGGTTCCGTTCAGCGCGGCTGATTGCGCTGCCAGATCAGCCGCAAACCGGTCAGCGTCAGCAGGTCGTCGACCTCGTCGATCGTCTCACGCACGAACGGGACGAGCACGCCGGCGAGGCCACCGGTCGCGATCACGTGCGTGTCGGGACCAAGCTCGGCCCGCAACCGCGTGACGATCCCCTCGACCTGCCCGGCGAACCCGTACACGATCCCGCTGCGGATCGCGTCGACGGTCGACTTGCCGATCAGCGTTCGCGGCTCGGCCAACTCGACTTTGGGCAGCTTCGCTGCCCGGTCGTAGAGAGCCTCGATCGAGATCTCCGCACCCGGGCTGATGATGCCGCCGAGATACTCCCCGGCGCGCGAGACCGCGTCGTAGGTGATCGCGGTACCGAAGTCGACCACGACGCACGCGTCCTGAACGCGCGCGTACGCCGCGACCGCGTTGACAAGGCGGTCGGCTCCGACCTCGAGCGGGTTGTCGATCCGGATCGGCATGCCGGTGCGAATCGCCGGGCCGACGACGAGCATCTCGTGGCCGAGGTAACGGCGCGCCATTGCGGTCCACTGCTCGGAGAGCTGCGGCACCGTCGAGGACACGATCGACGCATTGAGCTCGTCGAACCCGAGACCGCGCAGCGCGAGCAGGTTCGACAGCGCCGCGCCGAGCTCGTCGCTCGTCGACTCGCGCACGGTCGCGAAGCGCCAATGCTCGGAGACGGTGTCCTCGCCGCGCGGGAACACTCCGAAGTGCGTCTGGGTGTTGCCGACATCGACGACGAGCAGCATGGCGCGGCATTATCCCCGCCCGCGGCATATCCTCCGACGACGATGCGCGTGACGCTGTACGTCGTTCACGGGTCCCACCCGTGCGCCGCCGTCGAGAAGGCCCTGGCGATCAAGGGTCTGCGCTACCGCGTGATCGAGTGGCCACCGCCGATGCAGGTGCCGATGCAGACCGTGATCTTCGGCGGGCGCACGGTGCCGGGGCTGCGGATCGACGGCGAGAAGATCCTCGGTTCGCGCGTGATCATGCGCCGGCTCGACGAGCTTGTGCCCGACCCGCCGCTGCTGCCTGCGGATCCCGAGCGGCGCTCGCGGGTGCTCGGGGCCGAGCAGTGGGGCGACGAGGTCTTCCAGCCGATCGCGCGCGAGCTGATCTGGGCGGGCTTCGTCCACCGGCCCGACGCGATGGTGAGCTACAACGAGCATTCGCGGTTGCACGTGCCGGGCCCCGCCGTGAGGCTGATCGGACCCGTCATCGCCCGGCTCGGCCGTGGCCTCAACAAGACGAGCGACGCGGTCGCGCGGACGGACCTGACCGCGCTGCCGGCGCATCTCGACACGGTCGACGGCTGGATCGCCGACGGCACGATCGGCGACGCTGATCGCCCCAACGCGGCTGATCTCCAGATCCTCTCGACCGTCCGGCTGATGCTCACGTTCGGCGATGCTCGTCCGTTGATCGAGGGCCGCCCCTGCGCCACCGCGGCCCGAGCGGTGTTTCCGGACGCCGATGGCGAACTCCCGGCCGGCGCGATCGCCGCGTAGACCAGCGCCAGCTCCTCGCACGCTCGTTCATAACTCGACACTCGCTGCTCGGGAGCAGGTCAGTGCGGATTCAGGCCCCGAGACGGGGCTCCAATCCGCACTCGCGGCGCGCCGACGGGTGAGTGTGGCCCAGCGCGGCCCGATCAGACCGCCAGCGGCGGGCCGGCGAGGCGGACGGCCTGCCCCGGGTCGAGGCCCTCGAGCGCGAGCGCGAGCCGGGTCCCGTCCGGGAGCGCGAGGTCCGGGTCCAGCTCGAGCAGCGGCACGAGCACGAACCGGCGCGAGCTGACCTCCGCATGGGGCAGCGTCAACCGCGAGGAGGCGTACTCGAGCGGGCCGAGCAGCAGGACGTCGACGTCGATCACGCGCGGCCCGTGCCTGACCCCGCCGGCCGCACGACCGACGGCCCGCTCGAGCCGCTTGCACGCATCGAGCAGCTCCTCGGGGGCGAGCGCGGTCCGGATGCGGATGCAGGCGTTCAGGAACTCGGGCTGGTCGAGGACCAATCCGACCGGCTCGGTGTCGTACACCGAGGAGGAGGCGAGCGCCTCGATCCCGTGCGAGTCAAGCGCGTCGACCGCCGCCTGCAGGTGTGCGCGGCGATCGCCGATGTTCGAGCCAAGACCGAGGTAGCCGGTGCGCAGCTGCACCCGGCTACTCCGCTTCGCGCCAGACCTCGACCGACACCTCGCTGAGCGGGAAGGCGATCGGCGGCTCGGGCTTGGCCGCCTTGACCCACACCGAGCTGACGTTGTAGTGGTCGAGCAGCCGGTCCGCAATCGCAGCGCAGAGCCGCTCGAGTGTCTTGTACGAGCGCTGCTGGGCGACGAGGTTCGCCGTATCGCACACCTGTGCGTAGTCGACGGTGTCCTCGATCCGATCGGTCACCGTGGCGTCGCAGTCGGCGACCTCGAGTCGCAGGTCGAGGATCAGGCGCTGGCCGACCTCGCGCTCGGCGGCGGTCACGCCGACGTGCGTGAACAGCGACAGCCCGCTGATCTCGATCGTGACCTCGGGCTCAGCGTGGCCCTCGTCCTCCTCGTCGGCGTCTACCTCGTCGAACTCGTCGTCGCCTGTGTCCATGAGCGGCTGACCGTAGCAGCAGCCACGCGCAGCGCGTCGGCGACCGGCGCGACGTCGTGCACGCGGAACACCCTCGCACCCCGCTCATATGCCAGCACATTGGTCGCGATCGTGCCGGCGAGCCGATCGTCGACGTCGCGCCCGGTGATGCGCCCGATGAACGACTTGCGGGACGTGCCGATCACGACCGGCCGCCCGAGCGCCACGATCTCCCCGAGCCGGCGCAACAGCTCGAGGTTGTGATCGAGCGTCTTGCCGAAACCGATCCCCGGGTCGAGCAGGATCCGCCGCTCGTGGATCCCGGCGGCGACCGCGACCGCCATCCGCTCCTCGAGGAACGCCTTCACGTCGCTGACGACATCGGCGTACTGCGGGTCGTCCTGCATCGTGCGCGGACTTCCGAGCATGTGCATCAGGCAGCAGGCCGCGCCGCTGTCGGCGAGCACGCCGGCCATCTCGGGATCCCCACGCAGCGCGGTCACGTCGTTGACCAACGTGGCGCCGACCTCGAGCGCCGCTCGGGCGACCGACGCCTTCGACGTGTCGATCGAGATCTGGGCCCGCGTGCCGGCTGCGCGCAGGCCCTCGATCACGGGCAGCACACGCGCGCGCTCCTCTTGTGCCGGCACCGGCAGGGCCCCCGGACGCGTCGACTCGCCGCCCACGTCGAGGATCGCGGCGCCCTCGCGCTCGAGCTCCAGGCCGTGTTCCACGGCCGCGCTCGTGTCGAGGTACAGACCGCCATCGGAGAACGAATCCGGCGTCACGTTGACGACGCCCATGATCTGAAACGGCCCGAGCTCACTCATCAGGCCACCGCCCGTGCTCGTCGAAGTACCGCCGGGCCTCCTCCTCGCGCTCGCGGTCGCGATTGCTCTCGACGCTCATCCTGAACAGCCAGTTGACCATCCACACGATCACGGCCGACCCGAGCAACACGACGCCGGCTGCGGCCAGCGCCGTCCGTCCGTGGCCGAGCACGATCGCAACGACGCCGACGAGCGCGATCGTCAGCGGCAACCACAGCCGCACGAACCTCAGCAGTGGTCCCGTCGAGCCCACGCTGAGCCTCGGATAATGAGAGCCGTGTCCATCCTCGATCCCGCACGTTACATCGCTGAGTTCGCGAGGTTCGCAGCCACCAAGAGCTCGCAGGAGCGCCATGACCAGCAGGCCCTCGCAGAGCTCGAGCGGCGCGCGATCGCGTTGCCGAGCGGGCTCGAGCTCACGTGGCTCGGGGTGTCCGGCTACCGCTTCGACTACGAGGGCCACACGCTGCTGATCGATCCGTACGTCTCACGCGTGCCGCTCGGCGCGCTGATCCGGCGCACGCCCGCCCTGCCGGACGCCCGCCTGATCGACCGCTACATCGGCACGCCGCAGTGCGTGGGCGTGCTCGTCGGCCATACCCATTTCGATCATGCCGTCGACGCACCCGCGATCGCCAAGCGGCTCGGATGTCCGGCGTACGGGTCCGGCTCGCTCGCGCGTCTGCTGCGGCTGCACGGCGCCGGGGAGTTCGCGGTCGAGGTGGTGCCATACGAGCGCTACGAGCTCGGTCCGTTCACGGTCAGCTTCACCCCGAGCGCACACTCGAAGCTGCTGCTCGGTCTGGCGGTGCCGTTCGACGGCGCGCTGACATGCGATCACCTCGACGGTCTCGCGCCCGCGGCGTACCGCTGCGGCGACGTGTTCGGGATCCACGTGGAGGTCGCGGGGGTGACGTTCTACCATCAGGGCAGCGCGAATCTGATCGATGATGCGATCACGCACCGGGGTGTCGATTTCTTCCTCGCGGGGGTCGCGGGGCGCGGGTTCACGGCCTCCTACTGGAAGCGGATCCTGCGACTGCTCGCTCCGCAGACGGTCATTCCGACCCACTACGACGACTTCTTCCGGCCGCTGAGCGGAGAGATGGGATTCACGACGAACGTCAACCTTGCCCACGTCCCCGACGAGGTTCACGCCGTCAGCCGCGACATCACGGTCGCCGCGCTGCCGCTGCTCGGAGATCGCCGGCGGTGAGCAGATCCGCCCGCAGCATCGCCGCGGCGATCGGAGCGCTCGGGACGCTTGCGGCGCTGGTCAGCGCCGCCGGCAGCGCCCGCGCCGCGACCGCCGCCCAGACGATCGCCCTGCTCAACACGCAGCGCACCGCCAACGGCATCCCAGCGGGCATCACCGAGGATCCGACGCTGTCGACCGACTGCGCCGAGCACGACAACTACATGTTCCTCAACCATCAGCTCACGCACGTGGAGCAACCGGGCAACCCCGGCTATACGGCCGGCGGCGCGTACGCCGGTTTGAACGCGGTCCTCACCGAGAACGACAACTGGGACGCCGGCAATCCGTACGAGAACGCGCCGCTCCACCTCGACCAACTGCTCGCGCCGCGTCTGCTCGTGCTCGGCACCGCGGACGCCGACGGCTTCAGCTGCACGACGACGTTCCCCGGCTGGGTGCGGCCCGACCCGCCCGCGCTGACGGTGGACACATACCCGGGCAACGGCGCCCAGATCTACGCGAGCGAGCTCGCGCGCGAGCTGCCGTGGACGCCCGGGCAGCTCGTCGGCGTCCCACCCGGTGCCAGGACCGGCCCGTATCTGATCGTGCTCGTCGACGCGCCCGGCCAGAGCCCGGTGGCGAACCCGGCGACGCTGACCGGCGCGACGCTGACCGGACCCAGCGGGCCGGTGACGGTCGCGACGGTCGATGGCGCCGCGCCGGTGCCCGGCAGCCAGACGGCCACGCTCAGCTCCTACATCTCCCCCGGCGGCTTCCTGATCCCGCTCAAGCCGCTGTACGCCGGGGTGACCTACCACGCCCACGTCGTCGTCGGCTTCGCCGGCGCGCAGACCCCGTATGACTGGTCGTTCACGACGCTCGGCGCCAGCTCTCACAGCATGCTCAGCGCGCGCAACGGCAGGCTGTTCTTCTCCTCATCCTCGTCCCAGCCGGTGTCGATTACGTTCACGCGCGCCGGCGGCCGGCACGCGCGCGGCGTCACGATCGCGCCCGGGCACAGCGTGCGCCTCGCGCTGCACCCCGGAAGCTGGCAGGCGTGCGGCCATCAGCCGGGCACGGCGCGCTTTGCCCCGTTCGACGGCTGCATCGCGATCATCGTGACCGGACAACCGACGGTCCAGTTCGGGAAGCCGCGGATCGTCGGATCGGTCGTCCAGATCCCGGTCGCCTTCGCCCGCGTGCTCCGCGGCCGCACCGCGACGCTGACGCTCACGCCGCTCACCGTACGCTGCGGCCCCAAGGGTTGCTCGACGAGCGCCGGCCGGCCCTCCACGAGCACGGTCACGCTTCGTGCGAAGGCGCTCACGTTCGCGCTGCCGGCGCGGGGCCGCGGCTTCGTGCTGGCACTTGACACGGCCGCCTTCCAGCTCGGCGATGCCCCCTGGTCGGCGGCGCACACGACGGTTCGGTTCGTTCGGCGTTAGGGTTTCCGGCCGCATGCCCTCCTCGGACAGCGTCACACGCCGGACATTGTTGCGCGGAGCGGCCGGCGGCGCGGCGCTGCTTGCCGCGCACGGCCTGCCCGCATGGGCTCGCCCGGTCGCCGCGACCGCCGGCATCCGCCGACCGGACAGCCTTCCGTTCCCGAGCCTGAAGGCCGGCACGCCGAGCATGCCGCAGATCGACCACATCGTCGTGCTGATCATGGAGAACCATTCGTTCGACAACCTGCTGGGGATGGTTCCCTACCAGGTGCCGGGAAGGTCGAAGGTCGACGGGCTCACGCGCGCCCACGGGCGCTTTCTCAACGTCAACGCGGACGCATCGGGGCACCAGGTGTTCGCCCAGCACGCGGCGTCGCCGTGCCAGCTGTCCAAGCTCCCCGGCCAGGACTGGAACCGCAGTCACACGTCCTGGGACAACGGTCGTAATGACGGCTTCGTCCGCGCGAGCGGACCGATCGCGATGCGCTTCTGGGACGAGAGCGATCTGCCGTTCACCTACTCGCTCGTCGCGCACTTCCCGATCGGCCAGCGGTTCTTCTGCTCGACGCTCTGTCAGACCTATCCGAACCGCCGGTTCTTCTTCACGGGCACGGCCTCGGGGACGATCGCGACCGACAACACGACGTTCTCGATCCCGGCGGCGAACGGCACGATCTGGGATCGGCTCGACGCCCACAACATCGACTGGGCCATCTACTACCAGGACCTCCCGAGCTGGCTGATCGTCCCCGGCTCGTTCTCGAGCGCCCGGGCGTCGCGGCAACGGAAGTTCCCGGCGTTTCTCACCGACGTCGCGGCCGGGAGGCTCCCCCAGTTCACGTTCCTGGATCCGAACTACACGACGACCTCGGAGGAGAACCCGCAGGACATCCAGGTCGGCGAGCAGTTCATCGCCCAGGTCGTTCATGCGCTCATGCGCGCGCCGACGTGGAAGCGCACGGCGCTGTTCATCACCTACGACGAGCACGGCGGCTACTACGACCACGTCCCGCCGCCGCGCGCGATCAAGCCCGACTCGATCCCGCCGATGACGACGACGGGTGACCTGCCCGGCGGCTACGACCGCTACGGCTTCCGCGTGCCGCTGATCGTCGTCTCGCCGTGGGCGCGGGCGGACTACGTCTCGAGCGTGACGCAGGACCACACCTCGATCACAGCCTTCATCGAGCGCAAGTGGAACCTGCCGGCGATGACCTACCGCGACGCCAACGCGGCCCCGATGACCGACTACTTCGATTTCAGCGACAAGCCCGCGTTCGCCAAGCCGCCCCGCCTGGCGGCAGCGCCCTCGCTCGCTCCCGGCCTGGCGAAATGCCACGCGCATGGGCTCACCCCGCCGCTTCCGAACACGCCTGCGTCCGCGTCCGACGTGACGGACGTCTCGCGCTACCTGCGCGGGCGCTGAGGCTTATTCGGCGGTGCCGCCGGCGAGGCCGGGCCGCGGCAGCGGCCGCGGACCTTCGCGTCCCGGGGCGCGCTCGGTGGGCGCACCGGGAACCGGGATCTCGGGTGGGGGCGGCGCCTCGGTGCCGAAGACCCCTTCCTCGGTACCGCCGTCGAGCAGCGCCTCGAACTGCTCCTTCTCGATCGTCTCGCGCTTGATCAGGATCTCGGACAGCTTCTCGAGCGAGGCGCGGTGCGTCGACAGGATGTCCTTGGCCTGCAGGTGGGCGGCCTCGACGATCCGCCGGATCTCATCGTCGATCTCGCGCGCGATCTCGTCGGAATAGTCCGGCTCGGCCGAGAACTCGCGACCGAGGAACGGCTGGCCGTGGTCATGGCCGAACACGCGCGGACCGAGCTTCTCGGACATCCCGAAGCGCATCACCATCTGCTTCGCGGTCGCGGTCACCTTCTCCAAGTCGTTGGACGCGCCGGTGGTGATCTCGCCGAACACGATCTCCTCGGCGGCGCGGCCGCCGAGCGTCATCGCCATCGTGTCGTTGAGCTCCGCGCGCGTGGTCAGGAACTTGTCTTCGCCGGGGAGCGAGATCGTGTAGCCGAGCGCCTGGCCCCGGGAGATGACGCTGATCTTGTGGATCGGATCGGAGTTCGGGAGGTAGTGGCCGACGATCGCGTGGCCCATCTCGTGATAGGCGGTGATCTTGCGCTCCTTGCCGCTCATCACCCGGGTCTTCTTCTCCGGGCCCGCGATCACGCGCATGATCCCCTCTTCGAGCTCGATCTGGGTGATCTCGCGCTTGCCGTTGCGCGCGGCGAGCAGGGCGGCCTCGTTGACGAGGTTCGACAGATCGGCACCCGTGAATCCCGGGGTCTGCCCGGCGAGTGCGTCGACGTCGATCTCCCGCGCGAGCGGCTTGCCGCGCGTGTGGACCTCGAGAATCTTCTTGCGGCCGAGGCGATCGGGGCGGTCGACGACGATCTGGCGGTCGAAGCGGCCCGGGCGCAGCAGCGCCGGGTCGAGGATGTCCGGTCGGTTCGTCGCGGCGATCAAGATGATGTTGTCCTTCATCTCGAACCCGTCCATCTCGACGAGCAGCTGGTTGAGCGTCTGCTCGCGCTCGTCGTGACCGCCGCCGAGACCCGCGCCGCGGTGGCGGCCGACGGCGTCGATCTCGTCCATGAAGATGATGCACGGGGAATTCTGCTTGGCCTGCTCGAACAGGTCGCGCACGCGCGACGCGCCGACGCCGACGAACATCTCGACGAAGTCCGAGCCCGAGATCGAGAAGAACGGGACGCCCGCCTCGCCGGCGACCGCGCGTGCGAGCAGGGTCTTACCGGTGCCCGGCGGTCCGTACAGGAGCACGCCCTTCGGAATCCGCGCGCCGAGCGCCTGGAACTTCTTCGGGTTCTCGAGGAACTCCTTGATCTCGTGCAGCTCCTCGACAGCCTCGTCGACACCTGCGACATCCCGGAACGTGATCTTCGGCGAGTCGACCGACATGCGCTTCGCGCGCGACTTGCCGAACGACATCACCTTCGAGCCGCCGCCCTGGACCTGGTTCATGAGGAAGATCCAGAACCCGATGAAGATGACGAACGGCAGGATGTAGGTCAGCAGCGACAGCCAGCCGTTGGAGGCGCGACCCTGGATATCGAAGCCGTCCGGCGGAACGTTCTTCTCGGCCGAGGCGATCAGCTGCGGCGTGTACTGGTCTGGGAAGCCGACCGTGTACTTCTGTCCGGTCGTGAGCGTGACGCTCGCGGTGTTGTCCTTCTCCTTGAGCGTGAGCGCCTTGACCTGTCCGGAGTCGAGCTGCTGGAGCAGGTTGCCGAACGTCTGCTTCTGCGAGTGGCTGGAGTTGCCGATCAGCTTTTGGGCGAAGAACGCGAGCACGACCACGATCAAAATCGGGAAGGCTGCGCTCTTGAAGAACCTGCTCATGAGGGAATTCCGCGCGTCCGGCGCGACGGCTCGGGTTCGGGAGGTGTCAAGCGTAGCACCTGGGTTTAAGCCTCAAGGGAGCTTTGCATCACGCGTGTCATTCCTTTAAGGCAGCGACGTAGGGCAAGTTGCGGTATCGCTCGTCGTAGTCGAGGCCGTATCCGATCGCGAACCGGTTCGGGATCTCAAATCCGACGTATCGGGTCTTAAGATCGACCTTTCGGCGCTCGGGCTTGATCAACAGGGCGCAGACTTCGAGCGAGCTCGGATTGCGGCCGGCGAGATTCCGCAACAGGTATTGCAACGTGAGCCCGGAATCGACGATGTCCTCGACGATCAGCACGTCCCGGCCTTCGATCACCGCGTCGAGGTCCTTGAGGATCCGAACGACGCCGGAGGACTTCGTCGCCGAACCGTACGAGGCGACCGCCATGAAATCCACCTCGACGGGAATCTCGATGTGCCGCATCAGATCGGACAGAAAGAACACGGCCCCCTTGAGCACGCCGATCAGCACGAGATCCTTGCCTGCGTAGTCGCGCGAGATATCCGCTGCGAGCTCGCGGACGCGGTGCTCGAGGTCCTCGGCAGGGACGAGGATGTCCCCGATCGCGTCGTCGTTCTCCACGCCTCTTTAGTTTATGGGGGTGGTTTCGGTCTCGTGTGGACCAGCCGCAGCGGTCCGTCGGACGAACCGCAGCAGTCCACGCTCGACGATCGCCCGGACCCCCGAGGGCAGATCGAGCATCGCAACGCCGTGCTGAGACAGCGCAGCGATCTCGGCGCTCCGGCGCGCGATTCCAGGCGCCGGGCGCCCTGCGGCACGGTCCGCGAGACGCTGCACGACGAGCCGCGCAAGCGCCGGCGGCAGCGCCCGCAGGCGCTCGAGCGGGATCGCGGCGCCGCCGGCGAGCGCGTCGTCGACGAGCGCGTCGAGCACGTCCGCCTCGTCTCGCAGGATCTCAGCGAGCGCGAGCACGTTCTCCTCGGCGGCGGGATGAATCTCGCGCAGCGCCGGTACGAGGTGCGCGCGCACCCGCCCGCGCGCGAACACCGCCGACTCGTTGCTCTCGTCCTCGCGCCAGCTCAGTCCCCGTTCGGCGCAGTACGCCGCCGTCTGCTCCCGGCTGACGCGCAAGAGCGGCCTGATGAGCGCGCCGTCGCGCTCGCGCATGCCGAGCAGCGCCCGGCGGCTGGGCGAGGAGGCGAGCCGGTAGAGGATGGTCTCGACCTGGTCGGTGGCGGTGTGGCCGGCGGCGACGTCGCCGCCGCGCCGGAGCGCGAGCTGCGCGGCCGCGCCATAGCGCACGTCGCGCGCCCAGGCCTGCAGATTGCCGGTCTCGATTCGCGCCGGCCGCCGGACCTCGAGCGGGACGGCCAGGCGCTCGCACAGCGCCACACAATGCGCCTCGTCGCCCGCGGACGCCTCGCGGAGCCCGTAGTTGACGTGCAGCGCCGCGACGACCTCGCGCCCCGCGATCCGCACCGCGACGTCGAGCAGGCACGTTGAGTCGCGGCCCCCGGAGAGCAGCACGAGCACCGGCCGGCCGCCGCTCAGCAGCCCGCCGCGCGTGACCTGATCGAGCAGGATTCCGTCAGCGGTGCTCGACATCGCGCGTGTAAGTGTGATCGGCCGGCCGCTGTGATCGGCCGGCGACGCCAAGCAAACGGCGGCGGGACCCCGATGAGAACGAGGCCCCGTCGCCCGCGGGCGAGACGGCCCGCTGCGTCGGCCGTAGGCGCTCGTCACGTTTCCGGCGGCGCCTCGCGGAATGCCTGCCCGGGATGGACCGGCAGCACATCCACGATCCGGCCTGTTGCCGTGCTTGTGACACGAAGGTCTACTCGCACTGCCCACGGATGTCAATGCGGATCAACGGAAATCCATGCGTAATCGCGAGTCCCTACCCTCGCGGGCGGTGACCGCCACGATCCACCTGCATCCGACCGCGCCGCTCGCCGAGCGCGTGCTGTTGCCCGGCGACCCCGGGCGCGCCCTGCTGCTCGCGCAGTTGCTGCTCGACGCGCCGAAAATGTTCAACCACAACCGCGGGCTATGGGGCTACACGGGGGCGGCCGCCGACGGCGACCCGCTCACGGTCCAGAGCACCGGCATGGGCGGTCCGAGTGCCGCGATCGTCATCTCGGAGCTCGCCGACCTCGGCGCCCGGCGCCTTGTGCGCGTCGGGACGTGCGGCGCGCTCGGTCAGACCCTGACGCTCGGCCAGGTCGTGATCGCGACGGACGCGCTCGCGGCCGACGGCTGCAGCCGCGCGCTCGGCGCGGGCGAGCGCGTGCCGGCGAGCGCCGAGCTGCTCGCGGCGCTGCGCAGCGCGGCCGACGGCCAGGCGATCATAGGTGTGGTCGCCTCGACCGATCTGTTCTACGACGACCGCGGCGACCCCGAGCGCGAGTGGCTCGCGGCCGGCGCCCTCGCGGTCGAGATGGAAACGGCCACGCTGTTCGCCATGGCCGCGCAACGCGGCCTGCAGGCCGGCAGCGTGCTGATCGTCACAGACGTCCTGTTTCCGGCCCGCAGCCGGATCGACGAGCTCGAGCTGCGCGCGGCCGAGCACCGGGTCGGCGCGCTGGCAGCCGCTGCGCTGTTGGACACGTAGTGCCGTGCCTCTCAGCTCGGTGGTGCCGGGCTGCTCAGCTCGACGTCGACGGCGGGTTCAGCGCCGCCTCGATCCGGCCGAGCCGCTCGTCGATCGCGTCGAGCCGCCGCTCGATCGCGCTCTCCGCGCCGAGTCCGTCGATCCGCTGCTCGAGCCGGTCGAGCCCGTCCTCGATCCCCTCGAGGCGCTGCGAGACGCCCCGGAGCCGGCGCGTCAGCCGCTCGAGGTCGCTGGCCGACGGGAGATTGAGCGCACCCATCGCCACTTCCTGCGCGCGCACGGCCCGCTCGCGGGTCTCGAACGCAGCCGACAACGCGCTCGAGATGACCGGGTTCTCGAGCAGTTCCTGGGCGAGCCTGCCGATCGCCTCCTCCCCCTGCCGCGTCACGCGTTGGCGTAGTCCCTGTTCGTCGCTCATCCTCGCATCGGCCTCCTCGAAGGTTCTCTGCACGCGGCCACGGTAGCGCGGTCGGGCCGAGACTGCTCACAAATCGAAAGACTAAGGCTCAAGTTGAGACTGAGCTCGTCGGATTGTCGATGGTGCCGCATCGAGCGGCGGTCGAGTCGCCGCCCCGGACACTTCAGTCCGGTGTGAAAGCCGCCGATGCGGAGAGCAATTGGTCGGTTCGGCCTGGTCCGAACCGTCTGAGCCCTCGTCAAAACTACCGATATCGACCACGAACGGTTCCGCGTTGCAAACCTCCAAAGCAGTCAGTAGCGTCCGTTTGGCGCAGTCGCACGAGCGCGGCGCGGTCCCGTTGCGCGCGGCTCATCGCGGGAGGAGCTAGGTCAGAGTGTTCGGACGCCGAAAGCTGACGGCTTTGCTTGCCACGGTGGGCTCGCTGCTCGCCGTGCAGGCCATCGCGCTGCTGCCGGCGGCGTCCGCCGATGCGTGCGTCCTGACCGTGACCATGCTCACCGGGCAGACGCTGACGTTCAACGTGGACGTGCCGCCCGGGACGCCGCTGTCCGCGATCCAGCTGCCGATCACCGGCGTGATCGCCAAGGAGACGGAGACGTGCACTCCGTCGACGACGACCACCACCACGGCGACCGGGCCGGCGTCGACAACGAGCTCGACGTCCACGACATCGACGTCGCCGAGCTCTTCGTCGACGTCCTCGTCGTCAACGACGACATCGTCGCGCTCATCCTCCTCAACCTCAGCCTCAACCTCAACCTCAACCTCAAGCTCGCCGCAGACCCCGCCGACGCCCAGCGGCCCGGGCTCCTCGCAGAAGCCCTCATCGCATCAAGGCGGGCCCACGTCGTCGAGCAGCGGGTCCTCGACCACCAAGCACGCGTCGCACAAGAAGAAGTCCAAGGGCACCTCCGGGAGCGCGCCGAACTCGTCCAACCCGGCGTTCTCGTTTGCGCTGCCGGGGTCGGCGCCGTTGGGGGTGCCGAATTTCTTTATCGATAGTTTTCGGATTCCGCCGTTTTTGCTGCCGATTTATCAGGCGGCGGGGATTCAGTACGACGTGCCGTGGCAGGTGTTGGCGGCGATCA
>DATKOY010000205.1:0-6485 GCA_035524415.1 Solirubrobacteraceae bacterium | reverse complement strand
AGGCGTGGAAGAACACTCGGTTTCGACGCCGCCTCACCCTGGCAGGGCGAGCGCGCGAAGCTAACTGCTTTGCTCGGGGTCGGCGGGCCTAATGAGACCTCAAGGGCCTAGGGCTTAGGGCCGATATTCGCCGTGCGATGCCGCCGCCGTATCCAAACGAGCGCATGAGCATGGTCTTTGGCCAGGCCCGGCTTCGGGGGCGTGGGTTGCCGGCGCCGTCCACCGCGGCGGTGTTGACCGCGATCTACGCCTCGGGCTGGGTAGGCGGCTTTGCGGTGACATCCGTTGTGTACGTCACGAACGCTGTAACAGATGGGAGCCTTGCGGGCCCCTCGGATATCAGCGTATGGTCGGTGCTCGCCTCAGCGCTTGCGGCGGGGCTGGCGCTACCGCACGTGCTCGCATGGCTTTCTCCTTCGAGCATCTCCGCACGCGGAGCGATGATCGCGATGCTGGCAGGCGGCCTCTTCGACATCGTCGCGGGAGCGCTGGTTCCTGTCGAGCGGCTCGCATTCCCCGGTGCGCTCGGGCTGGTGCTCTCGGTGACGACGATCCCCTGGCTGTTCGTCTGTTACCTGACACTTCGCCTCGTCGAGCTCCGTCCAGCAGCCCGTGACCGTACAACAGTAGGACCAACTGGTCTCTTGTCCGTGACGGTCCCTGTCCTGGCCTGTCTCGCGGTCGTCGTACTCTGTGTTGTTTCACTTCGAGCGACATCCGGAAGGCTCGGAGGCTCTGATGTGTTTCACCTCTCGAGCGGATCAAGCATGAGCACTGCGGACGAACTCAATGTGGCCGGGACTCAAATGGCACGCATGCTCAATGAGCCCCACGGAGACGGAAGAGCGCATGTCACCTTGACGGGGGTTACCTGTACGAAGACCTCAGCCAGGCCAGCGTTCTTAGACGGGCAGCTTGGCGGCCGTCTCGATTGCACCGCGGACTATGCCAATGGCTACCAAGGACACTGGTGCGCAGCCTTCGACACCCACCACGGCGGGCAGCTGCTCACCTACTACGAAGGCCGCCGTATGTGCGAAGGCCCTGCCGACGCCAAACTCACATTCCCATAGGGAGATCAGCCCGTCGGGGCGGTGGTCGTCGCCGAATTGGAGCCGCTTCTCCACCGATCGCCCCTCGTCACCTGGGAGCTGTTGACGTTGAAGGCCCAAACCTCGCCGAGAGTTGGGTTGTGACACAGGTAGTCCCACTTCTTCTTAGGATCAGCGCGGCAGACTAGAACGGTCGGGTGCGCCCCGCGCGTGATCGAGTCCTTGTATATGAGCTGCTCTAAAGCGTGGGCGCTCATCTTCGGGCTCTGGCGCTGGTAAATCAAGAAGCCAAGCGCGGCGAATGCGACAACGACCGCGAAGACCTTCATATAGCCCAACATCGACCCGACGACCACCAATCAAGTCACCCTTCCGGGTGACGATGATCTTTCTGACAGCTCCGATATTCGATGTACGCAGTTGCGGTGCTGCGCACCGACACTACTGCCGTGATAGCCGCCCGCACACCGACTCGCGACCTGCCTATAGTGTCGACGCTGCTGTGCCTTTTGGGGGCCAGGACGGTGACTTCGTTCGTTGTGCCGGTCCTCCTTGGCGACGGTGCGAACCCGTCGTTCACCCACTCCTTGTTCACGTATCTCGTCGTGGAAGGGTTCGTTGCGGCGCTCATCGGCTCGTTTGTGGTTCGTTTCCTGTTCGAGAGGGTGCTTGAAGTCGGTATCTCCTATCGCGATGCGTTCATCGCATTGGCGGCGGGCTCGCTGGTCAGCATCGCTTTCATCTGGGTGACCAGCAGCGCTGCTCAGCAAGGCGGAAGCCCGTATACGGTGCCGACGAGCGGGCTTCTGTTCATCTTCGTGCCGATGGTCGGCAGCGTCGGTGTCACCTACTGGCTCCTGCAGCGCGGTGTCCGCGGACCCACCACCGCCAGACCTGCTCCGGGCCGGACTTGGGTTCCTGGCGAGGAGTCGGATTCATGGACCGACGAGATTCCAGGTGGGCGGCCTTTCCCGGACACCACGGAGTTCGATGGGGCGGGCTACGACGAGCTGGTCTCCGCAGCACGCGAAACCTCGCTCGGCCTCGTTGACTCAGTCTCGCGTATCAGCCCGGAGGACGTCCCCGACCTGATCAGCGAGAGGCTCCCAGTGCTCCAGGCGATCACCAAGAACCTGGAGAAGACGACTCCGCCGATCGCAGTCCCGACGCACGTTCATACGAAGCTCATCACCGGCATGAAGCAGCTCCAGGAAGACCTCGTCGAGACGGCAACCAGCGCCGTCGCAACCGCAAGCCAGCGAGTTAGCCAGCGTGGGGTGTTTCTGCCGGGCACGGCCGATGTCTCCGACGGCGGCGCTCGATACCGCTGGGAACTCTCACTCTCCCAAGGCTTGAAGATGAGCAAGGAAGCTTTCATCGAACTCGCCGCGTTGGGCATTGCCACAAGCTGGTAAACGCCGACGTCGTCGCTCTATCCCTCGACGGCGACTAAGGACTACACCCCGCCTCCCTGCGCTCAGGTGACATTCCTGAACACTGGGGCACGGGACGCCCGCCTAGCTCGCGCGAGCTAACGTGGAGACCGTGATCCTGACTGGCGTACCTCGCGCTGCGTTGGAACCAGCCGCGGGTGTCTGCTTGGTTACCGTCTGCGCCGACTCGGCGGAGTGCTCTCGCACCACGACGGCTTGGAAGCCCAGAGCCTGAAGCTTCGAGACAGCATCCTGTTCGAGGAGGCCAACCACGAACGGAACTGAAGCACCGGCCCCGGTTGTAGCGGAAGTTGTCGGCGGCGCTGCTGCGTTGTTACCACCGCAGCCAGCCGTCGCTACGGCAGCTGCGACCACGAGAGCCAAGAGACAGATTCGGACGCGTCGCACAAGTTCAGTGTACGCCCTCCCTGAGCACCGGCCATCGGGGATATTACGGAGCGCCCGGGGAGCATTCGTGAACACTGGGGCGGGCGACAGTTCCTCAATAGGCGTAAGTAGTTGGAACGTGGCGGGGAAGCGGGGATCGAGAGTCCCGCCGCAGGCGGGGCGTCTGCCGACCCGATCCCCGCGCGGGGGCCCGCCGCGTTCCCTGACTTGAAAGCCTTTTAGGCAGAGCATCCACATGACGTCCGGTGTCATGTGACATACTCCGTCAGGTGACATGCGACGGCAGGGATACAGATGACTAGCAAGCGCCAAGATTCTCTTCTCGCGCACTGCATCGCGCGTGCGATTATCGCCGAGGTTGGCGGCGAGGAAGCGGCGCGAGAAAAGTGGGGCGACGATGCGGCCGGTGTCGCCGCGAAGGGGCGGTGGGCCAAGATGCGGCTGACGACGAAGGTGACGCCGAAGGCTTCGCGTGTCGCGGCGTTCGTCGTTCTTTGGGCGTGGGCGATGAAGGACGAGAAGCGCGACTCGTTCACGATCACGGAGTTCCGGCGGTATTACGCCACGAACGAGCGGCATGCATACCGCGATCAGGCGGACTTCCGCGAACTGTGGCCGGAGTACGAGACGCCGGACGAACTGGCTCGGCAAGTGATGCCGCATCTGCAAACCCGCAAGGACGCGTTCACGATGCATATGACGGTTCCGGTGACGGCGTAATGGGACAGCTAGTCCGTCTCCCGCTGCGTCCTGGGGCTGAGCCGTGGCTATCGAAGCGTCAGATCGCGGGGTACTTCGGGTTCTCGACGAGATGGGTGGAGCTTCGTGTGCGGGAGGGGATGCCTTCGGAGATGATCGGCGGGCATCGGAAGTTCCGGGTAAGTGAGTGTGAGGCATGGCTTCTCAAGGGGAGGTCGGCGTGATCGTCAAGCGTGGGAGTAGTTGGGGCGTCAGCGTGTACGACCGGGCGCTGAAGCGGAAGCGGTGGGTGGGTACGTTCAAGACGAAGGCTGAGGCGCGGGAGGTTGAACGGGCGGCGGCGCAGCGTCGGTCTGTCGGGGGACGGATGACATGTTCGGAGTTCGCCGGACTCTGGCTCGACGAATACCCCCGCGCCGCGGGCGCAACGCGCCGGACGTACCGATATGGCGTGAAGGCGTTCTCGGAGGAGTTCGTGCACGTCAGGCTCTCGGAGGTTGATCGCCTGGCCGCGCGGAGCTGGGCACTTCGCGCACCGCAGTCGAACGTCCGCATCGTGCGTGCGATGTTCAACGACGCGATCAACGACGGCGTGCATCCGGGGCCAAACCCGTTTGCGAACCTTCGGTTGGAACAGTCGCGGGGCCGCAAGGATCTCATCGCGCTGACACGAGACGAGCTCGACGAGCTTGGTGCCACGGCTCTGCGAGTGCATGGGGAGTTCGGGCCGACTCTGCGGGCTATGATCGTGTTCTCGGCGTACGTGGGGCTTCGACCGGGAGAGATGTTCGCGCTGGAGCGCTCAGACGTGGGGCGGGACGAGGTGCGGATACGTCACAACCTCGACGGCACGGGCGTGATCAAGGCGCCGAAGAACGGCCAGGAGCGCGTCGTGGTGCTCCCTCCTCCGGCGCGGGAGGCTCTTGCCGATGTTCCCGCGCGGCTCGACGTGCCGTGGCTGTTCGTCACTCTGCGTGGCCGACGGTTCAGCAAGAGCAGCCTCTACTACTACTGGAACCCCATCCGGGCGGCATTCGGGCGTCCTGGGATGGACTACTACGAGCTTCGGCACTTCTGCGCCACGCACCTTCTCGAGCTGGGTGTGTCGCATGCTGACGTTGCGGTTCAGCTCGGGCACACGGACGGCGGCGCGCTCGTGATGTCTACGTACGGTCATCCCTCCGAGGACGCTGCTCGCGAGCGGCTGAAGCGGGCCTACGGCGAGACGGTCGTGCCCCTGTTGTCGGCGGCTGATAGGTCGCAGAAGGGTCGCAAGGCGAGCTGACGGTGGCTGTATTGAGCGGATCTTCGCTTCAACTGAACCCGCCGCCTCCACTCCGCCGGAAAGTCCGCCTCGCGCCTGTCGGCGCGAGGCATGACGACTTTCCGGCGGGACTCGGACAATCCCAGCCGCAGTGAGCCGCGCCCGCGCATGTCGGTCGCGGCGAACAGTCGCAGACTCTTCGTTACCACCGAAACGGCCATGTGGCAGCTGGGTCTCGAACGCCTCCAGCCCTCAGTTGGTAATTCCTGCCACAAGCTGTTTTCCTTAGCCGCGTCATCTGCGAGCAAGGGGAGGCGGGTCGATGCACATTCACATTCACGTGGGGCGCAGAAGCGCCCTGCTCGTCGTGGGAGCGATCGTGCTCCTCGTGGCCGCCGGGGTCGCCTACGCGACGATTCCTGACGGCAACGGCGTCTACACCGCGTGCAGGCTGAACGGGGTCGGAACGATCAGGTTGATCGACCCCTCCGGGCCGAGCAGCTCGCTGCTCAGCCATTGCACGAAGCTCGAGACAGAGGTCTCGTGGAACCAGGTCGGCCAGAAGGGCGACACCGGCGCCCCGGGTGTCAGCCCGACCGTGACTTCGGTGGCTGTGGGCGACTCGCACTGCCCGGCGGGAGGCGCTGCGATCACTGACGCTGCCGGCTCGACGGCCTACGTCTGCAGCGGCCAGTTCACGGGCACCTTGACGAGCCCGAACGGAGACTTCTCGCTCAGGATCACCGACGGCGGCGTCGAGATCACGGGCCCGGACGCGAAGGTGAGCCTGCCGAGCAGCGGCGGCGTTTCGGTGACCAGCACGAAGAGCCTGGTTCTCCAGGGCGATCGAGTCGAGACGGTCGCGAACGACGAGACGGTCACCGTCGGCCACGATCGCACCGAGAACATCGGCAACGACGAGACGATCAGCGTCGGCCACGATCGCACCGAGACGGTCGACCACGACCAGACGGTCACCGTCGGCAACAACCGCACCGAGACGGTCGACAACGACGAGACCGTCAGCGTCCGCCACGATCGCACCGAGACGGTCGACCACGACGAGAACATCACGATCCACGGAGGTCGCACCCAGACGGTCGACAAGGACGAGACGATCACGGTCGGAGGCAGTCGCACCGAGACGGCCGGGGAGCTCGGCCTGCGGGCGGCCGGGGCTCTGGACTTCGTCGCGAATCTCGTCGGCATCAACAGCGGTTCGGTCTGTAGGCCGGCCGCACGCGTCGACGACCGGATCGATCCGACGGCGAGCTTCATCGCGACGGGCTCTCCGACGGTCTGCATCGGCTGAACGAGAGCGGGCGGAGAGTGAGCGCCCTCGCTCTCCGCCCACTCGTCGCGAGCGGCTACGCGACCGTCGCGACGAGCATCGGACGAGGCACGGCGAATAGTCTCGCACAGCCCGCTCGCTCGAACGGCTACCCGGTGGAGAAGTCGAGGTCTGCGTTCGAGCAGACGGTGACGCCAGCGGCGGCCCACGCCGAGAGTTCGCGCCCGAGCAGTCGGAGCGAGGTCGGCCCGCTCTTGTCGATCACCTTGATCGGATCAGCGCCTGCCTGCATCTGCTTCAGCTCGCCCTCGACGATGGCGAGCCCCTGTGCGTGGAGG
>DATKOY010000204.1:0-3829 GCA_035524415.1 Solirubrobacteraceae bacterium | reverse complement strand
GTTGGCGAGCTCCAGGGCGGTGAGGTGGTGGCGTAGCTCGACGGCGGTGATGTGCCCCACGACGGCGATCGCGGCGTCGGAAGCGCGCGCCGGGGCGGTGCGGGTGAGCAGCGCCAGCGGCCGTCCATCCCACGCTGAGCGGAGCGTTGCCGAGAGCGTGGAGTTATCGCGCGAGGCGGCTTTCAGCGCGCTCGCGAACTCTGACTCGAACGCCAAAAGCCGCCGGTCGCTCACGCCGGGATCGCTGCCGTTGGGGTCGCGCACCGCCCACACAAGACCCTCCCCGGACGCCAGGCCGGTGAGGATCCGCGATACGAGCGTCTGGTCGGCGGTGCCGATCAGTGCTCTGGCGTGATCCCAGCTGGTGCCTTTGCGCGCGGTGGCGGTCTCCCCGACGAGCAGCACGAACTCCTGCGGGTGATGCCGGGTCGCCTCGACCTGAAAGTAGGCGCCGCGGCCGACAGCGGCGCCGAAGCCGACCAGCAGCTGGGCGAGGATCGCAACGGGGTCGGACTCGGTCTCGGGTTCGAGCCGTCTGACGATCTCGCCAAGCAGGCCGTGGTAGGCGGCCGGTCCGGGCGGCGCCGGCCACCCCGGCGGCGCCGGCAGCAGGTTGCCGTGCGGCTGGCTTGCCGGCGCTTGGGGTCGGGCGTCGTCGAACAGCGTGGTGATGGTGGCGGTCATTCGGCTTGGACCTCGGCGACCGCGGCACGGGCGGCGGACTCGTCGACGATCGCCTTGCCGTCGGCGAATGTCGCGACGAGCGATTGCACGGCGAGGTTGTTGACCAGCCGCGGGAGGCCACGTGAGACCTGGTGGATCAGCGCGACCGCGTCATCTGAGAAGAGCGTGTCGGAGCGGCCAGCGAGCTTCAGGTGATGCGCGATATAGCTCGCGGTCTCATCCGGTTCGAGGCCGGCGATCGTGTAGCGCAGGCCGACGCGCTGGTCCAGGGCGGCGAACGCGCCCAGCCTCAGCCGGCGGCGCAAAGTGGGCTGGCCGAGCAAGAGCAGCGTGAACGGCGCGGTCTGGTCCATGTCGGCGTTCTGCAGGCAGCGCAGCCCTTCGAGGCTCTCAGCATCGAGCAGATGCGCCTCGTCGACGACGAGGAGCACTTGCTTTGAGCGCTCCTGTGCCTCGGCGGCGAGCAGATCCTGGGCCTGGGGGATCAGCGACGCGCAGTGAAACCGTGGTGTGCCGCCCAGGCCGGTGACGATCGCGGCGTAGAGGCCACGCAAACCCACGCCCGGGGTGCCCAAGTAAAGGATCGTGTGCCTGGAGGCGTCGAGCGCCTGGACCGCGGCTCTGGCCGCAACAGTCTTGCCCGACCCGCACTCGCCGGAGATCACGCCAATCTGACGCTCGGCCACGCACCAGCCGATCCGCGCGACCGCCTGCTGATGGGCGCGGTGGCCGTGCAGCATCCCCGGCGCGAGGTCCTTGGAGAACGGCATCCGCTCAAACCCATAGTGGGCGCGCAACCGGTCGATACTCATGATCTGCTCTCCTCGTTGTCGTTGTCGTTGTCGTTGTCGTTGTCGTTGTCGTTGTCGTTGTCGAGCATGCGGTAGTCGATCCGCCGGTCGCGCAGCTCTGACTCGCGCTGGTCGCGGATCAGCCCGAGGTAGTCGATCCCGGTGCCCTGCGCGGGCGGCTCGGGCTGTGACTTGGCTTGCGGGTGGATGTGACGGCCGATCCGCACGGGCACCGCGAGCCCCAGCGGCCGACCCTGATAGCGCACCTCAATCGTCGTGAGGTCGAACGGGTCGAAGATCAGCTCGCAGCGGCGGCCGACCAGCGCCGCGTCGACCTCGTAGCCGTTGCCGTGCAACGACACGGTCGCGGTCTTGGTCACGGTCCGCGTCTCCTGCCACAGGAACGCCTCGCGCAACAACTCGGGTGAGGGCAGCTGCGGTGCTCCGGCCGCCATGAACCGCTCGATCGGCTTCTGCCCGGTCTCCGAATGCGCGCGTCGGTGATAGACCGTCTCCACCCACGCGGCGAACAGCTCGTTGAGCTCGGCGAGATCAGCGACCTCGCGCTTTGCAAGCTCGACCAAGAATTGGCCGCGTACGGTCCGGAAGAACCTTTCGCACTTGCCCTTTGTCGTCGCCGCCCGCGGCGAGGCGTGGATCAGCTTCACGCCCAACACCGCGCACGCGCGCAACAGCTGGTGCGAGACGAACGCCGACCCCCGATCAACCAGGATCCCGTCCGGCACCCCGCGCGCGCACAGCCCTGAGCGCAACGCGGCCTCCAACCCCAGCACGTCCTCCGCGGTCCCCCACCGGTAGCCGACCAACGCACGGCTGTAATCGTCGATGAACGCCAAAAGGATCGCGGTCCGCCCGCCGATCTTCGGACCGTGGAGGCCGTCGCCCGTCCACAACTCGTTGCGCGCGGAGGCCTCGAACCGCCCATAGACACGCTCGGGTGTGCGCCCGTCCGCGCGGACGTTGAGCCCCAGGCGAGCGAAGTGGCGCTGCAGCGTGCGCAACGCCGGCACCTGCTCGCCCGAGGCGAGCATGATCTGCCGCACCTGCGCGGCGGTGCGGTCCGGCAGCTCGCGCTTGAGCTGCTCTGCCAAACACAGCACCCGCGCCGGCGTCAGCGGCCCCACCTGACGCGGCCGCGGGCACAACGCCTCAAACCCGCCGGCGCGATACGCCCGGATCCAGTCATCCAGCGTCGAGCGACCGACCACAACCAGCCGACCATCAGGCCCGACATGCTCACGGGCCGCCAGAGCCCTGACCAGCCGGCCGCGCTCAGCCTTCGACAACGACCGATCCGCCGCCTCACGGATCAACGCATAGCGGAACAGCCCGACCTCAAGACCACGCTCGTCCTTGCCAGCCAACGCCTTCCTCCCGCGCTCGAAATCCACGAGCGCGGAACGGTCTCAGCTCACGGCACCACCGGAAAGAGGTCACCTCGTGTTGCCAACAACAACCCGCCCGAGAGCAACGCCACCACCGACCACACCGCCCGATCGTGGCCGAGCCGCAACACCCACGCCCGGACCGCGACGCCGATCGCCTCCAGCGCGTCCTCAAACAAGCCGCCCGCCGGCAAGATCGGCGCCAGCTCGGGATCCAAAGCGAACGCCCAACGCGTGAACAGCGACCGGATCGCCTCAGCATTACCGAGAAACCGCCCAAGCCAGCGACGGACCGTCCTCACCGGCACACCCAGCTCCCCGGCGATCCGGCGATAACCACAGCACCCCGCCGCTCTCGCCTCGATCACCGCGCCGATCACCGCCGCCTCGTACTGACGACGCAACAAGCACAGATCAGGCAGCAACACATGCGTGCGCGTGCACGCCCGGCACTTCGACCGCCGCGGGCGCAGCGACACCGTCGCATCCCCACGCAAACGGATCGACCGCCGGCGGGCGAACCCCCACGGCGCCAGCACCCCCACACACGACGGGCACCCCAGCCCACCGCCGACCAACTCAGCCTCGACCATCGCCTCCTCGGCAAATACCATCAGCATCCGGGTGCCACCTCCGGCATCCAAGAGAGCCCTCCCGACGCAACGACCAAGCTGGCGGGAGGGCTCTCGCGCGTTCACGAAGGCGCGAAGCCTGCCACCTACCCGACGATCACAGCCCCAGCCATGCCGACGCTCAATGTCACCGGAGGCCCCTCCCGTGCCGAACCAGCGTGTCGTTCAACAGTCGGGTTCTCGAGCGTCGACGGGCGGTCGCCCTGGCGCAGCACTACCGCGAGTTCGAGGGCCTCTCGATCAGGCAGATCGCCGACCGGCTCGGTCGGTCGCCGGCCACCGTCAAGGCGTATTTCTACGACCCCACCGGCGAGAA
>DATKOY010000203.1:0-6500 GCA_035524415.1 Solirubrobacteraceae bacterium | reverse complement strand
GTCTTGTTCGAGAGGTCGCGCTGCACGCGGACGCTCGCCATGCCCGCCCGCCAGCGCTCGATCTCCTGGACCGTGATGTCCGAGAGCTTCATCTCGCCGAACACGGGCAGCAGGTGAACCTTGATCGCATTGTGGTAGCCGCGCACCGTCGACGGCTTGCAGCCCCGATCCTCCTCGGAGAACCGCAGATACTCAGCAGCCGCTTCGCCGAAGTTCACGTCCGGAGAGGCAGGCCCGGCCACTCCCGGGGGGCACCACAGCATCCGACCGTCGGAGTTCCTCGAGCCGATCGCGGAGCCAGTCCTCGGCGAGCCGCTTGGTGAAGTGCCCGTCAGCAGGCCTTCCCCGCCCCACCCACGCCGGCCCGATCTTCCGCTTGACCTGGGTCCCGTCGGGCAGCCGATACTTGGCCCACCACGACGCACCGCGGGTCTTCTCGAGCCTGAAAACGAAGCCTGACGGCCTGCTCACGGACCCCGATACTAATGCAGATCTTGGCACCCGTTTGGTACCCGTTTCTGAAATCGAAGCACCTGGCCAAAAGAAAAACCCCGGATTTCCGGGGCTTTCTTAAACCCCGGATTTCCGGGGCTTTCTTAGTAGCGGGGGCGGGATTCGAACCCGCGACCTTCGGGTTATGAGCCCGACGAGCTACCAGACTGCTCCACCCCGCGGCGGACTTTCGATGATAGCAGCGGTCCGAGGCAGCGGACAGGGCCAGACACACACTCGCAACGTCGTGCTAACGGTGCTCGCCGGGTCCGGTCGGGGAGGCGAAGCGTGCGATCCGTGGAGCCTGCTGGACACCGACCAGTCGGCTGGAGGATCGCCGATGGCTGACTGCTATGGCGTGTGGCCGGGGCCGAACAATTCGACCTGTGCCGCATGCCCAGGTGCGTCGCTCAAGCGCCTGTCACAGGTGATCAGTGGCACCTGGAGGGCCTCCGCGAGCACCACGTATGCGGCGTCATAGGCGGTGAGGTTGTGACGCAGCTGCCAGATGCGGTCGCTGAGCCCGACGTGTGGGTACCGGACCAGCGGAAGCTCGCGGAAATCCGCGAGCGCGTCGGTGGCCCGCTCGTCGCTCAGTTCGCCCGTGGCGGTCAATCGCTGCAGCGCGTGGAGTATCTCGATGTCGATGAGATGAGGCGCATGAAGGTCTCCGTCCCGCGCTAACCGCTCGACCAAGCCAGGCGCGGGATCCCTCGCAACGATCGCCTCGAGCAGGCCAGACGCGTCGACCACGAGCACCGTCAAGAACGATCGCGTCCGGATCGCACGGCCGTTACGACGGCCTCCTCGCTGGCGCCTCCGGCGCGGGCACGGGCTCGCACGAGCACGTCCGCCACCGGCGGATGTTCGGCGACTCGCTCGAGCTCCTGGAGTGCGTAATCCGATAGTGAGAGGCCGGCCGCCGCGGCGCGCGTGCGTAGAACGCGGTGAACATCGTCTGGCACGTTCCGTATCTGAATGGTCCTCAATTGGACTCGATGCTACCAGATTGGGTGTAGCACATGCACATTGAATGCAATTGAGACCCAAAATGGACCGCCTCATGAACGGGGTCGTTGCGTAAGGCGTCAGGCTCGTGACGCCCCCAGCGGCAACCACACGACGTCGTGAAGTGCCGCAGGGGGCCTCAACTCCGGAACGAGGCGCGTGCTCGCGTTCGGTCCGGCACGCGGCGTCGAACAGCCGGCTCCAGGGCACCGACCAGATCGGGAGGGGGTGGATCGTGCCCGGGCCGCGGCTCTGTGTCGGTATGAGCTCTACACACTCCCGGCGGCGGCAATCACGTCGGCCGCCATCTCCCAATCATGGTTCGATCGCTCGGCAGACTCGGCTGCTCTGCCGCGAGGCCGCCTCGCTCGGCAGCCCGCTGTTGCTCGAGCAGTGGACGTCTGGTCTCCTCGGTCAGGTGTGGCAGCGCCGCGGCTTGGTGCCGGAGGATCGGGGACTCGATCCGATGTTCTTCCTCGCAAGACCGATCCTCGACTCGTTTGCGGAAGTGGGAGGTGATGGGGCGAAGGCCGCCCTCGCAGCGGTCGCACAGATTGATGGCGGACGGCTCGGCTCGCTGGCGCGAGAACTGGCTGACTCGCTGGACGATGCGACAACTCCCGATTGGATCGCGCAGGTCGGGACCGCGACGATTGTTCGGGCGTTCTCGGATCGTGCTCGCGGCGACGGCGAGGCGCTGTTGCTCGAGGCGGATGGGGTCGGAGAGTCGGCGCACATGGTGGCTGTCTTCATCGACGCCAAGCTCGGTGGGATGGCCAAGCATCTCTCCCTCACGAGGCCGCTCGACCCACTGAATCTCGCCGGCGAGTCGATCGACGACGGTAGCTTGATGTTCAAGAAGGTCGATCCCGTGCTGGCGTGCAGGCGCGTGCGCGCAGCGATCAAACGGACTGATGACGGCCTCGGCATGCTCGCCGACGATGGCTTTGCCTACTACCGGGCACTCGCGATTGCGAGGACCACGCATCACGTCGCTCGGCTCCCGCTCACACCTCGAAGGCCGACGCGCACGACCTCTTGAAGACTGCCGGTCACTGCCCGCCTTGCCACATCGGCATGAGCGATCGACGACCCGTGCGGCAGGGCACAAAGTCGACACTGTTTTTGCGCTGAATTGGCACGAATGCGTCTAGATCCGTCACATCTTTTTCCGCATCCTGGAGGGCATGGCGACACTCAAACAAAAGATCGACGCGGAACGGAGGATGCGGGAGCTGCTGGAGGACAGCGGGCTGCCGCCGCCGGACACGGTCGAGTACGGGCACACGTGCATCCGTCTGTTCTGGAGCAAGACGCGGCACTGCGTGATCATCGACATCGATGAGCCGCCCGAGGGATGGGAGCCCATCGGGGAGCAGCTGGTCGACCACGACGAAGCGGCGTAATCCAGGTTTGCGCGCTACCGCCGAGCGGGCGACGGTAGCGCGCGCCCTACCCGATGCCTGCCAGTCCTCCATCCCGGTGCAGCGCCACGCGCGTAAAGCACGCCGGCGGCGCCCATCCAGTCCGGCCCATTGCCACCGCGCCACCGCACCGCGCCACCGCCGCACCGCGCCACCACGTCAGAGCGCCACCGCGTCAGAGCGCGTCAGCAGCCCGCAGCCACACCCGACCGACAACGACCGATCCGACCGGCGCTACTGCCCCGCCGCGCGGCGGTAGCGCCCGACCGCGAGCGGCGCGAACACGGCGATGATCACGACCGACCAGACGACCGCACCCCAGACGTAGTTGCCAGCCGGCGCGCCCAGCCACAGCGAGCGGACGGCATCGACGACGATCGTGAACGGGTTGACCTTCGCGAAGTCCTGAAGCACCGGCGGCATCGAGGCGACCGGCACGAACGCCGACGAGATGAAGGTCAGCGGGAACACAGCGATGAAGCCGACCGAGTTCGCGGCCTCCGGCGTCGACACCAGCAGCCCGAGGAACGCGAACACCCACGAGAACGCGTAGCCGAACAGGATCAGCAGTCCGATGCCGGCGATCACGTGCAGCGCGTCGGTGTGGAACGAGAAGCCGATGATGATGCCCGTGATCAACAGGATCGTCATCGAGAGCGTGTTCGTGACGATGTCGGCCATCGTGCGGCCGGCGAGGACGGCGGCACGAGCCATGGGCAGTGAGCGGAACCGATCGATCAGTCCTTTGTGCATGTCCTCGTTGAGGCCCAGCGCGGTGACAAAGCCGCCGAACGCGATGTTCTGGACGATGATCCCCGGGATCAGGAAGTCGACGTATGAGTAGCCCGGCGTGCTGATCGCGCCGCCGAACACGTAGCGGAACAGGAGCACGAACATGATCGGCTGGACGGTGAACGCGAGCAGCAGTTCCGGTGCGCGCGGGAGCCTCACGAGGTTGCGCTCGGCAAGAACCAATGTGTCGGAGAACGCGCGTCTCATGGGCGGCCCCCGCCATCGGACGTGGCCTCTTCGGCCGCGTGGCCGGTGAGCGCGAGGAACACCTCATCGAGCGTCGGGCGGCGTAGCACGAGGTCATCCACGCCGATACCCGCTTCGCCGAGGCGACGGACGGCCTCCACCAAGCTGCCCTTGCGTGCACGCACGCCCAAGCGGACCACCTTGCCCTCGACGGTCGGCTGCTCGTCCGACATCGGCGCGAGCGCCCGCATCGCCCCGTCGCCGTCGGCTCGGTCCTCGAGGTGGACTTCAAGCCGCTCACCGCCGACCCGATCCTTGAGCTGATCAGACGTCCCTTCGGCGATCAGGCGACCATGGTCGATCACGGCGATCCGATCGGCGAGACGATCCGCCTCGTCGAGGTATTGCGTGGTCAGCAGCACAGTCGCGCCTTCCGAGACGAGCATCTCGATCACCTCCCACAGGCTGAGGCGGCTGCGCGGGTCGAGGCCCGTGGTCGGCTCGTCGAGAAACAGCACAGGTGGCTGTGCGACAAGCGCCGCGGCGAGGTCAAGCCGTCGGCGCATGCCTCCCGAATAGCCCTTGGCCGGGCGGCCGGCGGCCTCGAGAAGATCGAACCGCTCGAGCAACTCGTTGCCGCGGGCCTTGGCCGCCTGCCGATCCATGCCGTACAAGCGACCCACCATCGTGAGGTTCTCGAGACCTGTGAGGTTCTCGTCGATCGCCGCGTACTGGCCGGCGAGGCCGATCTTCTCGCGCAGCTGGGCGGCCTGCTCGATGACGTCGAAACCGACCACTCGCGCCGTCCCCGCGTCCGGCTTGAGCAGCGTCGTCAGAACTCGGACGAGCGTCGTCTTGCCGGCGCCGTTCGGGCCGAGCAGGCCGAGGACCGAGCCTCGGGCGACATCGAGATCGATACCCGCGAGCGCCTGAACCTGACCGAACGCCTTCATCACACCGCGCACGGTGATCGCGTGATCGCGCCCAGGGCCAGATGACGGCGTGCCCTCGACGAACTCCGACGCAACGACGGCAGACGAAAGTTTCCCTGACTCCATTGCATGCACAGTACGAAATGCGCGAGCCCGGGTCCGTACGGGTACCCCCCCAAATGAGATCGAGCGCGGCACTCGTGGCTCGCCGGACTCGCCTACGCGACGACGCCCGATTCGAGCGGCAGGCCGGCGGCCTCCCAGTCCTGCTTGCCCTCGGCGTACTTGCGGACCTTGAGGTAGCCCATCCGGCGCAGCTCGCCCTGCGCAATCGCTGAGTTCTGGCACTGGGTGTTCGAGCAGTAGACGACGATCGCTGCGCCCTTGTCGGGCAGAAGCGACGGCGCGAGTTCGGCAACATCGGTGTGCGGGATGTTGATCGCGCCGGGCAGGTGGCTCTGCTCGAAGTACTGGGGACCGAGAGTCTCGACCACGACGATGTCGCCGCGCTCGATCTCAGCGACGAGTTCTTCTCGAGTGATCAGTGCAGACATGGGATACCTCCGGAATCACAAGAACGGTAAAGCGGAACGCACTCCGCATTTAACCGGAACGACCTCCGCTTTGTCAAGTAGAATGTTTCTCTCAATGCCGAACGAGCTCCCGACCCATCAGCGCGCCGAGCGTCGCGACAAGACCCGCAACCGCGCGAAGGTGCTGGCCGCCGCCGCGGACTTGTTCGCCACGCGGGGGGTCGAGAACGTGACCGTCGACGAGATTGCGGCGCAGGCCGGAGTCGGGGTCGGGACCCTGTACCGCGGCTTCGGCGACAAGGGCGGACTCGTCGCCGCGATCCTCGACGACCGCGAGCGCGACTTGCAGGACAGGTTCCTCGCCGGACCGCCGCCGCTCGGACCCGGCGCGGCCGCGCCGGACCGGATCCGAGCCTTCCTCGTCGCCCTCAGCCGGCTGGTCGAGCACTCCTACGAGTTGCTCGTCGTCTCGGAGAACAGCGTCGCCGGCGCCCGGTATCGGATCGGCTCCTACACCGCGTGGCGGCTGCACCTCGCGACGCTGATCCGCGAGCTGTCCACGGGCCCCGCCCAACATCCCGCGCCCCACGGGAGCCCAGCCGACGCCGGCCTGCTCGCGGACGCCCTGCTCGCGCCGCTCGCGGCCGACCTCTACCGCCACCAGCGCCGCGAGCTCGGCGTCAGCGCGAAGCGCATTCGGGAGGCAGTACTGCAAGTCGCAGACGCCGTGATCACGACGACCCGACACTAGACTCCCCACCCCGGCGGCATGTAGCATCAGCGCCTCGTGAGGAAGCCGGAGGGGTGTCTTTCGGACATAACGATTCGTAGCCCGTGCCGTCGCGGTGAGACCCACGCGCATCGCGGCGGCAGGCGACCCCACCGCGGCGAGATCCGCGACAGCCGCCCGCGATGAGCGGCGCACACGGACGTGAGCCATCCGTCGCCGATGTCGTCGGAACGACGATCGCGGGGCAAGGGGTGCAGGACGCGTTCGGAGTGCTCGGCAGCGGCAACCTGATCGTGACGAACGCGCTGTGCAGTCATGGCGCCCGCTTCCACCATGCTCGCCACGAGGGCGGCGCGATCTGCATGGCCGACGGCTATGCACGGGTCAGTGGCAGGGTCGGGGT
>DATKOY010000202.1:0-17171 GCA_035524415.1 Solirubrobacteraceae bacterium | reverse complement strand
TCTCATGCTTTGGCCCCGGGTGCTAGAGACTGGTCGCCTGCGAGAAGGTTCTGTCGACCTCATGTCGCCGTTCAGGCAAGAGCGTCCAACCGGAGCTGCCCGCCGCTCACTTTCGGGCGCTTGCGTCAGCTCCCCAGGGTCCGCGATCCTTTGCGCGAACGGCGCCAGCTGGCTGACCACTGGCCCCGAGGCGTGATCATGGACACGCAGATCAGCACTGCTCGAGGTGAGCTGCCGGCCTATCTGGCTACACCCAAGGGTGAGGGCCCATGGCCGGGAGTGGTCGTGATCCACGACGTCAGCGGAATGAGTGACGATCTCAAGCACCAGTCCGACTGGCTTGCCGCGGAAGGCTATTTGGCCGTCGCGCCCGACCTGCTGTCATGGGGAAGGAAGCTGGCCTGCGTGCGCTCGATCATGCGCGATCTCCGCGCTCGACAGGGACGGGCGTTCGAGGATGTCGAAGCCGTCCGGGCCTGGCTGGCCAGTCGACAGGGCTGTACCGGCAAGATCGGGGTCATCGGATTCTGCATGGGTGGCGGGTTCGCCCTGTTGCTCGCGCCCGGCCACGGATTCGCGGTCTCGAGCGTCAACTACGGCGGATGTCCGAAAGATGCCGAGGCCCTCCTCGCCGGCGCGTGCCCGATCGTCGGGAGCTACGGAGCGAAGGATCTCACGCAACATGGCGCCGCCAGGCGTCTGGAGCGTGCGCTCGCCGCAAACGATGTCGAGCACGACGTCAAGGAGTATCCCGGCGCCGGGCATTCGTTCCTCAACGACTACCCCGACGTCGCGTTCAGACTGCTGAAGATCGTCGGGATCGGCTACCACGAGCCCTCCGCACAAGACGCTCGCGCTCGGATCACCCGCTTCTTCAACACCCACCTGAAGTCCTAGCGACCAGCGCCGTCGGGCGTCGGCTGTGGGCCGCTCTGGAGATCAAATCCCGAGCGAATCAGCGCCCGGAGGCCTGCACAAGCTCAACGACCGGAGTCCGCGTACAAGCGGAACACAATTGAACCGCGTGGTCACAAGATATTCACAACTGATCTGAGGACGCGACCACGCCCTTTGTGACTTCCGCCGCAAGGCGTGTGCGATGGCGTCTGTCAGAGTTCTGCTTCGCACGACAGCGCCGGCCATGAATGCGATCGAAGGAGCTGGTGTTATGCACGCATCGGTAAGTACGTATCGGGTGATGGACGTAGATCCGCTCGTCCAGGCGGTCCAGGAGGAGGTCGTCGAGCGCGTGAGGACTATCGAGGGATTCGTCGGGTATTACATGATTGACGGGGGTGACGGCACCGTCATCTCGATCACCACTGGGTGAAATCGCCGAGGCGGTCCAAACCTCGACCGCGGTGGTGCAACATTGGGTGGTGGAGAGGGCCTCCCACCTCGTCGAGGGTGCGCCCGACGTGACCGCCGGCGAGGTACGCGTGCGCGCCGAGCGCTGACACCGCGACGCAACCAGAGGGTCGCGATCACCGCAGCTCGCGAGAGCGGTCCGTATGCGCGCTTCGAGAGCGACGCTCGCCGCGATTTCGCGTTACACGGGTTTCTGGTCGATATGGATGCGCGCCCTAGCTCCGTCAGCGCCCCGACTTCGATCCCGGCCGAGTGCGACCAGCAAGGCCAGGTTTCCGTCGTAGTGCAGCCCGGTGCTGTCTCTCCCGCACCGACAGCTATGCATCCGCAGAAACAAGCACCGACCGTCCGCAGATCGTCCAGTTGACACTAACTCGCCGTAGATGTGAATCGAATGTGAAGGCTTGCCTGGTCTCGCCTGCCTCAGGACACTCCAGGTCGCGCGCGAAGATGCAAACACCCAGGCTTTGGTCACACGATATTCACAGCTAAGCTCTGAGCGAGGCGACGAGCGTCCTCACGTGACTTCCGGTTTGACGAAGGATGTGAACTGGGTGTGTGAATTTGACTCAGCCGGCACGGACACTTCAACGGTCGAACTTTGTGCTGATTGATTAGAGCGGACTCCAGCGGCAGGGATGCGGACTTCCACGGACGGGCGTGAGGGATCTCGCGGATGTACAAACAGTGGGCCGGCGGGATGCTCGTTCCCATGCCAGTCGCGAGTCCCTTGACGGTGAATGTCGATCACGATCGACACGGCGCGTGGGACGTCGAGCTCCCAGACGGATCAGAGCGAGTGGTGTGCGAAACGCTCGAGGATGCCAAGCGGGTCGCGTGTCTCTGCGCCGCGCCACGGCATCCATGCGAGCTGGTCGTGCGAGATGCGTATCACCGAGTGCTCCCACCGCGAGTTCCGACGGTGATGACGAGGTTGCACGCGCGACACCCCGTGGCAGGGAGCCGCTAATCCCTGGCCACGGGAAACGCTTCCCTGCCCGGCGTGGAGGAGAGCGCCGATAAGCAGAAGGGTTCGCCGGCCTCATATCTCGCCGGCGCACGCAGCACCCTCTCCTCCCTCACCCACCGGGGCGCCACGGCGAGCGGCGCCCCGGCCGCGTTCCGCACAGTCGCAGGCATGGGGGCCCACAACGCTCGCGCGCCGTCCGACGCCTCGTTGACGGTGAGCGCAACGCGTGTGACCGTGCTCTTACCGGGTGCGGGGTTGCCACAAGCCGGATGCGGGGTCCTACCGATGTGAGGATGCGGTGATGCCCGTAGCCTCGCTCGTGTTGTGAGTGAGAACTTCACCGCCCGCGCCGGGCGCTGGAGCGCCGCTCATCGCAAGACCGCGGTGCTCGGGTGGCTGGCGTTCGTGATCGTCGCGTTCGCGATCGGCAGCACTGCGGGGATGGTCACACTCAAAGCCGGCGAGGGCGAGAACGGCCAGTCCCGCCAGGCCGATCAGATCCTCTCGCAGCAGTTTCCGCGTGCGCGGGCTGAGGAGGAGGTGTTGATCGAGAGCCACAGCGGCCGCCTTCCGATTGCCGAATATCGCAGCGCGGTGACCGAGCTGGTGTCACGTCTGTCGCACACGCCGTCGGTTGCGGGGATCAAGTCGCCGCTCGCGCCCGGCAACGAGGGTCAGGTCGCCGGAGATGGCCGGGCTGCACTGCTGACCTTCCAGATCGCGGGGGACCCGCTGACCGCGCAGGATCGCGTCGCGGCCTCGCTCGCGGTCACTGCTGCTGTGCAGCGCGCGCACCCGCTGTTGTTCATCGGCCAGTTCGGCGAGGGAAGCGTCAACAAAGCGGTCAACAAGCGCATCAGCCAGGACTTCCAGCAGGCCGAGATCACTTCGGTGCCGGTCACGCTGTTCATTCTCGTGCTCGCGTTCGGCGCGCTCGTCGCCGCCGGCGTCCCGCTGCTGCTCGGGCTGACCGCGGTGATGGCAGCGCTTGGACTGACCTCATTGTTCAGTCATCTACTGCACGTTGATCAGTCGATCAGCTCGGTGATCCTGCTGATCGGCCTGGCGGTCGGCGTCGACTACTCGCTGTTCTACCTGCGGCGCGAGCGCGAGGAACGCGCGCGTGGCCGCACGCCCGCCGACGCGCTTGCGGTGGCGGCGGCCACCTCCGGACGCGCCGTTCTGATCTCCGGATTCACGGTGATGATCGCGATGATGGGCATGTTCCTGATGGGCTCACAGGTGTTCCAGTCCTTCGGAGTCGGGACGGTCCTCGTGGTCGCGATCTCGCTGGTCGGCTCGCTGACCGTCTTGCCTGCCGGGCTCTCAAAGCTCGGTGACCGCGTCGACCGCGGCCGGATCCCATTCCTGCACAGGCGACGCGCACAGGATGGCGAGTCACGCTTCTGGGGTGCAGTCGTCGGCGTCGTCCTGCGCCGGCCGCTGGTGTGGGGAGGCGCTGCCGCGGCGCTGCTGATCGCGCTCGCGATCCCGGCCTTCAGCCTGCACACGGTCGACTCAGGCGCACAGGGACTCCCGCGCGACCTGACGGTGATGAAGGTCTACGAGCGAATCCAGAGCATCTTCCCCGGCGGAGCCGGTCCGGCGACGGTCGTGATCAGCGCGCCCGACGTGACCACACCACAGATAGCCGCAGAGATCGCCGCCTTGAAGCGCGCCGCGCTCGCCACCGGCCAGATGCACGAGCCGATCACGAGCGACGTCAGCGCCTCCCGCCAGGCGGCCCGCGTCATGATCCCGCTCGCGGGCAAAGGCACCGACAAGCTCTCCAACAGAGCGCTCCTTGAGCTACGCGACAAGGTGATTCCGGCGACGATCGGCAAGGTGCCCGGCGTCAGCGTCCGCACGACGGGCTGGACCGCCGGCTCGATGGACTTCAACAACTCGATGAAGTCCCACGCCCCCTACGTATTCCTGTTCGTGCTCGGGTTCGCGTTCCTGCTGCTGCTCGTCACCTTCCGCTCGATCGTGATCCCGATCACGGCGATCATCCTCAACCTACTGTCCGTCGGCGCCGCCTACGGGGTACTGGTGCTCATCTTCCAACGCGGGAACCTCGAATCGCTGCTCGGCTTCAAATCGATCGGCGGCGTCACCAGCTGGCTGCCGCTGTTCCTGTTCGTGATCCTGTTCGGCCTCTCGATGGACTACCACGTGCTGATCCTCAGCCGCGTACGAGAGGCGCACGACAGCGGCATGAGCACCGAGGACGCCGTCGCCCACGGCATCAAGGCGACCGCCAGCGTCGTCACCAGCGCAGCGGTCGTGATGGTCGCCGTCTTCGCGATCTTCGCGACGCTCGCGATGATCGACTTCAAGATGATGGGCGTGGGCCTCGCCGTCGCCGTGCTACTCGACGCCACCATCGTGCGAGCAGTGCTGCTCCCCGCCGCGATGAAGCTCCTGGGCGATTGGAACTGGTACCTCCCAAGCTGGCTGCAATGGCTTCCCCAACTCAGGAACGAGTCGCCCTCGCCCCGGCCCCGGCCGGCGCGGCCGCCCACACCGAGCATGCCTGTCAGTGCCGGCCCGGGTCCGAAAGCCGGGTCGGTCCGAACGCGAGGCGCGCACGCGCAGCAGGCCGACCTTCAGCGCGGTCCCGGATCCCGCGGAGCATCTTCGCGCTCATCACGAAGCTGACGAGCTGAATTGGCTCGACGAGCAGCGGTCCCCACCGCCGCGTGTAGCGATAGCGCTCGCGCACGACCAGTCTCGTCGAGCCATCCACAGCGGCGTCCAGAACGAACGCCCAGGAGAAGTCATACGGTGGGGCCGCCGTCTCGTTGAGCGGCACAGCACCACGGAGAACCAAGGACCGACCGGGATCCACGCGAGCGACTCGCAGCGCGACAGCGGGATGCAGGCGAAACGGATCGCCGACAGCGACATCCTGCCACTCGTCCACGAGCCGCTCAGCGCTATGCATCTCACAGCCGAACAGGTTCTCCAACGCGTCGTATGAGTCCAGACCTCCGCGCCCCTGTCCCATCTGCGCGATCCACGGCCGGACCGCCGCGACAGGCGAGCGCACGGTGATCGCGCGCGTCGCCTGGACGTCGGCAGAGCTCATCAGCTCGTCCCCCGGGAGCGTCGCCGCCGACTCCTCCGGCGAGGCGCCCCAGCCGAGCAGCCGCGGCCGGACACACCGAGCGTAGGTAACAGCCGCACCGACCAGCGCCGCCGACACCACGGCTCGGTTCCTCGCACGGTGCTTCCCTGGTGAGGCTATGTCGGCTCCCCTAGGCTCGCCGCCGAAGTAGTGCGCACCTTGCCCCAGTCGGCGGAGGAGTGCTCGGCCCGTCGTTTGATGTTGAGCAGCTGCTTGCGTTGCATCGCGAAGTGGATCGGGCGAACGACGAACCGCAGCACCACTCCAACCGCGACCCGGTCGTAGTCGCCGCTGCCGCGGACGAGCAGGCGAGTGCTGGTCTGGTCGATCGGCTCCAGCACGAACGCCCAGCTGACGTTGTAGTACGGGCCGGCGCTACCACGTAGGACGAGCGCCCGTTCGGGGTCGACCACGGCCACGAAGAACCCGTCCTCGGCGGTGGGTGTCCACGCGAACAGATCGCCGACCTCGACAGATTGGAGCTCGGGCACGACCCGCGAGGCGCTGGCGATGCCGCCGTTATCGAGCCAGTCGTAGCTGTACCAGCCCGCCCGCCTGCACCCCATCTGAACGAGCCACGACCAGATCTCGCGCGGGCGAGCGTTGATCCTGACCGCGTGCGTCCAGCGACCCCTCGCGGCCGGAAGCAGCTCGTCACCCGGGAGGGCGCGTCGCGCTTCGCTGCCCACAGGCCGGACCCGGCGGCGCGAAAGCGAGCCAGTCACGATCGCGGCCGTGAAGCAGGCGACATCGAGCAGCCGTCGCCTGGCTCGGCGGCGATCGTCGACGTCGTGGCTCATGCCGGCGGTCCCGGCCCTAGGAGCCGGTCAGCCCAAGCACGGATCGCGTCCCAGTCGCGCAGGTCGCGATGCGGCTCGCGCGCCTGCGGGGGATCCACCCCGCCGAACACCGCCACGGCCACGGGGTTCAGCCACGGCCGCTTTGACAGCGCGCGATCGAGTTGGTTGCGCGAGCGCTGCCAGTGCTCCTCGCTTGGATCCCGGGGACCCATCCCGAACACGGCAACGGCCACGCCGATCAGCTCCGCACGGTGTCGCTTGAGAAACCGCTGGGCGTCGCGGTGCCATCGCCCGGAGTAGATCGGGGCCCCCAGCACAACCATCGCGCACTCAGCGATCGACCCCCGCACCTCCCGCGCAGGTTGCAGCTGCACGTCGAATCCCCGCTCCTTAAGCCGCGAGGAGATCGCTTGTGCCACCTCGCGGGTCGAACCGTGCCTGCTCGCAAACGCGACCAGCACGACACGGCCGGGCGCGGGGTGTGCGGCCCCGTCGGGCGCCTCCACACGCGCGGTCTCGGCCACACCCAAAGGTTCGCAGCGCTCCAGCAGCGCGACATCGGCAGCAACCCCCTTCTCAAGCGGCGGAGAACTACGCTCATTGGGGCCTGCTCTGTGTTGCCGCCCCGCCGTGGGTGCCTCGTTCACAGCGGGGTGGGAATCGGTTGCGGTAGCGATGTAAGGATTGGATGGTGAGGGGAGACCCGGGAGTGCGCGACGTCCGTGCCGGAGGTCCGGTCCTCGTCGATGTCGCGATGTTCTACGGTCCGCGCAGCGGCGGGATCCGTACCTATCTCAACGAGAAAGCGCGGTTCGCCGCCGCGAACGGGTTGTTCGAGCATCACGTGATCGTGCCGGGCCGCCGCGAGGTGCACGACGGTGGTCGCCATGAGGTTCGCTCGGTTCGCGTGGTCGCGTCGAACGGGTACCGGATCCCGCTCGGAGTCGCAGCGCTGAAGCACACGCTGCGCCGTGTGCAGCCCGACTTCGTGTTCCTGCACGACCCCTTTTGGGGGCCGCACGGCGTGACCGAGCTCGCGCACCGGCTCGGCGCGAACGTGATCGCGGTGCACCACGCGACACCGGCGCTCGGAGCAGCCGCGATCCCAGGCCCCGATGCGTTGTACGTACCGCTGTTGCGCCGCGTGTACCGCCATGCCTACAAAACCGTCGATGCGGTCATGTCGGTCGTCGACCCGCTGCCAGACACCGGACGCGAGGCATCGATCCGACTGCGCTTCGGAGTCGACCCGGCTTTTCGGCCCGAGCCGACAACGCGCTCCGAGCACCTCCTGTACGTCGGCCGGCTCTCTCAGGAGAAGCGAATCGAGGACCTGTTCGCCGCTGCACTGCTGCTCGACCCGCCGCGACCCGTGCCTGTCGTGGGTGACGGCCGGCACGCCACGCGCTGATCGCGCGCGCGGAGCACATGGGACTCGCCGAGCGCGTGCGGTTCAGCCCGTTCGTCAGCGACCGCGTCGAGCTCGCCCGGCTCTACCGCGAGGCCGCGTGCGTGGTGGACCCCGGGCCGCACGAGACCTTCGGCCTCGTCGTGTTCGAGGCCGCAGCCAGCGGCGCACGGGTCATCGCATGCGATGAAACGCCCGCAGCCGCAGTCGCCGACGGGCTGATCGACACGTTCACGGCAGGCGACGTCATCGACCTCACGCGGGCGCTCCGCCGCGCGCTCGCCCGCGACGAAAACCTCGCCGCGGCAGCAGCCCTCGCCGAGCGCTCAACCTGGCAGCGGGTGTTCTGCGGCGAACTCGAAGCAGTCGAGAAACTCAACTCACATCGCCCGCGACCGAAATCCTCACCCGCGGCGAGGAGGCCGAAGAGCGGCTGAATGCCGCCTCGTTCGGACTCCTGCTCTCTACCGAGGCGGCGTGACGTCGAGACACGGCCGCAACCGCCACCGTCTCGAGATGGCGCCGCAGCACCGGCGCAGCCGACCCGGGCGGAAGCTCCTTGATCGTTGCGGTCGACGGACATCCTGCGCGCCTGGGCAACGCCGCGCTGGCGCTAGCCCGATCGCCGCAGTTGGGCGGCGAGCAGCTGTCGTTGGCGATCGGTGAGATCGCTGATCCGCTCCGAAGCGCCGATCTGGTTGCGAGCGAGGAACTTCGAGACCTTCACGCGCCCCCACTTCCTCTGGCTTGTCAGCAGATCCACCAGCGAACAGCCAGCCGCCACCGGAGAAGGATCGAGAAGCACCTCCGCGGCCGACAACCCGCCCTCGGCAATCCTCCGCTTGAGCGCGGCCCGCTCGCTCCTGACGTCGTTGGCCAGACGCAGCGCGGCGAGCCGGTGGCTCTCTCGGCTGACGGCATCCGGTCCCTTCACACCTCCGCGCTCTTTGTCCAGTCCCAGCCGGCCCCTGGCTTGCGCCGAGCTCCGATGCTGCCCACCCAGTGCCAGCCGACCATCGTCAGAGTCCGCCCGCCGCGCACTCCGGTCTGCCGGCGCGAGATCGATTCGTGAAGAGGCCGCCACGCGCTCCAACACGGTAAGTGCCTGAGTTCGGTAACCGCAAAGCCACAACTCGCAATGTTCGCTCTGAGCGCGAATTCACGCTCAGACCGCCGACCGCCCACTCGATCCCAGCGAACACTGCGTTCACAACACGAACACAAATTGATGACACTCGGCCGAGCCGGCTGGGCCGTGCGGCGTCGGGCTGTGTGTCACCTCAGCGCACCCGCCTACGGGCTCATCGTCCAGGGCACGTCCCCGGGTGGGTGCTGGGGTTTGGTCGAGCCGCGCCGCCGCGTCGTCCTCGCGCCAAAACTCGGCGGTTTCGCCGCCGGGCTGTTCGCAGCGGCCCCGTCCGTCGGCCGGGCCGGGCGTCTAACGCCCGACGGGCATTCCTGCGACGACGGCCGCTGATGCCTCCGGGGGCCATGAAACTCGCCCGCCGTGGAGGTAGGTTGCTGCCGTCTGATCAACCGTGCTCAGGTAGTAGCGGTGCGCCTCTTCACCGAACGTCCCGTCGCCGAGCACAACGATGCCGCGCCGGATCGGAGGGTCTCCGGCTTCGACGATTTGCCCATCCGCGGGACCGTGCTTGAGTTGTCCTTTCATTCCGAGCGACTATAGATAGTCCGGCAAATTACGGCCCCTGCGAAGCTTGTCCGCAGGCGAGCGCTGCGGGTGTGTTCTGCGCCGACACCGGTCGTCAATGAATCCATTTCCAGCGGCTTTTCGCGAGGGCGTCCCTGTACACGGCGCGGAACTGCGTCCGCCGCTCGGCTGCGCGGGTGATCTGCAATCCACCGAGCAGGCCGCTGGCCCAGACGCCAGCGGGTGTGGCGTCCTGGGCGAGCGCGCGTAGGCGCGTGAGTGCGACGCAGGCGTCGTTGTGCTCACCGAGCACGTCCTGCAGCTGGGCGAGGGCCCGTGCCGCCCCGTGGGCGCGCTTGCCGGCGAGAGGCGCGGCGACGTCGGTGGCGTAGCGTAAGCGCTTGGCGAGGATGCGAACGCGGTGCAGCGCCGCGTCGTCGGGCGATCTGCCGAGACGATCGCCCTCGCGGCGCAGCTTGCGCAACGGGCCACGGACGAGCGTTGGCACGACCTCTGCGGCCGGTCGCTCCGCGCCGGGGGATGCGAACGGTGGCGCGCTGACGAGCACGAGGACGTTTTCGAGCAGCGTCGCGCACCGGGGGCTGCGCAGAGCCTCAAGCAGCTCGCCATACGCCGTCGCGCGCTGCCCCGCGAGCCGACCAAGGAGCTCGGCGGATCCCGGCTGGTCGTTCCGGTCCAGGTTCTCGGCGTCGGCCCGCAGACCCGCGAGCAGCACGTCGAGGTCGCGCACCGCGCCGAGCTCGCCCCCCAGCCAGCCCAGCTCATCGCGCAGCGGCCGCAGCGCGTCGCGGTCGAGCAGCCCGGCGAACGTGCGCACATCCGAACGCAGGCGCCGGATACCCACACGCGCTTGATGCACACCCTCCGGATCCTCGTCGAGCACGACCGCGGCGTAATGATCTGCGAGCCGCCCGGCGGCAGCGAGCAGCCCCGCCTGGACCAGCTGCGCCGCAGTCGGACGCGCGCTCAGCTCAGGCGCGTCCAGTTCCCACGGCGCCAACGCGGGTGGTCCCAGCGCCCGCACCAGCTTGGGTATCTGCTCCACCGGCTGTGCTCCGGAATCGTGCAACCGATCGGCGAGCCGCGACAGCAGCTTCACCGGTGCGTCATCGGCGAGCTCGACCTCGAGCTCGCGAAAGCGCGCCGCGACCCGTGAGCCGCGCAGGATCGAAACCTCGTCGTCATCGAGCTGCGCGAGCGGCCGATCGTCTGTCCCGAATAGCGTTGTCCGCCGGCGCACAGTCCGCAGCCGCGCGACCGGCAGCAGCGACGCGCCCAGCGCCCAGCCGCGCACCAGATCGGCGAGCCGCTCAGGCATACTGCTCGCGCGCCCCGCCACAGTGATCTCGCGGCGGGCAAGACCGACAGCGGGCGCGCCCGCCGGCAGCTTCGCCGTCCACACGTCCCCCGACGGCTCACCGCGCCGAAACCGTAACGTCACGCCCCGGCGAAGGAGCCTCAGATCGGCAGTGTCGTAATAGACGGCCTCAAGGAGCTGCTCGGCACCCGCGACAGCGCTTCGGCCCGCGAGCAGGTCGGCCAAGTCCGGCAGCTCATAACCCGGCCAAACACCGAGCTTCACCTCGCGCTCGATCGAAGCTCGCTCGCTCATCCGCTATGCGACGACGCTACCAGCGACACCACGCGCGCGACGCCCCGGCGACCGAACGCTTGGTCCAGCCCGGATGATGTGCCTCGCCGGCGGGACATCCTCCGACGGGTTCCGCTGAGACGTGACTCAGGTGAGCGCCGGCGCTGCGCACAATCGAGTGCAGCGACGTGCGCTCAGACGCCCGCGCGGACCACGACCGGGCGCCAGCGCTGCCGACCGCTCGCGCGAACGAGCGCAGCAACCCGCCCATCCCGAGCGCCAAGATCGATCGCCCAGCGCCGTCCGGGCAGCAGCCGCGGCTTCGGTTGCGGCACGTGCCCGACGATCTGACCCCACGGCGACTTGAGCCCGGCGCCCCATTCGACGGGGTGCGTCCAGAAGATCCCGCCGTGAGGAGCGTCGCCACCTCGCGCCGGTCCGACCCAGTCGAACAGCGGATCCCCGCGCTCCGCAGGGCCGCGGCGATGCCAGCGATCGTTGATCTCCTCAGCGCACTCGGCCGCTTGCGGCGAGAGCCCGCGCGCGAGCTCGGGGTGCACGCCAGCATGCGTCACCAGCCACTCACCACAGCACGCCGCGGCGTGGGGCCACCCGCGTACGGCGAGCGTCGCCAGCGCGGCACCATGGACACATCCGGGCTCGCCCAGGATCCGCACCTCGTGGTTTCCCGCGAGCACGACGTCCACCGCGCTCGCGGCAAGACGCGCCGCCGCCAGGTTCGCCGCCGCGGTCGCCCGGCGATCGAGCAGATCGCCAAGCTGCACCACCCAGCAGCCGCCGCGGCGCCGCCCACGAGCATCGACCGCACCCACCGCGCCGAGCAGCATCCGCAGCGCCTCGCTGCGCGCGTGAACATCCCCGATCACGATCTCGACCAGGCCGACCAACTTGGCGGGTGCACACCAGCCGGGTGTGAACATACTGTGTTCGCCGCGAGCCATCTACGCACCACGCTCGATTTTCTAACCGGGACGTTGCGCCTCCGATCGCTCTGCAGATGAGGTGATCTACGCGAGCGCCCCGGAGGTTCTGATCCTCCGGGGCGCTCTCGAGGAGGAGAGAAGGCCGAACCGCGTTGCCGAGATCCGACCCGACCCAAGCCCTCGCTCTCAAGCCAGGTTCCTTGGCCTCGCCGCCGCACAAGCGGCCGGCGAGCTCATCGATTCCGCCCCCACGGCCCTGACTCCACATCCGAGGGCTGAGTCGCATGACACGGTAGCCAAGGCATTCGAGACCCTTGGGGCCTACGTGTAAACGTGCCTGTGAACGAGCGGTGACGCGGCTGGCCAGAACAACCCGGAGGGCGCTTCGCCGACGTTTGGCAGACGTCTCCAACGGTCATTCGGCACGCCGCCTAGCTCCCCATGGCTGCCGGTCGGGTCGGTTCTCCCCGCAAGTCGTTGAGCAGACCTCGGATCTCGGGGTCAGAGCCGACGCACCGGCTGGCGGACTCGCCCGTACGTTCGCGCCGTCGTCGCTCGCCGCGTGCTCGTGAGCGCCCGCAACCTACAAAGCGACAGCGCGCGTCGAACGGCGGGCGCACTCGGCCGCTCAGCCGGTCGATTCAGCTCGCGCCTTCATGCGTGAAAGCCAGGCGGACAAGGAGTTGTCGAGGACGGATTGCAATCCGGCTGTGTCCGCCTCGACCGGGTCCCCGGCAAAGGATTCGCTCGTTATCACGCGCACGCCCTCCCCGGTCCGCTCGAAGAGCCATTCGTGTGTGCCCATGATGCCCTGCGCAGCGCCACCCCACAATAGCGCTCGAGCTGGCGGTTGCTCGGTCATCAGAGCGACAGCGCCGGGGCGCTTGCTGCCGGCACGAGTCACAGTATCGGCAAGCGCGTTCGCGGTCGCACCGTCGGCACCAGCATCCCACTCGAGTTCATGCCAAATCGTCGGCCAGGCCATGAGTACTCCTGCGTAGGACCTCGCGAGAAGCGGCCGGCTCCCGTCCGGGATGCGGCATCCAACTGTGCGGTTGTGCGTGCCCACATCGACTCGGGGCGCCGGTGGCGCCCTGTGTTCGGATCACCCCCGGTGCGTGCTGCGCATCGGTCAGCTGTCGGGTGTCAAGTCGGCGTGCACGGCTGGAGGCCGTCGTCCGCCAGAAGGTCCTCGCCGACCGCGGGACCGCGCGCATCGAGCAGCACGGGTTCGCCGACTCTTTGACCCGCGGCGAGCTGGATCGCCACCTGCGTCGCGTGCACGCCCGCTACCGGACTCGCCGTGACGCGCTGATCGACGCGCTCACGGACGTGCTCCCCGAGGCTGCCGTCATCGGGGTGGCCGTGGGCCTGCACGTCACCGTCCGGGCTGCCCGACGGCGGCGACGAGCAGGCGATTTGCGAGCAGGCGCTTCTCCGGAGCATCGAGGTCGAGACGATGAGCGACTTCCGCCATCACGCTGATGACCGGCCGCCGGCGCTCGTGCTGGGCTATCCGCAGATGCCCGAGCCGGCGATCCGTGCCGGGGTCCGTGGGCTGTCCGAACGGGTGCGGACATCGAGATCCGTCACTCGTATCGCGCCGAACATGGAGCATGGCGGACTCTAACCGCCGCCACTCGTCCGCACCAGGCTCGTTGCTTCCTCTTCGTCGCCCGCGCGTGGTCGATAAGGAGGACGAGCGTCACACCGAAGACTTCACGTAATCCGCGCTTTCGCTTGCCTGGTGCCATCCTCAGCGCATGATCGAGATCATCCTCGACTGCGATCCCGGGCACGACGACGCGATCGCGCTGTTGCTCGCGCTCGCCAGCCCCGAGGTACGGTTGCTTGGGGTGACGACCGTGGCGGGCAACCAGACGCTCGAGAAGACGACCGCCAACGCGATCCGGGTCCTCGACCAGATGGGCCGACGCGACATTCCGGTCGCCGCCGGGGCGACCCGGCCGCTGGTCCGCGAGCAGCGCGGCGCGGCGCAAGTGCATGGCGAGACCGGGTTGGACGGACCCAACCTGCCGCCGCCGTCGCGGGCACCGGAGACTGGCCATGCAATCGACTGGATCGCGAATTGCTCGGCGTCGAATCCGCGGCCGGTCACTTTGGTGGCGACGGGTCCGCTGACGAACGTCGCGTTGTTCCTGGCGCGGTACCCGGAGCTCGCAGATCGCTTGCAACGCATCGTGATGATGGGCGGCGCAATCGCCGAGGGCAACGCGACGCCCGCCGCCGAGTTCAACATCTGGGTCGATCCAGAGGCCGCGCACCGTGTGTTCAGCAGCGGGCTCGAGCTCACGATGGTCGGGTTGGACGTCACGCATCAAGCCCTGATGACACCCGCGCATGCCGATGCCCTGGCAACGGCCGGCATCGCCGGAAGGCTTGTTGCCGACCTGTACCGCTTCTACGCGCGGTATCACATCGAGCGCTACGGCTGGCCTGGCGCGCCGCTGCACGATGCCGTCGCGATGGCGTACGTGATCGACCCAACACTGCTCGAGACGACCGAATGCGGCGTGGTCATCGACACCGGCCCGGAGCCTTCGCGCGGGCGCACGCACGTTGACCTCCGCCGCGCGGCGTGGAAGCCCAACTGCCACGTTGCCACCGAGATCGACGCGGAACGCTTCCTCGAGCTCGTCGTCACACGCATGTCGGCGTTACAGTGACCTTTCGTCGCGATGCTCGCGCACACGCCGTCCTATGTAGCTCTGCACCGCTCGGGCGAGCTTGCCGAGCGCGCCGTGCGGGCGCTTGGGCTGCTGAGCGCGCCATGCCGCGTCTGCCCGCGGGTGTGCTCGGTCGACCGGCTCGCTGACGAGCGCGGCCTGTGCCGGATCGGCCGCCACGCGTACGTCGCGTCCTACTTCCCCCACTTCGGCGAGGAGGACTGCCTGCGCGGCTGGAACGGCTCGGGCACGATGTTCTTCTCGGGTTGCAACCTGCGCTGTGTGTTCTGCCAGAACTTTGAGGTCTCCTGGCAGGTTCAGGGGCGGGAGGCGCCGCCCGAGCGGCTCGCGGCGATGATGCTCGAATTGCAGGAGATCGGCTGCCACAACATCAACTGGGTGACTCCCGAGCACGTCGTGCCGCAGATCCTCGAGGCGCTGCCGCTGGCGATCGAGGGCGGCATGCGGCTGCCGATCGTCTACAACACCAGCGCGTACGACAGCTCCGACAGCCTGGCGCTGATGGACGGCGTCGTCGACATCTACATGCCCGACCTCAAGCTCGCCGGTAGCGAGCACACCCGGCGCTATCTCGGCAAGCGCGAGTACTTCGAGGTCGCTAGCCACAACGTCCTCGAGATGCAGCGCCAGGTGGGGGACCTGGCGCTCGACGAGCGCGGGCTCGCCCGCCGCGGGCTGATCGTCCGCCATCTGGTGATGCCGGGGCTGTTGGACGAGACCGAGGCAGTCCTGCGCTTCGTCGCCGAAGAACTCGGGCCGGGCACCTACGTCAACCTGATGGGCCAGTACTACCCGGCGGGCAAGACGGAGCGCTACGCCGAGATTCACCGCCGCCCCCACGCTCGGGAACTCGTGCGCGCGTACGAAATCGCTGATGAGCTGGGCCTGCGCCGGCTGGACCGGCGCAGCCGCCGTCAGACCGTGGGCATCGCTTAGTCCACGGCGGATCCGAGCCGGACCGGGAGGCGCCGCGGCCCCCACGTGCCGGGCGGACCCGCGAACACGCCGGGAAGCCGTGCCCAGCACGCCTCACAGCGACCGTCGCCGGTGAGCGCGTAGCGCCGAAGCGAGTACCAATCGCGCTCGATCACGAGCGCGCTGCAGTTCGCGCAGTACGTGCTACCGCCGTCGCGATCGTGGACGTTGCCGGTGTACGCGAACCCGATGCCGTTCGCCCGCGCGATCGCCCGCGCGCGCGTCAGCGTCTGCGGCGGGGTTGGAGGGCGGTCGAGCATCTTGTAGTCGGGATGGAACGCCGTGAAATGGATCGGCACGTCCGGGCCCAGCTCCTCGACGATCCACCGCGTCATCCGGTCAAGTTCCTCGTCGGAGTCGTTCAGGCCCGGGATCAGAAGGTTGGTGATCTCAAACCACACGCCGGTTTCGCGCTTGAGGTAGACGAGCGTGTCGAGCACCGGCTGCAGGTGACCTGAGCACGTCTTGGCGTAGAACTGCTCGGTGAAGCCCTTCAGATCGACATTGGCGGCGTCCATGTGCGCATAGAACTCCGCGCGCGGCTCCGGACACATGTAACCGGCAGTCACCGCCACCGCGTTGATCCCACGTGCACGGCAAGCGTCGGCGACGTCGATTGCATACTCCATGAAGATCACCGGGTCGTTGTACGTGAACGCGACGCTGGCGCACCCGAGCCGCTCCGCCGCCTGCGCGATCGCGTCGGACGCGGCGGCATCGGCAAGCGTGTCGAACTCCCGCGACTTGGAGATGTCCCAGTTCTGGCAGAACCGGCAGCACAAATTGCATCCGGCCGTGCCAAACGACAGCACCGAACTGCCCGGCAGGAAATGGTTAAGCGGCTTCTTCTCCATCGGGTCCACGCAGAAGCCGCTCGAGCGGCCATGCGTCGTCAAGACGATCGCGTCACGCTCGCGCGCCCGCACGAAGCAGAGGCCGCGCTGCCCCTCACGCAGCTTGCAGGCACGCGGGCACACGTCGCACTGGATCCGACCATCCTCCAGACCGTGCCAATACTTCGTCGCGACCACGCTCATCGCTGCGAGGACCAGCGTAGCGCCTTGCTCCCCCGGCCATGACTGCGCGACGGGCGACAACGTCTGATACAGCACCGATCGGTCGACGTCGGCGATCGAACTCTGGCCCGTAAGCGCCAGCGTCACATCGAGGTCCGCCGTCAGCACTCTGAGTACGGCACCCCGGAGTAAACAGAGAAGGTGATCGTCGGTTAGCCCCGGAGTGGACATGAAGAGATCGCTCTCGTGCGGGCCGGAGTGGACCGCGCCAGCCCGCCGCGCTCTGCGCCTCACAACGACTCAGTGCACGGTTCAGGACCGTCGACTGCTGCTCGGCAGGCAGTGCGGAGACACTCGGAGACCGAGTTCTCGCTCCTGGTACGGACGACAAGCACGACTGGCGGCCGCTGACCTCGCGGGGCAGCACCAGACTGCTGGTTCTCGTCCAGAGCATCCAGCGGCGTTGAGGGCAGCGGCCACTTCCGCAATGTCTGGCTGAGCGGGCGTCTCGCCCGTCGCCAGCGCGCTCAGTGCTCCTCCTGCTCAGTAGCGCAACTGGAGCGTTGCACTACTGCGTGGCCAGCGGAAT
>DATKOY010000201.1:0-65371 GCA_035524415.1 Solirubrobacteraceae bacterium | reverse complement strand
CCCATCCCGCTCGCCACCCCATCCCGCCGGCCACCCCATCCCGCCGGCCACCCCCATCCCGCTCGCCACCCCATCCCGCCGGCCACCCCACCCTGCTCGCCACCCCACCCCCTCGCGAGCTTGGGGTCACGGAAGCGATCTCCCGGACCTCGCGATGGTCGAAGGAGTGTGGGCGTGTGTGTCCGGTGGCGGCGACGGATCGCCCGCGGCCCGCCGACTCGGCGCGACTGCGGGAGATTGTGTGCGCGCGGACGGCCGTCGAAGGGCCCCCGACACCCCCCGCTTGAATGAGCGTTCTACTTGTGTGACGGCGCGGGGACGTTGGAGGTGTTGACGGCTATATCTGTAGGTGCAAAATATCCAACGCCCCCGGTGCGCGTTCGTGACCGAACGCCGGCGGGAGGCCTCAGGCGACTCCGGAGAGAACCGGCTCGTCGACAAGGACGGCGTCGAGCGCCTCGAGCACTCGTTCGGCCACATCGATACGGGCGTTCTCGCCCATCAGCCCGATCCTCCACATCGGCGGTGCGGCCGGCCCGAGCCCGCCCCCGATCTCGATCCCGTGCTCGCGAAGCACGCGCCGCTGGACGCGCTTGCCATCGACGCCGTCGGGGACACGGACCGCGGTGAGCGGGTCCAGCTGGTGGGCGGGGTCGGCAAGCAACTCGAGTCCGCGGTCCCGCAGTCCGGCTTGAAGGAAGCGGCCGGCATTCTGATGGCGCTGCCAGCGATCCTCGAGTCCCTCGAGCAGCACCTGGCGCAGCGCCTCGTGCAGGGCATAGATGTGCAGGATCGGAGCGGTGTGGTGATACACCGCCGGACGGTCGATCCAGTAGCGCTCGAGCATCCGCAGGTCGAGTGAGAACGGGACCGGGGTCGTGCGGGCCGCGATCCGCGCGAGCGCGCGTTCGGAGATCGCCACCGGGGACATCCCGGGGGGCGCGCCGAGGCACTTCTGCGTGCACGAATAGGCATAGTCGATCCCCCAGGCATCGAACTCGAGCTCGACCCCGCCGAGCGATGTCACGCAGCGTCGGTCAACCGGCGGCGTTCTCGACGAACGAGCGCACGAGCGGCGAATCATCGCCGGCGCGCGTGATTGCAGCGAGTTCCGCGACGGGCGCTCCGGTGACCGGGCGATAGGTCACGCCGTCGAGCGCCAGTCGCTGCACCGAGGAGGGAACGAGCGAGAGTCCGATCCCGGCGGCGACGAGGCCGATGATCGTCAGCATCTCGGGCGCGTACTGCACGACCTGCGGCGGTGCGCCCGTGGCGGCGACACTGCCGATCAGCAGGTCGTGGAAGCCGGGTGCCTGCGCGCGCGGGAACAGCACAAACGGCTCGGCGGCGAGCCGGCGCAGCGGCACGCGCTTGAGCGCGGCCAGCGGGTGGTTGACCGGCAGCGCCGCGAGCACGCGCTCGCGCATCACCGTCTCGATCCGCAGGTCAGCGTCGTCGTCGATCGGGGGTCGCACGAGACCGACGTCGATCACTCCCGCCTGCACCGCGCGCAGCTGCTCGACGGTCGAGCGCTCGTGCAGGTCGATCTCGATCCCCGGGCGAGCAGCCCTGAAGCGCTGGACGATGTCGGGGACGACCGACAGCAGGGCCGAGCCAACGAAGTTGATCCGCAGCCGGCCGGTCTGTCCCGCGTCGATCCGCTGCGCCGTCGCAACGGCGCCGCTCAGCTCGCCGAGGAGGGCTCGCGCGTCGCGCAGAAACGCATCGCCCGCCGCGGTCAGCTCGACCCGCCGGCGCGTGCGCGTCAGCAGCCGACATCTCATCTCCTCCTCGAGCTGTCGGATCGCCTGGCTCAGCGGCGGTTGGGAGATGTGTAAACGAGCGGCCGCGCGACGGAAATGCAGCTCCTCGGCGACGGCGACGAAGTAACGCAGCTGGCGCAATTCCATGAGCAGGCTCCTGATTCGAGATCCAAATCAATAATGCCGATTTCGGTATTGGACACGATCACAGCACACGATTACCTTCCGCGCGACCATGAAGAGCAGCCTCGAAATCGCGCAGGAAGCTGAACTCCGCCCGATCGAGTCGATCGCGGAGCAGATCGGGCTCGACGCGGACGAAATCGAGCCCTACGGACGCCACAAGGGCAAGGTCGCGCTGTCGGTCATCGACCGGCTCGCGGGCCAGCCGGAGGGCAAGCTCGTCTGCGTCGCCGGCGTCACGCCGACGAAGGCCGGCGAGGGCAAGACGACGACCGCCGTCGGGCTCACACAGGGACTCGGAGCAATCGGCAAGAACCCGGTCCTCTGCCTGCGCGAACCGTCGCTCGGTCCGGTATTCGGGATCAAGGGCGGCGCGGCCGGCGGCGGTCTGACGCAGGTCGTGCCGATGGAGGATCTCAACCTCCACTTCACCGGAGACATCCACGCGATCGGCGCGGCCAACAACCTGCTCGCGGCGATGATCGACGCCTCGATCCTGCACGGCAATCCGCATCACCTCGACGCGCTGCGGATCTCATGGCGCCGTGCGGTCGACATGAACGACCGCGCGCTGCGCGACATCGCGATCGGGCTCGGCGGCCGCGCCAACGGCTACCCGCGCGAAACGGGCTTCGACATCACCGCGGCCTCGGAAGTGATGGCGATCCTCGCGGTCTCGAAGGACCTGCACGACCTTCGGCGTCGCCTCGGGGCGATCACCGTCGGCCACAGCTACAACGGGGCCAAGCCCGTCACCGCGGAGGACCTCGGCGCGGCGGGCGCGATGACCGTGCTGCTGAAGGAGGCGATCAAACCGAACCTGATCCAGACGCTCGAGGGCCAGCCGTGCCTGATGCACTGCGGGCCGTTCGCCAACATCGCGCACGGCAACTCGTCGCTCGTCGCCGACCTGATTGGACTGAAGCTCGGTGAGTACGTCATCACCGAGTCCGGGTTCGGCTCGGACATGGGGATGGAAAAGCTGTTCGACATCGTCTGCCGCGGCGGCGGGTTGACGCCGAGCGCTGTCGTGCTCGTCTGCACGGTACGGGCGTTGAAGCATCACGGAGACCTGGAGGACGACCCGCGCGCCGACCGCGAGCAGTCGGTCGCCGCGATCGAGGCCGGTGCCGGCAACCTCCGCCGCCATCTCGGGATCGTGCGCGAATTCGGGCTGCCATGCGTCGTGGCGATCAACCGCCGGCCCGGCGACGCCGACGACGAGATCGAGCTGGTGCGCACGCTCGCGCTCGAGTTCGGCGCGTTTGCCGCCGAGGTCAACGAAGGCTTCTCGCGCGGCGGGGCCGGAGCTGCCGACCTCGCCGCGGCCGTCGTCGAAGCGTGCGAGCAACCGTCCGACTTCCGCATGATGTACGACGACAGCGACCCGATCGTCGACAAGATCGGCGCCGTCGCCAAGCGCGTGTACCGCGCCCGTGACGTGTTCATCTATCCGGAAGCCGAGGCGAAGATCGCGCAGTTCACCGAAGACGGCCTCGGGCATCTGCCGATCTGCATGGCCAAGACGCACCTCTCGCTGTCGGCCGATCCGACGCTGCTCGGCGCGCCCGAGGACTTCACGCTTCCCGTCCGCGATATCCGCGCCTACACCGGCGCCGGCTGGCTCGTGCCGCTGTGCGGCGACATCACGCAGATGCCCGGCCTCGGCAAGACGCCGGCCGCGCTCAACGTCGACATCGACGCCGACGGGCGCACAGTCGGTCTGTTCTAGGTGACCGGCGTCAGCGGCGGCTCGCCGTGCACGACCAAGATCGCGTTGCGGGCGGCGAGCACCGCCATCGCGGTGCGAGTCTCGATCGTCGCCGAGCCGAGATGAGGTGCCAGCGCGACGTTGTCGAGCTCGAGCAGACCGGGGTGGACCTCGGGCTCGGCCTCGAACACGTCGAGCGCGGCGCCGGCGATCACGCCCTCGCGCAACGCCTCGACGAGCGCTGCTTCGTCGACGATCGGACCGCGGGCGGTGTTGACGAGAAACGCGGTGCTGCGCATCTGGCGCAACCGCGCCGCGTCGATCAGGTGGCGCGTCTCGGGCGTCATCGGGCAATGGATGCTGACCACGTCGGCCGTTCCCAGAAGCTCCCCGAGTGGGAGATGGCGCGCGCCGCCCAGATCCTCCTCGACCGCCTCCGGGGCGCGGTGGCGAGCGGTGTACACGATCTCCATCCCGAACGCGCGGGCGCGTCGCGCGGTCGCCTGCCCGATCGCGCCCAACCCGATGATTCCGAGCGTCTTGCCCGCGAGCCCGGTGCCGAGCATGAAGAACATGTGCCACGACCACGGCGTCGCCGCACGCAACAGCCGATCGCCTTCGCCGAGTCGGCGGGTGACCGACAGCATCAAGGCGATCGCGAGGTCGGCCGTGGCGTCAGTGAGCACGCCCGGTGTGTTCGTCACGATCACGCCGCGCTCGCTGCAGGCCGCGACATCGATGTTGTCGTAGCCGACGGCCACGTTGGCGACACACCGAAGGCGCGGGCCGGCGGCATCAAGCAGCGCCCCGTCGACGCGGTCGTGCAGGAGCGTCACGGCGGCATCGGCGCCGGCGATCGCCTCGTGCAGCTCAGCGGGCGCGAGGGCGCGATCGTGCGGCGAAACCCACAGATCGCCGGCCTCGCGCAGCAGCGCAAGCGCCGGCTCCGGCACCCGGCGCATGACCACGAAGCGTGCCGAGGCGGCGGGTGGCCGGGAGCTTTCAGGTGGCGTCATCGGCGATTGGATCAATTCGTCCATTCGGGCCTCCACGGAGCGCGCGCTCTCCGTGGAGCCGGGCGGTCGTCCGGTATAGTTTCACGCGGGCCGGCACGGATGTCAGCAGTCAGATACGAACCGTCGATGGCTGAACATATTCGTTCAAAGTGAGGGAGGAAGGATGCGCGCTCGAACCCGACTGACCACGCCTCTGATCCGCCGTAACGGTGAGCTGTGCCCGGCCTCGTGGGAGGAGGCCCTCGACTTTGCCGCGGCGGGCCTCGCACGGGCTCGGGAGACGCCGACGACGCGTTCGTTCGGGATGTTCTCGTGCTCGAAGGCGACGAACGAGATGAATTTCCTGGCAGGCAAGTTCGCTCGCCAGGTCATGGGCACGAACAACATCGACTCCTGCAACCGAACTTGACACGCTCCTAGCGTCGTCGGTCTGGCGACGGTCTTTGGTGCGGGCGGCGGCACGTCGTCCTACAGAGAAGTGGAAGAGACCGATCTGATCGTGCTCTGGGGCTCGAACGCCCGCGAGACGCATCCGATCTTCTTCCATCACGTCCTCAAAGGCGTCCACAACGGTGCGCGCCTGGTCGTGGTCGATCCGCGCCGCACGTCCTCGGCGAAGTGGGCCGACATGTGGCTCGGCCTCGACGTCGGCACCGACATCCCGCTTGCGTGTGCTGTCGCGCGCGAGATCATTCACTCCGACCTCACCGATCATTCGTTCATCGAGCGGGCAACAGACGGGTTTGATGCGTTTGCAGAATCGGTCGAGCCGTACACGCTCGAGGAAGGTGAGCGGATCACAGGCGTCCCGGCTGAGGCGATCCGTGAACTCGCGCACGCTTACGCGCGCGCCGATCGCGCGATCATGTGCTGGACGCTCGGCATCACCGAGCATCACAACGCAGTCGACAACGTGTTGTCGCTGATCAACCTCGCGCTGCTCACCGGCCATGTCGGCCGCTACGGCTCCGGCCTCAATCCGCTGCGCGGGCAGAACAACGTCCAGGGCGGGGGCGACATGGGCGCGATTCCGAACAAGCTGTCGGGCTTTCAGGACATCGAGCACAACGCGCAGGCGCGGGCGCGGTTCGAGCAGGCCTGGGGCACGCCGATCCATCCGCACTACGGATGGCACCTGACGGCGATGTTCGACGGGATGGAGCGCGGCGATCTGCGGACCCTGTACATCATCGGCGAGAACCCGGCCCAGTCGGAGGCCGACGTCGAGCGGGCGCGCCGCCTGCTGTCCGGGCTCGACTTCCTGATCGTCGAGGACATTGTGATGACGAGTACCGCCGAGCTCGCTGACGTCGTGCTCCCCGGTACAGCGGCATGGGCGGAGACGGACGGCACCGTGACGAACTCCGAACGCCGCGTGCAGCTCGTGCGCAAGGCGCTCGACGCGCCCGGCGAGGCGCGCGACGACACGTGGATCCTCACGCAGCTCGCGCGACGGCTCGGCTACGAATGGGGCGAGCCGACGGCCGAGGAGATCTGGAACGAGCTGCGGTCGCTGAGCCCGATGCACGCCGGGATGAGTTACGACCGGCTCGCCGAGCACGGCGGGCTGCAGTGGCCGTGCCCGAGCGAGGAGCACCCCGGTTCGCAGTTCCTGCACGAACGTCTGTGGCTGGATCCGATCGAGGGCCCGCGCGCTCCGTTCAGCGTCACGCCGCACAGCCCGCCGGTCGACGAACTCGACGAGGAGTTCCCGATCCGGTTGACGACGGGCCGGCGGCTCGAGTCCTACAACACCGGTGCCCAGACGAACCTGTACCGCTCGCCGCTGCATCGCGGAGAGACGATCGACCTCAGCCCGGCCGACGCTGCTGCGCTGCAGATCGTCGAGGGAGAGACCGTCAGGGTCTGCTCGCGTCGAGGCTCGGTCCACGCTCCGGCGCGGATCGAACCGTCGCTGCGCCGCGGGCTGGCGTTCATGACGTTCCACTTCCCCGACCAGGTCGAGACGAACGTCCTGACGATCGACGCGACCGACCCGAAGTCGGGCACGGCGGAGTTCAAGGCGACCGCGATCCGGGTCGAGAAGGTCGCGGCGGTGCTGCCGGGCGGCAACGGCGCGAGTGAGGAAGCACAGAGCGCCAACGGCGGTCCTACCGAGATCGTGGAGGCCGTCTGATGGATCTCCGGCTGCTCGTCGCGGTCCCGAGCGACACGGAGCGGGACGCGGTTGACGGGGTGATCGGCTCGCTGAGCGCGGGCGCCGGTTCGTATAGCAACGGCGCCGGAGTGGCCGTCGACAGCGACGGTCGCGTCCGGCATGGAGGCCACCGGGCGCGCGATCAGCGCCACATGCTGCTGCCCGTGCTCGAGGGCGTGCAGGCACGGATCGGGTGGATCAGCGACGGCGCGCTCAACTACGTCTGCGAGCGGTTGACCGTCCCGCCGGCGGACGCCTACGGCGTCGCGACGTTCTACGGCCTGCTGTCGGTCGAGCCGCGGCCGCCGCGGGTCCTGCACGTCTGCGATGACATCGCGTGCCGCTGCCAGGGCGCCGACGAGCTGATCGCCGAGATCGAGCAACGGTTTGCGGCGCAGGACACCGAGCGCGACGGCGCCGCGTGGTTGCGCAGCCCATGTCTGGGCCAGTGCGATCGCGGGCCTGCCGCGATGCTGAGCGTGGCCGGAGAGAAGCCCGTCGAGCGTGTGACCGCAGCGGTTGATGCGGAGCAGGCTCTCGCCATGCTGGGCACGGAGACGCCCCCGGACAACCTCGCCGCGAGGGTGCCGCAGCAGGGCGAGTCCGGGCTGAGGCTGCTGCGCCGCATCGGCGTCGTCGATCCGGCGAGCCTGCACGACTATCGGGCCGCCGGCGGCTACGAAGCGCTGCGGCGCGCGCTCGAGCTCGGTCCCGAAGGCGTGATCCGCGAGCTCAAGGACTCGCGGCTGCTGGGTCGCGGTGGCGCCGCGTTCCCGACGGGCGTCAAGTGGGAAGCGGTCGCGCGGCAGCCGGCGCGGCCACACTATGTCGTGTGTAACGCCGATGAGTCTGAGCCCGGCACGTTCAAGGATCGGGTGCTGCTCGAGGGCGACCCGTTCGCGCTGATCGAGGCGCTGACAATCGCCGGCTACGTGACGAACTCGGAGCACTGCTACATCTACCTGCGCGGCGAGTATCCGCATGCGCTGCACGTTCTCGAGGCGGCGATCGACAAAGCCCGCCGGCGCGGATACCTCGGCGCCGACGTGCTTGGGCACGGTTTCGCGTTCGACATCGAGATCCGCTGTGGCGCCGGCGCGTACATCTGCGGCGAGGAGACCGCGATCTTCAACTCGATCGAGGGGTTCCGAGGCGAGCCCCGGTCGAAACCGCCGTTCCCGGTGACGCACGGTCTGTTCGACAAGCCGACGGTCGTCAACAACGTCGAGACGCTCGTGAACGTGGTCCCGTTGTTGCTCGAGGGCGGTCCGACGTATGCGCGAATGGGCACCGAGCAGTCGACCGGAACCAAGCTGTTCTGCGTCTCCGGCCATGTCGCGCGCCGGGGTGTGTACGAGGTGCCCTTCGGCGAGACGCTCGGCGCGCTGCTCGAGCGCGCGGGCGGTGTCGCCGGCGGCCGTGCGCTCCGGGCGGTGCTGCTCGGCGGCGCAGCGGGCACATTCGTCGGACCGGATCAGCTCGGGATGCCGCTGACGTTCGAGGGCGCTCGCGCGGCCGGCGCCACCCTCGGCTCGGGCGTCGTGCTCGTGTTCGATGAGACCGTCGAGCTCCCGCGGATGTTGATGCGGATCGCGGGCTTCTTCCGCGACGAGTCGTGCGGCCAGTGCACGCCGTGCCGGGTCGGGACCGTGCGCCAGGAAGAGGCGCTCGCGCGGCTGATCTCGGGCCGGCCGCGCGGGAGCGTCGCGGACGAACTCGCGCTGCTCGACGAGCTCGCCACGTGCATGCGCGATTCGTCGATCTGCGGCCTCGGGCAGACGGCGTCGAGTGCCGTGATGTCGGCGATTACGCAGCTCGGGGTGTTCTCGGACTCACACTCGGAGGGGGTGCGTTCATGAGCGAAGCGCGGGCCGTGACGCTATCGGTCGACGGCCGGGAGGTGACGGTGCCCGAGGGTGCGACCGTGCTCGACGCGTGCCGCAACCTCGAGATCGATACCCCGACGCTTTGCTTCGGCGAGACGCTGCGCCCGGCGAATGCGTGCCGGGTGTGCATGGTCGAGCTCGAGGGCGCGCGCACGCTTGTCCCCGCCTGCTCGCGCGTTGCCGAAGAGGGCATGGTGATCCACACCGATTCCGAGCGCGTCCGGCTGAACCGCAGGATGGTGCTCGAGCTGCTTGCCTCCTCGGTCGATCTCTCGACCACGCCCGACCTTCAGCTCCACATCGAGCGCTACGAGGCACAACCTGACCGCTACGGACCGCCGGCGCCGCCGGACCACGGTCGCGAGCGCCGCAGGGCGGGTCATCACGTCGTCCCGGACGGCCAGACGGCGGCGACCGTGGCGGGGCCGGTCAAGCTCGACAACGAGTTGTACGTCCGTGACTACACGAAGTGCGTGCTCTGTTACAAGTGCGTCGACGCGTGCGGGGAGCAGCACCAGAACACGTTTGCGATCACGGTCGCGGGCCGCGGCTTTGACGCCCACATCTCGACCGAGTTCGCGGCGCCGCTGCCCGACTCGGCGTGCGTGTACTGCGGTAACTGCATTGCGGTGTGTCCGACGGGCGCGTTGATGCCGCAGACCGAATACGAGCTGCGCGCTCGCGATCAGTGGGACGAGTCGCGCCAGACGACGACCGACACGATCTGCGCGTTCTGCGGCGTCGGCTGCAACCTGACGCTGCACGTGCAGGACAACCGGATCGTCAAGGTCACCTCCCCGGCGGATCACGATGTGACCCTTGGCAATCTGTGCATCAAGGGCCGGTTCGGCTACGAGCACGTCCAGGCACGCGAGCCGGACCCGGCGGCGGCCGGCGACGGGACGTCGGCGCGCGGCGACTAACAAATTGGTACAAGGGATCCGGACGGGCGAATAAGATTCCGCAGAGGTGAACGGCGAGTCGCAGGTGGTCGAGGCCCGGTCGCTGGTTGACAGCGCCGAGCAAGCCCTGCGTAACTGGCTCGCCGGCGGACGCTACCGCCAGGGCGACCGCCTGCCGCCTGAACACGAGGTGGCCGCGATGCTCGGGGTCTCACGCGGGACCCTGCGCAGCGCGCTGCAGCGGCTGGAGGAGAGCGGCGAGATCGTCCGCCGGCAGGGCAGCGGCACGTTCGTCGGACGGATGGCCGTCCCGAGCGCGCTCGACGAGCGGCTCGAGCGACTCGAGCCGTACTCCTCACTCGCTGCGCGGCGCGGGCTGACGCTGACGTGTCACGACCTGAACATCGACCGCCGCGCGGTCGGCGGCGAGGTGGGGGAGGCCCTCGGCCTCTCGCCGATCGCGCAGGCGACGACGATCTCGCGCACCCTGGTCGCCGACAACTCGCCGGTCGCCGTGATGTTCGATGTCGTGCATCCCAGCGTGACGCTCCCGGACGACAGCGAGTTGCGCGAGTCGCTCGAAAGCGGCCAGATGGTGCTCGACGTGCTGATCGGGCTGGGGGTGCCCGTGACGTTCGCGCGCACCCGCGTGATTCCATATCTGCTCGACTCTCGCGAGCGCGCCGGAAAGCTGCTCGGCGTGCGCCGCACGATGGCGGTGCTGCAGATGGAGGAGCTCATCTACGCAGGGCGCGACGAGCGGGTGGCCTACTCGCGGGACCTGTTCGCACCGGGCGGGATCGACGTGATGGTGATGCGCTCACTCGAGTCGACCCGGCCGGCGCCGATCGTCAACCTGCGCAACGCGCGTGGGAGCCGCGGCGGGGCCGGCGGGCGGAAGTCACGCGGGCGCCGGACGGGCGAGTCGGCGTAGCCGGAGAGTCGGCGTAGCCGGAGAGTCGGGGTAGCCGAGCGCGGCGCCGTAGCCGTGCGCAGCGGGTGGGCCGAGGCGGCGGTCGACGGGGCGTCGGCCGGCGGCCGGCTTAGGCCGGCGCGGGCACCAGCCCGAGCTGGGTCAGAAACGCGAGGTTGTCGGTGTAGACATGCCAGGAGGCGATCTGGCCGCCGCTCGTCTTGACGTAGTCGACTGAGTGCCAGATGACCTCGCGCCCTGTGGCCGGCAGCTCGCCCTGCGGTGTCTGCAGCGGTCCAGTGTGCGTGCCGCGAACGATCAACTCGAGTGCGATCGTCTCGCCGGACTCGACGTGGTCGACCACCTCGTGGCGGAGATCCGGGAAGGCGCGCAGGTACCCCTCGAGGAAGGGGCGGAACTGATCGGCGCCCTGGGCCTGCTCGCCGCCCATTGTGAAATCGATCGCGGGAGCGATCAGCTGATCGAAGGCCTCGAGATCGTGTGACTCCATCGCGTCCCACACCCGGTCGACCAGGTCTTTTGCCTGTCCCATCTTTGATCCTTTCGGTCCGCTCTGACTCGTCGCCCCTGCAATACGCGGCGGCCGGCGGCACGGATCACAGGGTGCCGCCGCCCGACCTGCGTGCTGGCGGCTGTTGACCGTGGCGCGCCGGCCGAGCGCGCGCTTGACGAGGCTGCCTGGGCGATCGTGATCTCGTGCAAGGGATGCTGCGGCGCCGGCGCACCCCCGAGCACGGGCACGCCGGCCTCGATCCCCGTGGTCGGTGAATCCGGTTGAGATGCCGATCAGCGGATCCAGGGCGGCCCTGGAGTGGGGCCAGCTTCGGGGACGCTCGGGGGCAGCTCAGCTCCAGGGGTAGGGACTGTTGGAGACCGGGTGGAGGTCTCCGGACTGAAAGCGCTCGTAGCGGAACGGGTGAAGCAGGGTGGAGTGCTCGCCGGCGAGCACGCGCGCGATCTCGCGGCCGACCGCGATCATCTTGTAACCGTGGTTCGAATCGGCCGCCACGAACACGTTCGGGCGCATGTAATCGAACACGGGGAAGTTGTCGACGGTGAACGCCCCCGCGCCGCCCGAGCGGGTGTGGCGGTAGTAACTGCGGCCGCCCTCGAAACGCTGCAGGCAGTGGGACAGTGCCGCCGACCACAAGTCCGGAAAGCCCGGATCGACGGTGCCACTCGGATACGGATCGACCTGGAACTCCTCGCCGACCGTCAGCGGCTGAGCGCCGCCCTGGATCGACGTGCGGTCGGGCTTGAAGTACACGCCCCACGGCTCGTCGGTGATCAGGTGGCCGTCGTCGGCCCGGAGCGGCTGGTCGCTGTCGACGTGCAGCACGGGCGATGAGGAGCCGTCGGTGGTGACGAACTCGCCGGGGTCGATCTCGAGCTCGCCCTCCTGGAGGTACCAGTACGTCCACATCGGCTGATCGGTGACGACCGTTCCGTCCGGCTGGCGGACGTCGAGCCGGGCGGGCAGGTCGAGCATCGCCCACAGCGAGGCGATCCACGGCCCGACAGCGACAACGACCTGATCGACCGCGATCTCGCCGGCGCTCGTGTGGACGCGGGTGACGGCCCCGGAGTGGTCGCTGTCGAAGCCCGTGACCTCGACACCGGGGATGATCTCGGCCCCGGCGGCGCGTGCCTTGTCGGCGAGTCCGAACATCGATTCGCGGTTGAACGCGTAGCCACCCGCGTGCTCGTGCAGGCAGACCGTGAGGCCGGGGGCGCGCCAGTCGTCGTACAGCGACGTCATGTGCGCGGTGACGGCCTGCTCGCCGACGTGCAGCTCGGAGGGGTAGCCGATCCGCTGCTGGCGCTCGAACACCTCGATCAGGTCGGTCTCCTGCGCCGGCGGGCCGAGGGCGATGTAGCCGGTGCCGTGGTAGTGGAGTGCCTGCGGGTCCGATTCCCACACCTCGACGCATGCAGCCATCAGCTCGGACATCGCCGGCTGGAAGTAGTTGTTGCGCACGACGCCGCAAGCGATGCCGGACGCGCCGGCGCCGACGCCGGTCTTGTCGACGACGACGACGCGCTCGCCCTGCTTGGCGAGATGCCACGCGGTCGAGAGACCGTGAACGCCGGCGCCGATCACGAGGACCGGCGTGGAAGAGGGCAGGCGGTCGGTCATGGGCACTCCCTGTCTGGTGGTCGCCGGCGGAGGCGAGTCGTCGTCACGTTGCCGATTACGCAATACCGTTGCGCTATGCGCATGTGACGGTAACACGGGGGATGGGAACGGGTCAAGGTGGGGCCGCGGGAATCGGTCAAGGCGGGCCCGAGGATCGGTCAAGGCGGGCCCGAGGATCGCTCGGGGTGGGGCGCCGAGGATCGCTCGAGGCGGGGCCCGGGCGGCGATCTGAACTTGGCGCTTCGCATCATGGGGTGCGATGCATAACGCCGAAGTTCCGGAGTCCGAAGATCAGGAGCCACACCACACAACCTACGACCTGACTGGCGGTTCGGAGCCCCGCGGGCGACCGTACACTGCAGGGTTCGGAGCCCCGCGGGCGGCCGTACACTGCGGGGTTCGGAGCCCCGCGGGCCCCCGTAACCCCCGGCTTTTGCTGCCCGCCGGCGTGCTTGCCTCGCCCCATTCCAACTGGTATAAACCCGCCCATGTACGAATTTGTCCAGTGGACCAGCGCGTGGGTGGGCGCGGATCGGATCTGGCTGGACAGTTAGGACTTCAGGAGCGCGACGTCGTCGCCGGGTGGCGACCGTACGGGAACGTGAACGTGTCCGCCTACCGCCGGCGAACGGCGGACGGGGGAGGACGAAAGGAGTGGAGATGGCGGTAGTGACTGAGAAGCCGGCACCGGCGACGCTGTTCGGTGGGAGCGTCGAGCACGTGCTCGCGAGTCCGCGGATTTCGCCGCCGCCGGCGACGCTGGAGGAGGCTCGCAACGTCCCCGGGCGGGCCGCGCAGATCGAGCAGATCACGCGGCGGATCGAGGCCGAGGGCATCAAGTACATCTTCTTCCAGCAGGTCTCGGTCACGGGCCGCGTGATGGGCAAGGGCGTGGTCTCGAGCTTCTTCCCGCAGGTCGCCGAGAAGGGCTACCAGCTGGTGTACGGCGCGACGGCGAACCTGTTCACCGACCGGCACGGCAACTACATCGGGTTCGGGCCCGAGGAGTCCGAGCTCGCGGCGGTGGCTGATCTCGACACGTTCGCGGTGCTGCCGTGGGACAACCGGGTCGCGCGGGTGTACTGCGACTGTTACGACACGGAGACCGGCGAGCTGCTCGACGCCGACCCGCGCCAGAACCTCAAACGCATCGCGCACGAGTTCGAGCAGGAGCTCGGCTACCAGTTCCTGATCGGGATCGAGCCCGAGATGATGTGGCTCAAGATCCCGGAGGACGGCCAGATCCCCGAGGGCGTGACGAAGCCCTACTGCTACCACATCCACCAGTTCGAGGAGCTCCGTCCCGTGCTGCTCGATGTCGTCGAGTACGGACAGGCGCTTGGCCTCGACATGAGCTACGGCGACCACGAGGACGCTCCGGGCCAGCTCGAGCTGAACTTCCGCTTCGACCGCCCGGTTCGCACGGCGGACAACATCACGACCTACCGGCAGATCTGCGCGGCGGTCGGCCGTAAGCACGATCTGCTGCCGTGCTTCATGCCCAAACCGTTCACCGGCGTGTCGGCCAACGGCCATCACCACCACTTCACGCTGATCGACGAATCAGGCACCAACGTGTTCCACGACCCCGAGGGTCCCGCGAAGCTCAGCGAGCTCGCGCGGCATTTCCTCGGCGGGATGCTCGAGCACTTCCCGGCGCTGATGTGCATCGGCAACCCGACGGTCAACTCGTACTGCCGGATGTGGGACACCGGGTTCTGGGCCCCGATCTACAAGAACTGGGGCTGGCAGAACCGCACGACGACGGTCCGCGTCGCCAGCGGCGGCCGGTTCGAGTACCGCGGCGTTGACTCGAGTTGCAACCCCTACCTGACGATCGCGACCCTGCTCAGAGCAGGCCTCGACGGCGTGCGGCGCAAGCTCGACCCGGGCCCGCCCCAGCAGGGCAATACGTACGACCTGCTGACGGAGGGCGCCGACATCGAGAAGGTGCCCGACAGCCTCGGCGATGCGCTGAAGGCGCTCGCCGCCGACGACGTGATCAAGAGCGCGATGCCCGGCCGCCTGTACAAGGTGTTCGACTGGTACAAGCGGGACGAGTGGGAGCGCTACCTGGCGGCCGTGACCGACTGGGAGCGCGACGAGTATCTCGAGGTGCTTCCGTAGCCATGTGCGGAATCGCCGGGATCATCTACAAGAACGGCAACGGCGCCCACCGGATCGGGCGGGACATGACCCAGATGCTTCAGTCGATGAAGCATCGTGGTCCCGACTCGACCGGGTACGCGCTGTACCGCGCGCCCACCCATGACCTCGTGCTCAGGGTCAAGCTCGCGGACTCGGTCGATCCGGACGACATCGACGCCGCAAGCGACGTCCGCCGCCGCCGCCGGGAGACGGAGGCGCGGATCAGGTCGGCGGGCGCAAACATCCTGACCATCGAGGAGATCAACGACTACACGTTCTCCGCAACGCTCGCGTACGACGGCGATCTGAAGCGGCTGGCGGACTACGTCGAGTCGGTGCCGCGGACCGAGGTGCTGTCGCTCGGGCACGCGCTCGAGATCATCAAGGATCTCGGGGACGCAAAGACCGTCGGCTCCTCCTACCACCTCGACGACTACTTCGGCAGCCACGGGATCGGCCACGTGCGCATGGCGACCGAGTCCGACGTCGACATCTCCAACGCCCACCCGTACTGGGCCTACCCGTTCTCCGACGTGGCGGTCGTGCACAACGGCCAGCTCACCAACTACCACCAGTGGCGCCGCCGGCTCGAAGCTGCGGGACACCGGTTCGCGTCGGACTGCGACAGCGAGATCATCGCCGTGTACCTGGCTGAACGACTCGCCCAGGGCGACGATCTCGAAGCCGCGATGCATCGCAGCCTCGACGACCTCGACGGCGTGTTCACGTACATCTGCGTCACCGAGGACGCGCTCGGCGTCGCCAAGGACGAGCTCGCGGCCAAGCCGCTCGTGCTCTACGAGGGCGATGAGATGGTCGCGCTCGCGTCGGAGGAGATCGCGATCCGCGCCGTGATCGACCGCGAGATCGAAACGTATGACCCGTATGAGAGCGAGGTGATGGTGTGGAAGCGATAGCCGCGCCAGGCGAGACTCGAGAAGCACGCTTCGATGCACGAGGTCTCGTCGAGCTCGACGAGACGGTTCCGCGCGTCGCTGAGATCGACGGCGCCACCGCCACCTTCGATGCGCACAAGCTGACCACGCGCCAGATCAACCTCGAGCTGCGCAGGCTCCTCTACGAGGAGGGCGTCACCGATGTGACGGTCCGCAATCCCGGCGCGCGGCACTCACTCGGCGCCGGGATCCTCATGCGCTGCACGATCACGTTCGAGGGGAGCCTCGGCTACTTCGCGCTCGGCATGATCGACGGACCCGAGGTCCACATCACCGGGCGCGTCGGCTGGTCGGCGTGCGAGAACATGATGTCGGGGGTCGTCGTGATCGACGGCAACGCCGGGTCGCTCACTGGCGCGGCGTTGCGCGGCGGCGACGTCGTCGTCAAGGGCCAGGTCGGCGCGCGCTCCGGGATCGACCAGAAGGGCGGCACGATCATCGCGCTCGGGACCGCCGGCTCGATGACCGGCTTCATGATGCAGCGCGGCCGGATCATCATCTGCGGCGACGTCGGCCCCGGCCTCGGCGACTCGATGTACGACGGCACGATCTACGTCGCCGGCACGGTCAAGTCGCTCGGGATCGACTGCGTCGAGGGCGAGTGGACCGACGCCGACACCGAGCTGATCAACCGGAAATTCAGCATCTACGAGCTCGGGACCGCGCCGCAGTTCCAGAAGTTCGTGTGCGGCAAGAAGCTCTACAACTACGACTCGCTCGAGCCGTCTGAGCGCAAGCTCGTGCTCTAGCCAAGGAGGCCCGCCCACCATGGCAGACGAAAACGCACCCACCCGGCGTAACCAGCTCGGGCACAGCCGGATCTTCACCCCCGAGGTGATCGACGACATCCACGTCAAGGCCGAGCTCGGCCGCTACCGGATGCGCGGCTTCTCGATGTTCAAGCCGATCCCGCACTGGGATGAGCTGATGTTCCTTCCGGGCACGCTCACCCGCTTCGTGATCGAGGGCTACCGCGAGAAGTGCGTCACCAAGACCGTCCTCGGCGCACGCTTCGCGAAGAAGCCGATCGCACTCGACATCCCGATCTACATCACCGGGATGAGCTTCGGCGCGCTGTCGCTCGAGGCGAAGATGGCGCTCGCCAAGGGCGCGTCGATGGCCGGCACCGCGACGTGCTCCGGCGAGGGCGGGATGATCCCGCCCGAGCGCGACCTGTCGACGAAGTGGTACTACCAGGTCATCCAGAGCCGCTACGGCTTCAACCCGCACCACCTGATGCTCGCTGACGGCGTCGAGTTCTTCATCGGCCAGGGCTGCAAGGTCGGCCTCGGCGGCCATCTGATGGGACAGAAGGTGACCGAGCAGGTCGCCGAGATGCGAAGCCTGCCGGTGGGGATCGACCAGCGCTCGCCGGCCCGGCATCCTGATTGGCTCGGGCCGGACGACCTGAGCCTCAAGATTCAGGAAGTCCGCGAGGCGACCAACTACGAAGTCCCGATCCAGCTGAAGCTGGGGGCCGCGCGCGTGTACGACGACGTGCGGATGGCGGCAAAGTGCGGTCCGGACATCATCTACCTCGACGGGGCCGAGGGCTCGACCGGCGCCGGCCCGCACATCGCGACCGAGGAGACCGGAATCCCGCTGATGGCGGCGATCCCGGAGGCGCGGCGCGCGCTCGAGGACGTCGGCCTGGTCGACGAGATCGACCTCGTCGTCGCCGGCGGGATCCGCAACGGCGGCGATGTCGCAAAGGCGCTCGCGCTCGGCGCGACCGCGATCGCGATCGGCCACTCGGCGCTGATGGCGCTCAACTGCAACAAGGAGATCCCCGGCGTCACCGACTACGAGGGCACCGTCGGAGTGCCGGCGGGATCCTGCTACCACTGCCACACGGGGCGCTGCCCGGTCGGCGTTGCGACGCAGGATCCGGAGCTGCGCAAGCGGCTCGTCGTCGATGAGGCCGCACACCGTGTCTATAACTTCTTGCACACGCTGACGCTCGAGTGCCAGATGCTCGCGCGCGCGTGCGGCAAGACGAACGTGCACAGCCTCGAGCCCGAGGACCTGTGCGCGCTCACGACCGAGGCCGCCGCGATGGCACGGGTGCCGCTCGCCGGCACCAACTACATCCCCGGCGTCTCCGAGGAGAAGACGCTCGACGAGATCAAGCACCTGCTCGAGCGGCACATCGAGAACCCGATCGACTACCTCGCGCCCGATCACCACACCGTCGGGCAACCGCAATAAGAGGACCACCGATGGCTGACACCCAACACCACCTGCCCGCCGAGCCGGAGAAGATCGTCTCGATCGACGCGGAGTACCTGTCGGGCCGACGGTTCTCCTATCAGGAGAACCCGGACGAGATCGAGGACATCGACCTGATGGCGTCGACGCCGGGCAAGGACCTCAACTGGCTCGAGGACGTCGAACTGCTCGAGGAGGACGGCACCCCGGCCGTGTTCGACCGGTACTCGAACTCGTTCCTCAAGATCTACTTCCCGATCCCCGAGGGACGCGAGAACGAGACCGCCCGGAAGGTGCTGATCAAGCACCTTCAAGCCGGTAACTCGTATGGCATCGCGCTCAAGGAACGCCACTGCAAGTTCTCCCAGCCGGAACTCGGGCCCTGGGTCAAGGGCTCGCGGACGGTCGGCACCGATTGGAAGCCGGGCGTACTCGAGGGCTGGGAACCGCCGGACCACTAGCGAGCTGGGCTTCCCGCCGGAGCGAGATGACGACCGAAGAGCCGCTTCCGAGGTCCGTTCGCAAGGGACCGCGGATCACGATCACGTGCAAGTGCGGCGAGCGCCGCTACCTGCACTACGGCGAGCGCTGGACGTGCGAGAAGTGCGGCCGCAGCTGGAATACGCAACGGATCCCGATCGAGCAGTACGCCGAGCTCCGCAAGGCACAGCTGCGCTACCGGCGGATCCCGATCGCGATGAGCGTGCTCTCGCTGATCTGCGTGGTGGCGTTCATCATCGCCGGTCGGGCTGTTGCAGGACTCATCATCGTCGCGTTCGCGGCCACAGCGTGGAGCATGTTCGCGCGGCCGATCTACCGGCGGAAATACCGTCAGGCAATCGCCCACGTGCCGACCTGGGAGATCGAGCCCGATTAGGACGATCGTCGTTGGCGCGGGGTTCGCAGGACTTGCGGCGGCTGACGAGCTCCAGCGCGCCGGCGCCGGCGTGGAGGTGCTCGAGGCTCGCGACCGCGTCGGCGGTCGCGTGTGGTCGCAGCCGTTCGCCGGCGGGGTGATCGAGCGCGGCGCCGAGTTCGTCCTGCCGGACTACAGCGAGATGCTCGCACTCGCCGAGCGCCTGCACCTCCCGCTCGCGCGCAAGGGGACGATGTACGGCTACCGCGAGCCGCGCGGCGGCGAGCCGGTGTCGCTCGCCGAGCTTGCCGGGGCGTACGGCAGATTGTCGACAATTTCGTCGACGATCTCCGGGGGCGACGATCACGGAACGGTGCGCGCGGCGCTCGCGCGCTCGGACCTCGAGCCGCGGATCGCGGAGGCGATCTGTGCGCGGCTCGAGGTCAGCTGCACGTACCCCGCGTCCGATCTCGACCTCAGCGCGCTGAGCGAGGGCGCCGGCTCGTTCGGCGAGTTCGACACGTACACCGTGACCGGCGGCAACGACCGCCTCGCCCAGTCGCTGGCGCTCGCGCTCGGCGACGCGGTCCGGCTGTCCATCCCGGTGCACACGATCGCCTGGACTGCACGGCAGGTCCGCGTCGAAGCGGACGGATTCGAGGGCACGGCCGACGCCGCGGTGATCACCGTCCCCCCGAGCGTCACCGGCCGGATCGCGTTCGATCCGCCGCTGCCGAGCGCCAAGCGGCAGGCGCTTGACGCGGTCCGCCTCGGTCAGGCGGCAAAGCTGTTCGTCAAGCTCCGTGAGCCCGCGCCGCCGAGCGCCGTCCTGTCGGTGCCCGAGCGCTACTGGTGCTACACCCAAATCGGCGCGGGCGGTGACCCGCTCCCGTTCGTCGGCGCGTTCGCCGGGACCCAGACAGCGCTCGACGCGCTGAACGTCCACGGCGGACCGGAGCGCTGGATCGCATCCCTCGCACGGCTGCGACCCGACCTCGCGCTCGAGCCGGAGACGCACGTGCTCGCCCGCTGGGACGATGACCCGTGGGTGCGCGCCTCGTATTCGGCCCGGTCGGCGTCCTCGCCGATGGACACGGAGGCGCTCGCCGCGCCGGTGGGCCCGCTCGCGTTCGCCGGCGAGCACACGGCCGGCGCGTGGCACGGTCTGATGGAGGGCGCGCTGCGCAGCGGGCGGCGGGCCGCGCACGACCTGCTGAGCAGATCGGCATAGCTGCGCGCGCCGGGCAGCCCGGCGCGCGCAGGACGCGGGTACTAGTGAACGATCAGCACGTCGCAGTGTGCGCGTCGTGTGACGCCGTCGCTGACGCTCGCTCCGAGCAACCGCTGGACCGCTCCGAGCTCGCGGGTGCCGACGACGATCATGTCGGCATCCCGGTCTTCGGCGGCCGCGACGATCGAGTCAGCGGGGTGCCCCACCGCCTCGATGTAGTCGGCCGCCAGACCATGCTCGTCGAGGTATGACTTCGCGTCGGCGAGGTCGCCCAGCACGACCGGGGTCTCGTCCTGCGGGTCGGCGCCGAGAGATCGGCCGCCCGCCGGCGTCGTCACCGCGCCGACGCTCGTGATCACGAGCTTCGAGTCGAACGCCTTGGCGATCTCGACAGCCCGTTCGAGCGCCCGCTTGGCTGGATCCGTGCCGTCGTAGCCGACGATGATGGTCTTCATCCCGTCCTCCTAGTGGGCGACAGCGGTGGTCGCGGGCTCGCCGAGGAGCAGTGCGCGCTCTGCCTCGTCCGGCACGTCAGGCACCTCCTCGCGAAGGTGCACCGACTCCTTGTCCTGGACAACACGGCGGTAGACGAACAGCAGCAGCGACCCGACGAGCACCCCGACGCCGATCCAGAAATCGGTCCAGGTGCCGTAGCCGTTGAGCTTCGGGGCCAACGCGCCGACGATCAGGAACACGACGTTGAGCGCACACAGGAAGACGGCCATCGGCACCCAGCCGCTGCCCAGCTTGATCGGCCGTGGCCAGTTCGGCCGGTCGCGACGCAGGAGCACGAACCCGCTGAGGGCGAAGATGTGCGCGAGCACGTAACCGATGTTGCTCATGTAGAGGATCGCCAGGTTCGACTTGATCAGGATGACGAGCAGGATGTTGACCACGAGGTCCATCGTCATCGCACGGGCAGGCACGTGGAAGCGGTTCAGCCTGCCGAACTGCTTGATCGTCATGCCGGCACGGGAGATGCCGAACAGCGCTCGGCCGGCGTCGGCCGTCGACGAGGTCATCGACAGCAACAAGCTGGCGATGATGCAGATCGTGAAGAAGCCCGCGGCGCCGTGGCCGACGATCGTGGTCATTGTCGTGGTATAGAACTGGCCCTCGGCCGTCGCCGACGGAACCGCTCCGGTGATGCCGCCGAGGCCGAGCGGCAGGAGCACGCAGATCGCGAGCAGGAACACCGCCGAACTGCGCAGGGCGATGTGGGTATCACGCTCGCTCTTGTACTCGGGGGCGAACGTCGCGCACACCTCTGAGGCGTACGTCGACCAGCACAAGATGAACATGTAGACGAGCGCGAGCTTGATGCCGCCCCATGGCCCGCCGAAGGTCGCGTGGACATTCGACGAGTGCCAGTGGCCGCTCAAGTACGGACCGACGATGAACAGCGTGAGCGGGATCATCAGCAGCGCGGCGCAGGCGTAGGTGAACCACACCGCGGGCCGCAGTCCGAACACGTTGAATCCCCACACGAAGATGATGCACCCGATCGCGATGAAGTGAGCGAGACCGAGGTGGTTGGAGAGGATCGTCACCGTCCAGGACGACTTCGGCCACCACTGGGCGACGGCGAGGTCGCCGATGATCTTGCCGAAGATCGAGAGCACGACCGACCAGCCGATCCAGTAGCCGAACGCCGCCAGCGGCCCGACGAGCGTCGTGTGCTTTCGCCATCCTTCGTGCGCGTAGAGCGAGATGCCGCCGCTCCGGTGGCCGAACATCGTCGCCGGCTCGGAGTAGATCCAGGCTTGGAGCGCCCCGATCAACGCGGACGTTCCCCACAGGATCACCGACCCAGTCGTCCCGAAGATCCCCAGCGTGAAGCCCAAGCTGGCGAGCAGGAAGCCCGGATTGCAAAGCGCGATGACGAACCCATCCCACCATCGCAGCGTCTTGAGGAGTTGTACCTCCTCCACGGTGGCTGTAGCCAACTCTCTTCCTCCTGGGGCTCGAGCGCCGGTCCTGACACGAGTCCTTATCGATAGCCGGCGCGGTGTGAGTTGGTGGCCTTATACCAGTTTGTACAAACACGGTCAACGTTGAGAGCCGGCGATTGAGGCGAATTGGAACACGGGGAGGAAGGGGCCGGGCGCGCGGTTGGCCGTCCGGCTCTTGCAAGCTCCGCCGAGGCGGTGAGCAGGGGGCGTAAGATCGCTGCGAGACGTGAGCCAGACCACGATTTCCGAGCGCCACGCGAGTGTGTTGCCTGATCGGCAACAGTCCGATCATGTGCGGTCCCAGGCCACCCCGCCGGGCACGCCACACACACCCCGTCCGGTGCTGCTCGGCACCCTGTCGGTACGGATTGAGCCGACGGCCGAGCGGATGGCGTTCGAGTCGGCGCTCGAGACGGGCGCGCGGCTGATCATCGCCAACATGCTGATGCTGCCCGCCTTCCCGCTCACCGTGATGCTGGCCCCCGAATACCTGACGCTGCCGCACGAGGAGGATCTCGACGCGGTCCGGGCGGTCGCCGCCCGTGCCGCCGCTGCCGGTTTACCCACCGAACTGCTGCGGGTCTCGACGCCGCAGCCGGTCAAGGCGCTGCTCGCGATCGCGCGCGAGCGGCAGGCCGGACTGCTCGTGTTCGGTCCTGACCGAACACGGATCCCGCGCTGGCGTCTGTGGAGCGCTGTCCGCACGGTGCGCCGCGACGCGCCCTGTCTGGTCTGGATCGCCCCCGACGGATAAGCGGCCGGCTACGCGGTGCGCTCGGCGACCTCGCGCAGGGTGCCGAACTGCCCCGTGTAGAACAGCAGCGGCTCGCCGTCGCGATGGTGCAGATGCTCGACCTCGCCGATCCACAGCACGTGGTCACCCGCGGGGTGGATGTCGACGACGCGGCAGACGAGATGAGCGAGCGCGCCGTCGAGCAGCGGCAGGCCCTCGTGCCACGCGAACGTCGGCTCGACCGGCGAGGAGCGCTGCGCCGCGAAGTGCGCGGCGAAATGCTCCTGATCGTGGGCGAGCACGCTGACGCCGTAGCGCTTCGTGCGCGGCAGCATCTCGTTCATCCGGCAGCGCCCGAGCGAGACGAGCACGAGTGGCGGGCGCAGCGACACCGACATGAATCCGTTCGCCGTCATCCCGTGGATCGTGTCGCGGTCGAGCGTCGTGATCACGGTGACGCCGGTCGCGAACCGTCCCATGACCTGGCGCAGCGAGCGCGCCGCCGCCTCCGCGGCCGCCGAGCGCGGCGTCAGCCGCGCGACGCCCGTCGGCGGGTCGAGGTTGCGGCGGTTGACCTCCGGGGTGCGCCGCGTCGGCGCCGGCAGCGGCGGCATCAGCGCGGCGGACTCCGTCGGGCGTGCCACCCTCGTCAGCCGCGCGACTCCAGACCGCTCGCTCACAACCGCCACCTTACGCCGTCACGATCGTGGCCGGGTCTTGTCGGGGTCGTAGAACGGGAAGCGCACGACTTTTGCCGGAATCCGCTTCTGCAATCCGTCGAGCTTGCCGACCTCGACGTCGGTCCCGATCTCGGAGAACTGCACCGCCATCCGGCACAGCGCGACCGACGTGCGCAGCGTCGGGCTCCGTGTCCCACTCGTGACGACGCCGACGCGCCGGCGATCGACGTAGACCTCGTCGCCGTGACCGGCGACCTCGTTGCCCTCGAGCTCGAGCCCGACGAGCCGGCGCTGCGGGTGCGCGGAGCGCTCGATCAGCGCGTCGCGGCCGATGAAATCCTCCTCGTTTGCGAGCGCTACGGTGAACCCGATCCCGGCTTCGAACGGGTCGACCTGGTCGTCGAACTCGTAGCCGGCGAAGATCAGGCCGGCCTCGATCCGCAGGATGTCGAGCGCCTCGAGTCCGAGCGGCTTGCAGCCCCGCGGCTCGGCGACCGTCCAGACCGCATCCCAGACGGCGGGGCCGTCGGAGGGGTGACACCAGATCTCGTAGCCGAGCTCGCCCGTGTAGCCGGTGCGCGAGACGATGATCGGGATCCCGTCGAAAGTGCCGATCCGCCCGACGAGGAACCTGAACCATTTCAACTCGGGAAGGCTCGGCTGGGTCGGCGGCGTCCACACGATCTCCGTGAGCGCATCGCGGCTGAGCGGGCCCTGGAGCGCGAGGTTGTGGAGCTGGTCGGTCGAGGGCTTGACCCACGCGCGCAGGCCCGCGTCGGCCGCCACCTTGCTCAGCCACACGCCGTCGTACTCATCGCCGCCGACGAACCGGAAGTTGTCCTGGGCGAGCCGGAACACGGTCGCGTCGTCGATCATCCCGCCGGTCTCGTTGCACAGCGCGGTGTAGACCACCTGGCCGACCGCGAGCTTGCGGATGTCGCGGGTGACGATTCGCTGGATCAGCGCCTCGGCGTCCGGTCCGAGGACCTCCCATTTGCGCAGCGGACTCAGGTCCATCAGCGCGAGCTTCTCGCGACAGGCCCAGTACTCGGCGATCGCGCCCTCGTTGTTGAAGCAATGGGGCAGCCAGTAGCCGCGGTACTCGACGAAGCTCTTGGTCATCGTCGCGAACCGATCGTGGAACGCGGTCTCTTTCGTCAGGACCGCCGGCGCGTCGGCGGTCACGCGACGGGCGATGGCCGCGGAGAAGCGGTTCTCCGGTGAATAGACGCGGACGTGGACATCCGTCACCTCCCAGGCATTCGATGGGTCGATGTCGTCGGGGCACGCCGACGACGCGCACACGATGTCGCTGAGCGCCCGCAGCATCACGTAGTCGCCGGGGCGCGACCACGGCTCGTCGGAGATCAGCTGCCAGTTGCGGTCAAACGCGGTGTTGTAGAAGAAGTTGAGCGCCTCCCACCCCTTGCGGGGCGCGATCTCGAACGGCCGCAGCGCGCCGTTGAAGTTGTCGGTGCAGTTGACGTGGCCGGGATAACCGAGGTCCTCGTAGTACTTCGCCTGGCAGGCGAGCGCGAACGTGTCGTGGCGGCCGACGGTGTCGCGCACGACCTCGACGAGCGGCTCCATGTCGAGGTCGTAGAACTTGCCGTACAGGCCCGGCTGCGGGTAGGCGTTGCCCATCAGCGTGCGCGTGACGGTCGCGTCGAGGCCGCGCTCGAGGCCGTTGTGGAGCTTGCCCGCGTGGAACGCGAGGAAGTCAGAGCACTGCTTGCCCTTCACGTCGATCACCTGGATGTACTCGCCCTTGCGGACCTCGTAGCTCTGGGCGGTCGCGGGATCGATGCGGAAGTCGAGGCGTGGCTCGGCGAGTGCAGCCGGGAGCTCGACCTCCTCGCGGCGGCGGGGCACGGCGCGGCGGATCTCGATCAGCAGCTCGCTCGCGGGCGCATCCCCATCGACGATCCGGCCACCGGGGGCGGCGACCGTCAGCCGCGCATCGCGGTCGGCGACGAGCTCGACCTCCTCGCCCGGGCGCGAGTCGGGGCTGAACAGGCGCTGATCGTGTTGCAGCCCGACCGCCCCGAGGTCCCCAGACAGGACGGCGACCTGGCCGCCGTGGCGGTCGATGATCGTGATCCGATCATCGCCCGCCAGCCGCACCTCGGTGGCGGCTCCGGGCGCCACCCGGTAGGTCTCGCGCGCCGGGTCGGGCGCGAGCAGCCCGCCTCCGAGCAGCACCGCCGTCGACATCGGCTACGCCGGTGCCGACGCCTTCTCGACCTCGGCAAGCAGCTCCTCGGCGAGCTTGCGTTTGCCTTCGGCGTCGAGCTTCTTGATCTCGTTCTCGACCGCGCGCCGATTGTACGTCTGGTTCCAGTAGTCGAGGCTCTCGAACCCGAGCAGCACCGCCTTGCCGACGAACTGGCGCAGGACCTCGTTCGTCGGGCCCATCACCCACCCGGCCTTGGCGTCGCGCAGGTAGCGCTCGAGCTCCATATCGCGCTTGTAGCCGGTACCGCCGGACGCGTGGAGCATCTTGTCGACGACGTGCGCCGTGTTCTTCGCCGCGGCGAACTTGATCTGCCACGCCCAGTGCAGGAAGTTCGCGCGCGCGAACTCGCCCGGCGGCAGCTTCACGGTGTTGTGGTCGGTCGCGTTGTCCATCGCCTGGGCGACCGAGTAGACGAACAGCCGGCAGGCGTTCGTGTCGATCACGGATTCGCCGACGTAGTCCTGAATCGTCGGGTAGTCGGCGACGCGCAGGCCGACATCGACGTGCTTCTTGCGCGTCGTCTGGCGCTTGCCGATATCGATCGCGCCCATCGCCAGGCCGTTCCAGACGCTCGAGGAGCCGATCAGGAACCAGGGGTCGACCGACTCGTCGTTCGAGGCGGCGCCGTCGCCCTCGGGTCCGACGATCTGATCGCCGGGGATCTCGACGTCGTCGACCTGGATCGGACCGGACTGGTTGCCGCGCAGGCCGAGCGCGTCCCAGGTCGACGGCTGCGCCTTGACGTGCTCGCCGTCGATCACGAACACCGACAGATCGTCGTAGCCGGTGAAGTCGGGCGACGTCGTCTGGACGACGTAGAAGTCGGCAAACCCGCCGGAGGTCGTCCACGAGGCCTTCTTACGGACCTTGTAGCCGCCGTTGGAGCGCTCGGCGCCGGACGAGATCGGGTACCAGAAGTGCGAGCCGGTTTCTGGGTCGGAGTAGGAGAGCGTCCCGATCTTGCCGCTGTTCAGAGGCCTGATGTACTTCTCGATCAACTCCGTGGTGGGGCGGAGCATGATCGCGTTGACCGCGCCGATGTGCATGACGTAACACATCGCTGTCGAGGCGCAGCCGTAGCGCGCGATCGTCTCGCACGTCATCGCATACGCGACGTGGTCCTCGCCAAGGCCACCGTACTCGGTGGGCACCGTCAGCGCGAGGAACCCGTGCTCGCCGAGCAGCTCGAGGTTGCGGCGCGGATACTCGAGGTTATCGTCGGAGGTCTTCGCGTTCGCGCGCATCTCCTGCTCGCAGAGCTCGATCAGGAGGTCGCGCAGCTCGCGCTGACGGTCCGAAAGCACCCAGTCGGGGTCCCACTCATAGCCCAGCCCCCAGAAGGCTTCTCCACCCCATGTCTTCTCGGACATCAACTCCTCCGGTTCTAGCTTGGCGATCCCGGCCTGCGCGGCCGGACACTGGTGCAGCGCGAAACGGGTGCGGCTGCACAAATATGTTCAATGCGATTTCTAGCGGAGCGCGCGCCCTCTGTAAAGGGCGCGGACCCCTAGTTCGTCATCCCGCCGAACTGCCCGCCGGTGATGCTCAGCACCTGACCGTGGACGTAGTTCGACCACGGAGAGCACAGGAAGAAGACGCCGCCGGCGGCCTCCTCAGGGGTGCCGGCGCGACCGAGCGGGATCACCATCGCGGCCATGGCGCGCATCTGGTCGGGGATCCCGAGCTGGACCTTCTCGCCGTCGATCTCCATCGTGTTGGACTCCTCCTTGGAGGCCGTCAGCCGGGTCTCGATGTAGCCGAACGCGACCGCGTTGACGTTGATCTTGAACTGGCCCCATTCCTTGGCGAGCGTCTTCGTCAGGCCGACGACGGCCGACTTACCCGAGGAGTAGTTCGCCTGGCCGGCGTTCCCCATCGTGCCGGAGATCGAGCTGACGTTGACGATCTTGCGAAACACCTCGCGGCCCTCCTCGCGCTCGACCTTCGCCGGCTCGCGCATGTGCGGCGCGACGGCGCGGCACATGCGAAACGGGACGACCGAGTGGATATCGAGCATCCGCTGGAACCACTCGTCGCTCATCTTGTGGATCGGGGCGTCGAGCGTGTAGCCCGCGTTGTTGACGAGGATGTCGACCTTGCCCCACTCGTCGATCACCTTCTGGACGAGTTGGTCGGGGACGCCGGGCTTGGTCAGGTCGCCGGCGAACACGATCGTCTCGCCGTCGATCTCGCTCGAAGTCTGCTCGGCGACGTCGCCGTCGAGGTCGTTGATCAGCACGCGCGCGCCCTGGGAGGCGAGCAGCTCGGCGGTCGCGCGACCGATACCGCGCGCCGACCCCGTGACGATCGCGACCTTGCCGTCGAGGACAGTCATTCAGTTGCCTTTCATCCGCTTGCTTGGCGGGCGGATGATGCCAGTCGAAGCCCTATAGAGTCCGTGCCGATGAATGCCAAAGAATGGATCGCCGCCTTCGCGGAGCGCGCCGGAACCGAGCCGCCGTCGCCGCAGGATTTCTCGACGCTGCTCGACCTCGCCGGCGTCGCCGCGCACTCCTCCGAGCGGATCGCGGCTCCAGTGGCGTGCTGGGTCGCGGCGCGCGCGGGCCTCTCGCCCGAGGAGGCACTCGTGCTCGCCCGGGAGATCGTGCCGCCCGATGCCTGAGCGCGAGCACGACGTCGTCGTGTTCGGCGCGACCGGCTTCACGGGAGCGCTGACGGCCGAGTACCTCGCCCGGAACGCACCGCCCGAGACGAAGTGGGCGCTCGCCGGGCGCAACCGCGAGAAGCTCGAACAGGTTCGCCGCCGGCTGGGGGTCGAGGTGCCGCTGCTCATCGCCGATGCCACCGATCCGCCGTCGCTGCGGGCGATCGCGGAGTCGACGAAGGTCGTCATCACGACGGTCGGCCCGTACATCCTCTACGGCGAGCCGCTCGTCGCCGCGTGCGCGCAGGCGGGCACCGACTACGTGGACCTCACGGGCGAGCCCGAGTTCGTCGATCAGATGTGGCTCTCCTACCACGAGCAGGCACAGCGCAGCGGCGCCCGCCTCGTCCACTCCTGCGGGTTCGACTCGATCCCGTACGACCTCGGCGTGCTGTTCACCGTCAACCACCTCCCCGAAGGCGTGCCGCTGAAACTCGAGGGGTTCGTCGCCGCCGGCGGCACGTTCAGCGGCGGCACGTACCACTCGGTGATCGAGATCATGGGCCGGCTGCGGCAGGGGATGAAGGTGGCGAAGGAGCGCAAGGCGCGCGAGCCGCGTCCTCCGAACCGCACGGTCAAGGGCATCCAGGGCACGCCGCACAACGATCCCGACGCCGGCGGCTGGGTCGTCCCGTTTCCGACGATCGACCCGCAGACCGTGTTGCGCTCGGCGCGCGCGCTGGATCGCTACGGCCCGGAGTTCTCCTACAGCCACTACCTCGTCGTCAAGCGGCTCCCGGTGCTGGTTGGGATGGCCGCCGGGCTGAGCGCGGCTGTCGTGCTCGCGCAGGTCGAGCCTGGGCGCAGCCTGTTGCGCAAGCTCAAGCCCCCCGGCGAGGGCCCGTCACCCGAGCAGCGCGAGCACGGCTGGTTCACGCTGCGCATCACCGGAGTGGGCGGGGGCACGCGGATCGTCACCAAGGTGTCGGGCGGTGACCCCGGCTACGGCGAAACGTCGAAGATGCTCGCGGAGTCCGCGCTGTGCCTCGCCCACGACGAGCTTCCGCAGCGCGCCGGCCAGCTGACACCGGCCGTCGCGATGGGACAGCCCTTGATCGACCGGCTCCTCAGCGCGGGCATCGAGTTCACGGTCCTGGAGGACGCATGACGGTTACACCGCAACAAGCGACCGACGCGGCGAACGACGCGTTCGGCCGACATCCCGGCCTGCGCGCGCTCCACGCGAAGGGGACGCTGCTCAAGGGAACATTCACCGCGTCGCCCGCGGGGGCGCGCCTCACACGTGCGGGTCACATGCAGGGCGAGCCGATCCCGGCGACGATCAGGGTCTCGAACGGCGGCGGGAACCCCGATGTCCCCGACTACGCGCCGGACCTGCGGGGCCTCGCGGTCAAGCTGTACCTGCCGGGCGGCGAGCGCACCGACATCGTCGCGCAGACGGCGCCGCGCTTCTCGATGCACACGCCGGACGCGTTCGTCGAATTGCTGCGCGCGCAGAAGCAGGAGCCGGCGATGGCGTGGAAGTTCCCGCTGTTCCTCGCCCGCCACCCCGAAGCGCTCTCGGGATTGCCCGCCAATCTCAAAGCGCTGCGCCCGGTCGCCAGCTACGCGACATGCGTCTACTACGCGATCCATGCGTTTCGCTGGCTCGACGCCGACGGCGGCTCGCGCTACGTCCGCTACACGCTTGCGCCCGAGGCGGGCGACCAGCGGCTCGGGCCGCGCGCGGCGAAGGCGCTTGGGCGCGATTACCTCCAGGAGGAGATCCGCCGTCGCGTCGCCGACGGCCCGGTCCGGTTTGCGCTCGAGCTGCAGATCGCCGGGTCTGAGGACAACGTCGACGATCCGGCATCGGTGTGGCCCAAGCACCGCGAGCGCGTCAACGCCGGCACGCTCGAGATCACCGCGCTGGAGACCGAGCGCGAGACCGGTGGCGACGTGCTCGTGTTCGACCCGACCCGCGTCGTCGACGGGATCGAGCTCTCGAACGATCCCGTCCTGCGGTTCCGCCACGACGCGTATTCGGAGTCGGTCGCGCGCAGAATGTCGTCGTGAAGTGGACGCCGCAGGACATTCCGGACCAGACCGGGCGGGTCGCGGTCGTCACCGGCGCCAACAGCGGTCTCGGCCTTGCGACCGCGCGCGAGCTCGCGCGCAACGGCGCGCACGTGATCCTCGCATGCCGCGACCCCGCGAGGGGCGAGCGCGCCCGAGCGACGATCGCCGCCCCGAACACCGAGGTGGCGGCGCTCGATCTCGCTGACCTCGAGTCGGTGCGGACGTTCGCTGCAAATGTGGTTGCGCAGCAACCACACATCCACCTCCTCATCAACAATGCCGGCGTCATGGCGCCCCCGCGCCGTCTGACCAGGGACGGCTTCGAGAGCCAGATCGGCACGAATCACCTCGGGCACTTCGCGCTGACGGGGTTGTTGCTCGGCGCGCTGATCGCGAGCGGCGCGCCGCGCGTCGTGACGGTCTCGAGCGGCGCGCACCGGGTCGGCAGGATCAAGTTCGACGACCTGCAGTCAGAGCGCCGCTACAACAACTGGCTCGCGTACGGTCAGTCGAAGCTCGCGAATCTGCTGTTCTCCTTCGAGCTTGCGCGGCGCGCGGCGGGAACGCCGCTGATCAGCGTCGCGGCGCATCCCGGCTACGCGGCGACGAACCTCCAGTTCGCCGGACCGAGCCGGTTCTACGAGACAGCGCTCGGGGCGATCGGCAACCGGCTGTTCGCGCAGAGCGCGGAGATGGGCGCGCTGCCGTCGCTGTACGCGGCAACCGCTCCGGGCGTCGCAGGCGGGTCGTTCGTCGGGCCGGACGGATTCCTGGAGGGGCGCGGGCACCCGAAGATCGTCATCGCCGCCGGGCGTGCGTACGACGACGCTGCCGCGCGGCGGCTGTGGGCGGTCTCCGAGGAGCTGACGGGCGTGCACTACGCGTTCCCGGAGGGCGGGTGACCGACCTGCGCCGCGACGGCGCGGCCGCACTCGAATGGGCCGCGCGCTACCTCGAGCGCGTCGGCGAGTTGCCGGTGCTCGCACAGGTCACGCCCGGCGAGATCCGCGCGCGGCTGCCGACGACGGCCCCGGAGGAGCCCGAGCCGTTCGCCGACGTCCTGCGCGACCTCGACGAGATCCTGCTCCCCGGCATCACGCACTGGCAGCATCCGCGCTACTTCGCATACTTCGCGACGAGCTCGTCCGAGCCGGCGATCCTCGCCGAGATGCTTGCGGCCGCCTTGAATTCGATCGCGATCCTGTGGCGGACCGCGCCCGCCTCGACCGAGCTCGAGGGCGTCGTGCTCGACTGGGTCGCCGACCTGCTCGGGCTGCCCGCCGGGTGGCATGGGCACATCGAGGACACCGCGTCGACCTCGACGCTCGCGGCGATCATCGCGGCGCGGACTGCCACCGGACGCGACCTCGTCGTGTCCTCCGACCAAGCCCACTCGTCGGTCGAGAAGGCCGCCCGGATGCTCGGGATGCGGGTTCGGAAGGTGCCGACCGACGGCGAGTTCCGGATGGTGCCGGGTGCATGGGGGGATCTCGGCGAGGCGGCGGTCGTCGTCGCGGCGGTCGGGACGACGGCGGCCACGGCGGTCGACCCGGTCCGCGCGATCGCCGACGCGTGCTCACGGGCCGGCGCCTGGTTGCACGTCGACGCCGCCTACGCCGGCGCGGCGATGGTGTGCCCCGAGAACCGCTGGGCGTTCGAGGGGGTCGAGCGCGCCGACTCGCTCGTCGTCAACGCCCACAAATGGATGCTGACCCCGACCGACTGCTCGCTCTTGTGGACGCGCCGGCCGGAGGACTTCCGCCGTGCGTTCAGCGTCGTGCCCGAGTACCTGCGCACTCCCGATGCCGAGGACGCGCTGTCGCTGAGCGAATACAGCCCGGTGCTGGGCCGGCGGTTCCGGGCGCTGAAGCTGTGGGCGGTGTTGCGCTGCCACGGGCGCTCGGGGCTCCAGGCGCACATCCGCAACGGGATCGGGTTGGCGGCGCAGTTCGAGCGGTGGGTGATCGACGAACCCGGATGGGAGGTGTGCGCGCCTCGCCGGTTCAGCGTCGTGTGCTTCCGGGCGCCGGGGTCAGACGAGGACAACCGTCGATTACTGGAGCGGGTCAACGCCACCGGTGAGGTGTTCTTGTCGCATGCGGTGTTGGATGGGCGGTACGTGTTGCGGCTCGCCGTGGGCCAGATGTCGACGACGCAGGCGGATGTGGCAAAGGCGTGGGAAGTACTGCGGCGTTTTGTTGCGAATGCGTCTTGAGTCGTTACAGGGGTGCACCTCAAAGTTTCCTTCGTTATGCGAAGGGAAGTTTGCGTGCATCGGATCGCCGGGCGACAGAACGGGGTCGTAGCGGCGCGTCAATTGCTGGCGTGCGGCTTCACCACGCCCACGGTCAGCCGCTGGGTCAAAGCGGGCCGCCTGTTCCGCAAGCACCAGGGGGTCTACGCCGTCGGACGGCCCGACCTCTCCCAAGCCGGTGTTTTTCACGCGGCCGTACTGGCTGTCGGAGACGACGCGGTCCTGTCGCATCGCTCGGCGGCGATCCTCCACGGTTTCTGGAAGTCGGAGGTATCGGTCGTCGAGGTGACCGTGCCGCGGCGGGTCCCGTCGCGGCGCGGGATCCGCGTCCACTGTGTCCGCGAGCTGCCGCACGCGACACGTCGCCAGGGGATCCCGGTGACGACGCCGGCGCAGACCCTGCTCGACCTCGCCGTGGCGGTCGGGCCGGACGAGCTGTTCGCGCGCGCGGTCCATGAAGCGGAGGTTCAACGGCGCGTGACGCCGGCCTTGCTGCGAGCGGAGATCGACCGGAACCCGCGGCATCGGGGGTGCGGACGACTGGAGGGCGAAATTGCGGACGGTCCGAAGCCGGCCCGCTCTGGACTGGAAATCCGGGTGTTAGACGTTCTGCGGCGCGGCAAGTACCCGCCGTTCGAGACGAACGCGCGCATCCCGGGCCTGCCGCGATGGGTCGAAGTCGACTTCTACTTTCCCGCGCAGAGGCTCGTGATCGAGGCCGACGGCGGCCAGTTCCACGACACGCCGTACCGGCGCAAGCGGGACGCGCGCAAGCAGGCGATCCTCGAGGCCGCCGGGCTCCGGGTGATTCGGCTGCGATGGGAGGACACCGAAGCGGACACGCTGCCCCAGACCGAGGCGCGGCTCGGGCACGCGCTACTTCAACTCTGAGGAGCTCTTGGCGAGCAACAGCCGCGCGACGACGAGCAGCTGGATCTGCTGGGTGCCCTCGAAGATGTCGAGGATCTTCGCGTCGCGAGCCCACTTCTCGAGCAGCTCGCCCTCGCCGTAGCCGACGGCGCCGGCGAGCGCGACGCAGCGTAGCGCGACGTCGGTCCCGACCCGCCCCGCCTTCGCCTTCGCCATCGACGCCTGGAGCGAATTCGGCTTGCGGTTGTCGGCCATCCACGCCGCCTGGAGCGTGAGCAGCCGGGCGGCCTCCCAGTCGGACTCCATCGCGATGAACTCCGACGCGGCGGCCGGCTGCGCGTGCGGCGGACGGGCGTAGTCGATCTCGATCCCGGCAGTCGTGAGCAGCTCGCGCGTGCGCTCGAGGCACGCGCGCGCGACGCCGACCGCCATCCCGGCGACGAGCGGGCGCGTGTTGTCGAACGTCTGCATGACGCCGGCGAAGCCCTGCCTCGAGGTCTCGATCTCCGGGCTGCCGAGCAGGTTCTCCCTGGGGACGCGGCAGTTGTCGAGCACGAAGTTCGCGGTGTCCGAGGCGCGGATCCCGAGCTTGTGCTCGAGCCGGTCGAGCTTCAGGCCCGGGTTGTCGCGCTCGACGACGAACGACTTGATCGCGCCACGGCCGGCGGTGCGGTCGAGCGTCGCCCACACGACGATCAGCTCGGCGCGGTCACCGGACGTGACGAAGATCTTCTCGCCATTGAGGACGTACTCATCCGTCTCCGCGTCGAGCCGCGCTGTTGTCCGGATCGCCGCAGAATCAGAGCCGGCCTCGGGCTCCGTGATCGCCATCGCCGCCCACCTCCCGCCGAAGCGCTTCAGCTGCTCCTCATCGGCGACGGCGGCGATCGCGGCCTGGCCGAGCCCCTGGCGGGGCATCGTCAACAGCAGGCCGACGTCGCCCCAGCACAGCTCGATCAGCCCGAGCAGGCTCGCCATGTTGCTGCCGTTGCGGTTGGCGTCCCGTTCCGAGGAGCCATTGCTCGACCCCGAGCCGACCGTGCCCGCGCCGGCGCCGCTCAAGGCGCCACCCTCGTTCATGCCGTCGATCAGCGCGGCGAGTATGTCGAGCTCCTTCGGGTACTCGTGCTCGGCGAGGTCGTACTTGCGCGAGTTGCGGCGGAAGACCTCGTTCGCGACCTGGTTGGCCTGGCCGACGAGGCCCTCGAACTTCCTGGGGATCTCGAGGTTGATCGGCATCAGACGAGCAGCGCTCCTTCGATCACGCCGGCGGCGCGCAGATCGCGGTACCAGCGCTCGACGGGATGCTCCTTCACATACCCGTGGCCGCCGAGCAGCTGGACGCCGTCGGAGCCGATCGCCATTCCGCGCTCGGCACACAGGCGACGGGCCAGCGAGACCTCGCGGTCGATGTTCAGCCCCTGGTCGACGCGGCCGGCCGCGCGATATGTCGCCAGACGCATCCCCTCGAGCTCGATCGCGATGTTCGCGACGGAGAACGCGACGCTCTGGCGGTGGGCGATCGGCTCGCCGAACGCGGTGCGCTCGCGCACGTAGTCCTTCACGTAGCCGAGCACCGCCTGGGCCGTGCCGACCGCGAGCGCGCACCAGCCGAGGCGTCCGAGCTGGACGCACTCGCGGAAGACGTCCGGGTCGGCGCCGCCGAGCAGCGCCGCTTCCGGCACCCGCACGCCGTCGAAGCTCACACGGTGGGTGCCGGCTGCGCGGATCCCCATCGCCGGCTCGGGCTCGAGCGTGATCCCGGATGCTCCGGGCTCGACGATGAACAGCGCCGGCCCGCGGTCGTCGAGGTGGGCCGCGACGACGAACAGCTCACTGTCGGCGGCACGGGGGACGAGCGACTTAACCCCGCTGAGCAGGTAGTCGCCATTCGCAGGGCGCGCCGTCGTCTGCAGCGCGAACGGGTCGAACAGCGGCCGCGGTTCGAGCAGCGAGAGTGCCGCGGCGGGCGCGTCCTCGCCGACGAACTCCGGCAGGAAGGTCGCCTGCTGATCGGCGTCGCCCCACAGGCTGATCGCGGTGCAGACGGCGGCGGGGGCGAGGCACGCGACCGCGATGCCCATGTCGCCCTGGGCGAGCGCCTCGCTCATCAGCACGGAGGTGACGGCGGAGCGCTGCTCGAGCGCGCCGCCCAACTCCTGCGGAACGCCGACGCTCGCGAGGCCGAGCTCGTTGCTCTGGGCGAGCAGGTCGGTTGGCGTCGAGCACGCCACGTCCGCGTCCTGGGCGGCGGGGCGGAGCTTGGCGAGCGCGAAGTCCCGGACCGACTCGGACAGCATCTGCTGCTCGTCGGTCGGGGTGAGGTCGAACAGAGTGCGGCGCCGTGCGCGCGGCTGGCGCACCGGCCGCGTGAGCCTCTGCGCCGCGGCAAACGTGCGCCCGGCGCGGATCGTCGTCTTCGAGGCGCCGTGGAGCAGGCGCTCCGTCGGCCGTCTCAGGCCGATCCGATCGATCAGGTCGGAGGAGGCGAAGCGGGTGATCGCGCGCAGGCCGACGGCCATGCCGCGCTCGGCGAGGTTCTGATCGGTGGGCATCAGACGGTCGGGAAAGGATAACGCTATTCGGTGTCACATCATTTCGTGTCACGATGGCCGGGCGGCGTCTTATGCAGTTCTTACGTGCGGCGCGTCATGCTGGTGACGCGTATGCGCGTGTTGATCGCCGAGGATGAGCGAAGGCTGGCTGATGCGATCGCGCGTGGGCTGCGGCGGGAGGGGATGGCGGTCGACCTCGCGCCCGACGGGTCCGATGCGCTGCTGAAGGCGCGGGTCGTTCGCTACGACGTGCTCGTGCTCGACCGTGACCTCCCCGGCGTGCACGGCGACGACGTGTGCCGGGCCGTGCGCGGCGAGCGTCCCGAGACGGGGATCCTGATGCTGACCGCGGCGGGTGCGACCGAAGATCTCGTCGAGGGGTTGGCGCTCGGGGCCGACGATTACCTGGCGAAGCCGTTTCGGTTCGCGGAGCTCGTCGCGCGGATCCGGGCGCTCGCGCGCCGGTCGGCCCCCCGCCAGCCGGCGGTGCTGCGCCATGGCGATATCGAGCTCGATCCGGCCGCCCGCCGCCTGACCCGCGACGGCACCCCGATCGAGCTGGCGCGCAAGGAGTTCGCGGTGCTCGAGACGCTGATGGCCGCGCAGGGCGCGACGGTCTCGGCGGAGGAGTTGCTCGAGCGCGTCTGGGACGAGAACACCGATCCGTTCACGAACGTCGTTCGGATGACGATCATGACGCTGCGGCGCAAGCTCGGCGAGCCGCAGGTGGTGGAGACCGTGATCGGCGTCGGCTACAGGATGGCGTGATGCCCCTACCACGACCGCGGATCGAGGGGCCGGCGCCGACCATTCGCCTACGGCTCACGGTGCTCTACGGGCTCGTGTTCCTCGTGACCGGCGCGATCCTGCTGACGATCGGCTACGCGCTCGTCCGGCACAACCTCGACGCGCGCCCAAACTTCCGCCGAGAGCTCCAGAAACTGGGGATCGCGCCGCCGTCCGGCGCCCCGTTCTTCGGCCGGCTCGGGTTCGCTCCCGGTTCCCCGGAGACGAGCGTCGCCGAGGCCGTGCGGGCCCAGTTGCGCAACGATGCGCTGCACCGGCTCGTGTTCGAGTACGTGCTCGCGCTGGGCGCGATGACGATGGTCTCGGTGATCGCCGGCTGGCTGCTGGCGGGTCGCGCGCTGCGGCCGCTGCGGGACATCACCGCGACCGCCCGGCGCGTCTCCGGGGAGAACCTCGGCGAGCGGATCGGGCTGGTCGGTCCGGCGGATGAGCTGAAGGAGCTGGCCGACACGTTCGACGGGATGCTCGGCCGGCTCGATGCCGCGTTTGCCAGCCAGCGCCACTTCGTCGCCAATGCGTCGCACGAGCTGCGAACGCCGCTCGCGATCATGCGGACCGAGATCGACGTCGCGCTCGCGGATCCAGACGCGGGCACGGGCGAGTTGCGCGCGATGGGGGAGGCGGTCCGCGAGACGATCGATCGCTGCGAGCGCCTGATCGAGGGGTTGCTCGTGCTCGCGCGCAGCGAGGCGGCGACGGGACGCGAGCAGACGGTTGAGCTGGGCTCGCTGGCGGCCGACTGCGTGACCGACCTGCGGGCGCGGGCGGAGGAGGCGCAGATCGCGGTGCGCACCGATCTCCAGCCGGCGTGGACGCGGGGGGAACCGGCGCTGCTCGAGCGGATGATCGCGAACCTGATCGACAACGGCATTCGCCACAACGAGCCCGGCGGGTGGCTGTCGGTGCTCACCTGCACCGACGCCGAGCTCGCGCGGGTGACGGTCGCCAACGGCGGCGACGTGATCGATCCCGAGGAGGCTGCGACGCTGACCGAGCCGTTTCGACGCCTCAGCAGGACGTTTGGCGGCTTCGGGCTCGGCCTCTCGATCGTGCGGTCGGTCGTCGTGGCCCACGGCGGGAGCGTCGAGGTGCTCGCGCCGGGAACGGGCGGCCTCGAGGTGCGCATCGCGCTCCCGGCCGCCGTGGCCGTCGGCGAGATCGGCGTCGCGCACGCCACTTATGAAAGCCGTAAGGCCCTTACGGAGAGCTGACAGGCCGGGCGCTACAAACGACTTACCCGCTCGGGATGCGTGAACCCGAGCCGCGAGTCAGCAATAGGAGTTGCCCCAGATGCCTTACCGAGCCACCTTCTCGGTCACCCGCCGGACGATTGCGCTGTGCCTCACCGGTCTGACCCTTGCCGTCGGCATTGGTGCCTGCGGATCGTCGAGCTCGTCGAACACCTCGACGTCGGCCGCGACCGGAGCCCAGTTCCAGGCGCGGCTGAACCTTGCCAAGTGCTTCCGTGCACACGGGATCAACGTGCCCGACCCGTCACCGGGCGGCGGCGTCGCGGGTGGCGGCGGTGGGATCTTCCGCGCGCTGCGCAATTATTCCCAGGCCCAGGTCACGGCCGCGCGCCAGGCGTGCCAGCAGTACTTCGCGCAGGCGTTCCCGCAGCTGAACCTCAGTCCGGCGCAGCGCGCCCAGTTCCAGCAGCAGCTCGTCAAGTTCGCGCAGTGCATGCGCTCGCACGGCATCAACGTCCCCGACCCGTCGACGAACGGGAACGGCTTTGGCTTCCGCCGGTCGTTCGGCTCGGTCGACCGCAACAGCCCCGCCTTCCAGGCGGCCATGAAAGCGTGCGGGAGCCTGAGGCCGCGCTTCGGAGGGGGCGGGCCGGGTGCGTCCGGAGGCGCTCCGAATGCCTAAGCGCTCGTTCCCGGGCGCATCGGCGCGGCTCGTCCGGGCGATTCGCTGGCGGCGCGCGGCAGCGGGCCTCGGCATCGTCGCCGTCGCGGCGCTCGTGATCGGGCTCGTGATGAGCGTCGGCGCGCCCGGCTCGAGCGAGGGCGCCAGCCAGAACCGGAAGTCCGGCGGGTCGGCGACGGTCCGGCGGCGCGACCTGATCGCGACCGACACGGAGTCGGGCACGCTCAGCTACGCGGACTCGCAGACGGTCTACAACCGCGTCAGCGGCACGGTCACCTGGCTGCCGGCGATCGGGGACGTGATCCAGCCCGGCCAGACCCTGTACAAGGTCGACAACGCGCCGGTCGTCCTGTTCAACGGCAGCGTGCCCGCGTACCGCACGCTTGAAGACGGCGTGACCGACGGCCCGGACGTCAAGGAGCTCGAGGAGAATCTGCGGGCGCTCGGCTACGACCCCAACCACGACATGACGATCGACGACACCTTCGACTCGGCGACGACGGCCGCGGTCGAACGCTGGCAGGCTGCGACGGGGCAAAGCCAGACCGGCGTCGTCACGCTCGGTCAGATCGTGTTCCTGCCGGGCCCCCAGCGGATCACGTCAGTCAACACCGTGCTCGGCTCGAACGGCAGCAGTGCCGGCGCAGGGTCAGGGTCCGCCTCGAACGCCAGTACCGTTGTGGCGCCGTCGCGCCCGGTGTTCGTCGATCTGACGACGACCGCACCGACGAGCACGACGAGTACGACGAGTACGACGAGCACGACGCCGACGACGAGCACGACCACGACGACCACTTCGACGACGACCTCGACGTCGAGCACCGGTTCGCGCTCGTCGAACTCCGCCGGAAACGGCGGATCGAACCAAACGCTGGCCGCATTGCTGGCGCTGCTGAAGGCCGAGACGCTCGAGCTCAAGAAGAGCGGATCGTCCAGCAGCGGCGCCGCTAACGGCGCGGGCGGCTCGACTGGGCGCAGCGGGACTGGTGGCGGCGGTGGCGGTGGCGGTGGCGGCGGTGGGGGTGGCGCCTCCGGCGCCTCCGGCGCCTCTGGCGGCGCCGGTGGCTCCAGTAGCTCCGGCGCCTCAGGATCGTCAGTGACCTCGAGCGGCGCCGGGACCGCACAAGCGATCCTCGGGACGACCTCCACCCAGCTCGTCGTGACCGTCGACCTCGACGCGACCAAGCAGAGCGAGGCGGTCGCGGGCGAGCCGGTGACGGTCGAGCTACCCGACGGCAGCACGGTCGAGGGCAAGATCACGGAGGTCAGCCCGGTCGCGCAGACGAGCAGCAGCAGCAGTTCGTCGAGCAGCGGTGGTGGCGGCGGTGGTGGCGGATCGAGCCAGCCGTCGGCGACGATCCCGGTGACGATCACGCTCAAGGGCAAGGGCCGGCCGACCTCCGGGCTCGACCAGGCGGCGGTCAGCGTCAACTTCGAGCAGCAGAAGGCGACGAACGTCCTGTCGGTGCCGGTCACGGCGCTGCTCGCGACCGCCGGTGGCGGTTACGCCGTCCAGGAGGTGGCACCGCCGAACCGGCTGATCCCGGTGACGCCGGGGCTGTTCGCGGCCGGCTACGTCCAGATCTCCGGCCCCGGCATCTACGAGGGGCTCCAGGTCACCGATTCCCAGGGTTGAGCGTGGACACCCCCGTTCATGCAGCAGGCGGCCCCGCGCCGACCGCGGCGGGCGGCGCCGCGCTGCGGCTCCGCGAGGTCGTCAAGGAGTACCCGGGTGGTGTCACGGCGCTGCGCGACGTCAGCGTCGAGATCGCCGGCGGCGATCAGGTCGCCGTCGTCGGACCGTCGGGGTCGGGCAAGACGACGATGCTCACCGTGCTCGGGACGCTCGAGCGGCCGACGAGCGGCGCCGTCGAGGTGGCGGGCCGCGACGTGATCGGCGCGTCCGACGGCGAGCTCGCCGGCCTGCGGGCGCACCAGGTCGGGTTCGTGTTCCAGGGATTTCACCTGCAGGACACGATGACCGCGCTCGACAACGTCGCGACGGGGATGCTGTACACCGGTGCACCCGCACGCAAGCGGCGCGAGGCGGCGGCGACGGCACTCGAACGCGTAGGGCTGGGGCACCGGATCTCGCATCGTCCGCCACAGATGTCGGGCGGCGAGCGGCAGCGCGTGGCGATCGCGCGAGCGATCGCCAAGCGCCCGATGATCATCCTGGCCGATGAGCCGACCGGCAACCTCGACTCGCGCTCCGGGCGCGAGGTGCTGACGCTGCTGCACGGGCTGGCGGCGGACGGCGCGACGCTCGTGTTGATCACGCACGATGAGCGGATCGCGGCCGGGTTCCCGCGGCGCATCTTGATGCGCGACGGCGAGATCGTCGGGGACGAGCGGCGGTGAGCCTCGCTGTCCCACGGCCCGGGTTCAAGTCGCGGCGCCGCCGCGACGACGGCCCCGCGTTTGAGGGCGCGCGCATGGCACCGCGCGAGCTGCTGTCGGTCGCGATTCAGGGGCTGCGCACCCGGCGGCTGCGGGCGTCGCTGTCGGCCCTCGGGATCGCGATCGGGATCGGAGCGATGGTCGCGGTCGTCGGCGTCTCCGCTTCGAGCCAGGCGAATCTGCTCTCGACGATCGACCGCCTCGGGACGAACCTGCTGACGGTCGCGCCGGGTCAGACGTTCTTCGGCGCCAACGAGGTCCTGCCGAGCACCGCGCTCGGATCGATCGACCACATGCAGTCGGTCCAGCGCGACTCGGCCGTCTACCAGGTGTCGGGCGCATCGGTGCTCCGGACCTCGTACGTGCCCGCCGAGCAGACCGGCGGGATCGGCGTCGACGCGACCGATCCCGGCCTGCTCGCCGCAGTCGGCGGCCAGCTTGCCTCGGGGAAGTTCCTCGATCAGACGAGCTCGAACTTCCCCACCGTGGTCCTCGGCGCTCAGGCCGCGAAGACGCTCCAGATCCCGAACGTCCAGGGGCATATCCAAGTGTTCCTCGGCGGGACATGGTTCACCGTGATCGGCGTGATGGCGCCGGTGATCCTCGATCCCGGACTCGACAGCACGGCGTTCATCGGGCTGCCGGTCGCCGAGCGACTGTTCCAGACGCAGCCGAACGCGTCGGAGATCTACGTGCGCGCCAATGTCAACCAGGTGCCCCAGGTGTCGAACCTGCTCGCGCCGACCACCGATCCGCAGAACCCCGACGGCGTGCAGGTCAGCCGGCCGTCGGACGCGCTCGAGGCGCGGGCCGCGGCAAAAGGCCAGTTCACGACGCTGCTGCTCGGGCTCGGCGCCGTCGCGCTGCTGGTCGGCGCGATCGGGATCGCGAACATCATGGTGATCTCGGTGCTCGAGCGCCGCGGCGAGATCGGGTTGCGCCGCGCCCTCGGCGCCACGCGCCGGCACATCAGCTCGCAGTTCCTCGCCGAGTCCGCGCTGTTGGCCGCGCTCGGTGGGATCGCCGGCCTGCTGCTCGGCGTGCTCGCGACGTGGGGGTACTCGCTCGCCCAGAACCAGCCGATGGTCGTGCCCGCCTACGCCCTGATCGCCGCGCCGGCGGCCGGGCTGGCGATCGGGGCGATCGCGGGCCTGTACCCCGCCGCCAAGGCGGCGCGGCTCAGCCCGACCGAGGCGCTGCGAGCGACCTGACGGGTGCGCCAATGGCTGTGCGACGTCCGACCCGCCCGTCGGCTTACGAAGACCTGACGGTCGGAGTCCTAGTCTGCGCGCCATGTCGGTCGTGCGTCATGGCTACCGGAGGCGGCGACAGGCGGGACGGGCAACCCCCCGCTTCCCGGCCCGCCGGAACTCGTCTCGATGGCGCCGCTCGACTGCGACGAAGTGCGCCTCGTCGCCAGCGGGACCACACGCTTCCCGCACCTCGGGGTACCGGCGGCGGCCAGGGCCATGACTCCCGCCCAGCCGCTCGCCGGGCCTCGGGCATAGCCGTCGCGGCTACCAGGCGTCGATGTTCGGGCGGCGCTTCTCGGGGCGGGTGCTCCAGTGCCCGCGCGGGGAGCTGTCGAACAGCATCTCGATCCAGCGGCGCGTGTCGGCCGGATCGATCACGTCGTCGATCTCGAAGTACTCGGCCATGCTGATGCCCTGGCCCCGCTCGTACGCGGCCGCGACGGTCGCGTCGAACACGCGCCGGCGCTCCTCCGGGTCCTCGATCGCCTCGAGCTCGCGGCGCATCCCGAGGCGCACCGCGCCCTCGAGCCCCATCGCGCCGAACTCGGAGGTCGGCCAGCCGACGGTGAACAGCGGTGCCTTGAAACCGCCGCCTGCCATTGCCTGGGCGCCGAGCCCGTACCCCTTGCGCAGGACGACCGTGCCGGTCGGGACGGTCAGGTTCGCGCCGGTCACGAACATCCGGCTGAAGTGGCGCACCGTGGCGGTGCGCTCCGCCTGCGGGCCGACCATGAACCCGGGCGTGTCGCAGAGGAACAGCAACGGCAGCCCAAAGGCGTCACACAGCTGCATGAACCGCGTCGCCTTGTCCGCGCCGTGGGCGTCGATCGCACCGCCCAGGTGCGTCGGGTTGTTCGCGATCACGCCCAACGGACGTCCGTCGATCCGCGCGAGCGCGGTCACGATCCCGAGGCCGAAGCCGCGACGCAACTCGAGCGTCGAGGCGGGGTCCACCAGCCCGTCGATCACGGCGCGGATGTCGTAGATCCGCTTGCGGTTCGTCGGGATCAGATCGCGAAGCGCGGTCTGATCGTGCAGCGCGGTCTGATCGTGAGCGCCGGCGGGGGCCGGGTGCGGGCCGGGGCGGAAGTACGAGAGGTAGCGCTTCGCGACGGCAACGGCAGCCGCCTCGTCGTCGACGCGGAGGTCGACGACGCCGTTGGCGGACTGGACCTCGATCGGCCCGACCTCCCCCGGCTCGTACACGCCGAGCCCGCCGCCCTCGATCATTGCCGGGCCGCCCATACCGATGCTCGAGTCCTCGGTCGCGATCACGACATCGCAGCAGCCGAGCAGCGCTGCGTTGCCGGCGAAGCAGTAGCCGGAGGCGATCCCGACGAGCGGAACGCGTCCGCTCAGCCGGGCGAACAGGTGAAACGCGCGGCAGTCGAGCCCCGCCACGATCGGCATGTCGACGTCACCGGGACGCCCGCCTCCGCCCTCCGCGAGCAGGACGACGGCGAGGCGGCGGCGCTCCGCGATCTCGAACAGCCTGTCCTTCTTGATGTGGTTGCGCATCCCCTGCGTGCCCGCCAGCACGGTGTAGTCGTAGGACATGACGACGGTCCGGTGTCCTTCGACATCGCCGACGCCGCCGACGAGGCCGTCCGCGGGCGTGCGCGCGATCAGCTCCTCGCGCGGGCGCCGTCGTTCCTGGGCGGCGAACATGAGCGGCCCGTACTCGACGAACGTGCCCTCGTCGACGAGGTCGGCGAGGTTCTCGCGCGCCGTGCGGTTGCCCGTCGCGTGGCGCTTGGCGACCGCGTCGGGGCGAGCCGGGTCGAGGGTCACGGCGTGCCGGGCTCGGACCGCCTCGAGATCGGTTCGCTGCTCCGCGCGGTCGTCGGCGTCCGCCTCGGGCGCGGTCGCCGTGCCCGATCCGGGGTCGGCCGGCGCGAGCACGGCCAGCAGCTGCCCTTCATCGACGGTGTCGCCGACCGACACCTCGAGGCGGCGCAGCACGCCGTCGATCTCGGCGATCACCTCGTGCTCCATCTTCATCGCCTCGAGAATCACGAGCGCCGTGCCGGCGCGGACCGGCTCGTCGGCCTCATGGGCGATCGCGATCACGGTCCCGGCGAACGGCGCCAGCACGGCCGACTCCTGCATCGTCGTCATCCCGTGATGATCGCGAACCGGGTCGCGGAGCGTCAGCCGGTCGCGCGAGGCGCGTCAGCCGCTCGCGCGAGGGGTGGGCGCGGGCCAGGCCGAGCTCGGATCCGCCCCTTGCGCCGCACGCGCGGGCACGGCCGCGAGGAGCCGCTCCGGCGGGACATTGTCGCTGGCGTCGTGCGCCATCTGCGACCAGGCGACCGTTCCGTCCGGGACGATGACCATCGCGCCGCCGATCTTGGCGCCGGCGGCCATGTAGCTCTCGCGCGTCGCGTCGGCGAAGATCGGCAGCGCGATCCGCAGGCGGCGGCGGAAGTGGGCGGCGTGCCGCGGCGTGGCCTGCCCGATGAGGGTCAGACGGACCCCCGCCGTCTCGAACACCCCGCGTGCGCGATCCAACTGGACCGCGTGATCCTGGCAGTAGATTCAGCCGTAGTGGCGCAGCCACACGCTCTCGGCAAGCGCGTCGGCACGCCGGGGCGGAGAGGTCTGCCGGCGGGGCGCGGGGCCGGACACGGCCGCAACGCTACTACGGCCCGCGCTGGGGGATACTGCCGAGTGGATGGCCGAGCCCGAGATTCTCTGGACGCCGTCGGCGGAGCGGGTGCAGCGCGCGACGCTCACGCGGTATGCGCGGTGGTTGGATGAGACCCGCGGGCTGCGATTCTCCGGCTACGACGAGCTGTGGCGCTGGTCGGTCTCGGAGCTCGAGGCGTTCTGGGGTTCGCTCGCGGAGTTCGTCCCGATTCGCTTCTCGGAGGGGGGCTCGGTCGTTCTCGGCGATCGCTCGATGCCGGGCGCGGAGTGGTTCCCCGGGTCGCGGCTGAGCTACGCCGAGCACATCTTCGGCGGCAAACAGGATGGGGAGGTGGCGGTGCGCCACGCCTCGGAGTCGCGGCCGCTCGCGTCGCTGACGTGGGGCGAGCTGCGCGCGCAGACGGCCGCGATCGCCTCGGGGCTGCGTGCGCTTGGGGTGCAGCGGGGGGACCGCGTCGCGGCCTACATGCCGAACATCCCTGAGACGCTCGCGGCGTTCCTGGCGTGCGCGTCGATCGGTGCGGTGTGGTCTTCGGCGGCGCCCGAGTTCGGGGTGCGCAGCGTCGTCGACCGCTTCGCTCAGATCGAGCCGAAGGTGCTGCTCGCGATCGACGGGTATCGCTACGGCGGGCGCGATTTCGACAAGCGCGGCGCGGTTGCCGACATCCGGGAGGCGCTGCCCGGGTCGCCGCGGGTCGTGACGCTCCGCTACGTCGACGGCAGCGGCTGGGAGGACGGTTTTCTGGTGGACGGTGGGACGCTCGAGTTCGAGCAGTTGCCGTTCGACCACCCGTTGTGGGTGCTGTACAGCTCAGGGACGACGGGGTTGCCGAAGCCGATCGTCCACGGGCAGGGCGGGATCCTGTTCGAGCATGCGAAGAAGGCGCACCTACACCTCGACGCGCAGGCGGGCGACCGCTTCTTCTGGTTCACGACGACCGGCTGGATGATGTGGAACTTCCTCGTGGGCGTGCTGCTCAGCGACGCGTCGATCATCCTGTTCGACGGCAACCCCGGGTACCCGGACCTCGGCACGCTGTGGGATCTCGCGGAGCAGACGTCGATGACGTGCTTCGGGACGAGCGCGGCGTTCGTGAGCTCGTGCATGAAGGCATCGGTCACGCCGGGCGAGGGGCGCGATCTGAGCGCGCTGAAGGCGGTCGGCTCGACCGGGTCGCCGCTCTCGCCCGAGGGCTTTGAGTGGATCTACGACGAGGTCGGATCCGACACGTGGCTGTTCTCGACCTCGGGCGGCACCGACATGTGCACGGCGTTCGTCGGCGGCGTGCCGACGCTGCCGGTGTACCGGGGCGAGCTGCAGGCGCGGTCGCTCGGCGCCGCGATCGAGGCGTGGGACGAGTCCGGCCATCCGGTGATCGACGAGGTCGGAGAGCTCGTGATCACGGAACCGATGCCGTCGATGCCGATCTACTTTTGGGGGGACGCAGACGGGTCGCGCTACCACGAGAGCTATTTCTCGATGTTCCCGGGCGTGTGGCGTCATGGGGACTGGATCGAGATCACCTCGCGCGGAACGGCGGTGATCTACGGCCGCTCGGACTCGACGATCAACCGCGGCGGCGTGCGGATGGGAACGAGCGAGATCTACCGTGCCGTGCTGTCGGTACCGGAGGTCGTCGATGCGCTTGTCGTCGACGTGCCGCGGCCCGGAACGGACGGGTGGATGCCGCTGTTCGTCGTGCTCAGAGAGGGCTCGGCGCTCGACGACGACCTGGTGGCTGCGATCCGGCGCCGGGTGCGCGAGGACTGCTCGCCGCGCCACGTGCCGGACGAGGTCCGCCAGATCGCCGAGGTGCCCCGGACGCTGTCGGGCAAAGTGCTCGAGGTCCCGGTCAAGAAGATCCTCACCGGGACCCCGCCCGACCGCGCCGCCAGCCGCGAGTCGCTCGCGAACCCGGCCGCCCTCGACGTGTTCGTCGAGATGGCTGAGGAATAGGCAGGCTCGAGTGCCGAACCGGCGCTCGCGGCTACTGCGTGAGCGAGAAGCCGCAGGCGTGCTCGGCGTGCGTACGCGTTTGGTCGCCCGCGAAGGACGCGTCGACGATCCACACGAGCCCGGCGGTCGGGGTGAACTGCGCGGAGAACGCGCCGGCGGCGCTGGTCGTCGCGGTCAGGGTCGCCGGCGCGGCTCCGGCGCCGACGAATGTGAGCGTGATGGCGGCGCGCGCGCCGCCGGGGCTGAGCGTCCCGGTCACCGTCATCGCGCTGCCGAGCGTCGCCGAGCGCGGGCAGACGACCGACAACCCGGCGGGGTGCGGCGCGGGCGGATTCACGAACTGCCGCGGGACGCTCGCGAGGCGGACGACCGGCCACCGCATGTGGTTCACGGTGATCGCGACGAGGCTCGAGCGCAGCGAGTTGCCGCTGATCGGGAGCTTCATGTTCACCGACAGGCCCCCGGACATCGTGAACTGCCCGGTGACGATCGGCAGGCAGCCGCGGTGACCCGGGACGATCGTCTTCGGCTTCGCGCACAGCCGACTGTCGCCGAACGCGACCAGCGTGCCCCGGCAGCTGCTGACCAGGCAGTCGAGGTGCAGGTTCACCGATCTGCCATGGACGGCGATGCTCGGCACGAGGGCGGCGCCGCCGCCCGCTGGGACACAGTCAGACGCGTTGCGGCCGCCGGCGACGAAATGCCAGCTCGAGTACTGCAGGAACAAGCCGTCGTACTGCACGCGGTCCTCCGTGTACCTGTCAACGAGCCCCTTGGCGGTGACGAGGTGGCCGTTGCTGAAGCACTCGAGCCCGGCGCGGCCGCCGCGCGTATCGGGGACCGCGACCCATCGGAAGTTGTGATTGGAGGCGTCGCGCTCGAGCAGTGACGTCGAAGAGCCCGCCTGCAGGACGAGATATGCCGGCGAGCCCGGCCTGATGCTGAGGCCGCCGGGGTGGACCGTGGCCGTGTACGCGCCGCCCGTCGCCCGGACGAACGTCGCGGGGCCGAGGGTCGCGGGGCCGACGGTGGCGGGGCCGGCGGTCGCGGCGCGCGCCGACGGGGCGGCCAGCAGCGCGATCAGCCCAGCGAGCATCAGCAGTCTCCTTCGAAGCATGCGCTTCACACACTAGCCGCTCACGCTGAGAAGAGAGGGTGGGGCGCGTGCGCAACGTCCCGAGCCGCGGCGCGCGAAGGGTCGCTCTGGGTGACGGAAGCGATCTCCCACGCCCCCGGGGCGGGGAGGAGTGTGGGCGTATGTGTGTGTGCCGGCGGTGACGGATCCCCCACGGCCGGCCGACTCGGCGCGACTGCGGGAGATTGTGTGCGCGCGGACGGCCCGCGGAGAGAGCCGAGCGTGCGCGGAAGCGCCCGTCACGATTCCTCAGTTCTTACGTTCTTCTCAAAAACCGCTGGCACCATTGCAGACACGGGCGTGTCCGTCGTTGGACCGCCCGGCCAACTGCTGGAGTTACGATGCACGCCACGCTCAAACGCAAGATTGCGGTCGGCACCACGGCTCTGGCAGCCGCTGCGTTTGCGGGTGGCGCTTACGCTGCGACCTCGATCAGCACCAACCCGCGTCAGGCGTTCCTCGACGACGTCGCCAAGCGGCTGAACGTGACGCCGCAGCAGCTCAAGTCCGCGGTTCAGGGCGCGTTTGAGGATCGCCTGCAGGCCGCCGTCGCCGCCGGGAAGCTGACGCAGGCCCAGGCGGACGCGCTCAAGAAGCGGATTGAGCAGAACGGGGCGGTGCCGCTCGGGCCCGGCCCGGGCCTGCTGGGCCCCCGACCGAGGCCGTTCTTCAAGGGCGGGCCCGGGCACGGCGGCGGCCGGCTCTCGGCAGCCGCGAGCTACCTCGGGCTCAGCGAGACGCAGCTCCTGAAGGACCTCCAGGGCGGCAAGTCCCTGGCTCAGATCGCGTCCGCGCAGGGCAAGACCGCGTCGGGGCTGAAGGCCGCACTGACGACGGCGATCAAGGCGAAACTCGACAAGGCCGTGGCCGCGAAGATGCTCACCGCCGCGCAGGAGCAGCAGATGCTCAAGAATCTGTCCTCGCGTCTGGATGCGCAGATCAACGGCAAGGGCCTCGGGACGGTGCACGGCGGCTTCGGCTCGGGCGGGGCGCACGGATACTTCCGCCATCCCGGTCCGATGCGCCTGTTCCCGTCAGCACCGGCGAGCCCGCCGCCCGCGCAGGGCCCCGTGTACTAACGCCGGGTGCGGGTAGCAGCCGTGGGGGAGGATGCTCTTACGCTCCTCTCATCACTTTCTGAAGGGTTTCTCACGGCTCGCTGGTGTACTGGTCGATAAGAGACCCACGTCCGTACATCAGGAGAACCCGACAATGAGTCCGCTGAACCGTTTCATCCCGATCATAGGAGGCGCCGTCGCCGGCGGCGTCATCGCCTTCGCTGTGGCGAGCGGCGGCACGACGACGCACTCGGTGACGACGACCGTTGTGCAGCCGTCGACCGCGAGCTCGGTCCCGACGTCGCTGAGCAACACCAAGAGCGGCCTCAGCATCAACGACATCTACAAGAACGCCAGCCCCGGCGTCGTCGACATCCTCGTCACTGCGCAGAGCAGCGGCGGCGGCCTGGGCGGCGGCTTCGGCGGTGGCTCCCAGCAGACCCAGGGCGAGGGCGCGGGCGTCGTCTACGACACGAAGGGCAACATCCTGACCGACGAGCACGTCGTGTCCGGGGCGACGAGCGTCAAGGTGAGGTTCCAGGACGGCACTGTCGCATCCGCGAAGGTGCTCGGCACCGACCCGTCGACCGACGTCGCCGTGATTCACGTCGATGTCCCGGCCGCGAAGCTGCACCCGATCGCGTTCGCCGACTCGTCGACCGCTCAGGTCGGCGATGAGGTCGTGGCGATCGGCAGCCCGTTCAGCCTGCCCGAGACGGTGACCGCCGGCATCGTCAGCCAGGTCGGCCGCAGCATCACCGCTCCGAACAACTACACGATCCCTGGTGCGATCCAGACCGACGCGGCGATCAACCCCGGTAACTCCGGCGGCCCGCTGCTTGACGCCAACGGCCACGTCCTCGGACTGAACGATCAGATCCAGACCAGCTCGGGCTCGAACGCCGGCGTCGGCTTCGCGATCCCGTCGAACACGGTCGCCCGGATCGCGAACGCGATCATCGCGGGCCATCCCGTCAAGCATTCGTACGTCGGCGTTGAGCTGAACGGGAACTCGAGCGGCGGCGCCCAGGTCCAGAGCGTCCAGTCGGGCTCGCCTGCCGAGAGCGCCGGGATCCAGGCCGGTGACGTCGTCACCGCGATCAACGGCAAGGCGATCAGCTCGACCGAGGGGTTCATCGCGACCGTCGACAACTTCCCGCCGGGCGACAAGATCACGCTGACGATCAATCGAGGCGGTCAGACGCACACGGTGACGGTCACGCTCGGCACGCGCCCGAACACCAGTCCCAACAACGGCTAGGGGCCCCCTCCGCCCCAGCAGGTACAGCGCCCCGGGGGTCCACGGACGCCTCCGGGGCGCTCGTGCGTGCGTGGTCAGGCGTGACCCGGCGCGCTCGTGTGTCCGGCAGCCTCAGCCGTGGCCGGTTCAGCGAGGCGGCCTCGATGCCCCGCGACCGCACGGATCAGGACGGCAAGCGACACGGCGGTGACGACCAGCGGCCCGAGCGCGCCGTGGCCGACCGCGGTCGCCACCCAGTAGGCGACCGCCCCGAACACCCCGGCGGCCGGCAGCGTCACCACCCACGCGACCACGATGTTGCCGGCCACCCCCCAGCGCACCGCCGAGAGCCGCTTGGCGGCGCCCGAGCCCATCACGCCTCCCGAGATCACGTGCGTGGACGACAGCGGGTAACCGAAATGCGAGGAGACGAGGATCACGGCGGCGCCGGCGCCCTGAGCGGAGAATCCCTGCGCCACATCCATGTTGATGATCCGGCTTCCCACCGTCCGGATGATGCGCCACCCGCCGGCATATGTCCCGAGCGCGATCGCCGTGGCGGCGAGGATGACGACCCAGGCCGGCACGTGGGGGTGCTTGGCATTCAAGTCGCCGTGCGCAACCAGCGCGAGGGCGATGACGCCCATCGTCTTCTGGGCGTCGTTGGTCCCGTGCGCGAGCGAGAGCGCACCACTCGAGATGATCTGCCCGAAGCGAAAGCCGCGCGTGACGGCACCTGGACGGCTGCGGCCGACGAGCCGGTAGATGAGAACGATCACGAGACCGGCCAGGACGAACGCCAACACCGGTGCCACGAATGCCGGCACGATGACCTTCGTGATCACCCCGTGCACCTTGACCGCACTCGCGCCGGCGGCCGCGAGCACGGCCCCGATGATGCCGCCGATCAGCGCGTGCGACGAGCTCGACGGGAGGCCATACGCCCATGTCGTCAGGTTCCACGCGATCGCGCCGATCAGCCCGGCAAACGCGACCGTCTCCGTGACCTGGCTCGGTTCGACGATCCCCGTCGCGACGGTGGCGGCGACCTTCAGCGAGATGAAGGCTCCCGCGAAGTTGAGCACCGACGCGAGCGCGACGGCCGCGCGCGGTGACAGCGCCCGAGTCGAGATCGCCGACGCGACGACGTTCGCCGTGTCGTGGAAGCCGTTGGTGAAGTCGAACGCCACTGCCGTGACGATCACGATCACGAGCAAGAGGTCGCTGTGCATGGAGCGCCCGCGCTGACCCTGGTCTCGTTGCCAGCCGCTACTAGCTGGTCGAGGTCGAGGCTTGCGTGAGCGTACGCTCCATCAGTTCCCGATGGACGCTTCGGGTCCTACCGGTCCGGCGATGCCAGGTCGTCCCGTCGCTGTCGAGCGTCCAGGCGAACGTGTCGTCCGCGAGGCAGCGTTCGAGCGTGTCCTCGAGCTCGAGCTGGAGTTCCTCGTGCTCGACGGGGGTCAGCAGTTCCACGCGCTTGTCGAGATTGCGCGGCATCAGGTCCGCGGAGCCGATGTAGTAGCTGCGTTCCTCGCCGCGGTGGAACGAGTAGATCCGTGAATGCTCGAGGAACCGCCCGACGACGGACACGACGTTGATCGTTTCGCTGACGCCGGGGATGCCGGGCTTCAGACAGCAGATTCCGCGGACGTTGAGGTCGATCGGGACGCCCGCCTGCGACGCGCGGTACAGCGCCGCGATGATCTTCCTGTCGACAAGCGAGTTCATCTTCATCGCGATCCGCGCGGGCCGGCCGGCCTCGTGGGCGGCGATCGTCAGGTTGATCTCGTTGATCAGCGGCTTGCGCATCCAGTTCGGCGCGATCAGGACCTTGCGCTCGTGGGCTGGGTGCCCGTACCCGGTGAGCGAGTTGAACATGTTCGCGACCTCCTGGCCGAGCTCGGGGTCGGTCGTGAACAGGCCGAAGTCCTCGTACAGACGGGCGGTCTTCGCGTGGAAGTTGCCGGTTCCGATCATCACGTAGTGGCGGATCCCGGTGCGCTCGCGGCGCACGACGAGGATCGCCTTCGCATGCGTCTTCAGACCCGGGATCCCGTGGACAACGTGCGCGCCGACTTCTTCAAGCGCGCGTGACCAGCGGATGTTCAGGCGCTCGTCGAACCGTGCCTTGAGCTCGACCATGCAGACCGCCTGCTTACCCTTCTCGGCGGCCTCGATCAGCGACGGCACCAGCGCGGAATCGTCGGACGTGCGGTACACGGTCATCTTGATCGCGAGCACGTTCGGGTCGTCGACGGCCTGCTTGACGAACCGCTCGACGCTGGTCGAGAACGATTGATAGGGGTAGTGGACGAGGACATCTCCGGAGCGCATCGGCGCGAACACGTCGGGCTGCTCGTCGCCGTCCCCGGGGCGGGGCCCGAACGCGGGATGCGTCAGCGGCGTCCACGGCTCCTGGCGCAGATCGGCGTGCCCCTCGATGCCCGCCAGCTGCCAGAGATCGCTGAGGTCGAGCAACCCCTCGACGTCGTAGACCTGGATCTCGTCGACCCCGAGCCAGTCGATCAGCCGGCTGCGCAGCGCCGGATCCATCCCGGCGCCGACCTCGAGCCGCACGACCTCGCCGAACCGCCGACGGCGCAGTTCGTCCTCGACGGCCTGGAGCAGGTCATCGGCCTCGTCGGACACCTCGAAGTCCGCGTCGCGCGTGACCCGGAACAGGTCGTAGCTGACGATCTCCATGCCGGGGAACAGGTCCCCGAGATGCGACGCGATCACGTCCTCGAGCGGAATGAACACGTCCTTGGAGATCTCGACGAACCGTGGCAGCATCTCCTTGGGCACCTTCACCCGCGCGAACACGTCGTGGTCGAGGTCGGGATCGTGCAGCCGCACGATCAAGCTGAGCGACAGGTTCGAGATGTACGGGAACGGGCGCCCGGGCCCGATCGCCAGCGGCGTCAGCACGGGGAAGATGTGATCGCGGAAGTGTCGCGCGATCGCGGACCGCGGCGCGTCACTCTGATCGCACGTCACGATCCGGATCCCGTGCTCGGCGAGCGCGGGTCGGACGACCTCCTGGAACTGCCACGCGTGGCGGCGGTCGAGCGCGCGCACGCGTTCGGCGATGCCGTCGAGCACCTCGGTCGGCAGCAGCCCATCGGGGCCACGCGCCGCGATCCGCGCGTCGACCTGATCGTGCACGCCGGCGACGCGGATCATGAAGAACTCGTCGAGGTTCGTGACGAAGATCGCGAGGAACTTGAGACGCTCGATCAGCGGCAGCAAATCGTCCTCCGCGAGTTGCAACACGCGGTCGTTGAAATCGAGCCAGGACAGCTCGCGATTGGTGTACAGCGACGGATCGTCGAGCGCGACGGTCGCGGTCAGAGCGTCGGTGTCCCGCTCCCGCGCGTCCGCGGCCCCGTCCGGCGCCGCCGACACGGTCGGCGCTGACGCGCCCGCGCTTCCCGCAGCCTCGAGGGGCTGCACCGATGGGTCGTTCATGCCACGCGCTCCTGTGCCTCCGCGATTGCCGCCAGCTCCGTCGGGCGCATCAGCAGGACGAGCTCGCCTTTCGAGATGCCAGCGAGGCCGCCCTTTTTCATCCGCGCCTGCGCCCCGGTGAGATCGTGGAGCGTCAGCGAGAACGATGGGTCGTGGCCGACGAGCAGGACATCACCGAGGCCGGCGACGAGCTCACGGACGTCGAACGGCTCACCCGCCAGCGCGGGCACGACCTCGACCGGGATCCCCAGCGGCTCGCACGCAAGCTGTGCGGTTTGCAGCGCGCGCAGCTTCGGGCTGCTCAGGCACACGTCGATCGACGCGCCGATCCGCGCCAGCGCGCGTCCGACCGCCTCCGCCTGCCGGGTACCCTGCTCGGTCAGAGGCCGCTCGTCATCGGGAAGGCCGTCGGCCGCCTCAGCATGTCGCAACAACCAGAGCATGCTTGAACTTTACGCTGCATGCACATGTGTTAGGTGATCGCTTGCGCTCGTGTCGCGTCGAGGCACCGGCGGCGCATTCGCTCATACGGCTTGGGCAGGTTGCCGACAATCTGCTCGACGTTGTCGAGCAGATCAATCGCGCGGCGCTGCTCGCCCCAACGGTCCTCGGCTTCCGCCATCACGAGCAGCGTGTCGATCGCTTCGCGATGGCCAGGGTCCGCGGGCCACGCGGGCGGGGCCAGGGCGCAAGTCACCGTGCACACGCTAAGCCGCGGTCCTCAAGCGTGTGTGACGCTTTCGTTAATCGTTTGAGCCCGGTTCAGCCGATCAGCAGCCGCCGGCCGAAGACCCGCTCGAACGCCTCGCCATCGCCGTAGCGCTCGACGCTCCAGCGCGGGAGGATCAGGTTCTCGCCGGCGGCGTCGAGGTGCAGGTCGACGCCGTGGCCGTTGGCGCGCAGACGCACACTCGACACCGACTGGTCGCGGCCGCGCTCGAGGTGCTCCGCAAGCCGGAGAATGACCGAGCAGCGCTCGAGCAGATCGTCGTCGCCGCCCTGCGAGAGCACGGACATCTCGCCGAGCTTCGGGGCTCCCTTGCGGTGGTAGCGGCTGATCTGCGCGATCAGCGCGCGCTCGCGAGGATCGAATCCGGGGAGCTCGGCGCTGACGATCAGGTAGCGGGAGTGCTTGTGATGATCGTCGTAGGAGATCGTCATGCCGACGTCGTGAAGCATCGACGCCGCCCACAGCAGCTCCCGCTCGCCCGGTTTGGGCTCGAACAGCCCCGCGCCGACGAGCGAGTCGTGCATCTGGAGCGCGAGCAGCGCGACATGCTCGACGTGAGCCATGTCCGACTCGTACTGGACGGCGAGGTTGCGGACGGCCGCCTCGCGCACGTCGGCGAACAGCGGCTCGTCGTCGCCGGCGAGCAGCGTGCGGGCCAGGAAGACCCCATCGCGCAGTCCGGCCTCGGTCGCCTCGATCCCCTCGAACGAGCCCAGCTCGAGGACGGTCTGGAGCGCGACGGCCGCTGCGAGGATGATGTCACCGCGTCCGGGCTTGACCCCGGGGACGGTGCCGCGCTCGTCGACCGGTAGCGCGGCGAGCGTCTGGACGAGCTCCGCCATCGCCTCAGGGGTGATGACGAATCCCTGGATGCCGATGTCGATCTGGTCGGCCGCGCGCTGCGCGGCCGCCGCGAGGTTACGGACCGCCCCGCCGACCCCGACCAGGCGCGGCCCCGACGTGCTCAGCCAGTCGAGCTCGGAGAGCGTGTCGCGGACGTGGGCGCGCAGACGCTGGAGCTCCTTCTTCTTCGCCGGTCCCGAGCCGGAGAGAAACTGCTCGGTCAGGCGGACCGCTCCGAGCTGGAAGGACTCCATCGCGCCGGGACGGCGGCCGCTCACCTCGACAAGCTGCATGCTGCCGCCGCCGATCTCGAGCACGACGCCGTCGTGCAGCGTGGAGGTGTTGATCGCGGCGACGTATCCGTAGAACGCCTCGTCCCGGTCGGACAGAACCTCGATCGAGATGCCCGTGCTGTCAGCCGCCCGCCGCAAGAAGTCCGCCTGGTTGGAGGCGTCGCGGATCGCGCTCGTCGCGACCGCGTCGATGTCGTCGCCGCGCAGGTCGTTTGCGCTGCAAAATCGCTCGAACACGGTCAGCGTCTCGAGGCCGCGGGCGATCGCCTCCTCGCTGAGCCGGCCCGAGGCGCCCATCCCGGCGCCGATCCGCACCGTCTCGTAGAGCTCGTCCGTGCGCTTCCACCAGCCGTGCGGGGCGTACGTGAAGACGACCAGCCGCCACGAGTTCGAACCGAGATCGATGACGGCGACCTGTCGCGGTCCCTGGTCCGCGTGCCCGGCGGCGGTGGTCGATCGCCAGCTCACGGACGCATCATCCGCTCGGGGGCGGACGGCGAGCCGGTGCGCACCCCGCATTCTGCGAGAAGATCGACGAGCAGCGTCGCGAATCCGAAGCCGCGCGCCGCGAGCCCGCGGCCGGTCAGCGGGTTGTAGTACTCGCGGTAGCCGTCGCGGTCCACGGCGAGCGCCAGCGACCGCACCACCCGCTCAGCCTCCGACACGTAGCCCAGCTCGCGCATCGCCGGTACGAGCAGCCAGGCCGTGTTCATCCATGACGGTCCGCGCCAGCAGCGCCACAAGGCGAAGCCGGGATGGAACGACGGCTCCTCGATCGCGACCGATGGGATCCCGCAGGCGGCGTGGTACCTGCGCGGATGGAGCAGGTGCTCCTCGACGAGCCGCCGCCGCACGTCCTGCGGCAGCGTCGGCAGCGCGAGCGGCGCGAGCGAGGACCACGTCGAGGTTCTCAGCGGTCGCTCGGTGGCGCCCGCGAGGTCGAAGAACAGCCCGCTGCGCTCGTCGTAGCAGCGCTCGAGCAGAGCCCGCTCGGTCTGGTCCGCGCGCGCGGCGTACACGGCCCCGTGCTCGTCGTCGAGCCGCGCGAGCGCACGCAGGGCGAGCGCGTAGAAGACGTTGACGGCGACGTCCTCGACGTGCTCCTCGTAGCGCTCGGCGATCAGCCCGGCGTCGTAGGACAGCCGCCGGTAGCGCTCGATCAGCCAGAAGTGCCCGGTCCGGTCGTGGCGCATCCAGCCGTACAGCTCGTCGTACTTCGGCGCGTCGTCGAGTCCCGACTCGTCGGGCAGGATGATCGTCAGCAGTCCGTCCTGGTCGGGGTCGCGCTCGCGCGCAAGCCAGTCGTAGTGCAGGCGCAGCTGGCCCAGCGCCTCGCGCGCGAACCCAGGGTCGTCCGGCGACGCGTCCGCCACGAGCTCCCACGCAAGCGCGACCAGCGGGGTCTGGATCGTCGCCGTCGCGGTGCAGCCGAACACCGTGTGGGTGCCGTAGAACGGCGCCCGGCGCCAGTACGCCCGGCGGTCCCAGAAGGCGGTGTGCGGGATGAAGCCGTCGAGCCGGCCGGCGCGGATGAGCGTCCGCAACTCGGCGCGCGCGCGAGCCGGGTCGAAATGACGCCAGGCGATCGCGTGGAAGCACGAGTCCCAGTACCACTGGTGCCGGTAGCGGGGCGTCGCCGGGCACGTGAACGCGTAGCGGACGCCGTCACTGGAGCGGTGACCCTCACGCCAGTTCTCGCGCAGGACGCGCTGTGCCGCGGCCAGGACCCGCGCCCGCTGTCCCGCCTCAACCAAGGAGCTCGTCGTAGGTCACGGCCGTGCGGCCATCGGCCCGCTCGAGCAGCGACTCAAGCGTCGCGACGTGGCCCGGCAGGTCGAAGTCGGCCGGATGGATGTCGATCCGCATCACGGGGCCGGGATCCCATGCTGCGGCGCGGATCATCGCCGGCGAGAGCGCCCGCTTCAGCGTCGTCGAGCTGCCGAGGCACAGCGCCCGGCAGCGCACGTCGCCGCCGCAGCGCATCCTGATCCCCCGCAGATCGGCGAACCACTCGAACGAGTCGGCGAGCACTCCCCGCAGCGCGCGCGTGTACGCGTAGCCGGGCGCGACAAAGCCGCGCGGCTCGAGCTCGATCTCCTTGAGCAGCCGCGTCCCCGTGTGCACGCGCTTGGCCGTGTCGTCGCGGCCGAGTCCGGGGAATTCGGCTGCCGCCCCGCCCTGCCAGCTCGCGAGCAGCGATCGCGGCCACGGCGCGACCGCCACGGCCTTGTGCGCAAACCCGTGCTGCGCGACGGCATCGCCACAGGCGACGCGTGATCGCAGCCATGCCGCCAGGAGCGGCGCTCTCGCGCCGATCGGATGGAGGTCCGCCGCCGGAATCACGAGCAGGGTCGCCCTGCTCACGTCACGATCGAGCAGCCACTGCCGGATCGAGCGCACCTGCGCGAACGAGCGTGGCTCGACGTCGTGGACGGCGACGGCAAGCGCGTGCTCGTGCGTGCTCACGCCCGCCGGTCCACGAGGCGCTGAAGGTCTGCGAACTCCGCTGACAGGGCGGCCTCCCAGCTGTGCCTCCTGACCAGCGAGGTTGCGGCGGACGGATCGGCGCGGCGCCGACGGGCGCGTTCGATCGCTGCCTGGAGGTCGCTCGCGTTGCCGGCGGGGAACGTGTCGACGAGGCCGTCGAGCAGGATGGCTGAGGGCGTCGTGTCCGCTGTCACGACCGGAACCCCGCAGGCGGCCGCCTCGAGTGCGGCGAGGCCGAACGTCTCGTGCGCGCCGGGGAGGACGACGCAGCGTGCGCGCGCATACTCATCGGCGAGCGCCTCGCGGTTGACCAGGTACGGTGCGAAGCGGACCCGTGCCCCGAGCCGCAGCTGGCGGGCTCGCTCGGCAAGTGTGTCCGCCGCCGGACCGGTGCCGAGCAGCACCAACGGCCACGGCTCGGACGCCGTGGCCGTGGCCTCGAGCAATTCGCGCAGGCCTTTCTCGCGGGACAGCCGGCCGACGTACAGCACGTGGTCGCCCCGGGCGATGCCCGGGCGGGGCCGGAACGCCGGGTCGAGACCGAGGCGCAACGGCAGCGTCGACGGCCGCTGTGTATCCGGTCCCGGATCGACCACCGACATCACCGCATCGACGTCCAGATACGCCCGGCGGTACCACCGCCGCAGCGCACGCACATACACGCCCTGTGGTCCTGGCAGCCCCGCGGCGTGCAGTGCCGCCGATGAGTGATGGACCGCGACGACGGCGGCACCGCTCTTGTGGGCGGCGCGACTGGCCAGACGCGGCGTCCAGTACGGGTCGTGGAGCAGCACGACATCGGCGGCGAGCTCGCGCAGGGTCGCCTGCAAGCCGGCGCTGCCGAGCGGGATCCGGTAGCCGTTCGAGGCCGCGAGCTGGAGCGACGGCTGCTCGTGGCGATGGCGAGCGCCGGCGGTCTCGGGCCGTCCATGCTCGCCGGCGTGCGCCGGACGGCCGGGAACCACGAGGTGGTGCTCGAACAGGCCGGTCCGCGCGGCGAACGCGGCCTTCGCGTCGAGGTACGTGCGGATCCCGCCACCACGCTCGCCGTAGAACAACGCCACGTCCGCAACGCGCAGCGGCGCCCGGCGGTGCGGCTCGCGCAGGGCGACCGCCGGCTCAGGCAGCACGCGCGACCTCGGCGCCGAGCGCCGTGTGCGTGCCCTCCGTCGGGGGCGCCAGACCGGTGAGTGCTCGCCCGTAGGCCTCGGCAAGTTGCGCGATCGAGTGTTCCCAGGAGCGCTGGCGGACGGCGATCAGGCCGCCGGTCGCGAGCCGGTCGCGCAGCGCCTCGCGGCGCGCGAGGCCGCTGATGGCGCTGCCGAGGACCTCCGGATCCGGCGCCACGAGACACCCGCTGCGGCCGTTCTCGATCAGCTCCGCGGCGCTGCCGGTGTCGAGGGCGAGCACGGGCAGGCCGCTGGCCTGCGCCTCGAGGATGACGTGTGCATGCGCCTCACTCGTGCCCGGGAACACGAGCAGGTCGGCGGTCGCGTAAACGGCCGCGAGCCGATCGGGATCGAGCGCGCCGAGGACGGTCGCGGCGGCGCCGATCCGGGCGCAGATCCGGTCGACGCCGGGTCCCGCGCCGGCGAGCGCAAGCCGGATCCGGGGGTCGCGGTCGTGCGCGATCAGAAACGCGTCCGCCAGCAGATCGACGCCGAGCGCGCGGGTGACCGGACCGGCGCACAGGATCGTGAAGCCCTCCGGCAACACCTCGGGCGCGTACCGCGCCGGATGGAAGCGCTTGAGGTCGACGCCCGGCACCCAGCGCGCGATCCGCTGCGGGCTGACGCCCTGAAGCTCGAGCGCGAGGTCGGCGCCGCGGCTGGGGGAGAGGACGAGCCGGCTCGCGGCGTGCAACGCGGCGGCGGTATCGGCGGGGGTGTCCTCGCGATATCCGGTCACGACGGGCACGCCGGTCGTCTGCGCGGCGCGCACGGCCGCATCCGCAGCCGCACCGTGCCCGACGACGTGGACGAGGTCGTAGCGGAACTCGGCACCGGTCGGCGCGAGGTCGAGCGTGTATCCGGGGACGCCGCGTTCGCGGAGTTGGATGAGCGCGCCGGGCAGCCACCCGGTGGGCGCCGGCTCGGTGATCTCGGTCCGTGCGGTGCCGGGCGGCGATTGAGCGGCGCTGTCCCCGATCACGGCGACGCGCACCGTCGCGCCGCGGGTTCTCTGATCTGTCATGACCGCAGAGAATCCCCCGCAAAGCATGGAGATTCGTGACCGTCCCGGCAAGTTCCTGTAACCAAGATGTGAACGGCCTGCCGGGCGGCGGCTGCAGGCGACTTGTACGACAATGGGTGTGCGTCGCGGTGCCGAGCGCCCCGCTCGTCAGCGCGGACCTACGAGACCGACTGAATCGCCTGCTGGAGCTGGGCGTATGTCGGGACCGCCTGGGGCACCTGCGACTTGCCCTTCGGGCCCTGCATGATCAGCGTCGGCGTGCCCCTGACGCCGGCGGCGGCTCCGTCACGACCATCGGCCACGACCTGGCTGACGAGCGCCGGATCGTTGCGGTCGGTGTGCCACTTGTTGACGTCAAGCCCCGCGATCTGCTGCGCGAGGCCGGTGAGGTAGGCGTCGTTGACGTAGCTCGTGCCCTCCTGGCCCTGCTGGCGGTAGAACAGCTCGGTGTAGTCCCAGAAATGGTTTTGCTTGCCGGCCGCGAGTGCCGCCACCTGCTGGGTCTGGAAGGTCTGCGGGTCGGGCGTCGCGGTCTGGAAGCTCTTGTACACGACCTTGACCTTGCCGGAGCGCACGTCCTTGCTCACGAGAGCCGGGAACCCGCCGTCGAGCGTGAAGTCCCGGCACACGGGGCACTGGAGGTCGCCGTAGTAGGTCATCGTGACCGGCGCAGACGGGCTGCCCAGCGTCGCGCCCGACTGTGGGATGCCGGCCAGCAGTTGATTGACCTGACCGGTCACCTGCTTTGACTGCGTGCCGGTCTTCAGGCCGGCCGAGCTGCCGCCGGAGCTCGAGATCACGATTGCGACGGCGACGACGGCCGCGGCGGCGAGGGCGAGCCCGCCCAACATCCGCACCCTCCGCTGGCGGCGCTCAGAATCGGCGCGCGCCTGCTCCTCGGCAAGGCGCCGGGCACGCGCTTCTTCCTTTTGCTTGCTTCGTGAGGCCATGAGAGGAGGATCGCGAACGGCCTTCCCGGCCGTTCGTCTCCTCAGGATAGCGGCGAACCACCGCCGGACTTGAGCAGGGTGGATGCGTCGCGGCGGCTCACTGCGGCGCGCTCCGTGCGCAGGCCATCTCGGTTCAGGCGCCGACGTTGAGCGTGAACGGCGCGGTCACGACGCGGCCGCCGAGCTTCAGCTGCAGGAACAGCCGCCACGTCCCGGACACCGGCAGCAGCACCCCAAGCGTGAGCTTGCCGGGCGCCGTCGCGCGGCCGGTGACCCGCGTCGCGCCGAGCACGCTCGTGCAGTTCGGCGCGTTCGCCCCGCACACGTGGGTGTGGAAGTAGTCGAGGGACCCCGCGTGGAAGAAGATCGCGTGCGCGAGCGCGCCGAACCACGGGACGAACGTCACCCGGCGACCCTCGGGATCGGTCACGTCGACGTTGACGAACGCGGCCTGGACGGCGTGCAGCGTCGGGTGGCCCTGGACGTCGATGTGGTAGCCGTCGACGACCTGGTCGGCCTTGAACGGAGGCAGCGGCTGGGGCCGGTAGTGCCCGCTCACGTCAAGCGTCTTGAACAGCTGGAAGTTGGGCTGACCGCCGGAAATGTTCGGATAGACGTCGACCAGCACCCGGTAGCGACCCGGGGCCGGAAACGTGACGGTCTGCTTGAGCAGCCCGTCCGGCCCGATCGGCGGGTGCTTGTGGATGATGTAGGCGAGATCGTCGCGCACGATGATCAGGTGCACGCCGGTGTGCGGGCCGCTGCCGGTCTTGTAGCTCGTGAGCGGCTTGCCGCTCGGCAACGCCACGGTGAACGAGACCGTGGTGGGCCGGCCCGGCACGATCTGGCCCGCCGGCTGAAAGCCGGACAGCGTGAACACGCGGGCCGGCGCGACCTTCGGCACGCTGACGGTCGCGCCAGAGCTGCCGCCACAGCCCGCGAGCAGCAGGAGCGCGGCGAGTGCCGCGGCGGGCACGGCGATGACGCGCGCGGCGCGCGTCACTGCAGCGCCGCCTGGATCGCCTGCGTGAACGCGTTCACGCCGAACGAGCCCTCGAGCCGGGCGACGATCACCCCCTGGCGGTTGACGGCAAACAGCCACGGCTCGGTCTGGAGGTGGAACGCCTTGAGCTGCGGCCGCAGGCCGCTCGTCGGCTGGTTGTTGACGTAGACCTCCTGGTGGATGAAGTCGAGCTTCGAGCCGTACTTGTGCTGGAGCTCGACGCCGATGTCGGTGACGGGGCCGCAGACCTTGGAGATGCACAGCTGCGGGGTCGAGAACAGCAGCACCACGGGACGTTTGCCGAGCACGTCCTTGAACGAGACGGCCGCCATGTTCTCGGGCGGGACCCGGGTGGTCAGCAGCGACGCGTTGCCGTTGACCGACGCGGCTGTGTCCGTCGCGATCGCCGGCGGGTGCTGCCCGACGTTCGGGATCGGCGAGGACTCCGCGACGGCGACCTCGCCGGGGGCGCCGATCAGGCCGCTGCTCGTCCGCGTCAGCGCGAGGATCGTGTACGTCCCCTTGTGCGGCAGCGGCAGCGCCGCCGCGTAGATCGCCTTGATCCCGCCGGGCCCGCTGTTCTGCTTGCTGCGGTACTGCGGCGAGACGGTCATCGGGTCGGCGGGCGCGAGAAACGGTCCCTGGGCCTTGCTGTGAGGAGTGGTTGCGATGTACAGCGCCGTCGGGGCGTACACGAACCCGCCGGAGCTGTCGTTCAGAGCGAACGCGTATCGGCGGGTGCCGGGCGTGAACGTCCCGGTGGCGGCTCCGAGTTGAACGCTCGCGTGGACCATGTCGGCGAGCTGCTGGAGGCTGCGGCCGTTGGCCGGCGGGAACTGGTCGGCACGCGGGTGCTCGGCGGCCGGGAGCTCGTCGACCGCGGGTGGCAGGCTCGACGTCGTCGACGCCGAGGAGGTCGCGGTCGTGCTCTGGGCGGCGCCGCCGCTGGTGCTCGGGCTCGACGCGCTCGAGGAGCTCGAGCTCGACGAGGAGCCGCAGGCGGCGAGCGCGAGGGCGCTCGCAAGCACGGCGAGGGCGAGGACGGTCGTGCGCAGGTGTCGTGTCATCATCGCTTCTCCCGAATACAACGTCCCCGAGTAAAACAACCTTTGATGTGCCCCGCGCGCGCGGCACATTGAGCGTGCGTTGTGGCCGGGTTAGAGCGCCCGCTGGGGCGCGAAGCGGTAGCCGACGCCGAAGTGCGTGTGGATGTACACCCAGCCGGGCGCGGCCTCGTGCAGCTTGAGGCGCAGCTTGCGGACGAAGACGTCGACGGAGCGGTCCCGGTAGGACATCCGGCGGCGCCACACGAGCTCGTAGAGGTCCGCCCGCGCCACGACGCGGTTGCGGAGCTCCGCCAGCGCGAGCAGCAGTTGGAACTCTCGCGGGGTCAGATCCAACGGCCGCCCGCCGAGCAGCGCCCGCTGGTCCGATGCAGTGATCTCGAGATTCGCGCAGCGCAGCGCGGCGCGCTGCGGCGCGCCGACGTCCGGGACAGCCTGGATCGTCATTCGCGGGAACGTATGCCCGGACTTACGGCCTCCAGTGAATACCTGGTGACCGAGTGGGGAAGATCCCGGATCCGGCCGCGGCAGCCATTTCGCCGCTGTTTGCGCGTAAACATCTTGTTACCGCTCACGCGCCGGCCCGGCGAACCCGGCGAGCGTGCTCTACAGTGCTGGCCATGTCGGCCGAGTCGAGCGACGCGCAAGTGGGGACCCAGGCGGCTCCGGCGCGCTCGCATAATCGGCTCCGGCTGGCGGTGATCGACCGCGATCCGGGGTTTATGCAGGTTCTGTCGAATCGCCTCGACGCATTGGGATGGGAGCTCCGCGCACTGCCGAGCGCCGTCACCGCGGACGCGCTTGTGGCAATGCGCCTCAACGCGATCGTGATCGACGTTTCGGTGCTCGGTCCCGGGAGCTGGGAGTACCTCGAGCGCGTCTGCGCTCGTCTTCCCGGCCTCGCCGTGATCGTCTGCACGGGCCCCTCGTCGGTGGCCCAGCGCGTCCGCGGGCTGCGGCTCGGCGCCGACGCCTGGATGACGAAGCCGTGCCACGCCGAGGAGCTGATCTGCGTGATCGAGGCGGCGATCCGCCGGCACCGGCGGACCGAGATGCCGGAGCTCGAGCAGGCGACGCTCGTCGGCGAGATCACGATCCGGCCCGATCTCTATCAGGCCTATGCGGGCGAGGCGAGCCTCGAGCTCACCGCTCGGGAGTTCGAGATCCTCCATCTGCTCTCGCAGTCGGATCGGGTGCTGCGGCGCGAGGAGATCTACGAGCGGGTCTGGGGATACGCGATGGCGCACGGCGACCGCTCGGTCGACGTGTTCGTCCGCAAGCTGCGACAGAAGCTTCGCTCGGCGTCGCCGACCTGGAGCTACATCCACACGCACTTCGGCGTCGGCTACCGGTTCGCGCCGGAGCCCGACGACGATGGCGTCGGGCGCCTGTCCGCGGCGGAAGCGCTGACCGACCCGGACGAGCACGAGGTCACGTCAGCGGTCGAGCTGGACCCGGCGCTCGCCGGCTGACGACCCGTTCACAGCTTCTTTACATCTCGGTTACGAGTCCATAACGCTGCCGAAGCCCCCCCACAGGAGCATCCGGGGCGATGTCGGCGACCGCTCGATCGCGTAGCGAGGTACTCGAGGTCGGACCCTTGGAGATCCTGCCCGAGGAGCACCTTGCGCGCGCGGGCGGGCGGGCGTTGATGCTGTCGATCCGCGAGTTGCGCCTGCTCACCGAGCTTGCGCGGCGCGCAGACCGGATCATGGCGCGTGAAGAGCTGTTCAGGCTCGTATGGGGGCGCGAGATGCGGACCGGTGACCGGTCGGTCGATGTCTACGTACGCAAACTACGCGTGAAGCTTCAGGAGGCGATGCCGGGGTGGCGCTTCATCCACACGCACTTTGGGTTCGGCTACCGACTGTCCGCCGAACATCCGCGGCACGCACAAAACAATCAGTTCACAA
>DATKOY010000200.1:0-19849 GCA_035524415.1 Solirubrobacteraceae bacterium | reverse complement strand
CTGTCGATGCTCGCGGGCGGCGCGTTCTCGCTGACGCGGTTCGGTTACTTCATGGTTCCGGTGACCGTCGCGTTCCGCTACCGGCCATCGCTCACGCTGATCGCGACCGCGGTGTCGATCGTCGCGTAGGTGCTCGCGCCGGAGACGCGCGAGTGGCGCGCGCTCGCCGACGGTTTGCACGACGGCCCGATCCAATCGCTGCTCGCAGCGCGTCACGATCTCGAGGACGTGGCTGGCCGCGAGCCAGGTGACTCCGCGCTGGAGCGAGCTGATGAGGCGCTGCTGGACGTGGTCCGTCAGCTGCGCTCGGCGATCTTCGAACTGCATCCGCATGTACTCGAGGAGGCTGGTCTTGACGGGGCGGACCGGCAGGTCGCCGAGACTGCGGCCCGTCGTAGCGGGTTTCAGTTGACGCTCGAACTCGAACCGTTGCCGCCGCGTGGTGACACCGATCGGCTGCTGTTCAGCGTGGCACGCGAGCTGATCACAAATGTCTCCAAGCACGCCGAAGCTAGGGTGGTGACCGTCAGACTCCACGACGACGGCGGCGTGCGGACGCCCGAGGACTGCGACCGCGTCGAGAATCCGGTCGATCACGAAGTAGGCGATCGCGAGCTGGATCGATGCGGCGAGGAGCGTGCCGTCATCGCCCCATCGGCCACAATCGCCGCCTCCAAGTGTGCGATCGCGTCCGGCTGGCGCGAGCGCCAGTCCGCCGTTGCCAGTGCCAGCAAGACTGCGGCCCGCTCGGCGGCCGCCGGTGGCTCCGACAGCGCCCGGTGCAGGTAGCCGGCGGCGACGTCAGGAGCGCCCTGGTCGAGCGCCTCGTGAGCCGCCTCGCGCAGCGCCTGCACGACCCACCGATCATCCGCCGGGGCGCAGGTTCGCGCACAGCCAGTACAGGCCATGGATCGCCGCATACCGGTCCGCCGGCGGCTCCTCTTCCTCGGCGCCGAGCACGCGCGCGCCGACCCTCGCGCCTCCGGCGAGCAGATGCCGGCGCTCGCTCGCGGACGCGCCTTGCACCATCGGCTCCAGCAGCTGAAATGCCACCCCGAACGCCAGCTCGGCCTCGAACTCCGACCCGCATCCGGTGAGCAGCCCGAATCCGCGCCCACGCGCCCGCTGGCGCACCGCCGCCAGCAGCTCGCTCTTCCCGATCCCCGCCGGACCCTCGACCACGAGCAGCACGCCGCTTCCGTCGCCGGCTGCCGCGAGCGCTGGATCGACGCGTGCTAACTCAGCGTCACGCTCAAGCAATCGCACACCGGAGACGCGCCAATGCCCCTCGTCTCACGGCGACATGATACGGCGAGAGGACCCACTGCGGATCAGCACGGCGCGCGGCTGCAAAACCGTCCGCAACCTGCCGATTCCCCGGGGAGCGTCAGGGTACGAACAGGCGGCCGCGCATGTTCTCGTCGCTCTGAGGGTTGAGGTCCCAGAGTTGCTTGAGCTGGGCGCGCAGATCGTCGGGCAGCCGGTCGACGCCGGCGTGGTCGATCTCGACGAGGTTGCCCGCCGGATCGCGGATGTACAGCTGGACGACGTCGCCGGGCAGCTCGACGAGATGGTTGCCGAACGCCTCGCGGTCGAACGCATCACGCCGTGCGGCCGCCCGGTAGACCGGCTCCATGTCGTCGACGGTGATCCCGAGGTGATGATGGCTGGTTGGCTGGATATCGCGCTCGAACAGATGCAGCTGCGTCCGCCCGAGCGCCAGCCATTGCACCGGGATGCCGAAGTTCGGTGTGGGGATCAGGTCGGCGCCGAGGAGGTCGACGTAGAAATCGACCGACTTCTGCAGATTGCGCGCGTTGACGCTGACGTGATTGATCTGAGTGCTCACAAGCCCTCCATCCGTATCCTCCACTGAAAGGTTCGGCATGGAATCGTTGCACTCGCCCTCGCTTCCGATCCGCCTCGGGATCTCGTGGCTCACCAACGCGCTGGTGCTGGCAGTCGTGGCGGCCCTGCTCAGCGGCGTCACGGTTGACAACGTCGGCGCGCTGCTCGCGGCGGCGGCCGTGTTCGGAGTCCTGAACACGCTGCTCAAGCCGCTCCTGCGGCTGCTGTCGCTGCCGCTGGCGATTCTCACCTTCGGCATTGCGTGGTTCTTCGTCTCGCTGTTCATGCTCGTGCTCACGAAGGAGATCGTGGGTGGCTTCCACATCCACGGTTTCTGGACCCTGGTGGAGGCGACCCTGATCGTGTGGGTCGTGAACCTCGTGCTCGACTTCACGCCCGGTCCCTGGCAGGTCACCGGCAAGCGCCGCCGCCGCCGCGGGCGGGAGGCGGCGTGATCGGCCGGGCTACGTGAGCCCCGCGATCCCCTTGCCGATCAGCACCACGCTGATCACCCCGACGACCGAGGCGACGACCTCGAGCTTGTGTGCCTTCATCCACGCGGCGAGCCGCTCGACCTCCATGGCCGTGCGCTCCGGCCTGACCGCGTAACTCACGAGCGGCACCTCGATCAGCACGAACTTGATCAGGTTGAAGCCGACGATCGCGGCGATCATGACCACGCGCGTGTAATTGGTTCGTGCCAGGTGGCCAAGGGCCAGAAGATCGAACGGGCCGGGGACGCCAAGGATCGCGCCGACCGCGGCAGCGATGGGGCGCGAGCCGTCTCTGAGCGCCTGCTCCGCGCGCGACCGGACACGGCTCGACGTTACGCTCGATCGAGGGCCGTCGTTGCGTCTGCGCAAGCGCAGGCGGGGCCGGTCTGCGCCGAGCAGCTCTCGCCCGCGCCGCGTCGCTGCGAACACCGCCAGGAGGAGCGCCAGCCCCCCGACGATCAGGTACGCCGACGGCCCGAGCCGCGACGAGCTCGTGCCGGCGACGGTTCCGCGCGAGCGGAACACGGCCAGGATCGAGACGCTCGCGGCGATGCTCACACAGATGCCGGCGAGATAACACGACCACAGCAGCAGCTTCGGGCGCTCGCGCGTGAGGATCACGACGACCACAGCGAGCAGCTGCGGATACACGGCGGCGGCCAGAGCAAGGGCGAAGACAGGTGCCATCACTGTCCTCGGCGGCGGATCCGCCTGTCGCGGCGGTAGCGATCGACCTGCTCACGCACCGACTGCCACCCCAAGCGCGCCTGGTCGATGACGGCATCCCATTCCCGTTTGACCTCGTCGTCGGGCGGGCGCTCTCCGCGGCGGATTCGGGCAAGCTCTTCGGAGACCTCGCGGCCGGTGACGGCCGATCCAACGAGGACGACCATCACCACAAACAGCGCCGAGATCATCGCCAACACCGCGCCGACGACTCCGTAGCGCGACGCGTAGGAGCTGAACAGGTGTGGCACGTAGACGGCGGCGCCGGTAAAGCACAGGGCGAGGAGCGACGCCCCCAGCACCGCGAACGGCACGAGGCTCCGCATCTGAACGCGTCTTGCGCTGAGCACCCAGCCACTCCACGCGAGAAAGACCGCCGACACCGGTAGCACGACGAGGTTGGCGGCGATCTGCACACGACTCACGTCGATCAGACCGTGAATCCACCAGCTCACGCCCATGTAACACACGAGCCCGACAATCCAGATCAGGTCGTTGAGTGTGTTTCGGACGCTGAGCGGCTTGAGCTCCCACGTCTGCTCGAACAGCCGCTGCATCCCCCGCGAGAAGCTCAGCGTCGCGAGCACGAGCAGAAACGTCCCGATCACGCTGACCTCGGTGTTCGTCCCGCTCGCCGGCGAGAGCACGTCTTTGACCGCCTGCGCTCCTCCGCCACTCAGGCCGTAGCGAGCGATGATGCGGCGGGCGGCGGTCATCGCGTCGACGTGCGGCACGATCGCGCCGGCGAGGATCGCCAACGGGATCAGAGCGGTGAACGCGCTCGAGGCAAGCGCGATCGCCCGGTCGAACCCCGCCACCCGCTGAAAGCGACCCACCGCGCGGAGCACGAACGCGGGCCGCAGCCAGAACGTCAGCGTCCGGCGAATCCGCTCGCGGTCAAGCCGGGCGCTTGTCGTCACCGCAGCCGGGCTCGGGGAGTCGACGCAGGGATTGGTCGCCGTCGCGAAGGATTGCAAGCACAGTCGTCCGGTCTCTCGTCAGAGCTCGATCGTCGTGCCGACCGTGCTGATCGCGAACGCGTCCGGTAGCCGGCTTGCGATTCTGTGGACTGCCCTCCACCCGGTGCAGTGGGCGGGAACCAGCAGAGCCGGTGACAGCGCGGCGAGCGCGTCGATTGTCGGCTCGATGATCGGCTCGAACATCGGACCGCTGAGATGGAAGCCGCCGATGATCGCCGCGATCTGATCGATCCCGGTGAGCTTCCGCGCGTAGCGGACCGTGTTGACGATCCCGGCGTGGCCGCAGCCGCTAAGGATCAGCAGGCCACCGTCGCGGACGCGCACGATGAGCGCCTGATCGTCGAGGATCAGTGGGTCGGGCTGCCAGCGCCCAGCATGCATCGCTTCGTGTCCTGTGAAGCCGGTCTCGAACGCAGTCGTGCGATCGACCTCGCCGGTGATCAGCGCCGCGCCGTCGAGGAGGAACGAAGGCTGCCGGTCTTCGATGATCTGAAACCCGGCCCCCTCGAGCGCTGACCGGCTCGTTGCGGGCAGCTCGCGCGGGTCAAGGCCCGGGAAGCTGATCCGCCGCCGGCTCCAGAACTCGGGGTGGATCATCACCGGCAGCCGGGTGCGGCCAAGCGCGCGGGTGAGACCGTCCATGCCGGTGACGTGATCCCAATGCCCATGGCTGAGCACGATGACCTCGATGTCGCTCGGCGAGATCCCGAGCCGGCGCATGTTCTCGACCATCCCGTTCGCCGAGACGCCCGTGTCGAACACGATCGTCCGCTCGCGTCCGCCCCGCTCGAGCCGCACGAGCGCCGAGAAGCCCGGTTCGGCGATCAACGAGTCAGGCACGCCGCTGTCGGGCGCCGTGGCCGCGGCCGCGCGCGGGAGCGCACCGCCCAGCGCCTTCGGCCAGTTCAGCCGCGAGATCGCCTGGTGGTCGACCAGCAACGGATCGGTGAGGTTGTCAACCAGCACCGTCACCCGAACCCGGTCCACCGGCTCCAGCGGGATCATGCTCACAACGTACCGCTCACCGCCCCCGCGGCACCTGCCGGCCGGCGTCGGGTGTCGGTTCGGTTCGTTCTCGGCCTGCGCCGCGCGCGGGGTCGGCGCGGCTTATGTGGCGAACCTGCTGACGGGACTTGCGTATTGCGGTCCCGCGCGGCGCCCCGTAGATTCGCTCGCGGAATGCCCGTCAGCGTGGTGAACGGCGCGGAGCTGCACTGGGAGCGAACCGGCGACGGAGCGCGGTTGCTGTTCTGCAACGGCTCTGGGGCGACGCTGGCCGAGGCTCAGCCGTTCGTCGACGCGCTTGCCGGCGCGTTCGACGTGCTCGCGTGGGACTACCGTGGGTTCGGCCAGAGCGCTCCGGTGACGCATCCATACGCGATGGCCGACATTGCCGCCGATGTCGTGGGACTGCTTGAGCTTGTGGGTTGGGACACCTGTCAGGTGGTAGGGGTGAGCTTCGGCGGAATGGTCGCGCAGGAGCTCGCCGTCACGCATCCTGCGCGGGTCGAGCGTCTCGGTCTCGTCTGCACCTCGGCCGGCGGCGGGGGCGGGGCGTCCTATCCGCTGCAGACGCTGCTCGAGCTCCCCGCCGAGGAGCGTGTCGCGACGAGGCTGAAGCTGGTCGATGGCCGCTGGGACGATCGCTGGCTCGCTGCCCATCCGGCCGATCGTGCGATCGCCGACGTCCTGATCGCACGCCTCGCTCGGGAGCAGGACCCGGACGGCGCTACCGCCCAGCGGGCGCAGCTGGAAGCGCGCGCGGGCCACGACGTGTGGGATCGGCTGCACCGCGTGACGTGCCCGACGCTGATCGCGTACGGACACCACGACGGGATCGCGCCACCTCACAACAGCGAGGCGATCGCGTCGCGGATTCGCGGAGCCGAGCTGCACGGCTATGAGGGCGGCCACATGTTCCTGCTCCAGGATCCGGCCGCCGTGCGCGACCTCGTGGCGTTCCTCGGAAATCGCTAGTACGTCCGAGGTCAGGTGAATGGCGAAGCAGCGAGATGCCGAGCCGCTCTGCCCGGCTCGCTCCTTGAGACGGACACAATCTCCCTCAGTCGCCCTCGGCCTCGCGGGTGGGGGCGATTGCGATGCGCCAACAGCCACACGCTCCCAGGACCTCCCAATCCTCGGGAAGTGTGGGAGATCGCTTCTGTGCTGGCTCCACACTATGCAACCGGCGTGAAGTGCGTCATCGCGCTCCCGCCGGCGGTGGTGGCCCAACTGCACCTGTGCAGCATCCACTCGCAATCAGGGCGCGTTGCTCGGAGTACCCGAGCGCCCCAGCTCACGACCGGCCCGGGCCACTTCGGATGCGCCCAGAGGCTCATCGCGGCCAGACTTCGCTGACAGCAGGCGCGCATCCGCGCGCGCGGTCAGCGCTTCGGCGTCGTCCTCCGGAAGCGCCACGGCCACGCCGACGCTGATCGTGAGCGGCTCCGGTTCGGTGCACCGTGACGCCACGAGCAATGCCAGCCGCTCTCCGATGACTTGCGCCGCGCGCTCGTCGGCTCCGGGAAGCACGACCGCGAATTCATCGCCTCCCCAGCGGAAGCACGTATCGCCCGGGCGGATCCCGTCGCGGAGGGCCTGGCCGATCGCGACAAGCTGGCGGTCGCCTTCGAGATGCCCGTGGCGGTCGTTCAGCTGCTTGAAACCATTGACGTCGACGAGCACGAGTGACAGGGGCGAGGGGCCGGTGCGCGCTTCGTCGATCCTCATCCCGAGCAGCTCATCGAACGCGCGCCGGTTGGAGAGCAACGTGAGCGGGTCGATCGATCGCTCCTCGTGCAGCTCGAGGCGCTGCTCGCGGGTCTCTCGCATGACGGTGCAGAGGACCGCGGCGAGCAACGTCCAGATCAGCGACTCGAGCGTGGCCCCGACGATCGCATCGGCTCGGTCATGAGTATTGAGGAGCGCAAGACCGAGCCGCGATGCGGCCATCACGGCCGCATACACCATCGGGATGGGGAACGGCTGGACGAGCCCGACGCAGCACACCAGGAGGAGATCGAAGGCCACGTAGTGAGCGCGCGGACCGGCCAATCCTTGGAGCAGCGTCACCAGCGCGAGACCCAGGTACGTCACCACGAGCAAGCCGCGCCAGCCAACCGTCCGGCGCGTCGCAAGCGCGAATCCACCGACGAGCGTCGGGACGGTGACGACGGCGAACACGATCCACCCCGCGTTCCCGATCAGGGCCGTCGGGGGCGACAGCGGAATTGCCAAGAGAGCGGCCGTGCAACCGACCAGCCAGACGTGGCGCGTGAAGCGTCTCGCGCGCGGAAGGTCCGCCCCACGGTAGGCGGACGCACGGTTCGTGACGACCCCCTCCACACTCCGACAGATCGACCGCGCGACCCAGAAGTTGAGCGCAGATCGGCTACCTGCGCGGTGATCGGTTACGGCTGCAGGCTGAAGGGCGGGTAGCGGTCGGTGATCAGGAGGAACGCGTAGGCGCCGACACGGTTGTGCCAGCGGAGCACGCCCTCGATGAAATCGAACAACGAGCGCGGGTAGCGGCCCGTGAAGAGGATCGCGAACCACGCGAAGATGGCGGCGAACAGCGCGCCGATCGAGAGAAAGAACAGGACGACGTAGTGAGGGATCGCCAGCAGCCACTTGATGAGCGGCATGCCGCGGCCGAGGTCGTGCTCGGCGTCGGGATACGGGAAGTCGAGGTGGACGGCCTGTTGCTCATCGGTGGATGGATAGCGGTCGTCCATCAGCGCCAAGTAGACCGCGATCCGGTTGCTGAAGCGGGTCAACTGCAGGTTCCATTCGAACCACCAGCGCGGGTACTTCTTGCGGAACAGCAGCATCAGCAGCACGGGGATGACGAGAACCCCGATGCCGCCGCCGGCGTACCTGACCCCTTGGCCGCCCGCTGAGGCCCCGAGGCTGCCGCCTTCGATCGTCGCCGCGAGAATGGCGATCGGGATGATCGCGAAGATTCGAAACGCCGTGCTGAAGCGATCGAGACTGCGATCGGGATAGTCGACCGAGAACGTGAGCGGATAGTCGTGGCGGCCGCCCGGCGGCACGCCGTCGTCCGCGGGCGGTCCTGCGATCTGGTCTGAGCGTTCCATCGGCCGCGCTTTCGGCGCCGCGGCCGGATCTCCTGCCGGACGGTCAGTTTGCGACACTACGCTCAATCGCGTGGCAAGCCGTCCAAACAGGACCGTGCCCACGGCTGCCGATGTCGCTGCTTTCATCGACGCGGTAACCGACAGCCGGCGCAAGGCCGACGCTCAACTCGTGCTCGCGCTCATGCGCGAGGAGACGGGAGAGCCGCCCGTGATGTGGGGAACCGCCATCGTCGGCTTCGGCAGCCGCCACTATCGCTACGCATCGGGCCGTGAGGGCGACGTGCCCGCGGTCGGCTTCTCCCCGCGCAAGGCTCAGACGACCCTGTATCTGACCGGCGGCCCGGAGAAGTACGGCGACCTCTTGGTGCGGCTCGGCCCGCATACGACGGGCAAGGGGTGCCTGTATCTCAAACGCGTCGACCTCGTGGACAGCTCTGTGCTCCGCGAGATCGTCGCGCGCTCGTACCGAGACGCGACCGCCCGGTCGTAGCGTCGACGAGCAGGGCATCATCCGTTTTGGAGGACGCGCGGACGCACACCGGCACGTACCCTCCCGCGGCAATGGACCCGGTCAGTCTTGATCTCGCCGTGATGGTGTTCGACCACACGGAAGGCGCCGAGCGCGCGTATTCCGACGTGCCCGGTGAGGTAGGCGGCGTCGCGTGGGCGCAGGAGGTCGCGTTCGTCGAGCATCACCGACACGACCGGATCGTCGTGCGCGGCGAGTTCGGCGGCCGCTACATCGACGTCGATGACGACCAGGACTTCCTGGGGCGCAGGACGGTGGAGGGAGCACTCACCGGCGCGGTCGCGGGCGCCGTCTTCGGACCTCCCGGATTCGCCGCCGGCCTCGTGGGCGGCGGCGTGGTGGGAAGCGTGTCGGAGGAGCGGTCGGGACCGAAGCTCCGCAGTGCCTTCTTCGACGAGGTCCGCAGCGACGTGCCCGAAGGATGCTCGGCGATCATCCTGCTCGCAGCCCCCGAGCACGTCGACGCGATGGTCGCGGCGCTCGAGGGCAAGCACGGCCGGCTCGCCCGCCGCACGCTCACGCCGGAGGACGCGCAGGCCCTAGAGGATGCCGTCTCGGGCAGCCCGCCGGCGGCCCCGCCGGCCGGGGCCTGATCAGCCGGCCCGCGAGCACTCACGTCAGCTTGACGATTCCATAGGCCGTCAGCGCGATCCCGACGGCCGCGACCAGTGGAGCGACGACCACCGGCCAGCGCGTGGCGACCCAGTCCCCGACCGGGGCGAGCACGCGGCCGGCGCGCTCGCCCATGATCGCGGACACGACCGCGATCGCGATCAGCGGCAGCACGTAGATGACGTTGTAGACGACGATCAGCAGCGTCTTGGCGCCGACCGACTCTGACGAGCCGACCACCATCGCGATCGCGGCGAAATACGGGAACGCCGTGAGGAACTCGACACCGGCAATGCCGGCGCCGAAGAGTGCGGCCGACCCGTGGCCGGCCGCGTCGTGCTGCTTGCTCGGCTCGCCCCCGGCCAGCGACTCGCGACGCCACCAGATCACCACGCTGCCGCCGATCAAGGCGACGCCCACGACCGTCAGCACTTCGTATTTGACGGGCTCCGAAAGCTTCGGCAGCAGGGCGATGATGAGATCACCGAGACCCAGCGCCACGACCAGCCCTCCGGCGAGTGTGACGACGAACGCCGCCGTCGTGAACGCGATCAGCCGCCGCGTCGCGTGTGCGCCGAGCGCGAGGTAGACCGCCGCAACGATCAGGGACGGATTCAATGAGTCCGGCAGCGCGATCCCGATGACGGCGAGGATCAACCCGGGCACAGCGTCTCCACATACGAGACGGGCTCTCGCACGACGAGCGGTGGGTTCATCGCTCGTAGCTTCTCGATAGTTACGCGTTTCGGCGTCACCCGGTCCGGATGACGGGTGTGCAGGGGCCGGCCCCGGCCGGCCCCGGTACCGTTCACTGCGGTGTGACATTTGTTGGCGGTCTTCCTGCGATGAACTGGCCCATGCCACTGCGGTGTGCGTCGATCTCGGCGGTCGTTGCCGTGAGTGCGCTGACGTTTCCCCTGGGTGCGACGGCTGCCCGCACGACGACGGCGAGCCTCCAGCGCGGACTCGATCGACTCGTCGCGGCGCCGGGCGGCCCGGTCGGAGCGATCGTGACGCTCTCCAGCCGTGGCCGCACGACGGTCGTGCGGGCCGGCCGGGCGAACGTCCGGAGACCGGGCGCGCCGCGGTTGGGTGATCACATGCGCATCGCCAGCGTGGCGAAGGCGTTCAGCGGCGCAATCGTGCTGCACCTCGTGCAGCAGGGGAGGTTGAGTCTCGACGACACGATCGGCGGGCAGCTGCCGATGACGATGCCACCCGCATGGTCGGCGGTCACGGTGAGGGAGATGCTGAACCACACGAGCGGGCTACCGGACTACACGCAATCGGCCGGGTTTCGCAAGCAGGCGATGGACAACCCCCGCGGGTATGTCTCCCCAACTCAGATCATCGACTGGGTTCGCAACGACGAGCTCATGTTCACCCCAGGGTCGCAGTACGAGTATTCCAACACCGACAACATCGTCCTTGGCTTGATCGCTCAGCGTGCGACCGGCAGGCCCTACGGCGATCTGCTCTCGACGATCGTGTTTCGACCCGCCGGGCTGGCACAGACGACGTTCCCGACACGCCGGATCTCGCTCCCGGCACCATTCATCCACGGCTACGACGTCGAGCCCGGCACGTCGCCGCTCGACGTGACCATGTTCCTCAGCCCCAGCGGGGCCTGGGCGTCGGGCGCGATCGTCTCAACGCCGCGCGATCTGGGCGCCTTCATCCGCGCGGACCTGCGCGGCCGGTTCTTCGGCGCAGCGCAGCGGCGCGAGCAGTTCCGGTTCGTGTCAGGATCGTCGAGCCCGCCCGGTCCCGGCACGAATTCGGCCGGTCTCGCGATCTTTCGTTACAAGACCCGGTGCGGCACGGTCTACGGCCACACCGGCAACTTCCCTGGCTACGTCCAGTGGGCGGCGGCGACCGCTGACGGACGGCGCTCGGTGACCACGTCGCTCAACATCGCGGCACCGACAGGTGCATTGCTCGCACAGTTGCGCGCGTTCCAGACCTCCGCGGTCTGCGCGCTGCTCGGGAAGTAGCGTGGGCCCGGCGGGCGTCAAGCCCGCACGAATGCCCGATGCGCCGCGATCGACTGGTGCAGACGGCTTGCGATCTGCGTCGCCGGCATGCCCTTGCGCAGGTAGGTGATCGCACCGGCGTTCATGAACTCGACGACGGACTCCTCGGATTCGTCGACCGACAGGATCACGAGTGCGGTGTTCGGGCAGGCGGCGCTGATTGCGCGCGTTGCGCGCAGGCCGCCCCCACCGGGCATCTGGACGTCGACAAGCGCGGCCTCGGGCTGGAGTTCGCGGGCGAGCTCGATCGCCTGCTCGCCATCACGAGCGGTCCCGACGACGTCGAAGTCGGCTGTCAGCTGGGCGCCGAGCGTGGCCAGGACGACGAGGTCATCGTCGGCGATCAGCAGCCGCGGCCGGGAGTTGTCGGCCGGCGGATGGGTCCCGTTGGGGAGGGGGGTCATGAGAGGGTGGCTCCGTTGCTCGACTTGCTCGTCTAGCCACATGATCGGCCGGATCGACCCAGGGTTGACCATCTGCGTGCAGGCACCGGTACGTGGTGCGCCGCGCGGAAGGTCAGCTGCGAACCTTCCCGACGATCCACGCCGCCGGGACCGGACCCCAGTAGCGGCTGTCGTCGGAGGCTCCGCGATCGTCGCCCATGACGAACCACTCGCCGGCGGGAACATGGATCGGGACCGGGAAGTTGCACCCACTCCCGGTGCATGTGGCCGTGAACGGCTCACGCTCGATGACGCCGTTGCGCACGACCGATCCGCCGACGACGGAGACCATGTCTCCGGGCGCGGCGACGATGCGCTTGATGAAGATCTGCGCGCTCTCGGCGGGCGTCGGCTGCGGGCACGCCTCGCCGGCTGGTTGCGGCACGCCGCAGATCGGGTCGGTCCCGGTCGCGCCGACGGGGGCGTGGAACGCCACGAGGTCTCCAATGCGCGGCTCGCTCGACGCATAGGCGGCGGCGTCGACATGAACGAGCTGGCCGATCGCGAGCGTCGGGCGCATCGAGCCAGACATGACGCGCAGCGTCTGGGCTGGGGTCCGGTCCAGCTGCAAGGCGATCGCCACGACAACGACGGTCACCGCGATCCCCAGAACCGCGTAGAGCCACACGCTGTGCTCCCGTCGCGGCGCGACGGGGCTGGGCCACGGAACAGGCTGCGGTGGTGGAACCGGTCCGGTTGCCGACACACGGCAGCATCGTCGGCGGGCCGGGAATCCGATACGAATCGACGGCGACCTCGACGGCTGGGCAGCGTCGCGGCGCTCCGCGCCGGGGTCATCGATGGCGTAACCTCAGAGACAGAGCCGATGGACACCGTCATGTACGTCAAGCCGGGCTGCCCGTACTGTGAGGCCGCTCGCGAGCACCTCGCGCAGGAAGGAGCGCGCGTCGAGGAACGGGACGCCACGCGCAACGCGGACTGGAAGGTGGAGCTGATGAGCTACACGAACAACCGCGGCATCGTCCCGACGATCGTTCGCAGTGACGGCTCCGTGCAGGTCGGGTTTCCGCCCGGGCGTGGCTGACGCGTCCACTGAGCGGGCGGTCGTCGGCTGAGAATCTCGCGGGCCCGCTTGACGCTGAGTTCCGGCAGCGCCTAAGCTCGCGCGGCCATGGTGATGCGATTCGCCCTTCTGACCGCGCCGCCGGGCTGATGGCCGGATTGCTCGGAGGGGCGCCCGATCGCGGACAGGAGTTGCGGCAGTGCTTCGACAGCGGGGAGATGGTGCTCGCGCCCGGCTGTTACGACGCGCTGGGCGCCCGGCTCGTCGAGGAGGCGGGCTTCCCGGCGGTGTACATGACCGGGTTCGGCAGCGCGGCGTCGCTTCTCGGCCGCCCCGATGTCGGCCTGCTGACGCTCTCCGAGATGGTCGACAACGCCCACCGTATCGCGGACGCGGTCCGCATTCCGGTGATCGCCGATGCCGACACCGGCTACGGCAACGCGATCAACGTGATCCGCACCGTCCGCGCGTACGAGTCGGCCGGCGTCGCCGCGATCCACCTCGAGGATCAGGTGATGCCGAAGAAGTGCGGCCACATGGATGGGAAGCAGCTGGTGCCCGCGACCGAGATGGCGGCGAAGGTTGCGGCTGCCGTCGAAGCGCGGCGCTCGAGCGATTTGCTGATCATCGCTCGGACCGACGCGCGCGCGGTGGAAGGACTCGACGCGGCGCTCGAACGCGCGCGCCTGTACCGCGACGCCGGCGCGGACGCGCTGTTCGTCGAGGCTCCGCGGACGACGGACGAGATCGAAACCGTCGCGCGCACGTTCTCCGACGTGCCGCTCCTGTTCAACTATGCGGAGGGCGGCAAGACCCCGCCGGTCACACACCAGTTTCTGCGCGAGCTGGGGTTCAGCCTCGTGATCTTCCCGATCAGCACGCTGCTTGTGGCGACGGCGGCAATGCGATCGGTGCTGCGCGAGATCAAGACGACCGGCACGCCGATCGACGTGCTCGACTCGCTCGTGCCGTTCGAGGACTTCATCGACTTCATCGGGATGCCCGAAATCCGCGAGCTCGAACAGCGCTTCGCGGACGTCAACACAGGAGGGATCGAATGAGTGATGTGTTTGAGAAGGCCAGCGTGAGCACCGAGCTGGCACACCGCGTCGTGGCGGCCGCCGAGGCGAAAGCCACGGAGATCGGCGTGCCGATGGTGATCGCCGTCTGCGACGAGTCCGGGGTGCTCAAGGCGCTCAGCCGGATGGACGGCGCGGCGCTGCTGAGCGTCCAGATCGCGCAGGACAAGGCGTACACCGCGGCCGGTTTCGGGCTGCCGAGCCACAGCTGGCACGACTTCATCAAGGACGACGCGCCGCTCGCGGCTGGGGCGGTCGGCGGCATCGATCGCCTCGTGATCTTCGGCGGCGGGTTCCCGATCACGATCGGCGACCGCGTCGTCGGCGCGATCGGCGTCAGCGGTGGTCACTACTCACAGGACATGGACGTCGCCCAGGCGGGACTGGCTGCGATCGGCTGAGCCACGCCGACCGTAGCTCCGAGGGCAGCGACGAGCCTGACGGCGGCCGTAGCATCGGGCCCGTGGATGCATCGCTCAATCCCGCGCTGGCCGAGGCACGATTCTGCCCGCGCTGCGGCCAGCCCGCGGACATCGAGTTCCCGCGCGTCATCGCGTGCCCGCATTGCGGCTACTGCGCCTACTACAACCCGAAGCCGGTCGCGGCGACGATCCCCGTCGATGCGGACGGGAGAGCGATCCTCCTGCGGCGCGGCTTTGACCCCGGGCAAGGACTGTGGACGTTCCCGGGTGGCTTCGTCGACCTCGGCGAGTCGGTGCAGGACGCGGCGCGGCGCGAGACCGAGGAGGAGCTCGGAATCGCGGTCGAGCTCGGGCCGCTCGTCGGCGTGTACTCGCGCGCCGATGAGCGCGTCGTGCTGATCGTCTACCGCGCGCTGGCGGCGCACGAGCCGCGGACGACCGAGGAGGCGATCGAGGTGCGCGCGTTCGCGCCGGCGGAGATCCCCTGGCGCGAGTTGGCGTTCTGGTCAACGGAGCTGGCGCTGCGTGACCTGTTCGCCGGCCTCGGCCGTCATCAGCGGTCCGCGCGATAATGCCGCGACCGTGGAGTCCAGTGCTGGCAAGCCGCCGGTGGCCCGCCTGCTGGGGGCCGGTGCCAAGGGCGCCGAGCGGGTGGCCCATGCCACGGGTGTCGACCGCGCGCTCGACCAGGCCGTCGAGGAAGCGATCGTGCGCGCGCTGCGCAGTCCAACCATCCGGCGAGCGATCGAGCGCGCGATCGAGGAGGAGGCGCGCAACGCCGGTCGCGACAGCGACGAGATCACGCAGGTCACCCGGCGCGTGCTCGACTCCGAGGCCGCCGAGCAGGTCTGGGCGGAGGTCCTTGCCAGCGATCAGGCTCAGAAGCTCGTCGAGCGGATCGCCACCGCGCCAGAGATCCGTTCCGCGATCGCGGCGCAGAGCGCCGGCCTGCTGACCGACATCGGCGTCCGCCTGACGAAGCTCACGGAGGCCCTCGACGATGCGATGGAGCGGATCGCCCGCGACGACCCCGACTCGGAAACCGACCAGGCCGGACTCGCGACCCGCGTCGTGGCCGGCGGCATCGACATCGGGCTGCTGTTCGCGGCGTACTCACTCGTGTCGAGCGTCCTCGCGTCGCTCATCGCCGCCGTGTTCGGCCAGCACCTCTCGCTCGCCGCGATCATCATCCTCGCGACGCTCGGCGTGATCGTCGGCGTCAGCTACTTCGCGGCCTTCTGGGCACTGGTGGGACAGACGCCCGGAATGCGCTTCCTGTCGATCCGGCTCGTCCGCCACGGCTCTCATCACATCGGCCTCGGTGTCGCCATCAAACGCGTGTTCGGCGCGATCCTGAGCCTGCTGGCGCTCGGCCTCGGATTCCTGGCGATTCTCCGCGATCCACGGCGGCGGGCGTGGCACGACCGCCTGACCGGCACCGAGGTGATCTACGACGCCGACGAGCGAGCACACCGCGCGTCGAAGTCCTCGCGCGCGTCGAGTCGCAGCCTAGACTGAGGTGCTGTGAGCTTCGTGCGTGCAACCGACGGATCGTGGCGCGTGCGCCTGGATCCGGTGACGAGAACCGCCGCCGCCCACGAGGAGGAACGGCGCTCCACCCAGTCCGAACGTCTCGGCACAGGAACGCTCGCATGCGACCGCTGCGATGCGCCGATCGCGATCGGTGCGCGGCCGTTGCTCCCGACCGACGCGCTCACGTGCCCGTACTGCAACCGCCGCGCCGCCGCGCGCGATTTCCTCTCGATGGCGGCGCCGGCGCGGCCCGCACGTGTCGAAGTTCGCGTCCGGATCGCGGGGCGGCGAACGTCGCGCGGCTAGCCCTCGGCTAGGCGACGGCTAGGCGGTCCCTGGCAGAGTGACGGCGCTGCGCGGGTCAATCAGGATCTTCGCGTGTGTCTCGGGATCGCTCAGCGCTGAGAACGCCGCGTCGACACCATCGAGACCGACGGTGCCGGTGATCAGCGGGCGGGGGTCGACTTTGCCTTCCGCGAGCATCCGCAGCGTGTCGCGGAACTCCAGCGGCGTGTAGCCGAACGCGAACCGCACGTCGATCTCCTTGTTGATCGCCATCGCCGGCGTGAACTGATCCAGACCGACGACGACACCGACGACGACGACGCGCGAGAACAGGGGCGCGCCGTCCAGGATGCTCTCGATCACCCCGGGCACGCCGACGCACTCGAAGATCACCGGGTGCTTTGGGCCCGCGCCGAGCGCCTCGGCGAGGCGCCACGTGTGCCACCACCCGACCGGAAGCCGCTCGAGCTTCTCGCGCGTATCGATCGCGAGTTCGAATGCCGACGGTGCATCCGTGAGGTGGCGCTTGTCCTGGGCGGCCGTGAATGGTGATCCGACCGCCGGGTCGACGACGATGTCGGCGCCACAGGCGCTGGCGAGCGTGCGCCGTCCACGGGAGTAGTCGCTCGCGACAACGGTCCGGATGCCCTTCGCCTTCAGCATCAGGATGACCGCGAGCCCGATCGGCCCGCAGCCGATCACGATCGCGACCGTGCGCTTTCCGAGCTCGCCTCGACGGACCGCGTGCCACCCGACCGCAAGCGGCTCGGTCAGGGCAGCCACATCGGTGTCCAACCCGTTCGGGACGGGCATCATCAGCGATTCCTGAACGAGCATCTGCTCGGCGTAGGCGCCGGGCGCGTGTACCGAGAGCCCGACGGCGTCGACACCCTCGGGCCCGCGGATCAGCGGCAGCGCGACCACGTCGGTACCGGTCGGGAGCGTGTGCCGGCAGCCCGGGCCATACTCGACGATCCGGCCGGAGAACTCATGCCCGAACACGACCGGTTCGTCGGAGCGGGCAAAGCGCCGGTAGCCGACCTTCGCGGCCATGTCCGCCCAGGCATCGACGCCGTGGCGGGCATGCAGGTCCGACCCGCAGATCCCGCATCGCAGGACCTCGATCCGTACCTGGCCGGCGCCGGGCGCGGGCTCCGGACGCTCGACGACCTGCAGTGCGCCGTGCGTGCAGGTGACGGCTCTCATCGGACGCGGGAGATCGCGGTCATTGACGGGATTCTCACGGATTCGCCGGGCCGGTGACACCAGCCGAGCCCGCGCCGGTCCGCAAGCACCGCACGCGCGCGCTCTTCGTCCCCGATCGCACGCAGGGAAGTCGGCATGGCGTTGCAAGTCGCGAACGACGAAGGCCGGCGCGCCGGCGGCGTCGTCGTGCCTGGCGGCGTCGGCGAACAGCCCGTCCGCTGCCGCCGCGTCGCCGCACAGCGCCGCCAGCCGGGCCGGCTTGTAGGCGACAGAGCCGGCATGGCTCGCCCCGCGAGCTGTGACGACCATCCGCCGCGCGTACGGCGCGAGCAGCGCCCGCAGCTCCCGGGCGCGGTCCGCGTCTCCGAGCAGGATGCACGCTTCGGACGCCGACGCGAGCGCCGCGATCCAGTTGACGTCGCGCGGAAGCGTGGAGAGGCCGTCGCCGATCGCCTCCTCGAAGTCGCGCCGGGCCGCTGCGAGATCGCCTCGCTCGGCACGCCACCACGCGAATGTGAACCGATACGCGCGCCAGGCAGGTCCGCGATCGGCGCGCTTGGCGACGTCTCCCTCGAGACCGCCCTCGCCCGGATCGAGGTCCGCGATTCGTCCCTGCACCATCATCCGCAGCAGGTTGTGCTCTGCGAAGCACACGTCGGCATTCGCATCGCCTGCCCGCCGGCCGAGGTCGCGCGCATGGCGCGAGAGCTCGAGTCCGTCGGTGCCAGTTGCGCGCCTGGAGCGCGAGCTCGCGGTCACCGGCGCGCTCGGCAAGCCCGAGCATCTCATCGGCAAGCCGCATGCGCTCCTCGCAGCCGTCCGGTCCCCACGCGACCACATGGCGGGCGCTCAACGCGGCTGCGAGCGCCGCCGGATCGTCGCTGTGGCGCGCGAGCGCCGGTGCCTCGGCGGCCGCTGCCTCCCGCCGCTCCGGCGCGGCGTCGTAGGCACGCTCGATCGCGATCCGCGCGAGGACCCGCGCGCGCAATCCCGGATCGGCGTCGCCGACCGCGTCGAGCGCCTCCTCGAGCGCGCCGAGTAGCTCAGGCTCCGCTCCGAGGATCGTCACGCTTGCGCCGCCGGTCGCGAGCACGGCGCGCGCAATCAGGTCGGGCCGTCCGACCGTCCGCGCCAGCTCCGACGCTCCGGCGAGCACGCGGCGCGCGTCGTCGCCGAGGCCGGCGCGCTGCAGCGCTTCGCCCTGCGCGCACCGCAGCTCTGCCTGCCGCTCGAGCCAGTCCCCGCGCCGCGCGAGCGCGGATTCGGCGCGGCGCAGCAGCGCGGCGGCGTCCTCATATGCGAGGACCGCGCCGGCCCGTCGCGCGCCTCGCTCTGCGAGCTCTGCCGCCCGCCACGCATCACCCGCTCCCGTCGCGGCTTCGAGCGCGTGGTTCGCAAGTGCCACGAGATAGCGCTGCGGCTCGCTCTTGGCGCGCTGTTCGAGTGCGGCCGCAAACAGCTCGTGCAGCCTTGCTCGACGCGTCGCGGTGAGTGAACCGGCGAGCGTGTCCCGGACGATCGCGTGCACGAATTCGGTCCCGCTGACGGCGCCCGCGTCGAGCACGGCTCGAGCCTCCGACCCGAGCGCGCTCACGCGCCGGCTCACGGTTTCGGCAATCCCGATCGTCTCGCCCGGCCCGAGCAGCTCGATGAAGGAAGGATTGCCGCCTGTCTGGTCGCGGAGCGCGCGGATCGTCTCCGGCGGGCGCTCGCCTCCGACCAGCTCGGCGACGGCGTCGACGTCGAGACCGCGGAGCTCGATCCGCTCGACCGGCAGCTCACGGCGCAGGATTGCGATCACGTCCGAGAGCGGATGATCCTCGGTGTCGCGATAGGTCGCGACGAGCAGCTGCGGCGCGCCGCCGGGCCGCGCCGCGAGGTGCGCAAGCAGGCGAAGTGTCGCTGGGTCCGCCCAGTGGAGATCGTCGAGCACGAGCAGCAGCGGCACGCCTGCGGCCACTGCGTCGAGGACCGCGCCGACCTCCTCGAACAACCCGAGCAGCGCTGCGGCCGCCGGCACGACCGCGCTGAGCTCCGAGATCCGCGAGCGCCGGCAGTGCTCCATCACGGAACGGGTCCGGGAGGGCCTCGACGAGCGGTTGGTACGGGACGAGGGCGTCCTCCTCGGCGCGGCCGTACAGGACCCCGACGCCGCGCCCGCCGAGTTCGCTCGCGAACTCGGCGACGAGCCGAGTCTTGCCGATTCCCGGCTCGCCGCTGATCAGCACGAGGTGCCGGCCACGCTGCGCCGCGCGCGCCCATGCGGCACGCAGCTGCGCGAGCTGCGCCGCCCGCCCGACAAGCGCGCTCCGCCGCCGTGCGGCGGTGATCCGCGCCGGCACTGCTGGCGGTGTCGGCGCCGGGCGGCCGCTTCTCAGCTCGGCGGCGAGCGATCTCGTCGCGGGCGACGGCGCGACGCCGAGCTCGTGCCTCGGCCGCTCGGCGAACCGCTCGTACAGCGCGAGTGCCCCGGCGCGGTCCCCGGCGTCGGCGAGCCGTCAACGCGATCAAGGGCAACGTCTACAAGGCCGATGTTGC
>DATKOY010000199.1:0-69729 GCA_035524415.1 Solirubrobacteraceae bacterium | reverse complement strand
CCAAGGCAGTAGCAAGAAGCCGAGCAGCGGGAGGATCCAGCTCGAGTACGCGCGGCTGAGGAGATCGCTGAAGATCCAGATGAGAAAGAGCGCGAGCCGCGGTGATACGAGCGCGATCAGTGCGATGAAGCAACCCATGCGGCCGCAGTCTCACAGTTTGCTAGGACTCCGACAACCCCACAAACGCAGTGGGGCATCGCGGGCGGCCCCCCCCAGCCGGCGACGCCACAACCGCGCTCCGACGTCGCGACCGCCTCGATGAGCGATCGGCTTGCATACGCGGCTACCGGGCCGGTTCGTGCTGCTGTTGTTGGCCGCGGCTCGGCGGATCGGCCCTCAAGGTCACTTCCCAGCAATGGGCGCCAGGCCCCCAAGCCCGTCGAGCACCCGCAACACCTGCGCCTCGTGGGCCGCGGCCGAGTCACCGGCCGGAAACAGGCGAACGACGACTGTCCGGGCAGGTCTGGTGGTGTCCACCCGCCACGTGGCCGCATGCTGACCACCCTCGAGCCTGACCGCGGACGCGATCGTGGCCAACGGCCCGCTAAGCGCCGAACCTCCTCAAGGGCTCCCTGCGAAGGCAACGCCGGATGGATCACCCCGGGATCCTAAGGCGCGGCCCGCCGCGGACGGTCCCGGTCCAGGGCTGCTTGCGCGTGTGATCAGCCGACCGCCCTCTATGAAGAGCGTGTTCGCAGGCGCCCGGCCTGCGATCGCTCTGGGCTACCGCGAAGTCGCCGCTGTATGCTCGGGTGCTCTCAGGTTGTACGGCTCAGGGCTACCACTGGAATCGGCCGCGTGGTCTTCTTCTGGTATGCGTCGTACCGGTTGGCTTTGTTGTCGTTGACGAGCTTCCACAGACGGGCGTAGTCCGGGTCGTCTGGGCCGATCTCGGTGGCGGTCGCCTGGAAGCGCGTGCGCCCGATCTGGACCTCCACCTGCGGCTTGGCGCGGAGGTTGAGCAGCCAGGCCGGGGCTTTGGGGTCACCGCCCTTGGAGGCGACCACCAGGTAGCGGTCGCCCTCCGCGGCGTAGACAAGCGAGTTCGTGCGGGTCTGACCGGTCCTGCGACCAGTGGCGCGGAGCATCAGGCAGGGGACGCCGAGCAGGCGGTGGCCGATCAGGCCGTCCGTGTGCTCGTAGATGAAGGCGTGGACCTGGAGGGTCGCGCGGAAGACGCTTGCGTAGATCTGACAGCTCCTCGGACTCGAGATCGACCCTCGACTGAGCCGATCTGATCATCCCGGCAAACCCGTGTCGGTCGTCGATAGGCCGCGACAGCCGCCTGCCGCCCGAGACGGTCGAGCGGATCCGCGCTCAGCTCTCGCAGCGGGACGCGACGCTTGTCAGCGTGCTCGCGTAGGCGCGGCCTCAGAACTGATGAGGCACCTCGGCGAAGTGGCACGACCTGAATCCCCAGTGCCTACCGGACGGAGTGGACGATGCTGGGCTCGAACCAGCGACCTCCGCCTTGTCGAGGCGGCGCTCTCCCAGCTGAGCTAATCGTCCGGGAGTCGTAAATGTAGCGTGGGACGGCCCGGGCGTGGATGCGCGCGGTTGGTGGACCTCCCGGAGACGTTCCACCCGTAATCCGGGCCCGGATGACCGCCAGCGTTCGTCCCCGGATCCCCGCGTTGCGTTGCCAGTCCTCGGATCCTGCGTCCTCGCCTGACGGCACCCGGACCTCGCCTTCCGGGCAAAGCCTTTCCGGTCGGCCCACTGGCTGGTGGAGCGTTCCGAAGATCCCCGTGCGCTCTGACGGCCTCGAGGCTGCAGCCCGGTCGGCATCCAGCGAGCTGGTCCAGGGGGCCCGCGCAGTCACGCCGAGCCACTCGCTGGAGCATCAAGGGTCTTTTGGAACGCTGCACTAGCATCCGAGCGCTGATGGAATTCGAACTCCCCGATGGGACTGTGCTGGCGCTGCCGGATGAGGCGACCGGGGCGGATGCCGCCGCGGCGATCGGGGCTGGGCTGGCGCGTGCGGCGCTCGCGGTCAAGGTCGACGGCCAGCTCCGCGACCTGGGTCGACCGCTGGTCGAAGCGACCGCCACAACCGGCGACGGCGGCCGAACGATGACCGAAGGCAACGGCGCCGGCCCGAGGAAGCTGGAGATCGTCACCGAGCGCAGCGAGGAGGCGCTCGACCTCATCCGCCACGACACGGCGCACGTGCTCGCGGAGGCGGTGATGGAGCTCTACCCGGGCGTGCAGATCTCGATCGGCCCGCCGATCGAGAACGGCTTCTATTACGACTTCGACTTCCCGGACGGCGTCTCGCTGTCGGAGGACGACCTCGGGCGGATCGAGCAGCGGATGCGGGAGCACATTGCCGCCGATGAGCCGTTCACCCGCGAGGAGGTCTCTGTCGGCGATGCGCTGGAGAAGTTCGTCGCCGAGGGCCAGGACTACAAGGTCGAGCTGATCGAGGACCTGATCCGGAATGCGGATCCCGCCCACCCCGTCCACACCGTGTCGCTGTACAGCAACGGTCCGTTCACGGACCTGTGCCGCGGCCCGCACGCCCCCAGCACGAAGCGGATCAAGGCGTTCAAGCTGCAGTCGGTCGCCGGCGCGTACTGGCGGGGGGACTCGAGCAAGCCGATGCTCACGCGCGTGTATGGGACGGCGTTCTTTTCGAACAAGGACCTGGAGGAGTATCTCGAGCGGCTCGAGAAGGCGCGCGCGAACGACCATCGCCGGCTTGGCCCGCAGCTCGGCCTGTTCACCTTCTCGGAGGTCTCGCCGGGTGCGGCGTTCTGGCTCCCGGGCGGGACCGAGGTGTTCAACTCGCTCGTAGCGCTCAGCCGGGAGATGGGCCGCGACCGCGGCTATACGGAGGTGAAGACGCCGCTGCTGTACGACCGGGCGCTGTGGGAGACCTCGGGTCACTGGGAGAAGTACGCGGAGAACATGTTCGTGACCGAGTACGAGGATCGGGCGATGGCGCTCAAGCCGATGAACTGCCCGGGTCACGCGCAGCTCTACAGTCTCCAGAAGCACTCCTACCGCGACCTGCCCGTCCGCTACTCCGAGCCGGGCCTGCTGCACCGCCGGGAGCCGAGCGGCACGCTGCACGGTCTGCTGCGCGTACGCCACTTCGCCCAGGACGACGCGCACATCTTCTGCACCGAGGACCAGGTGCAGCAGGAGGTGGGGGCGTGCATGGACTTCGCGCTCGCCACATACGAGATCTTCGGCCTCGACGTCCGGCTCGAGCTCTCGACGCGCCCCGAGCAGCGGATCGGCTCTGACGAGCTTTGGGACAAGAGCGAGGCGGCGCTCAAGCAATGGCTCGATGACCGCAGCCTCGACTACGACCTCAACGCCGGCGACGGCGCGTTCTACGGCGCCAAGATCGACATGCACATGACCGACTCGCTCGGCCGCTCGTGGCAGCTCGGCACCGTGCAGGTCGACTACAACATGCCCGACCGGTTCGGGCTGACGTACACCGGCGCCGACAACGCCGAGCACCAGCCGGTGATGATCCACCGCGCGCTGATGGGGTCCTATGAGCGCTTCATCGGGATCCTGCTCGAGCACTTCGCCGGCGAGCTGCCGGTCTGGCTCTCACCGGTGCAGGCGATCGTGCTGCCGATCGCCGACCGCCACATCGAGTACGGCGAGACCGTCCGTACCCGCATCCACCGCGCCGGGCTGAGGGCCGAGCTCGACGACCGCACCGAATCGGTCGCCCGCAAGATCCGCGACGCCGAGCTGCGCAAGATCCCGTACATGCTCGTGGTCGGCGATCGCGAGCAGCAGTCCGACGAGGTCGCGCTGCGCGAACACAAGCGCGGGGACGCGGGCTCGGTGGCCGTCGACGCGTTCATCGAACGGCTGAAATCCGAGGTTGAAAGTCGCTCACGTCGCGGGTAGACGCCGCTATACTCGGCCTCGTTGATCCAACTGTCTCATCACACACGGCCCGGCGCCGCTTGACGTCTCGCCGCCACCACGACTAGTGCCGGTCCCTCGTAGGTTCGACCGGCGCCCGCCCGAACGGGACCAGACGCGGATCAACGATCGGATTCGCGTGCCCGAGGTCCGTCTTGTGGGTGAGGATGGGAAGCAGATCGGAGTCGTGAAGACGTCCGAGGCGCTCGCGTACGCCCAGGAGCGCGATCTCGACCTCGTCGAGGTGGCTCCGGACGCGCGCCCGCCCGTCTGCCGCGTCCTCGACTACTCCAAGTACAAGTACGAGCAGGCGCAGAAGCTGAAGGCGGCGCGCAAGCACCAGCAGCAGATCACGATCCGCGAGATCAAGTTCCGGCCGAAGATCGCGCAGAACGACTATGACACCAAGAAGGGTCACGTCAGCCGCTTTCTCAAAGGCAAGGACAAGGTCAAGATCACGATCATGTTCCGGGGCCGCGAGGTGACCCATCCCGAGCGCGGCACCGCGCTGCTCGAGCGGCTCGCGAGCGAGCTCTCCGACATCGCTGTGATCGAGCAGACGCCCGTCCAGGACGGACGCAACATGACGATGCTGCTCGCGCCATCGAAGGCGATCCTCGCCGGCGAGAAGGAGAAGCCCTCGACGGACGGCGACGCGTCGCACGGGCGCGGCAAGGGCGAGCGCCGGCGCGCCGCCCAGGCCGCCGACGAGCCGTCGAACTCCGACGCGACCTCCTCGCAGCACACCAGCGACGCCGCCGCCTAGGCCGGCCGCAGCGGCCTCCCAAGGCGTCCGCGCGAGCAAACGCCCAGGCGATCACGCGGCGTCTGCTTTACTAGTCCACCGGCCATGCCGAAGATGAAGACCCATTCCGGCGCCAAGAAGCGCTTCAAGCTGACCGCGAACGGCAAGGTTCGCGGGCGCAGCGCGTTCTCGAGCCACATCCTCGAGAAGAAGTCGCCGAAGCGCAAGCGGCGCCACGCCGCCCCGGCTGTGATCGCCAAGCACGATGAGAAGCGGGTCAAGATCCTGCTCGGGGCGAAGCGCTCATGACGCGGGTCAAGCGCTCGATCCACGCTCGCAAGAAGCGTCGTGCGACGCTCGAGCTCGCGAAGGGCTACCGCGGCGATGCGAGCCGGCACTACCGGACCGCGAAGGAGGCCGTGCTCAAGGCCGACCAGTACCGCTACCGGGATCGCCGCAACCGCAAGCGCGACTTCCGGCGCCTCTGGATCACGCGGATCAACGCCGCGGCGCGCCAGAACGGCATGTCCTACTCGCAGTTCATGCACGGACTGCAAACCGCGGGCGTCGAGCTCGATCGCAAGATCCTCGCCGACATCGCCGTCCGCGACGCCGATACGTTCCGACGCTTTGCCGACCGCGCCCGCGAGGCGCTGGCGGCCGGCTGAGCACACGCCGAACCACCAGCACCGCCATCGGGCGCCGCTCCACGAGGAGGGCGCCCTTTTTCGTTTCTGACTCGTACCGAATGACCATCACCAGCCCCCACAACCAGAAGCTCAAGGAGATCCGCAAGCTGCAGACGCGCCGGCGCAACCGCGAGCACTCCCACCGCTTTGTCGCCGAGGGCGAGGACCTGCTGAGCGCCGCGGACGCAGCCGGCTGGGTCCCGGTGGAGCGGTTCGCGGCGGCCGGCAGCGGCCTGCCCGGCATCGAGGTCGACCACGAGCTGCTGGCGAGCGCGTCGGGCCTCGCGTCGGGCACCCGAACCCTCGCCGTCTACGAAGAACGCTGGGCACCACAACCGCGAGGGCCGTTGTGCGTCTACCTCCACGGCGTCCACGACCCCGGCAACGTCGGCACGATCCTGCGCTCGGCCGAGGCGTTCAACGCCTCCTGCGTCGCGATCGGTCCCGGTAGCGCCGACCCGTACAGCCCGAAGGCGGTCCGCGCGAGCATGGGCGCGATCTTCAGCGTCCCCGTCGCGCGGGCCGACGCCACGGGCGCCGGGATCGCCGAGCTCCCTGGCACCACGATCGCGCTCGAGGCTGGCGCCGGCGAACCCCTCCACGAACTTTGGCGTTCCGCGTCACCCCCCGCGAAGCGAAAAGCCACAGTTCGCGGCGGCGCCCCGGAGGCCGCGGGCGAAGGGCTGACCCTGCTGATCGGCTCCGAGCGCGACGGGCTTCCGCAAGCCATCGCGGACGCCGCCGACCGAACCGCCCACATCCCGATCACCACCCACTCGCTCAATGCCGCGATGGCCGCGACTGTCGCGCTCTACGAGGTGACTACCATGGCGCGCGCACGATGACCGAGCGGATCGCCGAGATCAAGAAGGAAGCGCAGGACGCGATCGACGCCGCCGCAACCACGCAGACGCTCGAGGACGTCCGGATCCGCTTCCTCGGCCGCAAGGCCGAGCTGCCGAACCTGCTCAGAGACGTCGCGAGCCTCCCGCGCGAGGAGCGGGCGGCCACCGGCAAGGCCGCCAACGAAGCACGCAAGGCACTCGAACAGGCGATCGAGGACAAGGCGCAACGGCTCGCGACGACCGAGCTCGAGAAACAGCTCGCACAGGACACGGTCGACGTCACGCTCCCCGCCGATCCGCTCCCCGCGATCGGCCGCCTGCACCTGATGACGAAGACCCGACGCGAGATCGAGGACGTGTTCATCGGGCTCGGGTTCAACGTCGCCGAGGGCCCCGAGGTCGAGAAGGTCTATTACAACTTCGACGCGCTCAACCACTCGCCGACCCACCCCTCGCGGCTGACGACCGACACGTTCTACGTCAAGCCGCTGTCGGACATCTTCGACCCGCAGGCGACTCTGCTCCGCGTGCATACGAGCCCGATGCAGATCCGGGCGATGGAACAGCAGCCTCCGCCGATCTACATCGTCGTTCCCGGCCGCGTCTACCGCCCCGACTCCGACGCCACCCATACACCCCAGTTCCATCAGATCGAGGGGCTTGCGGTCGACACCGACATCACGCTCGCCGACCTCCAGGGCACCCTCCTGACGTTCGCCAGAGCGATCTTCGGCGAAGAACGCCAGGTGCGCCTGCGGCCGCACTTCTTCCCGTTCACCGAGCCGAGCGTCGAGGTCGACGTGTCGTGCTTCAACTGCACGGACGGGATCACCAAGGACGGCGAGCGCTGCCCGCTGTGCAAGGGCACCGCCTGGATCGAGATCCTCGGCGCTGGGATGGTCGACCCGAACGTGTTCGAGTACGTCAAGGACAACGGCTACGACCCCGAGACGGTTCAGGGCTTCGCCTTCGGGATGGGGATCGAGCGCATCGCGATGCTCAAGCACGGCGTGCCCGACCTGCGGCTGCTGTACGACAACGACGTGCGCTTCCTGGAGCAGTTCGGCTGATGCGCGTCCCGCTGAACTGGCTTCGCGAGTACGTCGACCCGCCGCTCGACGCGGCGATGCTCGCCGAGCGCCTGGCGATGACAGGCACCGAGGTCGAGCGGGTCGAGCGCCACGGCGTCTCGGCACTCGAGCACTTCATCGTCGGCAAGGTCCTCGACGCACAGCGGCACCCCGACGCCGACCGGCTGACGGTCTGCACCGTCGACATCGGCGAGGATCGTCCCTCGCAGATCGTCTGTGGCGCGCCCAATGTCGCAGCCGGCCAGACCGTCGCCGTCGCCACGCCGGGTGCCGTCATGCCTGACGGCACCACCCTCAAGAAGGCCACGCTGCGCGGCCAGGAGTCGAACGGGATGATCCTCGCCGAGGACGAGGTCGCGATCGGCACCGACCACCAGGGCATCATGGTGTTGGAGGCCGACGGTCTGAGACCCGGGCAGCCGCTCACCGAGGTCCTGCCGATCGCCACCGACGTGCTCGTCCTCGAGGTGACGCCCAACCGCCCGGACTGCCTCGGCATCTACGGCGTCGCGAGGGAGGTCCACGCCGCGTCGGGGACGCCGCTGAACCCGCCGCCGTGGAGCACCGACCCGGGCACCGCCGACCGCACGCCGACCGGCATCAGCATCTCCGTGCACACCCCGAAGGCGCTCTGCCCGCGCTTCACCGCCCGCGTGTTCGAGAACGTCACGATCGGGCCGAGCCCGCTCTGGCTCAAAGCGCGCCTGACGGCGGCCGGGCAGCGCCCGATCTCGAACGTCGTCGACATCACCAACTACGTGATGCTGCTCACCGGCCAGCCGTTGCACGCGTTCGACCTCGACCGGATCGCGGGCGCGCAGCTGACGATCAGAACCGCCCACGCACGCGAGCAGATCGAAACGCTCGACGGCCAGTCCCGGACCCTCGACGAGCACACGGTCCTGATCGAGGACGCCGACGGACCCACCTCGATCGCCGGAATCATGGGCGGCGCGCGCTCCGAGGTGGAACCGCACACGACCCGCGTCCTGCTCGAAGCAGCCAATTGGAACGGCGCGAACATCCATCGCACCTCACTGAAGCTCGGACTCCGCAGCGAGGCCTCGACCCGCTTCGAGAAGCAGCTCCAGCCCGAGCAGGCGATGGAGGCCCAGGCGGTCGCGACCCAGCTGATGCTCGAGCTCACCGGAGCGACCCTCACGCCCGGCACCGTCGACATCGGCGGCCCGGGACCGACACCGCAAACGATCCGACTCAGGGATGCGAAGATCGCAAGCGTCCTCGGCGTCCCGGTCCCGCGCATTCGTACGCAGCAGATCCTCACGGCACTCGAGTTCGCAGCAGACGACGCAGACGGCGGGCTCGACGTCACCGTCCCCGCCTTCCGCCGTGCGGACATCACCCGCGAGGCCGACCTGATCGAGGAGGTCGCGCGGATCGACGGGCTCGACAAGCTCCCGGCGACGCTTCCGAGCAGACACGGCGCGTCGGGACGGCTGACCGAAACACAGAAGCTCCGCAGAGCCGCCGCAGACGCGCTCACCGCCCAGGGGCTCGACGAGGTCGTCGGCTGGAGCTTCGTCAGCGCCGACCTGACGGATCGGCTGAGAACCCCCGGCGAGCGCGCGGTCGAGCTCGAGAACCCGATGTCGGCGGAGCAGTCGCGCCTGCGCACGCGCCTGATCGGGTCGCTGCTCGACATCGCCGGGCGCAACCGCGCACGGGGTGCAACGACGATCAGGCTGTTCGAGGCCGGCGCCGTCTACCTCCCCAAAGAGGACTCAAGGGAGCTCCCCGAGGAGCCCTACCATGTCGGCGCGCTGCTGATCGGCCAGGCACGGAACCCCACCTGGCGTGACCCGAGCCCGCGAGCAGCCGACTTCTTCGCCGTCAAGGGCGTCCTGCAGGCGCTGCTCGACACGATCCGCGCGCCGTGGGCCGTGGCCGCCGACGCGAGCACCCCGTTCCTGCACCCGGGACGGGCGGCCGCCATCGCCATCAACGGCACGACGGCGGGCTGGATCGGCGAGATCCACCCGCTCGTCGCCCGCCAGTGGGGGATCGAGGAGACGATCGCCGCGTTCGAGCTCGACCTCGACGCCGTCGAGTCGCACGTCACCCGAACCACGCTGTACGAGGATCTCACGAGCTTCCCCGAACTGAGGGAGGACCTCGCGGTGATCGTCGCGGACAGCATCACCGCAGAGAGCGTCCTCGCCACCGTGCACACCGCCGGCACGCCGCTGCTCAAGCACGCCCAGGTGTTCGATGTCTACCGCGATCCCGAGCGGATCGGCGAACACAACGTCTCGCTCGCGCTCAGGCTCTCCTACCGCGCGCCCGACCGCACCCTCACCGACGAGGAGGTCGCGGCCCAGCGCGCGAAGATCGTCCACGCGCTCGAGGACACCCACGGAGGGAGGATCCGTGCCTCCTAGCGTCGCGGTGTTCGGAGCGGCCGGGTACACCGGCGCGCTGACGGCCCGCCTGCTCTACCGCCATCCGACGTTCGCGCTCACCCACCTCACGGCGCGCTCGGACACGGGCACGCGGCTTGATGCGCTCTACCCCCAGCACCGCGTGCCGCTCTCGCTCGAGGAGCTCGACCTCGACCGCCACGCCGACGTCGACGCGGCGGTCGTCGCGTACCCGCATGGAGCGGCTGCCCCGCTCGTCGCACAGCTGCGACACAGGGGCGTGCGCGTCGTCGACCTGAGCGCGGACTTCCGCCTGCAGGACCCGGCCGTGTACGAGCTCTGGTACAAGCCGCATCCCGTCCCCTCGCTGCTGCCGCAGGCCGTCTACGGCCTGCCCGAGCGCTACCGGGACGCAATCGCAACCGCCGACCTCGTCGCGAACCCGGGCTGCTATCCGACCGCGACGATCCTCGCGCTCGCGCCGCTCGCAGCTGCGGGCCTGATCGACGATGTCGTGATCGACGCCAAGTCCGGCGTCTCCGGTGCGGGCCGTGCGGCCACCGACAAGACCCACTTCGTCACGGTCGACGAGAACGTCAACGCCTACGGCGTACCGCGGCACCGGCACACCCCCGAGATCGAGCAGGAGCTCGCCGCGCTCGGCGCCGAGATCCGCGTCACGTTCACGCCGCACCTGCTGCCGCTCGACCAGGGCGAGCTCGTCTCCTGCTACGTGACCACGGCGAACGGCGCGACCGACGCGGTCGACATGGAGCAGCTGTACGTCGACGCCTACGACGACGAGCCGTTCGTCGAGCTCGCTGCGACGCCCCCCGGCGTCCGCGATGTCCGCGAGACGAACATCTGCCGGATCTCGGTCCACCGCGACACGCGTACCGGCCGCGTGATCGTCTTCGGCGCGATCGACAACCTCTGGAAGGGCGCCGCCTCGCAGGCCGTCCAGAACCTCAACCTGATGTTCGGGTTGCCGGAAGGAACCGGGATCGAATGAGCTTCTTCGACTCTCGCTGGATCGAGACTCCCCGGCACGCCCGGACCACCCATGGCCTCCCGCGGGGCTTCCGCGCCGCGGGCGTCGCGTGCGGCGTCAAGCCGAGCGGCGCGAAGGACCTCGGGCTGCTCGTCTCCGATGCGGCCGACACGACGAGTGCGGCACGGTTCACGCAATCAGGAACGCCGGCGGCGCCCGTGTTGCTCAATATGGAGCGCTGCGCGCTCCACGGGCTCCGAGCGGTCGTCGTGAACTCGGGCAACGCCAACGCCTCGACCGGCCGCAAAGGCCTCGATGACGCCGCCAAGATGCAGGGTGCCGGCGCGGTCGCGACGCAGGTCGGGAACGAGCGCCTGGTCGCGGTCGCGTCGACCGGCGTGATCGGCGTCCCGCTCCCGATGACCAACATCACCAAGGGAATCGTCGCGGCCTCGAAAGAGCTCCGGCCCGACGGCGACGAGGACTTCGCCGAGGCGATTCGCACCACCGACGCCTTCCCAAAGACCGTGAGCCTCGAGGTCGCCCTCGAGACCGGGACGGTCAGGCTGAGCGCCGAAGCGAAGGGCGCCGGCATGATCTCGCCCGGGTTTGCGACGCTCCTCGTCTTCGTCCAGACCGACGCCAGGCTGAGCCCCGAGACCGCCGACCTGCTCCTCGGCGTGACCGTCAAGCGCTCGTTCGAGCGGATCAGCGTCGACGGTCAGCTCTCGCCGAGCGACACCGTGATCCTCCAGTGCAGCGGCGCGTCCGGCGTCGCGATCGAACAGGAGACGCCGGACGAGCTCCGCTTCGGCGAGACGCTCGACGCCGTTCTGAGGCAACTCGCGCTGCTCGTCGTCAAGGATGGCGAGGGCGCCCGCCGCGTCGGCCGCGTCGTCGTCCGCGGCGGCGACGCGGAAGCGGTCCACCGAGCGGCGCGCGCGGTCGCCAACTCCCAGCTCGTCAAGACCGCGCTGTATGGCGGCGACCCCAACTGGGGGCGGATCTCGCAGGCCGTGGGCATGGCCCTCCCCGGCATGGCGCCGCTCGACCTCGACATCGCGATCGAAGGCGTGCAGGTGTGCGCCCACGGTGCGTTCGTTCCGCACGACGCGGACGCACTCAACCGAGCCGTCCAGCAGCCCGAGGTCGAGTACGAGATCGGCCTTCCCGGCGACGGTGCCGAGGCCGAGCTGTACTTCTCCGACCTCGGGCACGAATACGTCACGATCAACGCCGAGTACACGACATGATTCCGCCCACCCACCCCCAGCCAGCCGTCGCGACCCTCCTCGAGGCGCTGCCGTACATCCGCGAGTTCTACGGCAAGACCGTCGTCATCAAATACGGCGGCGCGGCGATGACGGACCCGGCGCTCAAGCACGAGTTCGCCCGAGACGTGGTGCTGCTCAAGTACGTCGGGATGAACCCCGTGGTCGTCCACGGCGGCGGTCCCGAGATCACCAACTACATGCAACGCCTCGACCTCCCCGTTGAGTTCGTCGACGGCCTGAGAGTCTCCGACGAGGAGACCGTCGAGGTCGCGAAGATGGTGCTCGTCGGCAAGATCAACAAGGACATCGTGCTGTTGATCAACCGCCACGGCCAGCCCGCCGTCGGACTGTGCGGCGACGACGGGCTCCTGTTCCGCGCCGTCAAGCAACAGGCGCCGAGCGGTCAGGACATCGGCTTCGTCGGCAAGATCGATCACGTCGACACAGGCGTGCTCACGCACGTCGCGCAGGACTACATCCCCGTCGTCGCGAGCGTCGGCGCCGACCGCGACGGGCACTCCTACAACATCAACGCGGACGAGGCAGCGGGCGCCGTCGCCCGGGCGCTCGGTGCCCACAAGGTCATGTTCCTGACCGACGTCGCTGGGTGGATGCGGGATCCGCAGGATCCCACAACACTCGTATCGGCGGCGACCGCCGATGAGGTGCACGCGGCGCTCCCGCACACCGAAGGCGGCATGCGACCGAAACTGAACGCCTGCCTCGACGCGATCCAGGGTGGTGTCTCCGCCGCGCACATCGTCGACGGACGCGTGCCGCACTCGATCCTGCTCGAGTTGTTCACCGACGCCGGCCAGGGCACGAAGATCGGGTCGGTGTAGGCACGGTGACGCTATCCGAGCTCCAAGCGCTCGAGCGCGACTACGCGATCCCGACGTACGTCCGTCACCCGGTCGAGTTCGTCCGAGGACACGGCGCGCAGCTCTGGGACGACGAGGGCAACGAGTACCTCGACTTCCTCGCGGGGATCTCGGTCCTCAACGTCGGCCACTGCCACCCCAAGATCGTCGCCACGATTCAGGAGCAGGCCGCCCGGCTCACCCACGTGACGAACCTGTTCTACACCGAGCCCGCGATGCGGCTCTCCAAAGCCCTCGCGGACAGCTCCCTGAAGGGCAAGGTGTTCCTCTGCAACTCGGGCGCCGAGGCGAATGAGGCGGCGATCAAGCTCGTCCGCCGCGCGCGCCCGGGCGGCAACGTCGTCGTTATCCAGGGCGGCTTCCACGGCCGCACGTACGGCGCGCTGAGCGCCACGCCGCAGGAGTCCAAGCAGGCGCCGTTCGCGCCGCTCGTCCCCGGCTTCGTCGTCGTCCCCAAGGACCCGCACGCACTCGACGCCGCCGTCGACGACAGCACCGCCGCCGTGCTGCTCGAGCCGATCCAAGGGGAATCGGGGATCCACATCCTCTCCGATGAGCTCCTGCGTGCCGCGCGCGCGGCGTGCGACCGGACCGGCGCCGCGCTCGTGTTCGACGAGATCCAGACCGGGATGGGGCGGACCGGCTCGCTGTGGGCCTACGAGCAGACCGGCGTCGTTCCCGACGCGCTCACGAGCGCGAAGGCGCTCGGTGGCGGCCTCCCGATCGGCGCGCTCGTCACCGGGCCCACGCTCGGAGACGTGCTGAAGCCCGGCGACCACGGGTCGACATTTGCCGGTGGTCCGCTGGCGGCGGGCGCTGCGCTCGCCGCGCTCGAGATCTGCTCCGATCCGGAGCTCCTTCGCAACGTTCACACCCTTGGCGAGCGCCTGCAACACGGCCTCAGGCAGCTCCCGTACGTCACGACCGTGCGCGGCCGCGGCCTGATGGTCGCGTTCGACACCGCCGACGGGATCTCCGCTCCCGAGCTCGCCGGCCGGGCGCTGCTCGAGCAGCGGCTGATTGTCAACGCCACCGGGCCTGCGACGATTCGCCTCGAGCCGCCGCTGGTGGTGAGCGACGCCGAGATCGATGACGCGCTCGAACGGCTGCGGCGACTGCGCCAATGAGCACGACCGACTACCTGCCGCCCGACGAGATGAGCCTCGACGCGGCGGGCGACGTGCTCGGCGGCTATCTGGACGTCAACGAGCGCGGCGAGACGCAGCTCGACAGGACGTTCTACGACACGTTCGACGGCCTGCTCTACTCGGCGGGCCTGTCGGTCGTGCACGAGCGCGGCCGGTTGGCGCTCGTTGATCGCGTCGCCGGCGTCGAGCGCGCGAGCGCGCCGATGTCGCCGCCGACCGCGCCGCTGCTGGCGATGAGCCTCGAGCGATGCGCGCTGCGGGACGAGCTGCTGCCGATCGTCGATGTTCGTGCGCTGCTGCCGCTCGTGCACGTGCACAGCCACATCCGGGCGATCGACGTGCTCGACGGCGAGCGCAAGATCGTCGTGCGGCTGACCCTCGAGCAACCCACGGTCGTCGCCTCGAGCGCCACGCACGTCCCGCTGCGTCCGCGGGTGCGGCTCGCGGCCGTCCGCGGCTACGACGAGGAACTGGACGCCGTCCGTGACGCGCTGCAAGGCGAGCTCGGCTGGAAGGCCGCAGACCAGCCGCTCGTCGACGAGGCGGTCCGGGCCGCGGGCGGGATTCCCGGCGGCATCCCGTCGAAGATCGACGTGCCGCTGTCGCCCGACCAGCGCGCCGATGCCGCTGCGGCAACGGTGCTCGGGCGGCTGCTCGAGGTGATCGAGGCGAACGTCGAGGGCACGATCGCCGACATCGACTCGGAGTTCCTGCACGACTTCCGGGTGTCGGTCCGCCGCTCGCGATCCGTCCAGCGCGAGCTGAAGGGCGTGTTTCCGGTCGAGGAGCTCGCGCGGATGCGGATCGAGTTCCGCTGGCTTCAGCAGATCACCGGTGATTCACGCGACCTCGACGTGTACGTGCTCGAGTTCGAAGCGATGCGAGAGATCGTCCCGGCGTCGATGCGCACCGACCTCGACCCGCTGTTGACCGTGCTGCGCAACCGCCGGCTGATCGCGCGAGGCGAGATGGTGCGGGCGCTGCGCTCGGAGCGCGCGGCGGCGGTCCGACGCGACTGGGCCGTGCTGCTCGATCAGCTCGTCCAGCTCCCAACCGACGACCGTCCCGCGGCGACGACGCCGATCGGGGAGCTCGCGGGTGAGCGGATCCGCAAGGTCTACAGCCGAATGGTGAAGATGGGCAGCGCGATCGACGGCTCGAGCCCGCCCGAGGACTACCACGAGCTGCGCAAGAAGGGCAAGGAGCTGCGCTACCTGCTCGAGCTGTTCGGTGCTCCGCTGTACCCGGGTGAGGTCGTCAAGCCGATGATCAAGGCGCTCAAAGCGCTGCAGGACGTGCTCGGCCGCCACCAGGACCGCGAAGTGCAGGTCGCGATGCTGCGCTCGCTGCGCGACGAGGTCTCGGCCCTGCCCGGCGGGCCCGCTGCGCTGATGGCGATGGGCGTGCTCGTCGACCGCCTGCTCGTCGACGAGCAGGCGGCGCGCGACGAGTTTGCCGCGCGCTTCGCGGTGTTCGCGTCGAAGTCCGAGCGCCAGACCGTCCGGGACACGTTCGCGTGAGCAGCGTCCTCGCCACCTACAACATCAAGGGCGGGGTCGGGAAGACCTCCGCTGCGGTCAACCTCGCGTACCTCGCCGCCCGCGAGGGCGCCCCGACGCTGCTGTGGGACCTCGACCCCCAGGGCGCCTCCACGTACCTGTTTCGGGTCAGGCCGAAGATCCGCGGTGGCGGGCGCAAGCTGCTGCGGCTGCGCTCCTCGCCGGACCGCCTGATCAAGGGCACCGACCATCCCGGCCTCGACCTGCTGCCGGCCGATTTCTCCTACCGCCACATGGATCTCGCGCTCGACAGCTTCAAGCACCCGACGCGCCGGCTCGCACGCGTGCTGGCCCCGCTACGTGGCGAGTACGAGTACATCTTCCTCGACTGCCCGCCGAGCATCTCGCTCGTCTCCGAGAGCGTGTTCGAGGCGGCCGACGCGCTGCTCGTGCCGATCATCCCGGCGACGCTGTCCTCGCGCACGTTCGAGCAGCTCAACGAGCTCGCGGAGGGCGGGGCGGGTGGGCTCCAAATTCTCGCGTTCTTCTCGATGATCGAGGTGCGCAAGTCGCTGCACCGCGAGGTGATGGCGCAACTGCGCAAAGCGCACGCGGTCACGATGCTCGGCGCGGCGATCCCGTCGGCCGACGAGGTCGAGCGGATGGGGGTGATGCGCGACGTCGTCGCCTCGTTCGCGCCGGGCTCGCGCGCAGCGCTCGCGTACCAAGCGCTGTGGTGGGACGTGCGCCGACGGTTGCGGCAACGGACCCCGCCGGTCACTACCCTACCCAGCCCGACCTGATGCCAGAACAACCCAAGACGCAACTGACCGCCTCCTACGAGGCGCACCCCGAAGACGTCCACCGCGTGCTGCTGCTCTACAGCGGCGGCCTCGACACGAGCGTGATGCTGAAGTGGATCCAGGACGAGTACGACGCGGAGGTCGTCGCGCTGACGGTCAACCTCGGCCAGCCCGGCGAGGACTATGAGGTGATCCGCGGTAAGGCCCGCCAGCTCGGCGCGCTCGAGTGCCACGTGCTCGACGCGCGCGAGGAGTTCGCGCGCGAGTACATCGTCCCCGCGATCAAGGCCAATGCGATCTACGGCACCGGCTACCCGCTGTTCACGGCGCTCGGGCGGCCGCTGATCGCGAAGCTCGCGGTCGAGCATGCCCGCGAGACCGGGTGCGACACGATCGCTCACGGCTGCACCGGCAAGGGCAACGACCAGGTCCGGATCGAGGCGACGATCGCGACGCTCGCACCGGAGCTGAAGGTGATCGCGCCCGTGCGCTCGTGGCGAATGGGCCGCGAGGAGGAGGTGGAGTATGCCCGCACGCACGGAATCCCGGTCAAGGGCGGCACCGAGGCGCCGCCGTACTCGATCGACGACAACCTGTGGGGCCGCTCGAGCGAGGGCCGCTGGATCGAGGACCTCAGCCATGAGCCGCTCGACGACGTGTTCCAGCTCGTCACGCGCCCCGAGGAGGCGCCGGACGAGCCCGAGACGGTGGAGCTCGGCTTCGAGCAGGGCGTCCCGGTGTCGCTGAACGGTTCGCGGATGGGGCTCGTCGCGCTGATCGAGGAGGTCGGGGAGATCGGCGCGCGCCACGGGATCGGGATCGTCGACCACATCGAGGACCGCATCGTCGGGCTCAAGGTTCGCGACATCTACGAGGTCCCCGCGGCGACGATCCTGCTGCAGGCCCATCGCGAGCTCGAGACGCTCGTGGGGACGATCCACCAGCACCAGGTCAAGCCCGCGCTCGACCAGAAATGGGCCTACCTCGTGTATGCAGGTCTGTGGTGGGAGCCTCTTCGCACCGACCTCGACGCGTACATGAACGCCGCCAACGAGCAGGTGACGGGCACGGTCGGGATCAAGCTGTACAAGGGATCCACCCGGGTGATCACGCGGGACTCCCCGAACGCCGTCTACGACGCCCAGCTCGCCACCTTCCACGAGTCCGGCGGCATGTTCTCCCAGCACGCCTCGCCGGGGTTCATCGAGCTGTGGACGCTGCAGTCGAGGATGGCCTGGCGCGTCAGGCATCGCGACGGCGGGTAGCCCCGATCGTCGCGCAGCGCTTCCGTCCGGCGCGCGCCGTACCGTCGCGCGCGATGAGCGACCCACCGGGACTGCCGTCGGCACTCGGAATCGAGGCGGTCGAGTGGTTCGCGCAGGAGGGCGGCGGTGAGAACCTGACCGTGCGGGTCACGGGTCGCTGGCGCCGCCGGCGTCCCGCCTCGACCGCGCAGCCGACGCTCGTCGTCGAGGTGCACGGCTATCGCCATCGGTATCCCGCGATGCCGGAGCCGCCGAGCCTCACCGGCACGGCGCCGGGGACGTGGCGGATGACGTTCTCGGTGCCCGCGTGGATCGCTCCGTATCTCGCGACCCGGGCCTCCCTGCAGCTCGGCGGCGTGGTGATCCCGCTGCCCGCACAGATCGAGCACACGGCGGGTGAGGCTCCGAGCCCGGAGATGGGGGCGGATGCGGGCGCCGCGGGCGACGAGGTGCGCGAGCTCGAGCTGCTCGTCCAGGCTGCCCGTCGGCGCGCGCGCGAGGCGGAGGACCGGGCCGCGGACTTCGACCGCCGGATCCGTGCGCTCGAGGGCGAGCTCCAGCGGGCGGGGGAGGAGCCGGCGCGCTTGCGGTTCGAGCTGGCCGAGCGCGAGCGTGCGCTGCGCTCCGCCGAGCAGCGCGCGCATGCGGAGCAGCGGCTGCGCGAGGACACCCAGGTCGAGCTCGCGCAGCGAATCCGCGAGCTGGGCGACGCTGAGGGTCCGCCGACCGAGCTTGCGGCCGCGCTCGAGCGGGTTCGCGAGCTGGAGGCGGAGCTCGCGGGCGCCCGGCGGGCGCTCGACGAGGCGGAGCACCTCGCGGCCGCCGCGCGCGCCGATCGCGAGCGGGTCGAGCCGCCTGCTCCGGACCAAGATCAGCCGCCTGAGGGGGACGAACCGCCTCGACGCGAGGAACGCGTCAGCCTCGGGATCCGTGGTGAGCTGGCAGTCGCGATGCGGACCCCGTCCGCGCCGCGGGCCCGCACCCCGGCCGAAGGTGGACCGGCTCCTGACGCGCTCGAGCGCGAGCGCGCGATGATCGAGGCGCGGTCGGTCTCGCCGAGCGCGGTCGAGGCGGAGCTCGGGGCCTCGCTGGTCGCGCTGCGCCACGAGCTCGAGGACCGCCGCGCGGAGCTCGACGAGCGGCGCGCCGAGCTCGACGATCTGCGCGGGGTCGCCGAGCGTGAGCGGGCGGGGCACGAGCGTGAGCGGGCGGGGCACGAGCGTGCCCGTGCCCGCGTCGCCCAGCTCGAGGGCGAGCTCCACGGATATGCAACCCGGTGCCGGCGCGCGTACGAGGCGATCGAGCAGCTGCGCAAGCAGATCGAGGAGATGTGGCTCGCTGCGGTGGCCGCGGTCGCGCCGCCCGAGCCGGCGCCTGCGGGGACTGTGGAGGCCTCGCCTCCGGCACCGGCGGAGCCCGTGGACGCCTCGCCCACGGTGGCCGGGCCCGTTGAGGCGGCGCGGCTCGAGGCGGCGCTGTCGCGGCTGCGCGAGGCCACACCGGAGCCGGCTGGGGAGCCGGGAGACGAGGCGGGCGCGGAGGCGGCCGTGCCGTCGCCGGCTTCGCGCCCGTGGCTGGCGCCCGTGCTCCGCGGGATGCTCGAGCGCGACGCGTCCGCGGCCGGGCGCCTCGTGATCGCGCTGCTGCCGGCTCAGCGCCTCGTCGAGCAGGGGCCGGTGTCGTATGACCTGATGCTCGCCGAGGACGGCTGCGTCCAGGTGACCGTGTCGGGAACGGACGCGCGCATCGAGCGGGGCGAATCCCTGCGGCCGGCCGAGGCCGTCCGGTTCAGCCTCACCACCGACCTGCCGGGGCTCGCGCGGTTTGTCGCGACCGGCAAGGCCCGGCCTGGGCTTCTGCGGCGCTCGTATGCGCGCGTCGGCGGGGACCGGGACGCGGCACGCGCACTGACTCGACTCGTGAGCGTTCCGCTCAGCGTGTCGGAACTGATTGCGGCCGGCGTCGTGCTCGATCCGCCGCTGACGCTGTCGGTCGTCGCGCTGATGATCGAGCCCGCCTGGACGGTGGGCGAGCGCTTCGCGCTCGCCTACCGGCCGCTCGCCGCGGCGCCGTCCGAGATCCAGGCCCATCTCGCGGTACGCGACGGCGCGGCTGCCGCGGCCGGAGAGGGCCCACCGGCCGATGCGCTCGCCACGACGATCGCGTGCGCGCCCGAGGACCTGCTCGCCGTGCTCGACGGCGCAATCGTCGCCGGCGCCGAGATTGGCCCCGACCTGCGGCCGCTCACGCTTGTCCGGAACTGGATGAAGCGCGCACAGAGCGGGTGATTTCGCCGGGCCGGGCGCGCGCAGCGGTGCAGTCGTCCGCGGCGATGCCTATGCTCAAAAAGCGTCCGCATGAGTTCCGCCTGTGCCCATCTCCACGTCCATTCCGAGTACTCGCTACTCGACGGGGCATGCAAGATCGACGCGCTCGCGGAGCGCGCCGCGGCGTTTGATCAGCCCGCGCTCGGGCTGACCGATCACGGCGTCATGAATGGCGCGGTCGAGCTGTTCACGGCGTGCCGCAAGCATGGGGTGAAGCCGATTCTCGGGTGCGAGGCGTACGTCGTCGCGGATCATGCCCGACGCGCCCCGGGGCGCCTTGACCGCTTCCACCTGACGCTGCTCGCCGCCTCGCCGACCGGCTACCGGAACCTGGTCAAGCTGTCCTCCGCGGGGTTCCTCGAGGGGTATCAGCGCGGCAAGCCGTCGGTCGACCTCGAGCAGATCGCGGGGCACGCGGAGGGCGTGATCGCGCTGACGGGCTGCCTTCAGTCGCGCTTCTGCCAATACCTGCTTGACGGCAACGAGCGCAAGGCGCGCGCACACGCGGACGACCTGCTGTCGGCGTTCGGTCCCGAGAACGTCTACTTCGAGGTCCAGAAGAACGGCCTGGCCGACCAGGACCGCGCGAACGAGGGGATCGTCCGGATCGCCAAGGAAGTCGGTCGGCCGTTGGTGGGGACCGGCGACGTCCACTACCTGCGCCGCGAGGACTACCACCACCACGCCGCGCTGCTGTGCGTGCAGACGAAGTCGACGCTCGGCCAGCCAAAGATCAGCTTCGACACCAACGAGTTCTATCTGCGCTCGGGCGACGAGATGGCGGCCGCATTCGCGCAGTGGCCCGAGGCGCTCGCCTCGACGCTCGAGATCGCCGAGCGCTGCACCGTCGAGCTCGAGCTCGGCGGCCAGTTGATCCCGCGCTACCCGACCCCCGACGGAGGGAGCGAGCGCGAGTACCTCAAAGCCCTCGTGACCGACGGGCTGCGCTACCGCTACGGCGGCCCGCCGCCCGCCGAGGCGATCGAGCGGGCCGCGTACGAGCTCGAGGTGATCGATCGGATGGGCTTCAACGCCTACTTCCTGATCGTCTGGGACTTCGTCAAGTACGCCAAGGACAACGGCATCGCGGTCGGACCGGGCCGCGGCTCGGCGGCGGGCTCGATCGTCGCGTACGCGCTGCGGATCACCGACGTCGATCCACTTCGCTACGACCTGCTGTTCGAGCGCTTCCTCAATCCCGAGCGCGTCTCGATGCCGGATATCGACATCGACTTCTCGGTGCGCGGACGCGAGCGCGTGATCCGCTACGTGACCGAGAAGTACGGCAAGGAGTCGGTCGCGCAGATCATTACGTTCGGCAAGATGTTCCCGCGCGCGGCGACCCGCGACGCGGCCCGCGTGCTCGGTCACGACTACGGCGCCGGCGACCGGCTCGCGAAGCTGATTCCCGATCCGATCATGGGCCGGCCGCCGAGCTTCGAGGACTGCCTGAAGCCGGGAGAGCCGCTGCGCGCGGAGGTCGATCGCGACCCGATCGCGCGCCAGATCGTCGACGTCGCCCAGGGACTCGAGGGGATCGTCCGCAACTCCTCGATTCACGCCGCCGCGGTGGTGATCGCGGATCGTCCGCTGACGGACATCGTGCCCCTGCAGATCGCCGACGCCGGCACGGACGAGAACGGGGAGAAGGTGTTCCGCACGGTCACCCAGTTCTCGATGAAGCCCGTCGAGCAACTCGGGCTGCTGAAGATGGACTTCCTCGGGCTGCGCAACCTCGACGTGATCGAGGACGCGCTCGACATCGTCGCGCGCTCAACCGGTGAGCGGCCCGACATGGCCACGCTCCCACTCGACCATGCGCCAACGTATGAGATGCTCTCCCGGGGCGAGTCGATCGGCGTGTTCCAGTTTGAGTCCGAGGGCATGCGCGAGGCGCTCAAGAAGGTCCGCCCCGACGAGTTCGACGACCTCGTCGCGCTCAACGCCCTGTACCGGCCGGGCGCGCTGGACCAGATTCCCACGTATGCGCGCGGCAAGCACAACCCCGACTCGATCTCCTACGCGGACGAGCGCCTGCGCCCGATTCTCGAGGCGACCAAGGGCGTCATCCTCTATCAGGAGCAGGCGATGCGGATCGCCAAGGAGCTCGCCGGCTTCTCGGGCGCCAAGGCGGACGACCTGCGCAAGGCGATCGGCAAGAAGAACCGCGAAGCGATGGCGAAGCTCAAGCCCGAGTTCGTCGCGGGCTGCCGCGCGTCGGGCACCTCCGAGTCGGTGATCGAGTGGCTGTGGGCGACCAACGAGAAGTCGGCTGACTACTCGTTCAACAAATCCCACGCCGCGTGTTACGCACTGATCGCGTACAGGACCGCATGGCTGCGGGCGAACTACCCGGCCGAGTACATGGCGGCGTTGATCTCCTCGGTGATGGACACCAAGGACAAGGTCCCGTTCTTCGTCTCTCAGGCCGAGCAGATGGGGATCTCGATCCTGCCGCCTGACGTGAACCTGTCCGACCACGAGTTCGTCGTCGTCGACGGCAACATCCGCTTCGGGCTCGACGCGGTCAAGGGCGTCGGCTTCGCCGCCGTCGAGGCGATCAAGAATGCGCGGGGAGAGTGGGATGCCACCCACCGCGCCCCCACCGACCCGTTCCGTGATCTGTGGGACTTCTGCGCGCGTGTCGACAACCGGACCGTGAACAAGAAGGCGATCGAGGCGCTGATCAAGTGCGGTGCGTTCGGCTCGACCGGCGATTCGCGCAAGGGGATGCTGTCCGTGCTCGAGCAGGCGCAGGCCGCGGGGCAGAAGTCCCAGCAGGACGCGCTCATCGGTCAGGGCTCGATCTTCGATTTCCTGCCCGCCGACCCACCCGCCAACACGCTCGATCTCGGCGGAGCCGGCTCCGGCGGTGACGCCGCCGCAGCGTTCGCGACCCCGAGCCATGCGCCGATCCCGACGGAGGAGTTCGACCGCTCGGCGCTGCTGGCGGCCGAGAAGGACTCGATCGGCCTGTTCATCTCGGCGCATCCCTTGAAGGAGGTCGGCGCGGCCATGCGGGCGCGCGTCGACTGCTCGCTGCGCGAGCTGGCGGGGCGGCGCGACGGCGACTGGGTCACCGTCGGCGGCATGATCACCCAGGCGAAGAAGATCCGCACGAAGAAGGGCGATCCCATGATGTTCGCCACGCTTGACGACCTCGAGTCATCGGTCGAGATCCTCGTGTTCGGCAAGGCGCTCGCCGACTGCGAGGGCGCTGTCGACGTCGACTCGATCGTGATCGTGCGCGGCAAGGTCGACCACAAGGACCGCGACAAGACCTGCCTGATCGCCCAGCAGATCGACCCTTTCACCCCGACCGATGACGAGGTCCGCGAGGCTGAGGAGCAGGCCGCCAAGGTCACGGTCGCGCCGGCCGCCCTGCGCCTGCGCCTCGACGCCACCGCCCTGCCCGCCAGCGCCCTCGGCGATCTCAAGGAGGTGCTGGCGGTCTTCCCCGGCGAGTCCGAGGTCGTGATCGAGCTGAGGACGTCCGCCGGCTCGCGCCGGCTGCGTCTCGGTCCTGAGTTCCGCGTGACCCGCAGCGCCGGCCTGCACGCCGAGCTCGACGCGCTGCTCGGCGGGGCGATCCTGGCGGATGCCCCTGCCGGTGAGACCGCCGGGACGATCATGGCCGGTGCCGTCGGGGTCTGACCGGCGCCGCCGGGTCTGTCTTACCATCTCGCCACCATGAAGCGGCGCGTTCGCCTCACCCCGATCGGCGCGATCCTGATCGGCCTGCTCGTGGCGGGCATCGTGGGATTGCTCGTCGGCTCTCACACCCTCCAGGCGGTCGGGTTCGTCGTCGTGTTGATCGTCCTGCTGCTGCTGGTCGCCGAGAACCTGCCGCGGTCGATCCGCCGGCGATGAAGCCCGTGCGCGTCACCGAGGCCGACGCCGGCCACGTCACCGAGATCTTCGCGCTCGCGTTCTACAGCGATCCGACGTGGAGCTGGGCGTTCCCGGACCCCGATACGCGGCTCGCCCACCAACGCGCTTTCTGGGGGTTGTTGATGCGCAGCGCGGTCCCGCACGAGTGGGTGTGGAGGACCGACGACAGCGGCGCGGCCGCTCTGTGGATCCCGCCCGGCGAGCCCGAGCTCAGCGAGCAGGACGAGGCGCGCGTCGAGCCGCTCCTGCGCGATTTGGTCGGACCCCGCGCGGATGACGTGCTCACACTCCTCGAGCGCTTCGAAGCCAACCACCCGCACGACGAGCCCCACTACTACCTCAGCCTGCTCGGCACCCATCCCGATCACCGCGGTCAGGGCAAGGGGATGGGCCTGCTCGCCGCCAACCTCACGATGACCGACGAGCTCGGCATGCCCGTCTATCTCGAGTCGAGCAACCGCGCCAACGACCACCGCTACGAGCGGCTCGGGTTCGAGCAGGTGGGCGAGTTCTCGGTCCCCGGCGACGGTCCCACGCTCGCCTGCATGTGGCGGGCGCCGCAGTAGCTCAAGGGCGGCGCGCTACAGGTCGCGGCGCGTGAACCCGAACACGGCGAGCGCGCCGACCGCGAGCAGGTACACCGCCGCCCACAGGTCGAGCCCCGGCCCGCCCGCGCGTCCAGAGCCGAACGGACCGAGGTTGACGAGGAGCCCGTTGAACCCGGTCTGATCGGCGGCAAGTGCGTGCAGGCCAGCCTGGTAGAGCGCCGCGAACGGAAGCGCCAGCGAGATGTCGTGAGCGATCCTCTCTAGGGTCTGTGAGCTCAGGGCGTCCCCGATCGTGTTCATCAGCCCCGCGACCAGACCGGCGCCGAACACCATGAACATCGCGATCCCGTTCGCGACCGACGACAGCAAGACCGAGCCGAGCAGCGACAGCGCGACCAGGATCACGACACCGCCGGCGAGGGCCGCCCCTGGGCCGACCACGCGGTCCGGCCAGCGACCCCCAGCGGCATGGACGATCACGATCACGGCTGCGTACAGCAGCACGACGTACGCCGCGCAGACGCCGCCAGCGCCGGCGAACCGACCGAGGAGGAGCTCGGCGCGGCTCATGGGGCGCACGACGAGCGGCTGAAGCAGTCCCCGCTCGGCGTCGCCGCGCACCGCCCCGAGCGTGAGGAACACGGCCAGGACGGTTCCCAGAAAGAGCGTGGAGAACATCCCGAGCCCCGCAAGCGTGACGCTCGCCAGCCCGCGCGTGTCGAGCGAGCCGCGCCCCGGCGCGAGCCCGTTGATCCGGTCGAACACCTCGACGGTCGCGAACGTAAACAGCGCCAGGAACGCCAACGTCAGCGCGAGCACGACCGCGAACACGCGCCGCCGCACGCTCTCGTGCAGCACGTGCCCGACCACGGTCAGCGCAGCCCTCACTCGGAGGACACCGCCTCGAGGTAGACGTCCTCGAGCGTCGAGCGACGGATCCGCACCTCGTACACGTCCGCGCCCGACTGCACGAGCGAGGCCACGATCCGAGGGGCGTCCTCGCGCCGCGCGTCGGGGAAGTGGCGCACACCGTCGCCGGTCTCGACATCGATCCCGCCCGTGTGGGTCAGCTCGTCCGGCCGCCCTGCGGCGCTCACGGCGCCCCGCACAAGGATCACGACCCGGTCGCACACAAGCTCGACCTCGCTGAGCAGATGGGAATTGAGCAGGACGGCGACCCCGCGGGCACGGAGCTGCTCGAGCAGCACGCGTACGTCGCGCCGGCCGGCCGGGTCGAGGGCGCTCGTCGGCTCGTCGAGCAGCAGCAGCCGCGGCGAGCCGATCAGCGCCTGCGCGATCCCGAGCCGCTGCTGCATGCCCTTCGACATCCCATCGACCCGGCGCCGGGCCGCGTCGGCGAGTCCGACGAGCTCGAGCAGCTCGTCGCGCTCTCGTGAGCCCCCATCGGAGCCGGCAAGGCGCTGATGCAGGGCGAGCACCTCGACGGCCGTGCACCAATCCGGAAACCGGAACAGCTCGGCGAGGTAGCCGAGGCACACGCGCGCTGGCCGGCTGCCGGCCGGGTGGCCGCACACCGCCGCGCCGCCGGCGCTCGGGCGCACGAGCCCGCAGGCGATCTTGACGAGCGTCGACTTGCCGGCGCCGTTCGGGCCCAGCAGTCCAACCAGCTCGCCCGGTCCGACAACGAGGTCGACCCCGTCGAGGGCGACCACCGTCCCATAGCGCTTACGCAGGCCGGAAACGGCGAGTGCCGGCGTCCGCGCATCGCTCGGGCTCATGTCCGGCGCCGGGATCTCCTCGCGCGCGCGGCCTTTCCGCGCGTTCGCAGCTTGAACGCGTGGGCGACGTCGTCCGCGCTCGGAGCGCCGTCGTCGCTGCCCGTCTCGAGCACGCACGGCAGCTGCTCGAAGTGGGGTTCCGACAGGAACACCGCACATCCCCGCTCGCCCAGCTCACCCTCACCGAGGATCGCATGGCGGTCTCGATTCGAGCCCAACGGCGTCATCGAGTCATTGAGATGCAGTGACGCCAGGCGGTCGAGCCCGACCGCGCGGTCGCACTGCTCGAGCGTGCCGCGCAAGCCGTCGGGGGTCGAGACGTCGTATCCGGACGCGAACAGGTGGCAGGAGTCGAGGCACAGCTTCACGCGCCGATCCCCGCCGGCGGCGTCGAGCAGCGCGGCCAACTCCTCGAACGAGCGGCCGAGGGTCCCGCCGGCGCCCGCGGTGTCCTCGAGGTGCAGCGCGCATCGATCGGACTGTGCAAGCGCTTGCTTGATCACCGTGCCGGCGCGCCCGATTGCCTTTGGCACGTCGCCCTGCTTCGCCGAGCCGGGGTGCAGGACGACGCCGACGGCGCCGATCGCATCGCCGACCCGCAGCGACTGCACGAGCGAGGTCAGCGACTTCTCGCGGATCTCGCGATCCTCCGAGGCGCAGTTGAGCAGATAGACCGCGTGGATCAGCACGGCCTTGATCTTGGTCGGAGCCAGCGCCTCGCGAAACGCGTCGAAGTCGTCCTCGCCGTAGGCGGTCGGCCGCCACATCCGCGGCGATTGGTTGAAGATCTGGATCGCGTGGCAGCCTCGCTCGACGCCGCGCGCGACGGCCTTGTCGAGCCCGCCCGCGTTCGAGACGTGGGCGCCGATTAGCATGGTGAAGACGTTTTCATGCGCGTTCGCTTTGCTCCATCCCCAACGGGGGCCCTCCACATCGGTGGCGCCCGGACGGCTCTGTACAACTGGTTGCTCGCCCGAGGTCAGGGCGGGACGCTCGTGCTGCGGATCGAAGATACCGACCGCGAGCGCTCGACCCCCGAGAACGTCGAGCAGATTCTCGACGCCCTGCGCTGGCTCAACCTCGATTTCGACGAAGGCCCGATCTTCCAAACGCAGCGGGCCGACCGCCACACGCAGGCGCTCGAGCAGCTGCTCGAGAGCGGCCATGCGTATCACTCCGGCGCGACGGCCGAGGACGTCAGCGCCTACAAGGCGCGACACGGCGCCGACCGCGGGTTCCGCGGCGAGCCGGAGGCCGCCGGCGCCGTGCGGCTGCGAGTGCCCGACAGCGGCGAGACGCTCGTCGACGACGTGATCCGCGGCGAGACGCGGTTTCCCAACGCCAGCCTCGACGATCCGGTGATCGCCCGCGCCGACGGCTCGGCGCTGTACAACTTCGCGGTCGCGATCGACGACCTGGATGCCGGCATCACCCACGTCGTTCGGGGCGAGGACCACCTCTCGAACACCCCCAAGCAGCTGCTCGTGTTCGAGGCGCTCGGCGCGACCCCACCGCGCTACGCGCACCTGCCGCTGCTGCACGGCCCCGACGGCCGCAAGCTCTCAAAGCGCCACGGCGCCGCGTCGGTGCAGGAACTGCGCGACGCGGGCTACCTGCCGGAAGCGGTCGACAACTACATCGCGCTGCTCGGCGCGGGCTTTGCCTCCGACGAGGAGTTCTTCAGCCTCGACGAGCTGGCGGAGCGCTTCCGGCTCGAGCGCGTGTCCAAGAGCCCGGCGGTGTTCGACGAGCGCAAGCTTCGACATCTCAACGGCCGGCATCTGCGAGAGCTGGGGATCGACGACCTCACCCACAGGCTCGAGGAGTACACCGGGCGAGCGGGCTTGCGCGGCGCTGTCGAGATCGCGGCCGAGAAGATCCAGACGCTCGCGGAGTTCTGGCCGCTCGTCTCGTTCCTGTTCGACGGCCCGGTCGACGATCCGGCGTCGTTTCACCGGGTGATGCGCAAGGACGGGGCGGTCGGCGCGCTCACGGCGGCGCGGGCGGCGCTCGCCGAGCTCGAGCCATTCACCGTCGAGAACATCGAGGCTGCGCTGCGCGGGGTCGTGGAGGCGACCGGTTCCAAGCCGGCCGGGGTGTTCCAGCCCGTTCGGGTGGCGATCGCCGGCACGACCGTGTCTCCCGGGATCTTCGAGAGCGTCGCCGAGCTCGGACGCGAGCAGACGCTCGAGCGGATCGATCGGGCCCTCGAGCGTGCGTCTGAATGAGCCCGGAGTGTCCGAGAAGACCCTTCTCCGAGTGTCCAAAAAATCGCTAAACCGGCATCGAACATATGCCGATAACGGGGTCATGGGCGGGGTGCTCTCCAGTCAGCCCGGCCCCCCGTCCAATCCGAATTCCAAGACAAGGACGAGCCTGCAGTGGCACATTTGGCTGCAGTGAACCCCTCACCAACCGATCCCTACGCCCCGCGCGAACGCCACCACAACGAAGGCCACGGCCGTCGTCTGACCGCCGCGTTCGAAGCGCTCGAGGCGTTCCCGGTTCTGGTCGAGTCGCGCAATCGCGTCATGCGGCTGTTCGAGGGCGGCGAGCCCTCCACCGCTGACGTCGTCGCCGCCGTCGAAGCCGACGTCGCACTGGCCGTCGCCGTGCTCCGGCTCGCAAATCAGGTTGACGGCCGCAGCCGTGGCCGCGTCGAAAGTGCCGTCAAGGCGGTCGAGGTCCTCTCGCCCCGCACCGTCCATTCGATCGCCAGCCGTGCCCGGACGTTCGACTTCTTCGAGCGCACCGCCGTCTGGCAGGGGATCCCCGAACGCTTCCGCCTGCACGCGGTTGCGACGCAACGGGCCGCCGACCGGCTTGCCCGCGAGCTCGGATACGAGGCGCGCGATCGGTTGATGGTCACCTCGCTGCTGCACGACATCGGCAAGCTCGTGCTCGTCCATGCGTATCCCGGCTATCCGCGCCAGATCCACGGCGACGCGCGTGCGCCCGAGGAGCGGATCCAGCGCGAGCGCCGCGAGCTCGGTGTCGACCACGCCCTCGTCGGCGGCGTCCTGGCCCGGCGCTGGGGCCTGCCGAAGTCGATCGCCAGCGTGATCGAGCGCCATCATGCCGAAGACTGCGACGGTGAGGCCGCGCTCGTGCGCCTCGCCGACATGCTCGCCCACTACGTGTTCGGCGGCTCGATTTCGCCGTCGGAGTTGCTCGCGGTGGGCCGGACGGTTGGCGTCAAGCCGGCCGACCTGCGCACGGTCATGTACGACCTGCCGCTCCCGACCTCGGGTGGCCGTCCGCGCCAGATCGACCCGTGCCCGATGTCCAGCCGCGAGGTCGACGTGCTGCGCCGCCTCGCCCGCGGGATGGTCTACAAGCAGATCGCGTCGGAGCTCGGCCTCTCGACGAGCACGGTCCGCACCCATCTGCACAACGTCTACGGCAAGCTTGGCGCGATGGACCGCGCCCAGGCTGTGCTGATCGCGACCGAACGGGGCTGGATTTAACCCTGGGCCGATGGCACCGGCCCGTGCCGGTGTCATAGAGTCGGTGATCGAGATGATCTCGATCACGACGAAGTCGCCGTATGCGCTCCGGGCGCTCGTCGAGCTTCACCGCCACGGTGACTCGAGTCCGGTTCCGATCGCCGAGCTCGCCCGCCGCGGCGACATCCCGGTCCAGTTCCTCGAACACCTGTTCGCCACGCTGCGCCGGGCCGGGGTCCTGCGCTCCCAGCGAGGCGTCAAGGGCGGCTACAGCTTCGCCCGTGCCCCCGAGGAGATCACGGTGCTCGAGATCGTCGAGCTGCTCGACGGCCCGCTCGGTCGCGAGGCGAACGGCGTGTTCGCCGATGCCGCCCGCGCCGCGCGCTCGGTGCTCGCGGAGTCGACTGTGGCGGACGTCGCCGAGGCCGAGGCGCGCGCAGCCGGCGCTCAGATGTACCACATCTGAGCGGTCCCGCCGCGACCGTCTCACGGGCGGCGCGGTCCTGGCGCCGTCCGGCGCTCTAGGAGGCCTCGAGCAGACCGTCGCCGCGCGGTGTGCGCGCGTACAGGACGACGCGCTTGACCCGATGACCGTGAACGAGGCCGGCGTCGCGCAGGACCGTGAGGTGCTGGGAGACGCTCGCGGGGGAGAGGCCGAGCCGCTGCGCGATCTCGCTCGTCGAGCGCGGTGAGTCGAGCGCCGTGAGGACCGCCGCGCGGCGCGGGCCGAGCAGCTTCGCGAGCGCCTTGGAGCTGACCGGCGTGCCGGGCTCCCACAGCGTCCCCACGCCCCGCGCCGGGTAGATCAACGTCGGCTGCCAGGGGGGTTCGGTGATCGCGGCGAGGTTCGGCCACACAAATGCGCTCGGCACGAGCAGCAGACCGCGCCCGTCGAGCGTGACCTGCTCGTCCCACGGCTTCTCGACGTTGAGGGTGCCCTCGTCGAACCACGCCTCCGGGTGCAGGTCGGAGAACAGCAGCGTCTCGCCGCCGTCGGCGATCTCGCGTGCCCGGTAGAGGACGTCACCCTCGAGCACCATCCGCAACCGCTCCCAGTGCGGCGCCACGAGCTTCTCCCAGTACGTGCGGATCACCGCGGCGAGCTGCACGACTGCCGCCTCCGGGTCGTCGATGAATGGCTGCAGGATCGCCGGGAGCGGCGCGTCAGGATAGGCGAAGCGGACCTCGGCGCGGATGCGGTCGGCGGGGGTGGCAAGCATCTCGCCCAGCTCGTCGTCGATCTGCGCGAGCGGCGAGCTCGGCGGTGGGTGGACGAAGTCGGGCGTGTACGCGTCGCGGGGTTGCAGCGCACGCAGGAGCGCCAGGTCACCGCCCGCGACCCGGTCTCGGGCGAACCGGATCCACGGTAGGTGCAGGGCGCGCGAGGCGGGATCGTCGAGCGCGCGGACGCTGCGGTGAACCTCGAGGAGCGGCGAGATCGCGAAACGGACGTTGGCAAGGTCGGCCCGGCCAAACTGGATGACAAGCATTAAGCTCAGTCTAAATCTGTTGGCGCTGAACGGCGTGGAGCGCGATCCTGGAGCCATGATTCCCAGTTCGAATTTCGAGAAGCAATTCGTCGACGAGCGCCGGCGCGAATTCCGCCTGCTCGGTGAGCACGCTCAGGAGATATGGCACGCTCGTCACGACGAGCAGTCGATGCGGCGTCGGCTGCACGTCCCGCACCGGCCCGGGCGCAGTCATCGGGCACCGCGGCCGAGGCGGCCGACACCACGCCGAGCCTGAGCAGGGCGACGCGCTCGCGCATTCCGTCGGTGAGTGATCTCCCTCGGGGGCTACGATACGTTCGTGGTCCAGGCAGCCCGGCAATCCGAGGGGGTGCGGTGTGTTTGGTAGGAGGAAGAAGAAGGATGAGGAGGCGAGCATCGCCGGTCTGCCCGCGGTGAACGTGTCCGTCGTTCCATCCAGCGACACGGCCGCGAACGTCGTCCCGAACATCGCGACGCCGGCACCCCAGGTTGCAAGCGAGTCTGTGCCGCCCGAGGGCACGATCCCGCCGGTGACCACGACGACGATGCACATCGACGGCCCGTCGACGGTGATCGACGCCCGCGACGTCCCCGGCCTGCGCGAGGAACTTCTGGACGTCATCTCTCATGGCGGCAATCCGGCAGAGATTCAGGACATCGTGATGAAGGCGATGTCGCAGGGGCACGCGATCACGGGGTCCTGGCCCGCGACCGGCGGCGCGATCTCGCCGCCGCCACCACCCGCGGCGGAAGATCCGCTCGACCGCCTCAAGAAGCTGAACGACCTGCGCGTCTCCGGAGCCCTGACCGACGCCGAGTTCGAGGCGCAGAAGGCGAAGATCCTTGGCGAGACCTGAGTTGCGCGCGCGACGCGTCGAAATCTGAGTGAGCGCGCGGACCATCGCATCCGATCGGGTTCGCTCTGCGGCGGCAGGAATCCCGACGAACATCGCAGCCCACGTCGGGAGCACCCCGGTGGTGCAACTGACGCGCGTGCAGCCGGAGCTCGACGCGCAGCTGTTCGCCAAGCTCGAGGCGTTCAATCCAGGCGGCAGCGTCAAGGATCGGATCGGCGTCTCGATGATCGAGGCCGCCGAGCGGGACGGGTTGATCCAGCCGGGGAAGACGACGATCGTCGAGGCGACCAGCGGCAACACGGGGATCGCGCTCGCATTCGTGTGCGCGGCGAAGGGCTACGACCTGATCCTGACGATGCCCCAGGGAATGAGCCGCGAACGCGAAGGGCTGCTGCGGCTGTACGGCGCCCGCGTCGAGATCACGGAGTCGCTCGGCGGGATGGACGAAGCCGTCGACGCCGCCCGGGCGCTCGCGCGTCGGGACGACGTCTACCTCCCGGACCAGTTCTCCAATCCCGCAAACCCCGAGATCCACCGCCGCACCACCGGGCCGGAGATTCTCGAGGCTCTCGGGAACCAGGTCGACGTGTTCGTCGCCGGTGTCGGCACGGGCGGCACGATCACCGGTGCCGGCGAGGTGATCAAGGAGCGCTGCCCCAACTGCCGGATCGTCGCCGTCGAGCCACGAGCGTCGGCCGTCCTCTCCGGGGGCCGGCCCGGCCCCCACAAAATTCAAGGGATCGGAGCCGGCTTCGTCCCGGAGGTGCTCAATCGCGGTCTGCTCGACGAGGTCCTGCCCGTCGACGATGAGGACGCGATCGAGACCGCGCGCCGGCTCGCGCGCCGCGAAGGCGTGCTGGCCGGGATCTCCGGGGGGGCGGCGGTCGCGGCGGCGCTCGAGATCGCGGCGCGCCCCGAGTTCCGCGGGGCCACGATCGTCACGATCCTGCCCGACTCGGGCGAGCGCTACGTCTCAACGCCGTTCTTCGCTCCGTAGGGCCGACGGCGCCCGATAGCTAGGCTTTGTCTATCCATGCTCGGTCTGGGGCTGATGACGCGCACGGCCGCGGAGATTCGGCGGGACATCGCCGCCGCTCAGATCCGTGACCCCGCTGCGCGCGATGTTGGCTCGCTCGAGATTCTCGCGACGTGGCCGGGCGTCCACGCGGTGCTCGCGTTTCGCGCCGCTCACGCCCTGCACGACGCGGGCGTCCCGGTCCTGCCGCGCCTGATCTCGGCGATCGCCCGCGCCGTGACCGGGATCGAGATTCACCCCGCCGCGAGGATCGGGCAGGGCCTGTTCATCGATCATGGCATGGGTGTCGTGATCGGGGAGACTGCCGAGATCGGTGACGATGTCACCCTGTACCAGGGCGTGACGCTCGGCGGAACCGGGTTTGCGACCGGGAAGCGCCACCCGACGGTGCAGGACAACGTGACGATCGGCTCGGGCGCGAAACTGCTCGGCCCGATCACGGTCGGGCACGGCTCGAAGATCGGAGCCAACAGCGTCGTCATCCATGACGTGCCGGCGAACTCGACCGTCGTCGGCAACCCGGGTCATCCGGTGCGGATCGAAGGCCGGCGTCCGGAGGGGCCGGACGCCGACTGGGTGCATCTGCCCGACCCGATCGCGGACGCGATCAAGGGCCTCGCGAGTCGGATCACGGCACTCGAGCAGGGCGCTGCCGACGGGCAGCATGGCGACGCGAACGGCGCGCAGCTCGGGCCGAACCGTGCGGTCGGTCCGAACCCGGCCGGCGGCTGAACGCGGACGCTACGCGCCCCGCGTCTCGTGCTCAGTGGCGACTGGGACCGGCTGTGCCGGGACGTCGGCGTCGAGCTCGGTGAGGTTTCGACTGGCCCGGACGAGGTACAGCGGGCGGCCCTTGACCTCGTCGTAGATCCGTCCGACGTACTCGCCGATGATCCCGATCGCGATCAGTTGGATCCCGCCGAGGAGCAGCACCGCGATCGTGATCGATCCGAACCCGGGAAGGTACGAGCCGGAAAGCCGCAGCACGATCACGACCGGGATCGCGATGAACGCGAGCGTCGAGATCACGAACCCGAGGAGCGTCGCAAGCTGCAAGGGCCGGTGCGAGAACGACGAGATCGCGTCGAGCGAGAAGCGCAGCATCTTCGACAGGGTGTACTTCGTCTCGCCTGCGTATCGCGGATCCCGCTTGTACCCCACCGCGGCCTGGGTGTAGCCGACCCAGACCGTCATCCCGCGCAGGAACCGGTTGCGCTCGCGCATCGACAGCAGCGCGTCGAGCGCGCGGCGATCGAGCAGCCGAAAGTCGCCCGAGTTGTGCTGAAGCTCGACTTGCGCGAGCTTGTCGAACAGCCTGTAGAACCACCGCGCCGTGCTCAGCTTGAAGCGCGACTCGCCCTCGCGTTGCTCGCGGACGGCGTACACGACGTCGCAGCCGGCGCGCCAATGGTCGAGCATCTTGATGATCAGCTCGGGCGGATCCTGCAGGTCCGCGTCGAGCATCACGACCGCATCACCGCGCGCGTGGTCGAGTCCGGCGGTCAGCGCCGTCTGATGCCCGAAGTTGCGGGACAAGAACACCACGCGCACGCGCGGGTCGGTCGACGCGAGGCGGTCGAGCGCCGCCGGCGAACCGTCGGTTGAGCCGTCATCGACGAGCACGAGCTCGAACCGCAGCCCCTCGAGCGCGCTGCACACGCGCGCGTAGAACTCGTCGATCAGCGCTTCTTCGTTGTAGACCGGGGCCACAACGCTGAGGAGGCGAAGGTTTCGCACCCCGTCAGAGGTGGTGGCGATCAAGCTCATGACGTCAATCCTACGTGTTTACGCTCAAAGTCCCAGCAAACCGCTGCCATGCGGGATGTACCCGAGCAGCTGAATTCCCAGCACGACACCCGTCATCACGACCGACGTGCGCCATAGTCGACGGTCGCGTCCGAGCGCCGCCAGCGGCATCAACCAGGCGACGTACCACGGCAGCATCGAGCTTGCCGTCACGAGCAGCGCGACCGCCATCCAGCCGGCGCCGGCGATCCAGTCCAACTCTCCGCGCCACACCTTGCGCACGAGCCACACGAATACGATCGCGAACGCGATTCCGAGGCACAGGCCCGCTGCGTGGCCGACGGTTCCGAGCCCGAGACGGGTCGAGATGAAGCCGGGAATGCTCTTCCAATCGCCCATGCTCTGCGTCTTCTGGAGCGTTGCGAGCAGGTGCAGCGGCCCGCTGCCGAACGCGGCAAAACCGACGCTCAAGACGACCGCGCCGACGACGCTCGCGCCGAGCAGGACGTTGCGCCGGCGCCTCGGGGGTCCGAGCCCGCCACCCGCCGCGACCGCGAACGGGAGGAACAGACCGGCGGTCAGCTTGACACCCGCGGCGAGCACCATGAGTCCGCCCGCGGCGCGCTCGCGGTGCTGGAGCAGCGCGTAGACGCCAGCCATCAGCACGGCGAGCATCAGCAGGTCGTTGTGGCCGCCGCCGACGCCGTAGACGACGATCAGCGGGTTGAGGCCGACGAGCGCAGCCGCCTTCACGGGGTCGACGCCGCGCAGCCGGGCGGCATTCCAGACGAGCGCGACCATGGTGAGGCTCGCGATCGCCGCGATCGCCTTGTACGCAAGCGCGCTCGCCGCGATCGACAGTGGCGCCAGCACGTAGCTGAGCACGGTGAACAGCGGTCCGTACGCACTCGGGATCGCGACCCACTTCGCGCCGATGAACGGGTACAGCGGATCCAGTGCCATCACGTGCGGCCCGTGGAGGTACGGATTGGCTCCGTACAGCTGCCCCATCCGTGCGTACGCCTGGTAGCTGAAGACGTCCGTCGAGAGGAGCGGCGGCGCGAGCAGCACAAGCGCGTGGAACGCGGCGATGCTCATCAGCACGGCGCGCGCCGACAGCCGGTCGGCCGCGCCGACCGCGAGCACGTACGAGACGAACATCAGCGCGAGGACGCCGATCAGACCGCCGACGCCGAGATTGAGGCCCGTGCTCCCGAACGGTCCCGCCAGCCACGCCGGGATCGGCCGCACCGACTCGGGCAACAGGTTGTCGGTGCCGGCGGCGGCGAGCGAGACAACAAACCCCGTGACGAGCACGCCGGCGAGCCCGAGCTGCCCGAGGCGGACGCGCGAGGACGAGCCGCGCGCGTACCGGTCGCGGCGATCGAGGGCTCCGGTTGCGAGGTCGAACGCGCCGCTCTGAGGCGTCGCGCCAAGCGGGCCGCCTGCGCTCATCGCTTGCAGGATGCCCGGCACGCCTCAGGCTGGGGTTTGGGCAAGATTGAGATTACGTTAGGCACGCTGGGGCAGGGCGGTCAGGGGGCTCTGATCGCTGCCGTCCGGTCGGATGCACTCGCGACGGCAGCGCGCGCACTGCGGCGGAGGCGCGGCACGAGCCACATCGCCTCAATCGCGATGCGCGTAGACATTTTGCTAGATCCAACGGTCCGATCGCGGAACACGATCGGGACCTCCCGAACGGTGAACCCCGCCAGCAGCGCCCGATACGTGACCTCGATCTGAAAGACGTAGCCCTCGGCTCGCACGCTCCTCAGATCGATCGCTTCCAGCACGCGGCGATGAATGCACTTGAACCCGCCCGTCAGGTCGTGGACGTGGACCCGCAGAATCATGCGGGCATAGAGTCCGCCGCCGCGACTGACAAGCCGTCGCAGCAGGCCCCAGTCGCGCACGCCGCCGCCCGGTACGTACCGGGAACCGAGCACCAAATCGGCCGATTGCGCCGCCTCGAGGAGGTCCTTCAGGTACACGGGATCGTGCGAAAAGTCCGCGTCCATCTCGACAATCAGCTCGGCCCCTCCGGACAGCGCGCGCGCGAACCCGGCGAGATACGCCTGCCCCAGGCCGGCCTTCGCGCTGCGGTGGAGCACCTCGACGCAGTCGAGCTCGCCCGCCAGCCGGTCCGCGATCGTTCCGGTGCCGTCGGGGGAGCCGTCGTCGACGATCAGGATCCGGAACTCGCCGCCGACAAGTCGCTCGAGTTGCGACGCGGTCGCGCGGACGATCGGTTCGATGTTCGCGGCCTCGTTGTACGTCGGCATCACGACCCACACCGGCGATTGCATGGTGCGGGAGCGTAGTGGGAGGCGCAGCCGATGTCCCTTCCGGAACCGCGGTTCGCCGCGGCAGAAGTGCAGTTGACCGCCCGACACGGCATCATGGGGAGGCGGACAGACCTGCACGCACATGGACGACGGAACAACTGCACTACGTGATCGGCCTCGCCCGCGACCCGGGACGGGCATGCCGCGCTTTACCGGCAGCCACGTGCAGTCGCACCACTGGCGGCGCCGTGGGATCGCGCTCGCGCTGATTGCCGTGCTCGCGCTGGTCGCTGGGGTCCTCGCCGGAGCCGGAGGTGGCTCGACGGCTCGCGTGACGGTCGATGACGGGACCGGGTACTTCTCGCGGCTGCGGACGCTGGCGGGGGCTGGTCCGGGATCGTTCCTCGCGGCCGAGAAAGCCGCCGAGAACGCCGCGATCGACCGCACCCTGGCCTACACGCCGTACGTGCGGATTGCCGGATCGCAGCACAGGGAGATCGCGCTGACGTTCGACGACGGTCCGGGTCCGTACACGCCGCAGGTGGTCGCTGCGCTCCAGCAGGCGAACGTGCCGGCGACGTTCTTCGAGGTCGGCATCGTCGAGCAGGACTTCCATGCCGGGACGTCGCTGATCACCGCCGACGGCTATCCGATCGGCGATCACACGGAGAACCACGCGGCGATGTCACAGCTCTCGCCGCGAGGCCAGAAGGCCCAGCTGCTCGAGCAGACCCGTGCGATCGCTCGCTACGGCGCGCCGTTCCCGCGCCTGTTCCGGCCTCCGTACGGCTTATGGGACAACGACACCCTGGCGCTGCTGCACAAGTACCGCATGCTGATGATCATGTGGACCGTTGACACGAGTGACTACCGCCTGCCCGGCGTGGCCGCGATCGTGCACTCCGTCGTGTCCGGCGCCCGTCCCGGCGCGATCATCCTGATGCACGACGCTGGCGGGAACCGCTCGGAGACCGTGGCCGCGATCCCGGTCATCGTCAAGCAGCTGCGCGCGCGGGGGTACAAGTTCGTGACGGTGCCGAGGCTGCTGCTCGACAATCCAGCGCCGCAGGATCAACAGATCTCTGCCGTCACCGGGGCGGGGTAGTCGAGAAAGATCTTGCGGCTCGGACCGAGCCGCACAGCGCTGGTGGCCAGAGATGGCTTGCAGGCGGGTTCGCTAGCGGCGGAAGTAGGCGACCCGGTTCCAGCTCGGCTCCGGCGCGAGCTCGATCGGCTCGCCGCCGCGGTCGGGCTGGATGTACACGAACGAGCTCGTGTCCTCGTCGAAGGTGACGTCGAGCTCGCCCTCCTTCACGCGCTGATCGAGCCACGCCCCTCGGAAGATCAGCCGGCGCAGCCAGTGCACGAGCGAGCGCTCCGAGGGACCGACGAGCTCGGGCCAGCAGTCGTTGACGTGCTCGCCGAGGGCGGAGGCGGGGTCGGTGACCTCGCCGTTGACGACGAGGTTGATCAGATCCTCAGCCTCGTCCTCCTCGACGGCACCGCCGAGAAAGCCGAGCTTCCGTGCGGCCTGCTCACAGCGTTCGCGGAAATCGCGCTCGTTGAACGTGAAGCGAAGCTCTCCGTATTCGAGCACGAAGTCCTCGCCCGAGCTGTAGTTGCCACGGCGGTACATGGGGCGTCGAGATCATATGTGGGATTCCTCCCCCGCCGCAGGGGCTGAAAGCGATGTTGCATCGACCCGGGTGTGATAGGGGCAGCAGCGGGCGAGTGGGCGGATTTCGGGTGGTCGCGGGAAGCGAGGGGGGCGGATTTTCGCGTGGTCGCGGGAAGCGAGGGGGGCGGATTTTCGCGCCTGCGCGCTCTCACGATCATGCACGTGACATCAGCAACGATCCTGATCGTCGAGGACCACCGCGCGACGCGGACATTTCTCGCCGACAACCTCTCAGCCGACGGCTACGAGATCCTCGAATGCGACTGCGCCGGCGACGCGCTCCGCATCATGGAGACCCGGTATCCCGATCTCGCGGTCGTCGACCTCGGCCTGCCCGATCGTGACGGGCTCGAGCTCTTACGCGTCGTTCGCGACGCCGACCGCCTGACCGGACGCCTCGACCCGGACCTGCCGCTGCTCGTCTTGTCCGGTCGCACGAGCGAGCTCGAGCGGCTGCGCGGGTTTCGCCGGGGCGCCGACGATTACGTGGTCAAGCCGTTTTCCTACGCGGAGCTGCACGCGCGGATCGTCGCGCTGCTCCGGCGCGGCAGCCGGCGGCCGGGGTCGGGGCGGATCCGGGTCGGGCCGATCGAACTCGACGTGCTCGCGCGCCAGGTCTGGCTGGCCGGCGAGCCGCTCCCGCTGTCCAAGAAGGAGTTCGCGCTGCTCCGCGCGCTGGCCGCCGACCCGACCCGCGTGTTCACGCGCGAGGAACTGTTGCGTGGCGTGTGGGGGTTCCAGTCGCTCGGCGCGACGCGCACGCTCGACTCACACGCCTCGCGGCTTCGCAAGAAGCTGCGAGCCGGCGGCGCCCGGTTCGTGGTCAACGTGTGGGGGGTCGGCTACCGGCTCGTCGACGGGCCGGTGGAGTGATGGGGACCGGGCTCGCGATCACCGGCTGGCTCTCCGCGGCGCTCGCGCTGCTGATCGGCGTCGGCGCCCGGCGCTCGCGCGGGGAGACGATGGAGGTTGTGGCGCGCGCGTGCCACGAGTTGCGCGGCCCTGTGACGGCGGCCCGACTCGGGCTGCAGCTCGAGGCGCGATGCGCCGAGCGCTCGCCCGCCCGGCTGCGCGCGATCGACCTCGAGCTGGGCCGGGCTGCGCTCGCGCTCGACGACCTCAGCGCGATCGGCGGGCGGCACGCGCCGATTCGAGGGTGGGAGCGGGTCGACGTCCCCGAACTGCTGACGGATTCGGTGGAGGCCGCCCGGGTCACCGTGGCGGATCCGGATGACGCCGGCGAGAACACCGTCGAGATCCGGCTCATCTGGGTGGGGGCGCCGGCGAGCGTCTGGGGCAACCGGTTGCGGCTCGCCCAGGCGACCCGCAACCTGATCGCCAACGCGGTCGAGCACGGGGGTGGGCTCGTCGAGGTGCGGGGCCGGCGGGACGGCAGCCGCCTGCGGGTCCAGGTCACCGACGGCGGGCCTGGGCTGCCCGCGCCGGTCGCCGAGCTGATCAGGCGACCGCGGGGCGGGCGGGGCGCCCGGGGGCGCGGCCTCGCGATCGCGGCCGGTGTGGCGCGCGAGCACGGTGGGGGGCTGGCGGCGGCGCCCTCCGAGCGCGGGGCGCGGCTCGTGCTCGACCTTCCGGCCGCGGCCGGGCCGGCGGCGGCGAACCCGGCACGGATCCCGAAGGGCTCAGGAGCCCTACCGGTTGCCGGGCCCGGGCCGTTCCACGGTGGGGTTGCCGGCGGGCCGAGCGGGCCCGGCCGTCCCACTTTGCCCCACCCCTGATCGAGTGGGTGGGGACGATCGTGGTCATCGACGCAGCCCGGTCAGCGAAGCAATCTCCCGCGCCCCGCGACTGAACCGATCCTCCGCGCCCCGACCGAACCGATCGCCCGAGCCCCGCCACCGAAGCAATCTCCCCCGCCCCGTGATGGCTGGAGGAGTGTGGGCGTATGTCTTCGTTGGCGATGAGGGACCACTCACAGTCCACCGAATCGACCTAACCGAGGGAGATCGCGTGCGTGCGGGACGGCCGCCCAGACCCAGTGCCGGTGGACGCCGCACACTGAGGCACACCCGGCGGACGGAATCAGCCGATTTTTGCAACGCGCCACCCGTCGCAGGCTGGTGCACGCCCGCTTGCAGCCGTGACGGGGATCGCCCCGCCCGATCGACTGCCCCGAATCGTCCGGAAACAGGGGACCTTTGGCGCCGGCTGGGCGGGAGGGGTAGGAAGGTGGGGCAAGACGTGGGAAATGGGTTGCATTGTGGGAGGTAGTGGGTTACAGTGGGCGGCGCATGCGGAACCCGGGTGGCAGGGCTCCTCCCACCCAGCCACCCGGGTTTGAAATTCGGTCAGTCGAATGAGAACCCTTGATCTTCCGCGGAACCTTCGAACACGCGCTCGACGCGAAGCACCGGCTGACCGTCCCGTCGAAGTTCCGCGCGGCGCTGGCCGGCGGAGTGGTGCTCGCTGCGTCGCACGAGGTGACCGAGGGGTCGGCCCGGTCAGTGTCGATCTGGACGCCGGAGGCTTACGAGGCGTTTGCCGCGCACACGCTCAGTGGCCTGAACCCGCTCTCGCCCAAGTACCGCGAACTGAGCCGCTTCCTCTTCAACTCCTCGTTTGACGCCGAACTCGATTCCGCCAACCGACTGATGATCCCGCCCCCGCTGATGCGCTACGCAAACCTCGCCAAAGACGTGATCGTGACCGGCTCGGGCGAGTGCATCGAGGTGTGGGACCGCAAGGCGTACGACGCCTATCGCGAGGATGTGTTGACCCGTATCCCCGACATCGCAGCGAGTCTTGGCGACACTGCTTGACATGACCCAGACGCATATCCCGGTGCTCGCCGGCGAGCTGATCGACGTGACCGATCCGCATCCGGGCGAGACCGCGGTTGACTGCACGTTCGGTGGTGGCGGGCATGCGCGGCTGATCGCCGACCGGATCGGGCCCGCCGGCACGCTGATCGGCATCGACCGCGATCCGATCGCCGAGGAGCGGTTCGCCGAGCTGGCAGCCGAGGTGCAGTGCCACACGCGGTTCATCCGGGCGGACTTCGTCACGGGCCTCGAGCAGCTGCGCGAAGAGGGCGTCGAGGCTGACCTCGTCTACCTCGACCTCGGCATGTCCTCGATGCAGGTGGACACCTGGGACCGGGGCTTCTCGTACGCCTACGACGCCCCACTCGACATGCGGATGGATCCCGACCAGGATCTCACCGCTCAGGAGATCGTCAACTCGTGGGACGAGCGCCGCCTTGCGCGCCTGCTGCGTGAGTACGGCGAGGAGCGCTACGCATCGCAGATCGCGCGCGCGATCGGGCGCACGCGCCGCCGCGAGCCGCTGACCTCGACGCAGCAACTCGTGGACGCGATCAAGTCGGCGGTACCGGTTCCGGCCCAGTTCGCCGCCGGCCATCCCGCCCGGCGCACGTTCCAGGCACTGCGGATTGCCGTCAACGACGAACTCGGGCAGCTCGACGAGGCCCTCCCGATCGCATGGGAGCTGCTGCGGACGGACGGTCGGCTGGCGGCGATCACGTTCCACTCGCTCGAGGACCGCCGCGTCAAGCGGTTCCTCGCCGAGCAGGCCCGCGGCTGCATCTGCCCGCCGGAGATCCCGGTGTGCGTGTGCGGCCGCGAACCTAGGGCCGAGCTGTTGACACGGCGTGCGCTCGCGCCGACCCCCGGTGAGATCGCTGCCAATCCGAGGTCCAAGTCCGCCCACCTGCGGGCCGCCCGCAAGCTCGAGACGACGAACCTGTGACACCCGCTCCAGCGACAGTTGCCGGGCGCGGCGCCCGCAAGAAACGCCCACCCGGGGCCGGTGGGAACGGGGCGGTAAGCCCGCCGCGAGGGCATCGCCGGGCGCTGCGCCAGCAGCCCGCGCCGAAGGCGCCGCGCCGGGTCTCCGGTCCGGTCGGCGGCGCCGCCGGCGTCGTGGCCGTCCCGCCCTCGGACCAGACCGCCACCGCAACCGCCATTCCAACCGGCACCCCAACCGGCACCCCAACCCGAACTCCTGCTCCGGCCCGCGCCCCCCGGCCGGCCCGCGCCCCCGGGCCGGCCCGCGACGCCGCGCCACCGCGCACAACACCGCGCGGCCGCCCGCGGCAACCGTCCCGCGCCAGCCCCGAACGTCACCCGCGCCGGCCTCTTCTGCGCCGGCCTCACCTGCGCCGGCGGCGCCGGCACGCGCCCGCGATGCCGCTCGGCGCTCGCGCGCTGCTGTTCGTCCGCACGCTCCCCGACCACCGCGTGCTCGACCGGCTCATCCGCGGCCGTGCCTGGATCCCGGTGCTCGGCGCGATGCTCGCGGGGATCGTCGCGATGCAGGTCGAGGTGCTGAAGCTCGGGGCGAGCTTCGGGCGCTCGATCGGGCGAACGGCGACGCTTCAGGCCAGCAACGAGGTGCTGCGCGAGAGCGTCGCGGCGCTCGACGGGGACGCGCGGATCGAGTCCCTCGCCGCGCAGCAGGGGATGGTCATGCCGCAACCCGGTGGCGTCGGGTTCCTGTCAGCGGGGAACAGCGGCAGCGACGTGTCGCGCGCGATCGCCAACATCCACGCTCCCGACCCGGCCTCGTTCCTCGCGCTCACGACGACGAACGGGACGGTCGCGACCGGCCTGAACGGCGCTGCGACCACGGTGGCCGGGCTGGCGGCGGCCGGTGCGAGCACCGCGGGCGCGCTCGTTCAGCCCGCGTCGCAGTCGCCGGCCACGACCTCCTCGCAGACGCTCGGCGGCACGACGGCACAGACACCGTCGGCTGCGACACCGGCGCAGAGCGCGACCACCGGCGCGGGCACCTCAACGGGCGCCGCGACCGGCACAAGCCCGTCCGCATCCGGTACAAGCCCGTCCGCGTCCGGTACGGCCACAGCCACCGCGAACGGCGGCGCGACGGGCACAAGCCCGTCCGCATCCGGCACAAGCCCGTCCGTGACCGGCACCGCCAGCGGGGCCAGCGCGGGCGCCGCCTCGAGCGGCCCCGGTCCGACGGCGACCCCCGTCTCGAGTCCCGCTCAGAGTGGTGCCGGCGCCGCGACGACCGGCGGGGCGTCGGTCCCGGTGGGGGGTTAGTGCAGCGTCCGGCGCACCGGCCACTGAGCCGCTTGGCGCTCGAGGGTCCCGTGCCGTGCGCGTGATCGACCGCCGCATCGGGATCCTGTTCCTGGCATTCATCTGCCTGCTCGGGATCGCGGCGGCCCGCGCGACGTACCTGGGCGCGGTGCGCGCAAGCTCGCTGCAGCGCGTCGCCGCGACGCAGCAAGTGACGAAGCTGACGCTGCCGGCCGCGCGCGGGACGATCACCGATCGCAACGGGGTCGAGCTCGCGATCAGCCAATCGGCGGACGACATCGCGGCCGATCCGTACCTGATCGCGCGCGAACAGGAAGACACGGTGACGATGGCACGGCTGCTCTCCCCGCTGCTCGGCACGTCGCAGATGACGCTGCTGACGGCGCTGTCCAAGCGCCACACCGGCTTCGTGTACCTCGCGCATCAGGTGCCGGCGGCGACCGCCGCCGCGATCTCGAAGCTGCGAATCAGCGGCAAGCCGGTCGACGGGCTGACGATGCTCCCGACGATCAAGCGCATCTATCCGCGGGCCTGGGCGGCGTCGCAGGTGCTCGGCGGCGTGCACCTCGACGGTCACGGCGCGAGTGGGATCGAGTACCGCTACGACAGCGTGCTGCACGGTCGCGACGGGATCCGCAACATCGTCAACGACGCGATCGGGCAGCCGATCTCGATCGACGACGTGCGCGCGATGCAGCCGGGCAAGACGGTCCAGCTGACGATCGACGCGGCGCTCCAGGATGAGGTCGAGCAGGTGCTGGCGGGAGTCGGTGCGCAGTACTCACCAAAGGGTGCGACCGCGATCGCGATGGACCCGAACACGGGCGCGATCCTCGCGCTCGCCAACTGGCCGCGGGTCAATGCGAACGATCCCTCGGGCGCCCCCGACTACGCCAACGAGGACCGCGCGGTCGGCTTCAATTACGAGCCGGGCTCGACGTTCAAGGCGATCACGGTCGCCGGCGCGCTTGCGGACGGTGTCGTTGCGCCCACGACGCCGTTCGACATCCCACCGGTCCTCCAGGTCGCCGACCGCCAGATCCACGATGCCGAGAGCCACGGCTACGAGACCCTGTCGGTCGCGGACATCCTGCGCGTCTCGAGCAACATCGGGGCGGACGAGATCGGCATGCGCCTCGGAAAGCAGCGCTTCGACTACTGGGTGCACCGCTTTGGCTTCGGCGCGAAGACCGGCATCGACCTGCCTGATGAGCAACAGGGCATCGTGCTGCCGTACACGAAGTACTCGGGCTCCTCGATGGGGAACCTGCCGATGGGCCAGGGCGAGTCGGTCACGCCAATCCAGATGGCAACGGCGTACGCCGCGATCGCGAACGGCGGCGTCCTGCGCCCGCCGCACATCGTCGCGTCGATCGGCGGAAAGGCGGCGCCGACCCCGGCGGGGCATCAGATCATCTCACCGGCCGCGGCGGCGCAGTTGCGGATCATGCTGAAGGGCGTATTCGCCGACGGTGGCACCGCGTCGGGCGCCCAGATTCCGGGCTACAGCATGGCGGGCAAGACTGGCACCGCGAACGTGGTTGTCGGCAACCACTACTCGAGCACGGAGTACATCGCGTCGTTCATCGGCTTCGTCCCCGTCAACCGCCCGCGCCTGCTCGTCGCGGTGATGGTGGACGAGCCTCAGGGAGCGATCTACGGCGGCTCGGTGGCGGCACCGGCGTTCCAGAGGATCGTCGGGTGGGCCGTGCCGTACCTCGGCATCTCGCCGAACTGATCAGGCCTGGCCCCGATTCTTCATCTGGCGGCCCAGGGACGCGAGCCGCGCATCCCACTGGCCGCCGACCTCTGCCATCCACGACACCGCGTCCGACAGCGGCGCCGGCGTCATCCGGTAGCGCACCTCGCGTCCGGAGCGCTCGCGATCGAGCAATCCGGCGTCCGTGAGTGCCGTCAGGTGCTTGACGACCGCCTGGCGCGAGATCGGAAGCCCGGTCGCGAGCTCGGTCGCGGTCACCGCGGGCGAGTCCGCGACCGCGGCCAGGATCGCCCGCCGGGTCGGATCGGAGAGCGCGTCGAACACGGCACCGGCGCGGTCCGCATCTCTGCGCATCGCTCAGGCGGCGACGAGCGCCGGACCGAGGGTCGCGCCGCCGATCCCGGGAAGCGGGACGCCGACGAGGTCGAGCACCTCGAGCGGACGCGTCTCGACGACGCGCAGAAGGGTGTGGGCGCCGACAGCGTCGAGCGTCAACTCCACGCGCGTGGCGGGTTCGCCGTCGGCCGCCCACCAGAACGCCAGCCGCGCTGGCTCCCGCACGTCCTCGACCCAGCCTGACTTGACCGCATCCGAGGAGCGGAACAGCGCGTCGCCGCCGGGCCGCAGGTCGAGGTCCACCTCATCGGCCAGCCAGCCGTGATGGACGACGGCGTCCCAGACCTCCTCCCGGGAGGCGGGCACCAGCAGCTCGCGCTCGATTCGGTCGCTCATCTCACCGCCTCCAAACCTTAGAGACAACAACGCGCAACTGGAGGGTTGCGCATCTTGCTATCGTCACGGGTGCAACCACAGGGTTGCACATTATCACGCCCCGACGGAGAGGACCCCATGCCACTGGTTCCGATGGTCGTCGAGCAGACCGCGCGCGGCGAGCGCTCGTTCGACATCTACTCCCGGCTTCTGAATGATCGCGTCGTGTTCCTTGGCGGCGAAGTCGACGAGGAGTCGGCCAACCTGATCGTCGCTCAACTCGTGCATCTCGAGTCCGACGACCCCGACAAGGACATCTCCCTCTACATCAATTCACCGGGGGGCTCGGTCTACGCCGGCATGGCGATCTACGACACGATGCAGTTCATTCGTCCCGACGTGCAGACGATCTGCTACGGGATCGCGATGTCGATGGGGTCGCTGCTGCTCGCCGGCGGTGCGCCCGGCAAGCGCATGGCGCTGCCGAACAGCCGGATCCTGATCCACCAGCCGACCGGCGGATTCCAAGGTCAGACGAGCGATATCGAGATTCACGCGAAGGAGGTGCTCGCGCTCCGGGCGCGCGTCGACGAGATCTACGCGCACCACACCGGCCAGTCGGTCGAGCGCGTCCATGCGGACATGGAGCGCGACCGCTTCTTCACCGGTGAGGAGGCCGTGGCGTATGGTCTTGTCGACCGCGTGATCGAGAAGCGTGAGCTGAGGGCCCGAGGCCGCGGGTTCGGGCAGGGATAGCCTCCATAACCCGCGTCGGCACCGGTCCGGGCAGCCGCCCGCGTGGGTACGCTGCGCTGCAATGCGCCTGGACAGCGTCATGCCCGAGGTACCGGCCGCCGCCGGTGGGGTCGCGATCAGCAGCCTCGCTTACGACACCCGCACAGTCGGGCCCGGGACGCTGTTCTTCTGCGTGCCCGGGTTCACGCGGGATGGGCACGAGTTCGCCGGGGAGGCGATCGCGCGCGGCGCTGTCTCGCTCGTGGTGGAGCGTCCGCTGGGCCTGGGTGTCCCTGAGGTCCAGGTGCGAAGCGTCCGAGCCGCGATGGCGCCGGCGGCCGCACGGTTCTACGGCGATCCGACCGCGTCCTTGGCGACGGTCGGCGTCACCGGGACGAACGGTAAGACGACCTCGGCGTTCCTTGTGCGCGCGCTGCTCGAGGCCGACGGGCGCCGAACGGGGCTGCTCGGCACCGTCAAGAGCGTGATCGGCGGCGCCGAGCGCGAGGTCGTGCGCACGACGCCCGAGGCGATCGATCTGCAGCGGACGTTCCGGGAGATGCTCGACGCCGGGGATACCGCCTGTGCGATCGAGGTCTCCTCGCACGCCCTGGAGCTGCATCGCGCCGACGCGATCCACTTCGCGGTCGCGATCTTCACGAACCTGACCCAGGACCACCTCGACTTCCACGAGACGATGGACGACTACTTCCGTGCGAAGCGCCGCCTGTTCGTCGACGCCGACCTGCGGCATGCGGTGATCAATCTCGACGACCGATACGGCCGGCGGCTCGCCGCGGAGGTGCCCGGCGCGATCACGATCGGGATCGATTCCGATGCGGCGTTTCGTGCCGTGACGGTCGACACGGACATCACCGGGTCGCGCTTCACGGTCGCGACGCCGGACGGCTGCTCGCTCGAGCTGACCTCACCGCTCCGGGGGCGCTTCAACGTGCTCAACGTGCTCGGAGCACTGGCCGCGGCGCGATCGCTTGGGGTCCCCGCACATACCTGCGTCGAGGCGATCCGCACGGCCGGACAGGTCCCCGGCCGCTTCGAGACAGTCGACGAAGGCCAGGACTTCGCCGTCGTCGTCGACTATGCGCACACACCGGACTCACTCGAGAACGTCCTGGCCGCGGCACGCCGTCTGACGACCGGCCGCCTGCACGTTGTGTTCGGCTGCGGCGGCGACCGCGACCGCACAAAGCGGCCGCTGATGGGAGAGATCGCCACCCGCTTGGCCGACCACGTGATCGTGACGTCGGACAACCCCCGCTCCGAGCATCCCGAGGCGATCATCGCGGAGATCCTCGTCGGGACGGGTCCGGGCGTGGAGCACGACGCCGACCGGCGTGAGGCGATCGCCGCGGCGATCGCAGCAGCGCAGGCCGGTGACGTGGTCGTGATCGCGGGCAAGGGTCACGAGCAGGGACAGGAGTTCGAGGGTGGAGCCAAGGTGCCGTTCGACGACGTGACAGTGGCCCGGGACGCACTGAGGGGCGTCGCCGCCGGCCGCGCAGGGAACAGTTAACTTGACCCATCCCTCACAAAGCGCCGGATCTTGACCCAAACGTCGAAGTAACTACCGGCGGCCTGCGGTGGGGTTTGGCTAACGGCCACAACCCGCGAGAGCAGCAAACCCACCTCATACTTCATAAAAGGATCGGACGGCGACAATGCACCATGTAACTGTCCGGACGATTTCCTTGCACACATTTGTCCGCCCGTGGTAGCGTGCGCCCACGCGAGGGAAGCGAGTGGCTCTGGGGCTAGGGACTTTGTTCACCGTGGCGCCGGGACCGCGGTGAGGATCGTAAGTTGGGCCAGAGCGAAACGGAGTGAGCGCGTCATCATCTAACCAGGATGGGTCGGCTTCGGGGACTGATCGGGGGGGAACCTTGGGGTTGGAGCGGCCTGTCGAGCCGATCCGAGAAGTGCCCGGCCACAGTCACGCGGGCCGCCGGGTCGTGCGGCCCGTCAAGTTGTCGATCCTGATGCCCGCGTTCAACGAGCAAAGAACGATCGCTCAAGCGGTTGCCGCGGTATTGCGAGCGAGTTACCCATGCCCCTTTGAACTGATTGTCGTCAACGACGGGAGCACCGATGGGACCGGCGAGATACTCCGCGCTCTTCGCCACCCCAACGCCGTCGTTGTCAACCACCACCGAAATCTTGGCAAGGGAGCAGCGCTGCAAAGCGCCGCGGCGATCGCCACCGGCACGCATCTCGTGCCGTTTGACGCAGACCTCGAGTACGACCCGGCCGACCTCACGGCGGTCCTCGCTCCGGTGCTTCAGGGGAGAAGCGACGTCGTGTTCGGTACGCGCCTGTTCGGCGCGAACACCCGCTACCAGTCATATCGTCATGCGGTCGGCAACCGAGCCCTCACGTTTGCGGCCAACGTCCTGTTCGACGTTTGCCTCAGCGACCTTCACACGTGCCTGAAGTTGCTGCCGGTCGACCTGTTCACGAGGCTTGCGCTCTCCGAGGAGGGATTTGGGCTCGACACCGAGATCACCGCCAAGCTGCTGAAACGAGGGATCCGCCCGTTCGAGGTCCCGATCAGCTACCACAGCCGCTCGCTCGAAAACGGCAAGAAGATCACCTGGCGAGACGGGCTGGAGTGCCTTCACGTGCTCGTCCGAGTGCGCTTCACGGCACAGCAGCACGCCGCGCCCGCGCGAGCGGACGATCCGCTCGACGCGCTGGCCGCATCGGCCCGCGTTCTCGAAGAACTCGCGCCGGTGGCGATTTCCGAGGCACCGAGTCCGCCGATCGTGGCACGCGCCCAGTGAGAGGTCTCGTGAGCTCAGGCCGAGCATGCGCGCGGCGCGGACTGCGCGCCCTGGCCGTGGTGATCGCGCTCGGCAGCGCGTGCGCGCCCTCCGCCGGCGCAGCCTCGGTTCAGCAATGGACGACTCCGGGTGGGCAGTTCGTCGCGAAGCGAGATCTCTTCCCGCGAGATCTCGTAGACGGCAAGCTTGTGACGACGGTCGTCCTCCCGACGGGCTACAGGACTCGCAAGTGCTGGCCGGTCCTCTATCTCCTCCACGGCTCGGCGCAGGGCGTCGCTGGCACCAGCGCCCCGGTCTCGCTGCAGTGGCTTGAGATCGGCGATGGCGAGCTCCTGCACATGAGGATCCCCGCGATCCTCGTGCTGCCGGGCAGCGGAGACACGTGGTGGATCAATAACTGGTGGCACGGCCTGCGTCACCCAGCGTTCGAGAGCTGGATCCTCCAAGACATCGTGCCGCTCGTGACCAGGCGCCTCCACGTCTGTCCGGGGCGGAGCGAGCACTCGATCGCCGGGCTCTCGATGGGCGGCTACGGCGCGATCTACCTTGCCTCACAGCTGCCGAGCTACTTCGGTAGCGCCGGTTCGTTCTCCGGGGTCCTGTCGCCGCAGAGCGCGAACTTCCTCCGCATCTTCCCGGGGTTCCCAACGTACTGGGGACCGCCGAATCAGTTCTACGCGAACGGACACGATCCGCTTGCGCTCGTTGGCAACCTCAGGAACACACGCATCTTTGTCGGGGCGGGAAACGGGACTCCGACTCCGGGAGAAGATACGTCGGTGATGGCCGTGTTCGAGGAACTCGAATTCGCGCAGGAGTCAGCCTCGTTCGTCGCGCGAGCTCGGCAGGGTGGCGTCCCCGTGACGTTTGACCAGCATGGCGGCACCCACACCGTCCAGACATGGTTCGCGAGTCTGAGCGACATGTTGACGTGGAACCCGTTCAAACATGTCACCGATAACCCACGGAGCTGGACGTTCTCGACGGTCGCCACGACCGGCAAGGCTTGGGGGTACAGCTTTGCCTTCAGCCGGTACGCGCCGCCGAAATCCGTCGTGCAGTTCTCGCTGGCGCGCGGCGTCTTCCGCGCGCGCGGTGCCGGCATCGTCAAGATCACGCTGCCGGGAGGAAAGAGCGTGACCGGAGCGCTCCCATTCGACATCCGACGCGGGAGGGTCGTCGAGCTCGGACGGACCCCGATGCCCCGGCTGGTCGGTGGATATGAACAGCTCACGCCACTCTCTGTCAGCGTCACGCAGCCCGTCACGGGCCGGACAGCACCGATTGACGTGAGCTTTCGCACGACGCAAGCGCTTCCAGCGAACCAGGAGTATCAGGTTGCAATTGCATCGTTCAGTCCGACCGGCGGAGCATCGTGCACAGACACAACCTTCAGGCGCGTCTTTCAGCCGACGCGTGGAAGAACCGTCAGCGTCTCCGTCGTACCGCCGGCATCGGCAACCGTGCGGGGGAGGTGGTGTCCCGGCCTCACGGTCGTTGGGGTGAGCGCGCTCGAGAGGAACTCGCGTGCTCTGCTCGGGAACATCTTGGGGTACACCATATTCACGATGCCATAGCTGGACATGGCCACGAGACCGCGTGTCACCCGTCGCGCTCTGCCGACCGCCCTGCTGATCAGCGCGGTGGTCGCGGCGATCGGCCTCGCCCAGACAAGCGCGGGCCGCAGCGTGGTGCGGACCCTGGGAATCTCGGCGGCTTCGCAACCGTTCACGGAGCTCTACTTTCCACAGCCGGGGGAGATCGCGCGGCTTGGGGAACGCCCGCATCGCAGCGGCGAACGGGACAACGTCGCGTTTGTCATCCACAACAACACGCATGGCACACTGAACTACCCTTGGTCGGTCTACGTGGGCGACGGCCCGCCCAGGTTTACGGGTGTGGCTCAGCTGGGTGCCGGGCAGCGTGTCACCACGCGGCAGCGTGTTGAGATTCGATGCGGTCGACGTCTGGGCGTTATCAAGGTGCGGGTCGTCCTGGCGTACACATCAGATGAAATCTCCTTCTGGGTAACGTGCCGTGCACGAGCGTAGGCGGATCGTGGCGCTCGTCACCGATGCGGTGGGCCCGTACCACCGCGGCGGCAAGGAGCAGCGCTATTGGGAACTCTCACAACGGCTGGCAGACCGCGCTGAGGTCCACGTGTACACGATGAAGTGGTGGCGCGGCGGGACGACCCGACGCCATGGCAAGGTGACCTATCACGCGATATCTCCGCTGATGCCGCTGTACAGCGGCGGCCGCCGTTCGATTCGTCAGGCGGTGGTGTTCGCGATCTGCTGCCTGCGGCTGATCGCGCAGCCGTTTGACGTGATCGAGGCTGACCATATGCCGTACATGCAACTCGTGCCACTCAAGCTTGTCGCACTCGTGCGGAGAAAGCGCCTCGTGGTGACATGGCATGAGTGCTGGGGACCGCAGTATTGGCGCAATTACCTGGGTGCTCCGGGCCGCATGGGCTGGCTGTGCGAGAGCGTTGCGATGCGCCTCCCCGACACGATCATCGCCGCATCTGGACATACCGCCGAACGTCTTCGTGAGTTCACCGGCTCCAAAGTGCCGGTGGTCGTGGCTCCGAACGGGATCGACCGGGAGGTGATCTGCGACGTCGAAGCGGGCCCCACGGGGGCTGATGTGGTCGTCGTGGGCCGCCTCCTGCGACACAAGCGGATCGATCTGCTGCTCGCGGCGTTGAGGATCCTCGAACAGTCGGGACGACCGGCGAGCGCGTGCATCGTCGGCACGGGGCCCCAGCTGGAGTCGCTCCAATGCGAGGCGCAGGCGCTCGGGATCGCGCACCGCGTGCACTTCCGGCGTGATGTCGAGACCCAGCGGGGCGTGTACGGCCTGCTCAAGGGCGCCCGCGTCGCGGTGTTCCCGTCGGAGCGCGAGGGCTTCGGGATCGCCGTGTTGGAGGCACTGGCGTGCGGTGTTCCGGTGATCACCACCTCGGCGCCCGACAACCTGGCCCAGCACCTCGTCGCGCGCTGCGCCAACGGAGGGACGGTCTGTGAGCCAACAGCGGCGGCGCTCGCCGATGCGATCGCCGCCGTCCTGGCTCGCCCGGATCGCGCCGCAGAAGATCGCGCGTGGCTCGCCGAGTACGACTGGGAGGCGATCACCGACAGCGTGGCGGCGGTGCTGACGTGAGCGGGATGCGTGTCCGCGATCACCCGGCGGCGGGCGTATGAGCCTGCTCGACGTTCGCGTGGACGAGCGCGAGACGCCCGATCATGCGCCTGCTCGGTCCAGATCACTCCCGGTCGGCGACCTCGTCGGTGTCGCAGCGATCGCAGCGCTCTTGCCGCTGCGCGGGATCTGGGCCGCCGACGTGCTGCTCGTCGGTTTGGCGCTGACCGTTCCCGGTCTCGCGCTGCTGCGTGCATTGAGGGTTCCGAACGTCGCGGTCACCGGCTATCCGGTCTACGTGCCCGTGGCGTCGTTGGCTGTCCTCATGGTCAGCGGCCTTCTGGCCGACGTGGTGGCGCCGTCTGTGGGAATTGCCCATCCACTCCGTGGCGTGACGACGGCCGTCGTCGTGCTCGCGCTCACCGCCGTGCTGTCGCTCGCGGCGAGCAGGGGCGCCAGCCACGATCGGCTCCGCTGGGCGGAGCTCATTCCGCACCCGAGTTTGCTCCTTCCCCTGGCGCTGCCGGCGCTGTCGGCCGCCGGCGCGCTCCTGCTGAACAACGGGCACGGCCATGCGGTGGCACGAGCCGCCGCGGGGGCCGCCGTCCTCGCGCTGATCTCGTGTTTCGCGTTCACGAGCCGGCTGAGTCGGGGAGCGCTGGCAATGCTGCTGTTCGCGTGCGCGCTTGCGACCGAGTGGGCCTTTTCGGTGCGCAGTCAGGAAATCATCGGCTTCGACATCACGACCGAGCTCTATATCGCTCAGCACACCCATGCCGCGGGGGTCTGGCACGTGGTCCATCACCACGACGCGTACGGCGCGATGCTCAGCATCACGATCCTGCCGAGCGTCCTGGCAGCCGTGACCGGCTGCTCGCCCCTGATCGCGTTCAAGGTTCTCTATCCCGTCCTCGCCGCGTTGCTGCCCGTGTCGATCTTTCTGGTCGCCGAGCGCTTTCTGCGGCGGGCGTTCGCCGTCGGAGCGGCGGCGCTGATGCTCGTTCAGAGCTACTTCTTCCAACAGGGGCCGGAGCTCGCCCGGCAGGAGATCGCGCTCGTGTTCTTCGCCGCACTGATCGCGGCGGTGATCGACGGGCGGATGACCAGGGGTGCTCGCCTGCGGCTGGTCGCGGTATTCGCGCTCGGCGTCGTCGTCTCCCATTACTCGAGCACCTATCTCGCGATCTCGGTGCTCGTGATCGCACTCGCTCTCGAAGCGATCGTGTCGCGGTTTCGAGCACTGCCAACGGTTGCCGCCCCGATGGCCGTGGCCACCGCGGTGCTCCTCGGCGGTGCGGCGATCTGGTACGCCGGCACAACCCGATCGGCCAGCAACGTCTCAGCATTCGTGTCCTCGCTTCAGCGGGACGGCCTCGAGCTGCAGCCGCACGGCTCAGGAGGCATCGTCAATCAGTATCTGAACGGCAACGTCGGGAGCAGCGTCACCGCGACCGCGTTCGAGCGGCTGGCGATCCGCGACTACCGCTCACGTCAGACGTACATCCATCCGATCCCGGCCGCGAATCAGCCGCGCTTCCAGTTGCAGCCGGACAATGTCCCGGTGTCCGCGGTGCGATCCCGGTTCGCCGCAGCGGCGCTCACGACGGTGTCAACCGTCTTCGGTCAGCTGATGCTCGTGTTCGGGGTGGTCGGCGCCGTGGTGCTGACCTTGCGACGCGGCGGGGGTGTCAGCATTCGGCAGGTCGGGATCCTGGCCCTGGCGGCTGTCGCGATGCTCGCCGTCGTTCGGTTCAGCGGAACGGCGGCGGCTGCATACAACCAGAGCCGGGCGCTCCTGCAGGCGCTCGTGCTCCTGGCGATTCCGGCAGCGTGGCTCGCGCAGGTGCTGCTTGCGCGCACGCGTGGGCTGCGGTGGGCGGCCGGCGCGGCGCTGGTGCTCACCTTTGCCGTGGTGTTCGCCGTCCAGACGGGCGTGGTGAAGGCGATCGTGGGTGGAAACACGTCGCTCAACCTGTCTCAGAGCGGGGAGGACTTCGAGCGGCAGTACATCACGCCGGCCGAGCTTGCTGCCGCAACGTGGGCAACCGTCGAGAGCTTTCATCAACCGCTCTACGCTGACCGCTATGGCCAACTGCGTCTGTTTGCGGCGAGGGGTGCCGTCGCGTTGACGGATCTCGTCCCGCAAACGCTTGACGGTGGCGCATGGGTCTACGCGACCCGGACCAACACGCTTCTGGGACGGGCCAGAGGACAGATCGCTGACACTGCGTCGACCTATCGCTGGCCGAGTGACTTCCTGAACAGCTTCTTCGACACGATGTACGCCAACGGTGACAGTGAGGTCCTTCACCGATGACGTTGATCAAGGTGGTCGCGATGCCCCGCGACCCCAACCCGTATCAGGAGCTGCTGTACGCGCCGCTGCGGCGAGCGGGGGTCATCGTCCGGTACGCCGGGCAGCTCACGCCGTCGCGCAGCCTCAATCTGCTCCTTCTCCCACTCGAGCTGGCGTGCTGCCGGCTCCGGCGGTATCGCGTGCTGCATGTGCACTGGACATACTGCTTTCGTTTCACCGGCGCAGCCGGCTCGCCCGCGATCGCGCGCGCGAGCCGAGGATGGTTCGGACTCGTGCTGTGGGTCGCGACGAAGCTCGGAATCCGAGTTGCCTGGACGGCACACAACGTCCTGCCGCACGACCCGGTGTTCGACGACGATTTGGCCGCCCGCCGCACGCTGATCGCTGCCAGCGACCTCGTCATCGCACACTCCCGCAGCGCGCTGCAGACACTCGAGCGCGTCGTCGGAACGCCGCGACGCAGCCGGATCATACCCCTCGGACCGGTGACGGCAGATGGACTGTTACGGCTCCCGCCGCCGCAGCCGTCGGCCACGCGAACGGTTTTGTTCTTCGGTCAGATCGCTGCATACAAAGGCGTCGAGGACCTGCTCGACGCGTCAGGTGCGGTGCGGGGCAAGCTGAGGCTGATCGTGGCGGGGCGCTGCTCGGATCCGGGGCTGCGAGATCGTCTGCGAGCGTTGGCAGCAGCAGCCGGGTCCGACGTGGCGCTGTCACTGGGTCATGTACCGGACGCAGACCTTCCGGCGCTGTTCAACGGGGCCGATGCCGTCGTCTACCCGTTCCGCGCCGTCACGACGAGCAGCAGCGTGATCCTCGGCCTGTCGTCGGGCCGCTTGGGGATCGTCCCTGATCTTCCGGCGTTTGACGACCTCGGCGATGAGGGCGTGATCCGCTATCCGGCCGGGCAGGCAGGGCTCGCCCGTTCGCTGATGGAGCTTGCGGTCATGCCGATCGCTGAGCTGCAGGCGAAGGGAGCGGCTGCACGAACCCTCGCCACGAGAGGGAGCTGGGAGGACATCGCAAAGCAGACCGTCGACGCTTTTCAAGAGATCACAGCATGAGATCGCAGCGAGGTGGAACCCGTGTTCGATCGATTCCTTGAGGCCAACGTACGGCTCTCGCGCTGGTTTGCGAGCGCGCTCGGGCTGGAGAGCGACAAACCGCTATGGAGCGCGTTCGAGCAATCCGCCGCGGCGGAGTTGCGCCGGCTTCCGGCGGGTTCGACGGTTCTCGACCTCGGCGGCGGACGGCGCTGCGTGTACGCAGCGGCGCTTGCCAACCGGCCACCGCTGCGGGTGATCGCGGTCGATGTCTCGCCGGAGGAGTTGGCGCTGAACACCGACGTCAGCGAGACCTGCGTGGCCGATATCTCGGCGCGGCTGCCGTTCCCAGACGCAAGCGCGGACCTCGTCCTGTCGCGGACGGCACTCGAGCACGTCAACGGAGTTCCGGCCGCGGTGCAGGAGATCGCCAGGACCCTGAGGCCCGGCGCCAGAACGCTCCATCTCGTTCCATGTCGCTACGCGCTCTTTGCGCTCGCTGCGCGGCTCCTGTCATTCCGGCGGCTGCTCGCGCTCCTGCACGTCGTCAATCCGGCGGCGCGCAGCCAGATCGAGTTTGACGTTGTGTACGATCACTGCTATCCGAAGGCCATGTACTCGCTCTTTAGGGAGGCGGGCTTTCGCGACGTGTCGATCACTGTCACGTACGCGCAGCCGGGTTACTTCGAGCCGCTGTTCCCGGTATTTCTGGTGACATCGCTGTACGAATACGTCGTGCGACGGTTGCGACTGACCAGTCTGTCGTCGTACATGTTTATCTCTGCCGTGCGCTGATCAACATCCCTTGGCGAGGAAGTTCCATCGCCGGCCGTGCTCGACGAGGGCCTGGAAGGCCGTACGTGAGAACGGACCTTCCCCGTCCATGTCGAACACGCGATATCGCGATCCGTCGAGCAAGTCCCACAATTGTGTCGTCGGCGAATCGTAGTGCTGGGCGGTCTCGCGCTGATGTTCGAACAGCACGAGGGGCCGCGCGCGCTGCAGCGTCTCCCGCGCGCCCTCCAGGACGAGGAGCTCGGCACCCTCCACGTCGATCTTGACGAGGTCGGGGACATAGCCGGGGGGAAGAGCACTGTCGAGCCGCTCCGTTTCGACGGTGATGACCTCGGTCTCGTCCGGCCCGTATCCGACCCTCCGGATACTGCTGCGGCTCGGGAGCGACGTGTGCACAACGAACGAGGTCGTGCCGCTGATATCGGACAGCGCGATCTGTCGGACGTCAACGGTGGCAAATCGCTCCCTCAAGGCACGGGCAAGCGATGGAACCGGCTCGAACGCGATGTGGTGGCCATGCGGCGCGATGTCTGCAAACGTCGAGAGGAGCAGGCCCACGTTTGCGCCGACGTCGATGCAGCACGACGTCGGGCACAGATGCGCGGCGGCGACGGCGCGTACGAGTCGGTCGTCTCGGTAGTTCCGCAGGCCGCGTCGTCCCGAGCGCAGCGCGCGCCCGCGAGCGGCCAGCGAAGCAAATGGAGCTTCCGTCGTGATCCGATCGACGCGTGTGCGAAGTGCGTTGCTCACGGTGTTGCAACTCGGGCGAGAAACAGCGGTTCGATCTCACCAAATTTGAGGAGGCGACAGACGCTCGCGGTGGCCGGCGTGATCAGGCCACCCAGTCGGATCACCTCCGGCTCGAGCCCAGAGTCACGCAGACGGTCCAGATAGTCCCAGCCGTAGCGACGCACGTGGTCTCGCTGGCCATAGAGGCGGAGCATCTCGTCCGGGTCATCGATGTCAGGTGTCTCGGCCGTGTGTGGAAGCTGAACATCCGGAACGAGCAGCATTGCCCAGCCATCTGGCCTGAGGACACGCCGGACCTCGCGCATCGCTCGCCGGTCGTCAGGGACATGCTCGAGGACGTGGTTGCAGACCACGACGTCAAATGACCCATCGCCGAACTGCAGGTCAAGCACATCGATCCTTGCGGAGCCGAACTCGGCGGTCAGGTCTCCACCGACGTACGAACGGGCGTGACGCTTGAGCCGTGTCGCAAGCATGGCCTCGGGGGCGATATGGAGGACATCGCGACCAGGACGCGTGAGCTCCGGTCGCAACGAGAACAGGATCGCGACCAAGCGGTGTCGCTCGAGTGATCCGCAAATCCAGCACTGCCGGTCAGGCATCACGAGATCACGAAAGGATCGCTGCCAGGAGTCGCAACACGGACAGTAGGCCGCGTCCCCTCGCTGCCGTACCGTCGCGATCAAACCACGAGACCGACGGTATGTCGTCCTGAGATGCTGTTTGATGGTCATCGCGCCTCGTCGCAGGTACTGACGGCCGTTTGTATCCTAACCAGGGCGCACCTGACCTGACTGTTGCCTTGGATTGACTACTGTCGTCTGCGATCGCCGTGATCTCATTCGTGATCATCTCGAAGGACGAGCCGCTGCTCTCCAAGACGCTGACGGCCGTCGCGGGTCAGGCGGCGAGGCTCGACGAGGCGGCGGAAGTGATCGTCGTCGATGCATCATCGGGGAAACTTCGACACATCCAGGCGGCCCATGCCGGACATCGGTGGATCGACTATCGCCCTCCTAACGGTGTAAACATCACAATTCCTCATCAAAGAAACATCGGCGTCCGTCATGCGCGCGGCGAGACAATCGTGTTCACCGACAGCGGCTGCATTCCCGTCACCGGCTGGGCGGACGCTCTGACCCAGCCGATTCGTGACCGCGAAGAGGAGGTCACGGTCGGCAGGACCCTCGGGCGTGGTTCCGTTGATCTGTATGACGCGCACGGCGCTCGGCCGCTGCGCTACGTGGCTGAATGTCCCACGATCAACGTTGCCTTCACGCGGCGCGCGTACGAAGCCGTAGGGGGTTTCGACGAATCGTTCGAGTACGGGTCGGATGTCGACTTCTCGTGGCGCTTGGTGGACGCCGGCTTCCGGCTGCGCAGCGTCCCGGACGCGGTGGTGACAGCGGACTGGGGCACGCGGCGGCGACAGATCCGGCGCGCCTGGTCATACGGTCGGGCCAGGGCACGGCTCTACTCCAAGCATCGCAGTCGAGCAAACACGGCCTGGAAGACCGACCCGGCGCTTTGTGCGTATGTGCTGTTCCTGCTCGGGCTTCCGCTGACGATTGTGTTCCGCCCGTATCCGGCGCTGCTGCTGATTTCCGCCGTGCGCAACAGACGGACCGGGATGACACTCACGGTGGCAGACCACCTGGCTCAGGGAGCCGGGTTCCTGTGCGAGCTCGTCAGCCGCTGAGTGCGCGCCGGCGCGTGGTCACGCACCGCTTCCTCGTGTGCCGGACCGGCCGCCAGCCCGTCGTGTGGCGGCCGCCCGTCGCCACTGACGGGACGGGACATGACATCACCTACATGGGACGCATGCTTGCCGTCGCGTCGGATCTGCTCAGCGACCATCCGGGGTTGACGTTCGTGCTCACGTGGGATCTCGATCGTTTGCCGGAGGTGGGGCAGCACGTCGTCGCGGTTGTGCAAGGCGACGAGGACGCGCGGATTCCGCGCTGGTCCAATGATGTCCTGTGCACATTCAAGTGCTACGGGACTCGCCCACCGTGGATGCCGCCGGCGCCGCGTCCCGGCCTCGTCGAAGCGCTTGAGCTGGCGCACTTCGTTCGTCGCGCCGCCCGATGGGCTCCCGGCGCCGTGCGTCGTGTCTGGGGTGGCGGTCATCCACTGCGGCCCCGCCCGCCGATCGACCCGATCCCGCTCGGCTACTACAACCAGGATGACATTCCGGAGGTCCGATTCGCCGAGCGCCGCTGGTCGGTCTCGTTTGCGGGCAGTGGCCTTGACGGGGCGCACCGAGGGGGATGGCGTGGCATTGTGGGGACGCCACGCGACAGGAATCGACGCCACATGCACCGCGAGCTCCTCACGCTCTCCAAGGCGCTCCCGGACGAACCAATCTTCATCATGTCGCAACCAGGCTTTCCGACGTTGTTCCCCGGACAGGATCGTCTCGCCAGAGAGTTGACACAGTCCTACTCAGAGCTGTTGGCACACACGAAACTGTGTCTGGTTCCGCGCGGCTACTCGCCGGAGACGTTCCGGTTCTTCGAGGCCTTGCGCGCTGGTTGCGTCGTCGTCTGCGAACACCTTCCCGATCACTGGTTCTATCGCGGCGCCCCGGTTGTCAGGATCAGGCAATGGAGCGAGCTCGGCGTAGTGGTGCCGGGGCTCCTGGGGGCGCCACGGCACCTCGAGGATCTGCACCGAGCGAGCGTGGAATGGTGGGAGACGCGCTGCTCGGAGGGCGCGGTCGGACGCTTCGTCGCGCAGCGGGTCAGGTCTTGGCTGGCGCAACCGCGGTAGTGTCGAGGCAGTAGTCCAGGTCGCCGGCGTCGAGCGGCGCGTCGTCTTCCGCATTGCGTCCAGCCGGTCCCGTCAACATTAAGACGGTCGGGGACCGGACCGATGGACGCCGTATGTCGGCTGAGGCGCATGCTGCACGCGGTCGGTGCAGCCGGCTGGGATTGGCCTGCCTCGCAATCGTCGTTGGGATGATGATGCTGGCGTCGAGCGTGCGCGCATACGTGGCGCCGAATGCCAAAGAGGACTGCGTCTATACCGCGCACAAGATCTCGATTCTGAAGGCGTTCAACAACCTCGTCGGACGCCGATACAGCTGCATCCAGGTCTACATCAACGCGGCACCGACCTGGACCGGTTGGGAGAACCCGTGGATCATCGACTATTACGATCCCAACTCGAACTGGAGTGCGTGGGCAACGACACCCGGTACTCAGCGTCAGCTGATCATCACCCAGGAGCTGATCCCGAGCGCCATCAAGGACCGCGACTGGCTCCACCCAGGGGCGGCCGGTGCGTATGCGGCTCATGCGCGCGCGCTCGCGCAGCACTTGGTCGCCGCCGGACTCGGCAGCTCAATCATCCGTCTGAGCCCCGAGGCCAACGGTAGTTGGACCCCGGACGCGATCCCGATGAATCCCGCGAAATACCCGTTGTGGGTCGCGTTCTGGCGCCGGACGGTGTTGGCGATGAAGTCGGTCGCCGGTGCGCACTTCCAGTTCGACTGGGGGATCGCAGCGCTCTGGCGGCCGATACCGCTGCGGGCCATCTATCCCGGCGACGACGTCGTCGACATGATCGGCGTCGACGCGTATGACACCGGCAACCTCGGTTCCACCGCCGCGGCCCGCTGGCAGCGTGTGTTGACCGGTCCCGACGGCCTCCAGGACGTGCTCGCGTTCGCGCGGCTTCACCACAAGCCGATCAGCATTCCGGAATGGGGCGTCAGCCCGACGAGTCAAGCCCACGGCTTCGGGGACGACCCAACGTTCGTGAACGGCATCGCCACCGTCGTCCGTGACGACGAGGTCGCCTACCAGGCCTATTTCTACAACTACGACTATGCGACTCAGCTGGCCCGGGGTCGCGGCAGCCTCGCGGCCTACAGGCAGCACTTCGGCATACATGGAGACAGCGTCGGGGCAACCTCGCCACCGGTGACGCCGTCTGGAACGCGGCGCGCGCTGCATCGTGACAAGGACTGGATCAATCGCGGCCGTCCTTTGGATCGGCACCCAAGCCGGTAGAGCGGTTGCCGCTCACCGCGGCGTGATCCGGTTGCTCGCGGTGAGTGGGGTCGGTAGGAACCGAAAGGCTGGGCGCGCCAGCGCCGCGAGCAGGCCCGCGGCCAGCACGATTCTCACGATCAGGCCGCCGCCGTCTGACGGCAGCAGTGCGCCACATGCGACGGCGGGGATCACAGCGAGCCAACTGAGCGCCGAATCCCGCAGCAATGCGGAACGGCCGGGGCGACCGTGGCTCGCATAGACGCCGACGGCGGCAAACACGGCGTACGCAGCGACGGTCGCGACGGCGGCTGCGATCAGCCCCCACGCGCGCAGCAGCAGGATATTCATGACGATGTTGAGCACGGCGGCGAGCGGGGCTGAAATGCCCATCCACCGTGTGTCCCCTTCGAAGAAAAGCCCGTGGAAATACGCTGAGCACGTGGCGTACGGAACCGCGCTCACGGCGACGATGGCGCTGACAGCAACCAGCGAGGTCCGGCCGTAGGAGGGGGGCGCGGCGATCGCGAGGCCGATCGGAGCAAGCAGCGCCAGCACGCCCGCTGCTGCGATCGCAATCCGATGCACGGCGGCAGACGTGGTCCTGAGCACGCTCCACCGCTCGTCGTCGTCGGCTCCGAGAAATAGCGGAAGCCATGCCTGGTTCAGCGCCGTGATCAGCGTCACACCGAGGCCGCCGACGGCGTACGCAACCTGGTAACGGCCCGCCGCGCTCAGCCCAAGCAGCGCGACGATCACGAGCCGGTCAGCTGCCGCAAGCGCGTACACGGCAAAGTTGTGCGGCAGCACCGGAAGGCCGATCGCGAGCGCCGACCTGACCTCCCCGACGCTGGGGAGCCCGTCAGTCAGGACATGGCTGCGCTGCAGTGCTGCGGCCGTCGCCAGGCTCGTCCCGGCACCCAGTCCCACCATGTAGGCAAGCGGACTGCGGTAAGCGGCGGTCAGGCCAAGCGCGATCCCTTGCGCCCCGGCGCTCGCGAGCGCGGCCGTGCAGAGGAACGTCCATGGCCGGTCGGCGGCGCGCAGCAGCGCCTGCGCTGTCAGCAGGACGCCCGCGACTGCGCCTGTCCAGACGCCGACGCGCAACACGGGGCCATACGGGAGGGACAGTGCGCGCGCCCACAACGGACCGGTGAGATCAAACAGCAACCCGACGAGGGCCGCGATCGGGACCGAGGCCAGCGCCAGTCGCCGCGCGTGCCCAGGTCCCTGAGCGGATCTGAACCACGCGCGGGCCGCGACCTCGGACAGGCCGCCGGTCGCAAACACCTGCACGAGCGATACCACGACCAAGGCGGCCGCAACGCGGCCGTAGCTCGACTGCGGAAGCAACCGCGTGAGGATCGGAACGACGAGCAGTGCAGCCGAGAGCTGCACTCCAAGCGACAGTGTGTAGACCGAGCCACGACCTACCAATCGCCGGACGACGCTGTGACCGTCTCCTCCCATACAACGAAGGATATGTGTCTACTGCATACCCCGTGCGCCCCCGATCCGCCGTGTGCGCGGCAATCTGCCACCATCGCCGCATGAGGCGTTGGGTAAACGCGGTCGCCCTGGCCGTGGCGCTCTACGGTTTCGCCGCGTGGGTATACGTCGCGGGCGTGGCGCTTGCTCGACCACACACGCTCTCATGGCAGCTGACACATTTGGCGAAATGGCCACGTACGGACACGTTTGGTGAGGTGAGCTTTGCGCTGTCTTTCATCGCATTTATCACATATCGTCTTACCCGGGACTGAGACGAGCCATCCACCGAGAGTCACGGTCGACCGTGGGCCCGCAACGCTCTGAACCGGCGTCCCCGCTGGTTTCGTTCGTCGTCATTGCGCACAACGAGGCCGCGACGATCGCGAAAGCTCTTGAGTCGATCGTGGCCCAAGGCGCCGGCTGCGGGCGAGAGGTGATCGTCGTCGATGATGGGTCGACCGATCGCACGCCGGAGATCGTCACCGCGCTTGCGCCCGAACATCCGGACATCCGGCTGATCAGGCTCGAACGCAATCGAGGCCGCGGTTTCGCGCGCAACGTGGGCGTCGGAGCCGCCCGCGGGGAGTACATCGCGACCGTGGACAGCGACATCGTCCTGCCGGTGGGTTGGCTTGATCGCTGTCTTGCCGCGCTGTCAGACGCGGACGCGGTCGGCGCAACGGCCGTCCCTGACGGAGATGTCGCCTACCTCTACTCGCGGTTCGGACTGACGCCGAAACGCGTGGCCCACAGTACGCGGATCACGGGGAGTAACGCCGTGTACCGCCGCGAGGTGTTCGAGCGTGTGTCGTTCGACCGGTCACTGCGAGACGGAGAGGACGTCGCGCTGAATCATGCACTGCAGCGCGCCCGTGCCCGGATGGTGACACTCGATCAGCTGACCGTCGCTCACGAAGAGAGCAAGACCGCCGGTGAGGCGATTGCGTGGCTCTATCAGAGCGGTCGCGGTGCGGCGCGGCAACTGCGCCGTTACCGGGCGATCCGCGTGCCGGACGTCGTGTTCGGCGGGTGGGTGCTCTCAGCCGTGGCCGCAACGCGCTTCGTCCGGCGCGGACATCGGTTGGGATTGGCGCTCCCGCCGACTTATCTTGCTGCCGCAGCGACGTCGCATGTCGTACGGGCCTTCGTCTGGGAGCGTCGCCAGGCGGTGCGGTTTCTTGGCGCGATCCTCACCGACATGGTGCTGCTGACTGCCTACTTCTCGGGGCGCGCGACGGGCCTGGTCGTCAGCTCGCGCGATGATCGGCGCCACTCGTCCTGATGCGTGCTTCGCAGCGCCCCGTTGAGCTGTCCATCGTGATCTGCAGCCATAACGGTGAGCGGGTCCTGCCGGGAGCGCTCCGCAGCGTGTTGCGTCAATCGCTGAGCGCGGGCCGGTTCGAGGTGATCGTCGTCGACGATGGCTCGTCGGATCGCACGGCAGCAGTTGCGCGCGCAGCCGGTGCGACCGTGGTCCGGCTGAGCCCGAATCGTGGCCTCGCTGGCGCCCGCAACGCCGGCGTGAGTGCGGCACGGGCTCCGATCGTCGCGTTCACCGACGATGACTGCGACCCGAATTCGGACTGGTTGGCTGCGATCGTTGCCGCGTTCGCCGATCCGAACGTGGATGTCGTCGGCGGACGGCTCGTGCCCGGGCCGGGCGGGACCTTCAACCAGAGGTATCTCCTGCGGCGAAACCCGCTGGTTCCACTCGGGGCCGATCTCCTGCGATCGCACCGCCCGCTCGACCGCCTCGTGATGTATCTCAAGCGGATCGTGCGCGGGCCGCCGGCGATCGTCGGAGGGGACGGTCTGTACTCGGTGGTCGGGGCGAACATGGCATGGCGCCGCGAGCTGATCGCCCGGCTGGGTGGCTTCGACGAGGCGTTCCGCTTCGGCGGCGAGGAGGAGGACCTCTGCCGGCGTGCTCACGACCTGCAGGCCGGGATCGTGTATGCGCCGAGCGCGACGGTCGTGCACCATTTCGGGCCCGGGCTGACCGACACGCTTCGGCGCTCTCGCGCCTACGGTCGCGGCAATGCGCGTCTCGCGCTCAAGCACGCAAGCGTGCGGCCGATCGTGTACCCGGCGCCGCTGCTCGTGCTCGGCGCCCTTGCGTCCGGGTTGATCGGGCGCCGCTGGGGCCTGGCGGCGCTGGGACTGCTCGCGCCACTCGCGACGTATCCTCGCTGGACGCTCGACGCACGTTCGACCGGCTCGCCCGAGCCGCTCGCGTACCCCTACGTCGAGCTGGCGCAAGAGACGCTCACGATGATCGGCGAGCTCGACGGGTGGCGCGCCGGCTACGTGGAGATCGAGGCCGAGCAGCTCGCACCCACGTAGCCTGCAGCGCGACAATGCGACCGTGGCGCATGCGATCCTGCGGGGCCATGACCCGACAAGGGAGCGTCGCCCGACCGTGAATACGTGGAGCCCGGAACGCGTCGCCGAGGCCGCCGGTGCGCGCCTGCTCAGCGCTCGCGCCGCCGCTGGCGGCCCCGAGCGCGTCACGATCGACTCCCGTGACGCGAGTCCCGGCGCGCTGTTCGTCGGGCTCGTGGGAGAGAACACGGACGGCGGCCTGTTTGCGAGCCAGGCGCTGGCCGCTGGCGCCTGGGGAGTGCTGACCACCGCTGAGCATGCCGAAAATGCGCGCAAATCGGGGCATTTCGGTGCAATCATGGCCCTTGAGGATCCTCTCAAGGCCCTGCAGAACCTCGCCACCGCTTGGCGCAGACACCTCGGCGCGAAGGTGATCGGCGTCACCGGCTCCACCGGCAAGACCACCACGAAGGACCTGCTCCTCGGGCTGCTCCGGCCGCACCGGCGCACGGTCGCCAGCCGCGCGAACTTCAACACCGAGATCGGGCTCCCGCTTGAGATTCTCAACGCCCCTCAGGAAACCGAGGTGCTCGTGCTCGAGATGGGGATGCGGGGCGCGGGCCAGATCGCCGAGCTCGCCGCAATTGCCGAGCCCGACGTCGCCGTGATCGTGAGCATCGGCCCGGTCCACCTCGAGCTGCTCGGCACGATCGAGGCAGTCGCGGCGGCCAAGGCGGAGCTGATCGCCGGCCTGCGGGCCGGCGGCACGGCGGTTGTCCCCGCGGAGGGGCCGCTACTCGAGCCGCACCTCCGCGACGACGTCACGACCGTGACATTCGGCGCCACGACCGGGGACGTCCGCCTCATATCGGTCCATGATCACGGCGGCGGAGCACGTGTCGAGATCGAGACGCCGGCCGGCCGGATCGAGCTCGACGTCCCCTTCACACAGGCGCATTTGCAGCGGAATCTGCTCGCGGCGACGGCCGCGGCGCAGGCCGTCGGCGTCACTCCGCATGGCCGTGTCGAGGTGGTCCTGTCACCTGGCCGGGGCCAGCGCCTCGCGCTCCCCGGCGGGGTGACTCTGATCGATGACTGCTACAACGCCAACCCGATGTCGATGCAGGCAGCCCTCGACGACCTCCGCGCGACCGCGAGCCGGCACCCGGGTGCCCGGCAGGTCGCGATCCTCGGCGACATGCTCGAGCTCGGGCCCGAGGAGCGCCGGTTCCATGAGCAGATCGGCGCGTACGCCACCGAGACCCACGTCGACGTGCTGGTCACGGTCGGCCCGCGCGCGGCCGCGATGGCGACGCGCTATGACGGAGAGGTTCACGCCGCCGATGACGCGGTCGCTGCCGCCCGGATCGCCGCGCAGCTGATCGAGCCCGGCGACGTGGTGCTCGTCAAGGCATCGCGCGGCGTCGGGCTCGAGCTCGTCTGCAAGGCGATGACCGACGAGGTCCGCGTCTGATGGGCTCGATCTCCGGCCGGATTCTGATCGCGGGCACGGCGTCGCTGCTGATGTGCTTGTTCCTCAGTCCGAAGTTCATCCAGTGGCTGCGCCGCAACCAGTTCGGTCAGAACATCCGCGAGGAGGGACCGACCGGCCACCAGGCGAAGGCCGGAACCCCGACGCTCGGCGGGATCATCATCTTCACCGCGTTCTCGGTGCCGTTCCTGATCCTGTCTGGTCGCCACTGGCCCGCGATCGGGGTCTATGGCGCGACGGTTGCGTGCGCGCTGCTCGGCTTTGCCGACGACTACACGAAGATCGTCAAGCGTCGATCGCTCGGACTGCGAGGACGCACGAAGCTGGTGGTGACGGTCGCGATCTCGCTCGGCCTCTGGTGGGTCGCGACCAAGAAGGCGGGCCTCGGGCCCGACATCAAACTGCGCTTCATCGACGCGCAGGTCGATCTCGGGCCGCTGTACCCGGTGTTCATCTACCTCGTCGTCGCCGGCACGACGAATGCGGTGAACCTCACCGACGGGCTCGACGGGCTCGCGGCCGGATGCGCCGCGATCGTGCTGATGGCGTACATCGGCATCACGTTCATCACGACCGGCGAGAAGGACCTGACGATGCTCGCCGCCTGCCTCGTCGGGGCCTGCGTCGGTTTTCTCTGGTTCAACAGCTTCCCCGCCAGCGTCTTCATGGGCGACACGGGCTCGCTCGGCCTCGGCGGCGCGATCGCCGGCCTCGCGATCATGACCGACACCGAGGTGCTGCTCGTGCTGCTCGGCGGGATCTTCGTGATCGAAGCGCTGTCGGTCCTGATCCAGGTGTTCTCATTCCAGGTCTTCCGCAAGCGCGTGTTCCTGATGGCCCCGATCCACCACCACTTCGAGCTGCAGGCATGGTCGGAGACGAAGATCATCCTGCGCTTCTGGATCGTTGCCGCCGCATGCGGCGCGATCGGCTTCACGGTCTACCAGCTCAGCATCCGCGGATAGCGCCCAATGAAGCCGCGGCCGCCCCTGTCACCGGGTCCGTACCTGGTCCTGGGCCTCGCGCGGTCGGGGATCGCCGCGGCCCTGACGCTGCGAGCGCGCGGCGAGAAGGTGATCGGCTGCGATCTGCGGGGTCCTGAGGCCCCCGCGCTCGCCGTCGCCGCGGCCCAGCTTCGCGACGCCGGCGTCGAGGTGCAGCTCGGCTCCACGGGGGAGGCGCTCACCGCTCGCGCCCGGACGCTCGTCAAGAGTCCGGGCGTGCCGCAAGCGGCACCCGCGGTGCGCGCCGCTCGCGACCGGGGACTGCCGGTGCTTGGCGAGCTCGAGCTCGCGTGGCGGCTGCTGCCGAACGAGTTCGTCGCGATCACCGGCACGAACGGCAAGACGACGACGACCGAATGGATCGGTCACATCCATCGCGAGAGCGGGCTGCCCGTGGCCGTCGCGGGCAACGTCGGCACCGCGGTGTCCTCGCTCGTGCGTGCGGTGCCGCCCGAGGCGACCGTCGTGTGCGAGGCATCCTCGTTTCAGCTCGAGGACTCCGATGCGTTCGCGCCCGAGGCAGCGGTCCTGCTCAACCTCGCGCCGGACCATCTCGACCGTCATCCGAGCTACGAGGACTACGTCGCCGCGAAGCTCCGCATCTTCGCCAACCAGGGCAACGACGACATCGCCGTCGCGCCGGCCGATCTCGACGTCGTCGACCTCGGCGGCTGCGCCCGCCGGATCCTGTTCGGGGAGGGGGCCCACGCGGAGATGACAAGCCGCTCCGGCTACCTCTGGTGGGACGAGGAGCCGCTGCTGAGGGCGTCCGAGATCTCGCTGCCCGGGGACCACAACCGACAGAACGCGATGGCGGCAGCCGCCGTCTGCCTTGCGCGCGGGATCGGGACGGAGGCCGTCGCGGCCGGACTGCGGAGCTTCGGCGGCGTGGCCCACCGGCTCGAGCTGATCGCGACCGAGGACGGCGTCCGGTTCGTGAACGATTCCAAGGCGACGAACGTCGCGAGCACGCTCGTCGCGCTGCGCTCCTATCCCGGGGGCGTGCACCTGATCGCAGGGGGACGGGGCAAGCAGCAGGACTTCTCCCCGCTCGCGCCGGTGGTCGCAGAGCGCTGCGAGGCGGTGTACGTGATCGGCGAGGCGGCCGGTGAGATCGCGCGCGCGCTCGCCCCGGCCGAGGTTCCAGTCCTCATGCTCGGAGATCTGGAGCACGCACTCACCGCGGCGCGCAGCGCCGCACAATCTCACGAGATCATTCTGCTGTCGCCCGCCTGCGCGAGCTTCGACCAGTACGACAACTTCGAGCAGCGCGGCGATCACTTTCGCGCACTCGTCCTGGGCACGCGCACGACCGGCGACTGATCCGAGGGCGGTCTCCGGTCGGACCCGGGGGTGCGGTTCGGTCTGTTGTCGGCTGGCGCCGAGCAGGGCCCTTCGGCCCGGCCTGGGTGGGAGAACCGCTCGGTGGTGGGCTGGGGAAGGGGTGGGTGCGGGGCGCGACGGGCCTGCACAACGTGAAAAAGCCTCCGGGCTTCCCGACGTTTTGCCGGATAAGCACCGTGGCGGTGCCTTTCGTGAAAACCGTCGAACCCGGCGCGAACTTTTTCACGTTATGGCGCCCGCCGAGGGCAGTCGCTCGGGACACTTGCGCAGGCGCGTGCGCCGCTGACGGGACTCGCGCTCAAGGCCGACCGCACGCTCAGGGCGGTTCGAAAGGCCGGTCCCGTCAGGGGCGCATGTGCCGAAGCGGCAAGACAATGCGCCGCCCGCGCCCGGCCCGCGAGGCAGCGCCCCCAACACCGCCGGCTAGTAAACGGTGATCTGCACCATGCGGCTGTACACCGGCGTCGGCTGTGA
>DATKOY010000198.1:0-11471 GCA_035524415.1 Solirubrobacteraceae bacterium | reverse complement strand
GCGGATCTGGACGCTCTACCTCGCCTACTGCGAGGCCGGATTCGCCGAGCGACGCATCCGCGACATCCAGCTCCTGCTGACCAAACCCCGCTCGCAACTCACGATCGGCGAGCGTCCGGGAAGCCGCGGTCCGATCCGGCCGCAGAACCTTGCGGCGAGCGCATGACGGGCCCCATGCTCGACGGCGTCAGTTGACCCCAGCGTGGTCCGCACCTGCGCCGGGGCGCAACGGGGTGCCGTCGTTGGGCGGGGTCGTAGTGCTGGCGGGTGCCATCCTCCGGCCTCGGACTCGCCGCTGGGGAGGCTTTGCGCGCCTCGGCGCGACGGTGTGGCTGGTCGTAGCGCGATCCGGCAACCAGGACGTGCGCGCGGGGCGATGCAATCTGAGCGATCCTCAGTCGGTCACCCAGGGCGCGACGCGTTCGGCCGCGGTCACTGGCTTGACATGCGCGCGAGTTCGTCTGCGGCCGCGACCAGGTCGCCGTTGAGCCGTCGGATACGGGCGAGGCGGGGGAGGTCGGCTGTGGCGCCGGGGCCGCTCAGCGAGAGCGGTGTGATCCGTCCCAGCCGACGGAGCGCGGTCGCCTGCGATTCGAGCAGTGCGGCGTCGAACGCCACCAGCACGATCGCCGCGGGGGCTGTGACCTGCGCGGTGGCCTCCAGGGTTGAGATCGGCGTGTCGGCGCCGAGGAAGATGATGCGCCAGCCGTGGGAGCGCAGCAGGAGCCCGAACGCGAGGAGGCTGATGTCGTGTTGCTCGCCCGGGGCGCATGCGAGCAGTGCCAGCGGCCCGGCGCCTCGGCCCCATAGGCGCGCGAGCGACAGCATCCGGCCGCGGATCAGGTTGCTGGCGAAATGCTCCTGGCTGACCTCGGCGTTGCCGGCCTGCCACCGGCGGCCGATCTCGCCGAGCGCGGGGAGGATGAGATCGCGCACGAAGGGCTCGAGCCCGAACGCCGCCAGGGTGTCGTCGAGCACCGCTTGGAGCCCAGTTTCGTCGTAGGCCTCGACTGCCGTCAGCAGGCGTGCCTGTGCGTCCTCGATCAGCCCGTGCGCCGGGGCGTCGTTCTCGAGTGCCACTCGCGCGGCCTCGGCGGCCGACATGCCGTCGGCGAGGGCGCGCTGCATGCGGGCGACACGGTCGACGTCCTCCTCGGTGTAGAGGCGAAAGCCTCCGGCTGAGCGGATCGGCTGGAGCAGCCCGTAGCGCTGCTCCCAGGCGCGCAGCAGCTCCGGACTGACGCCAACCCGGCGGGCGAACTCGCCGATGCGATGGGCTCCGCGGCCGACGGACACGCGAGGAACTATACACACACTTTCGACAGACCCTTGACAAGTCTGCCCTCGCCCAGCTATTCTCGTCGAAGTTATGTATAGGGTCTGTGGAAGGAAGGCTGGTCTGATGGATTGGCTGCATTCACTTGTCGGAGCCACGTCGGAGGTCGGAGCGCGGGCGCTGATCCTGTTCGCGGCGTTCGTGTCGTTTGTCATCTCCGTCGTGCTCTGGTTCGGAGGCCACCGCGAAGAGGGGATCTTCGTCGGCCTGTGGGTGCCCTCGATCCTGTCGCTGGGCGGGGTCGTGCTGCGCCGGGGCGAGCGATGAGCGCGGCGAGCATGCTCATCGTCGGCTGTCTGGTCACGATGATCGTCGCGGCCGCGCTGGCGCTGCTCATCTACGCTGCGATTCTCGACCGCCGGGACGCGGCGGCTCGGAAGCTCTCGGATCGGTTCGCCCCCTCGACAGCCTCGGGGAGCATCCTCGACATCGCCCGAGAGAGAGAGGAGTTCTCGACGCTCGCGTCGGCGCTCGATCGCGCCGGCCTTGCCCGGACGCTCCTCGACGGAGGTCCGTACACCGTGTTCGCGCCGAGCGACGAGGCGTTCGCGAAGCTGCCCGAGGGCGTCGTCGATTCCCTGCTCGTCTCTCCGGAGACGCTGGCCAACGTCCTGAGCTACCACGTCGTCCCGGGGCGGATGACCGCGGCCGAGGTCGCGGCCCGGCGCTCGGCGCCCACGGTCCAGGGAGAGGACCTGCCGGTCTCCAACAACGGCGCGATCCGTGTCGACGGCGCGCGTGTCGTCACGGGGGACATCGAAGCCACGAACGGGCTCATCCATGTCATCGATCGCGTGCTGCTCCCGGCGCGCATCTAGAAGGGAGACACAAACATGTCAGTGACCAAGCGCTACATCGCGCTCGTGGCGATCGCAACCGTTTCGGCGGCCGCGGTGCCGCCGGTGGCCGGCGCGGGAACGCACCGCGAGGCCAACGTCGTCCAAACCGCCGCCGCCGCAGGTCAGTTCACGACGCTGCTCAAGCTGGCCACGCAGGCCGGCCTGGCCGGCACACTGGAGGGCAAGGGGCCGTTCACCGTGTTCGCTCCCACCGACGCCGCCTTCGCGAAGGTGCCCAAGGCGACACTGGCGGCGCTGGCGCACAACCGCGCCAAACTGCGCGCGGTCCTTCTTTACCACGTGCTCGAGGGCAGGGTCACTGCGGCCCAGCTCGTCAAGCTCCATTCTGTCAGGACGCTGAACGGGCAGTCGCTGGCGGTGCGTGTGAGGCACGGTGTCGTCACGGTCGGCGGAGTTCGCGTGATCAAGGCGAACATCGCCGCTTCCAACGGCGTGATCCACGTCATCAACGGCGTCCTGATTCCGCGCTGACCGGATGATCAGCTCGGTGCTCGATACCGCGCTCGACCTCTCCGTGGTCGGCGGTTACACGAACGTCGGCTACCGGGTTCGCAGCCGTGGCTGGAGCCCGCTGCCGCGGATGGAGGGCAAGGTGGTGTTGATCACCGGCGCGTCTTCGGGGCTGGGGCAAGCGGCGGCGGACGGCTTCGCCAGACTCGGGGCCACGGTCTGGCTGGCCGTCCGCAACCGCGAACGCGGCGAGGATGCCCAGGCCAGGATCCTCGACCACCTGGTCGAGGCGGACGTCCACGTGGACGTGTGCGACCTCAGTCGCCTGGAGTCGGTGCGCCAGTTCGCCGAGCGTTTCGCGGCCAAGGCGGCGCGGCTCGACGTGCTCGTGAACAACGCCGGCGTCCTCACCCAGGAGCGGCAGCTGTCTGCCGACGGGATCGAGCTCACGCTGGCCACCAACGTGATCGGGCCGTTCCTGCTCACCCAGCTGCTGGTCGGGGTGCTCGAGCGCAGCGCGCCCTCTCGCATCGTCAACGTGTCCTCGGGCGGCATGTACACCCAGAAGCTGCGGGCCGAGGATCTGCAGAGCGAGCAGGGGGACTTCGACGGGCCCGCGGTGTACGCGCGGACCAAGCGCGCCGAGGTGGTCCTGACCGAGATGTGGGCCGAGCGGCTGGCCGGCAGCGGCGTCACCGTGCATGCGATGCACCCGGGCTGGGCCGACACCGCGGGAGTCCGGTCCTCGCTGCCGCGCTTTCACCGTGTGACCCGGCCGCTGCTGCGCAGCGCCGAGGAGGGCGCCGACACGATCGTCTGGCTGGGAGCCGCCCCCGAGCCGGCGGACAGCTCGGGTGGGTTCTGGCACGACCGCCGCCGTCGCCCCACCCACCTGCTGCCCGGAACCCGCGAGACCGAGGCCGAGCGCCGCCGTCTGTGGGCCGAGTGCGTGACCCTGATTTCGACCCCATACAACGATTAAGGAGACTGCGATGGCGCGATATCGAGCCAGCATCGAGACCCTGTGGACAGCGGACGAAGCGTTCGCCTACCTGAGCGACTTCTCCACGAGCGCCGAGTGGGATCCCGGCGTCGTGACGGCTGACCGCGTCGGAACCGCTCCGGTCGGCGAGGAGACGGAGTTTCGCCTCGTGGCCGAGTTCCTGGGGCGAAAGACACGGCTCACGTACCGGGTGGTCGAATACGAGGCCCCGAGGGCGGTCACGTTCCTGGGCGAGAACGCGACCGTCGTCTCCCACGACCGCATCACCTTCGAAACCATCCCGACCGGGACGCGGGTCAGCTACGACGCGGACCTCAAGTTGAAAGGCCCGCTCAGGCTGGCCGACCCGCTCCTCGCTCTCGCCTTCAACCGCGTCGGCGACCGCGCGCTGGCGGGGCTGCGCGAGGTGCTCGGACGTCCCGCTGACGCAGCCGTCAACGCCGCGGCATGAGCGGCCGCGTTCTGGTCACCGGCGCCACCGGGTTCGTCGGCGGCAGGCTCGCGGCCCGGCTGGCCGCGGACGGCTACGACGTGCGTTGCCTTGTTCGCCGCGCCGGCGGAGACCGCGCGCAGGCACTCGAGCGCGCCGGGTTCGAGCTGCATGTCGGCGATGTGCTGCGGCCCGACACGCTCCGCGGGGCGGGGCGCGGAATCGACGCCGCCTACTACCTGATCCACTCCATGGGACGGGGCGGCCCCACAGATTTCGCACCCCGCGAGCGCGCCGCCGCGCAAAGCTTTGCCCGGATGGCCCGGAACGAGGGGATCGAGCGCGTCATCTATCTCGGGGGGCTCGGCGATCGACCTCACTCCGAGCATCTGCGTAGCCGGCACGAGACGGCGGTGCTGCTCCGCCGCCACGGGCCGCCATTGACGTATTTCCGGGCCGGGATGGTCGTCGGGCCCGAGAGCGAGTCCTACCGCACGCTGCGATACCTGGTCCAGCGGCTGCCCGCGATGATCGCGCCGGCCTGGCTTCAGAACCCAACCCAGCCGATCGCCGTCGCCGACACGCTCAGCTATCTGGCCAAGGCGCTGGAGGTGGATGCGTCGGTGGGGCGGGACGTCCAGATCGGCGGCCCGGACGTGCTCACCTACGCCGAGATGCTCGACCGCATGGCCGAGATCCTCGGACTGCCTTACCGCCCCCGGATCCCGGTGCCGCTGATTACCCCGTGGCTGTCCTCCCTGTGGATCGGGCTGGTCACGCCCGTGGACCCGGGCGTGGCCAGGCCGTTGATCGAGGGGCTGGCCGTGCCGACCGTGGTCAGCGATCCCTCGGGCATGGCGCTGTTCGATGTCAAACCGGTCGGTTTCGACGAGGCGCTGCGCCGCGCGGTTGCGGGGGACCCCGAGCTGGTGCCGGCATGAGATTTCTCGAGCGGCTGTTCGCGTCGCGAGCCGCCCGGATCGGGATCGTCCTCGTGTGGCTGGTATTCGGCGGCCTGGGAGGCTCATTCGCGCAGCGCTTCCAGAACATCCAAAAGAACGAGGAAGCGTCGTTCCTGCCCGGCTCCTCGGAGGCGGTCAAGGAATTGGCCCTGGCCAAGCGATTTCCCTCCGGCGAGCGTTTCACCGCGGTGACGGTAATCCGGCGCGACGGCGGTCTCACAGCCAGCGACCTAGCCGCGATCGAGCGCGTGCGTGCCTCGCTGGCCGCGGCTCCCCCGGTCACCGGCTCCCGTGCCGTGCTCGTCCGGATCGCGCCCGATCGAACCACTGCGCTTCTGATCGTCAACCTGAACCCCCGTGGCGAGGAGACGCTGCTGAAGTCGTCGGTGCGGCAGGTCGAGAGCCGGGTGGCGGCGCTGCGATCGCGCGGCCTGACCGTCAAGGTCTCCGGGCCGGCCGGGTTCTCCCGCGACGCGGTCAACGTCTTTGCCTCGATCAGCGGGACCCTGCTGCTGGCCACAGCCGGGCTGGTGTTCGTGCTGCTGATCATCATCTACCGCTCACCCATCTTCTGGTTCATCCCGCTGTTCACCGTGCTGATGGCTGAGGCCTTCTCCCGCTTCTGCGGATGGGCGATCGCCGAGACCGGCGTCACAGTCAACGGCCAGAGCGCCGGGGTCCTGCCCGTGCTCGTGTTCGGAGCCGGAACCGATTACGCGCTGCTGCTCGTCGCCCGCTACCGCGAGGAGCTGCGCCGCCACCAGTCGCCGGTGCAGGCGATGCGCCAGGCGCTGCGGCGCGCCGGACCGGCAGTGGTGGCGTCAGGCTCGACTGTGATCGTCGCGCTGCTCTGCCTGTCGCTGGCCGAGGTCAACGGCACGAGCGGCCTCGGGCCCATCGGGGCGATGGGCGTGGCACTGGCCATGCTTGCGATGCTCACGCTGCTGCCCGCCGGCCTGGTCATCGGCGGCCGGCGAGCCTTTTGGCCCTTCATCCCGCGCTTCGGCTCGGAGGGCGCCAACGAGACGCACGGGTTCTGGCGGCGAGTCGGCGAACGCGTCGCCGCCCATCCCCGCCGGGTCTGGGTGACCACGGCTGTGCTGCTCGGCGTGGGTTGCCTGGGGGTCGCGAGCTTCTCAAGCGGGCTGACCAACACCCAGGATTTCCGGGGAGCGGTCGAGTCCGTGCAGGGCCAGCAGCTGATCGCCAAGGCTTTCCCGGCCGGATCCAACGCGCCCACCGACGTCGTCGTCCGCGACGTCGCGGCACTCCCCGCCGTGGAACGCGCCGTCCGCGCCGTGCCGGGCGTGGCCGCCGTCGGCGCCGTCGAGCTCGGACGGCCCGGAGCGAGATTCTCGGTGATCCTCAAGCCGGATCCATACTCAACCGCAGCGGAGAACCTGATTCCGCGCGTTCGCGCCGCGGCACACGCCGCCAGCGCCACGGCGCTCGTCGGCGGACCGACGGCACAGCAAAAGGACTTCGACGTCGCCGCCGCCCACGACAACCGGCTGATCGTCCCGATCGTGCTGCTCGTCGTGTTCCTGATCCTCGTCCTGCTCCTGCGCGCCGTGACGCTGCCGTTGCTCCTGATCGCCACCGTGATCCTGTCTTTCGGCGCCGCCCTCGGCATCTCCGCTGTGATCTTCACGCACGTCTTTGGATATCCGGGCGAGACCTCGACGCTGCCGCTCCTGGCCTTCATCTTCCTGGTCGCGCTCGGCGTGGACTACAACATCTTCCTAATGGCGCGCACCCGCGAGGAAACGCTGCGCCACGGCGCACGCGACGGGATGCTCCGAGGCCTGGCCGTCACCGGCGGCGTCATCACCTCGGCCGGGATCGTCCTCGCCGGAACCTTCACGATGCTGGCGACGCTGCCGCTCAAAACGCTCACCGAGCTCGGCTTCACAATCGCCTTCGGCGTCCTGCTCGACACCTTCGTCGTACGCTCGGTGCTCGTGCCAGCGCTCGTGTTCGATGTCGGCCCGCGCGTGTGGTGGCCAAGCGCGCTGGCCCGGCGCCGACAGGCCCAGCATTCAGCGGACACCAAGACCGCGGTAGCGCCTGTGCCCGAGGTACTCAGGGGTTGAGGTAGCCGTGGAGAACGTCTGGGACTATCCACGGCCGCCGGCGGTCGAGCCGTGTTCGCGCCACGTCCGCATCGAGCTCGCCGGCTACGTCCTCGCCGACTCCGACCACGCCCTGCGGGTACTCGAGACCAGCCATCCGCCGACGCTCTACGTCCCGGCGGACGACGTGCGCTCCGATCTCCTGGTCCCGAGCCGCGTCCACTCCACCTGGTGCGAGTTCAAGGGCGCAGCCCGCTACCTCGACGCGCTCATCGACGATCGGCGCTACGAGGCCGTCGCGTGGACCTATCCCCAACCCTCGCCCGGCTACGAAGAGCTCAAGGACCACTTGGCCTTCTACCCCGGCCGGGTCGACGCCGCCTGGCTCGACGCCGAACGCGTCCGAGCGCAGGACGGCGACTTCTACGGAGGCTGGATCACCGCTGAGCTCATCGGCCCGTTCAAAGGGGCGCCAGGCACATCGCGATGGTAAGCCGACCGCCGGCCGGGAGGTCCCACTTCATTCGTCGAAGGCATCAGATCAGAGCCGACGATGTAGTCCGGCAGCTCCGGCTCCTCGCCTCATCGCACCGGATGCCGCCCAGAGCGGGCTCGCGCCAGCGACTGCATCGAGGTGACCAACAGCCACGTCGAGTGATCTTCAACCGCAACGTCTACCGGGCCGTGGCCGACGCTCCTCGCGCTTCCGGAATTGCCCGCAACGACAATCTGATTCCAGCCATGACCGCGCCCCGCATCGGCACGCATGCCGTTCGCGACCCGACGCGAGGCTGGTCCGCGCCGCCAGTGGCCGTGTTCGCCCGCCACGTCGCCATCGGTCGGTTCATTCCACTGGAGCTGAGACTCGCACTTCGCGTCCGACCCGTATCGCCGACAGGGCTGACGCGAGTGCTGCTCAGCGGCCAGCAGGGCACTCGCGGCTGAGAGGCGGCGGCGATGCCGGAACCGATCGTCGGGGCGGCGCGGATCCCGCGCTGAGCGGGCATCACCCAACGCCTCGGAGATGGTCGTCGTAGATCGGAAGTAGGACGGACCGGCAGTCATCTCCCTGGCGACGATGGTCTCAGCGATCGCGGCCCGGCTGGCTGGTTGAGACGGGTTCGAGAGATCTCTCGCCTCTGGGGGTTGACAGTGGTGTCCAGCGGCCTATTAGAGGGACCAGAGAGGATTGACATAGAACAGCGGCTCATCAGACGGGTGGAGGCCCGGGGCCCATGCTGCGAGGGTCGCCCTGAGGTTTGAGGCACCCACCGCCTTTGCTCAAGGCTCTGTTGGCGGTCCCGGCCTCCACCACCACTTCTCCCTCTCTGAGCCGCGGTGGTTGCTCGGAAAGGAGGTGAAGCGTTCGTATGTCTGTTCGTCGTCGTTGGCGGATCGGCTGGGTGCGGCGAGGACTTGGGTCGCCGGCGCATCGCGTGATCGTCGTTCCTCGGGTCAGGCCGGCCGAGTGACGGATGCTCGTGGATCGATCGCGCGTGGCCGTCGGGGCGTCTGCGCAGCCGCTCGCTCGTGAGCAGGTGGCGGCGATGTTGGCCGGCATCCGAGACTCGGCCGCGCTACACACGTTGGACGAGATGGCCACGGAATCCGACGAGATCACCCATGAGGAGAGCGAGCTGCTGCAGGCGGAGTCGCTGGCCGCCCGCGCGCTTGACCAGGATCTGGCGGACGGTTTGCGTCACCGCCAGCTCGGGGGCGAGACGAGCTCGGCCAGCTACTTGTGGGACCTCGGCGACCGTCCACGGCTCCCGGCCGCTGTCGAGCGGCGGCTGATCAACGCGGCGCAGGCCGGCGATCGCCGCGCGCGCGAAGAGCTGGTCGAGGCGTTCCTGCCGCTGATCGCGGGGGTCGCGCGCGTGTATCGCGGCACGCGGACGATCACCCGGACCGAGCTGATGCAGGAGGGCGTCGTCGGGCTGCTGCGCGCGCTCGAGCGCTATGACCCGAGCCTGAGTGTGCCGTTCTGGGGGTACGCGGCGTGGTGGGTGCGCCACGCGATGCAGCAACTGATCGCCGAGCTGACGCGGCCGCTGGTGCTCTCCGACCGGGCGCTCAGGCAGCTCTCGCAGCTCAAGCGTGCGCACGGCGACTATCTCGCCGAGCACGGGCGCGAACCGAGCGGCAAAGAGTTGGCTGCAAGCACCGGCCTCACGCACGCGCAGGTCGGGGAGTTGCTCGCTCTCGAGCGCGTGCCGCAATCGATGGACGAACCGGTCCAAGGCGCCGAGGGGGAGCTTGGCGCGTTCGGGGAGTTGCTCGCTGACCCGCTCGCCGCGGGCGCCTACGAGCAGTTGCTGGATCACTCGGAGATCGAGCAGATCCGGGCGCTGCTCGGAAGCCTGAATGACCGCGAGCGGATGATTCTCCGTGCCCGCTACGGCCTCGAGGGTGCCGAGCAATCGCTGCGCGACGTTGGCGAGCGGATCGGGCTCAGCGGCGAGCGAGTGCGACAGATCGAGCAACGCGCGCTCGGCAAGCTGCGCGCGGCCGCGGACCGCCGCGAGCACGACTGACCGTCGAAGCGTCCGGTTGACGACCGGCCGCTCGGACCTATTGATCGGAATGAAAAGCAACACCATGCTGGAGGTGAACGCATGCACGTACTCCATCGGCACGATCTTCCCCGTGCCACCACGGTCACGCTCGTCGCCGCCGTGCTTGCGATCCTCCTGAGCCTCGCGCTCGCCGCCGGCCTCAACGATCTCGCCTGGACCCCCGCGCCAGCTGGCAGCGGCGGCGGGCCATCCACCCTCCACACACCGGCCACCAGCCCGACATCGACGTTGAGCCCATCCAAGCCGCTGCTGTCTGCGCCCGGGCCATGGGCGACGGCACGGCCAGAGCCGGCAGCCGGGATCGTGATGTGCTGAGGGTCGATGAGTGGCGACGATCACTATGCGCTGCTCGGTGTTCGAAGCGATGCGTCCGCGCGCGAGATCCGCCGCGCGTACCGGCGCCTCGCGCGCCAACACCACCCTGATGTGAACCCGCGGTCCGACGGACCCGAGCGGTTCGCCCAGCTCGCCCACGCCTACGCGATCCTGAACGACCCCGACCAGCGCGCCCGCTACGACGAGACCCTGCTCCCGCGCGTGGTCCCGCGGCCGCCGCGGCCGCGGATAGCGGGCCGCGAGCGAACCGTTCAGCGCGGGATCCTCGAGCTCTCACCCAGCGAGGCCCAACACGTCGTGTACCAACCGCTCACGCTCACTGACGGCATCGGCCGGACGATCGTGCTCCCCGCGGGCGCCGGTCACGGGGACGAGATCACGCTGCTCTACGACGGACGCCCCGTCACCCTGACTATCCAACTCCAACGAAAAACTTGACAGCAGCAGACTGAGATCTATTACCGACGGTGGACACTATCCGTTCTCTCAAGGGAGGTTCGCATGGCACTGATTCGCTGGGAGCCGGCCACTGAGCTGGGCACGATCCAGAACGAGATGAACCGGCTCTTCAACACCTTCTTCGACCAGCCCGCCCCCGCCGGTCGAGGCGGCGCTCCCAGCAGGCGATGGATCCCGGCGATGGACCTCGTCGAGACCGCCGACCAGTACGTTCTCCGCGCCGACCTGCCCGGCCTCTCCGACGACGACGTCAACATTCAGCTCGAGGACAACGTGCTGACCATCTCCGGCGAGCGCAAAACCCAGCACGAACATCAGGAGGAGGAGGGCTACTACCGGATCGAGCGCGCGTTCGGCAGCTTCGCCCGCTCGCTCACCCTCCCCGAGGGCGTCGACCCCGACCGCGTCCAGGCCCACTTCGACCGCGGCGTGCTCGAGATCAGGATCCCCAAGCCCGAACAGAAGAAGCCCCGGCAGGTCCAGATCACTCTCGGCACCCGCCCAACCCACAACACCAACGCGATCGAGAGCACCGATACGGCCGACCCGCAGACCAACAGCCGCGATCCAGTCCCGGCACCCTCCTGACACCCAGCTGCCATCAGGGACCCTCCAGAGAACGGTCGCGGACCGCGGAGCAATCACCATCGCGGTCCGCGATCACCCGTCTCGCCCCTCAGTCAGACGGCCAGAGAGTGGGCGCGAGCGCGACACCGGAGCGGGCATAGATTCAGGCCCTTCAACCAACGCCCCGCATTGCACGGAACGACGCGCCTGCCCGCCCCGCGGGTATGAGGTCGAGTCGGCGCGTCCGCCTTGCGTGCCGACCGCGGCGGAAACGCCAACTGCGCGAGGTAGCGTGACCGGTGTGACGGGCTCCGCAGCAAGCGCGGGTACGGATCGCGTGGTCGAGCGGCGCCGGGCGGTTTCGCTGGCGCGCGTGGCGAGCGCGCTGCGGCGCTGCGCCGTCCTCCTACGACTGGTCGC
>DATKOY010000197.1:0-5124 GCA_035524415.1 Solirubrobacteraceae bacterium | reverse complement strand
TAACCATTACCCAGGAAGGCGGACGGAGCGCGGGCCCTGGGAGTCGACGCAAAAAAACGCTGGAAATCCCCGTCCCGATGAGGCAAAGTGTGTATGTCTCCAAGCAGCCCGTTGGGGGGGAACCGTGACGACAGTACCGGTCGCGACAGTCCGTCACTCACGCAGCAAGCGATGGCTATCGCGCTTCGTTGCCCTGTTCGCACTGCTCGCCCTCATCGGCGCCGTCGTGTACGTCGTGGTCAAGATTCCGGGCAGCGGGACCGGCAGCTCGCAGTCGCAGGGGAGCACCCATGCGCACGCGCGCAGGCCGCCTCCGTACTGGACGGTGCGGCCCGGTGACACGCTCACGGAGATCGCCCACGCGACCGGCGTGAGCGTCGGCCAGATCGAGGCCTACAACCCCAACCTCGACCCGCAGATCCTCGTGCCGGGCGAGCGCCTGAACCTCTGGCAGCATCCGCCGCGCCCGCGGCCCAAGCCGCTCGGACCGCGCTTTTGGACCGTGAAGCCGGGCGAGTCGTTCGGTTCGATCGCGGCGGCGACGAAGATCAGCATCACGACGCTGTTCCAGCTCAACCCGAATCTCAAACCGGCCACCCTGCAACCGGGCGACCGGGTCAGGTTGCGCCGCTGAGCGCCGGTCTCGCCGGCCGGCGTCTCCGGATCGCGCGCGATCACGACCGCATCTCCGATCCGTACCGTGTGGCGCCGTGGTCGGTTATCTCAAGCGCCTTGTGAGCTCGCTGGCGGCCTACCAGGTCGCCGACGTCGTCTCGAAGTTCATGGCGGTCCTGCTGCTGCCGGTGTACACGCGCTACATCCCACCGAGCGGCTACGGCGAGGTGGAGCTGCTGGCGAACGGGGTGATCCTCGTCAGCATCGTCGTGCGCTTCGGGATCGTCGAGGCGTTCCTGCGGTTCTACTTCATCGACGAGGACCCTGCGCGGCGGGACGCGCTGGCACGTCGCGCGGTCGTCTTCCTGCTGATCACGAGCTCGATCACCGCGGTGATCCTGGCCGCTGCCGCCGAGCCGCTGTCGAAGCTCGTCCTCGGCCACAGCGACGTGACGATCTTCCGGATCGCCGTGCTCGGGCTGTGGGCGTTCACGAACCTCGAGCTCGCGTACGGGCTGCTGCGCGTCGAGGAGCGGATCAAGACATACGCGATCGCGTCGCTGATCAACGTCGGGCTCACGATCGCAGCGTCGCTGATCCTCGTCGTCGGCCTGCACAAAGGCGCGAAGGGCCTGCTATTCGGCAACTATGGGGCCTCGACGGTCGTGCTGTTCGGACTGTGGTGGACGATGCGCCACCGGCTCATTCCGACCCGCGGCGGCGGCGAGGATCTCCGCCAGTTGCTCCGCTTCGGCTTGCCGACGATGCCCGCCGAGATCTCCGTCTATCTGCTGAGCGTGATCGACCGCTACTACATCTACCACACGCGCAGCCCGAGCCAGGCCGGGCTCTACTCGATCGCCGTCAAGGTCGCCGGTGCGGTCGCCTTCATCGTGCGCGCGTTCCAGTACGCCTGGCCCCCGCTTGCCTATTCGATCACCGACGACCAGGAAGCGGCACGGCTGTATGGGCTCGTCACGACGTACTACGTGCTCATCAGTGGCTGGGTCGTCGCCGGTCTTGCGCTGCTCGGCCGCTGGGTATTGCGGCTGCTGGCGGCGCCCGCCTACTTCGACGCGTACTCGGCGCTGCCGTGGGTCGCGCTCGGCTGGGCGATGTACGGATTGTGGGTCGTGTTCCTCGTGATCGCGGGCCGGGCCAGGGTGACGAGCCGCAACTTCCCCGCGTCGATCGCCGGCCTTGCCGCGAACGTCATCCTGCTCGTCGTCCTCGTTCCGGCGCTCGGGATCTCGGGCGCCGGGATCGCCCTGTGCGGCGCCTACGTCGTGATGCTCGGCGTGATGCATGCGCTGACCCGCCGGGCGTTCGCCGCCCGGTTCGAGTGGCGCCGACTTGCGCAACTCGTCGCCGTGATGGGCGCGATCGCGGTCGCCGGCGAGTTGCTGCTGCCCACGAGCGGCGCCGTCGGCCTGATCACCCGCGCGGCCGCCTGCGCGGCGATCCCGGCCGTGCTGCATCTCACCCGCTTCGCCCATCCTGAGGAGATCGCGCAGCTGCGCGGCATGGTCGCCCGGGCGCGTCGCCTGCGCTCAGGGAGCGGTGGCGGAGGTGTCCCCGTATGAGCGAGGCAAGCGGCGGGATCCCTTCGGGCCGTCCGCCCGTCACCGTGGTGATGCCGTTCGCCGGCACCGCACACGAGGGGCGGGCCGCGATCGCCACGCTGCTCGCGCTCGCGCGCCGCGAGGACGATGAGCTGATCCTGGTCGACAACTCCGGCGTGATCCCGGAGCACCGGACCGCGGCCGTGCACGTTGTCCGGGCGCAGGCCGAGCAGTCGCCCGCCTACGCCCGCAACGCCGGCGCCGAGCAGGCGCGCACGGACTGGATTCTGTTCCTCGACGCCGACTGCCACGCTCCGGCCAGGCTGCTCGACGCGTACTTCGACGAGCCGGTCGGTGCCGAGGTCGGCGCGCTTGCCGGCGAGGTCATCCCGGCGCCCGACCCTGACACGCTCGCGGGGCGCTACGGCGCCGCGAAGAGCTTCCTCAGCCAGCAGGCCCACGTCGCGCACCCGTATCGCCCGCGCGCGGTCGCCGCGAACCTGCTCGTTCGCCGCCGTGCGTTCGAGCAGATCGGCGGCTTCTACGAAGGCGTCCGCGCCGCGGAGGACACCGATTTCAGCTGGCGCCTGCAGCAGGCGGGGTGGCGACTGGAGCTCCGCGCGGGCGCCCGCGTCGAGCACCGCTACCGCCCGACGATCCGCGGCCTGCGCCGACAGTGGCGCGGGTACGCGGCGGGACGGGCGTGGCTCGCCCGCCGGTATGAGGGATTCGTCCCCGAGCCGGCGCTCACACGCGCCGTCGCGCGCACGCTTCGGCGGGCGCCGCACCGTCGCGGCCGCCGCGGGCATCAGCAGCCGCCATCGGCCGCTCCGGCCGCCGCGTGCGGTCCGCAGCCGCCGGTCGGGCGCGTCGAACGCGCCCGCTACCTCGCGCTCGACGCGGTCCTCGGGGTCGACGAGCTGGCCGGTCTCGCACTGTCGAACCGCCCTGCTCGGCATGCCGCGAGCACGCCGGCGAGCGTCGTGCTCGTGGCCGGCCGCTTTCCCGCGGACGGCGATCCGCTTGTCGATCTCGCCTGCACACTCGAGCATGCCCGGATCGAGGCTGCGGCGCGTCCGGACCTCGTCGACCTCCGCGCAGCGCGAGCGCTCGAGATCGCCTACCGCGAGGACGACGGCGTCGCGGTGCGGCTGAGCGCGACCGCGCGCCTCGTCGCTCGCCATCCGCTGCGCTGCCTGCGTCACCGCTCGGCCCGCACGCCCGGGCTGCCGAGCCTGCCGTCGCTCGCCCCGGCTGTGCTGCGGCTGCGCCGCGAGCCGCAGGCTCGCATCCTTGCGCTCGGGGGGGCGCAGGTGCGCGCGGTCGCCGGCCGGCTCGCTGCGCTCAGCGGGCGGGCGCTCGAGGATCACCTGCCGTGACACCGATCCGTGTCCAGATCGTCGATCCGTCGGCGTTCACACCGCCGTACGATCACGCGCTTGCGGCGGCGCTCGCCCTGGCAGGGGCGCGCGTCGAGCTCGTCACGAGCGAGTTCGCTTACGGATCGGTGTCGGCCGCAGACGGCTACGAGGTCCGCCGGTCGTTCTACCGGCACGCCGTCGGCGCGCCGGGTTCGCGCGTCCGGCGGGCGACGAAGCTGCTCGAGCACGTGCCCGACATGCTCCGCTACCGCAGGCTTGCCCGGAGCGCCGACATCGCCCACTTCCAGTGGCTCGACGTGCAATGGCTCGACGGCTGGCTGCTGCCGCGCGGCCGCACCGTGCTGACCGCTCACGACCTGCTGCCGCGGGAGCCGCGCCCAGGCCAGGCGCACGCCCAGCGGCGGCTGTACGAGGCGGTCGACGCCGTCGTCGTTCACTCCGAATACGGCCGCCGCCAGCTCGTCGACGGGCTGTCGCTCGATCCGGCGAAGGTGCACGTGATCCGCCACGGCGCGTTCGTCCACCTGACGCGGCTGCCGGGGGAGCTACCGCTTTCCCACGACCTCGCCGCGGTCGAGTTGCCTGTCGTGCTGTTTTTCGGGCTTCTGCGCCCGTACAAGGGAATCGAGACGCTGCTCGCGGCTTGGCGCGATGTGCACGATGCCGAGCTGTGGATCGTCGGCCGGCCGCGGATGCCGCTCGAGCCGCTGCGGGCGCTCGCCGGGCGGGGCGTGCGGTTCGTCTCGCGGTTCGTCCCCGACGCGGAGCTCGCGGCGTTCTTCCGCAGAGCGGACGTCGTCGTGCTCCCGTACACCCGGACCGAGCGGTTCGACTTCTCCGGCGTGCTGGCGACGGCGCTCGCGTTCGGCAAGCCGACCGTCCTCAGCGACATCGGCGGCTTTGGCGAGCTCGCCGCGACGGGCGCGGCTCGGCTCGTGCCGCCAGAGGATCCCGGCGCCCTCGCGGGCGCGATCTCCGACCTGCTCCGGGATTCGCACGCCCGGGCCGAACTTGCCCAGGCGGCCGCGCGCGCCGCGGCGGGGCCGTACTCGTGGGAGGCGGCCGCCGAGCGCACGCTCGCGCTGTACCGGTCGCTTGTCAGCCACAATCCGCCGCCGTGACCGCGATCGTGATCGCATTCTGGCTGTCGGTCGGCCTGCTGGCCTACACCCATGTCGGCTACCCGCTGCTGCTCGCGCTCGTTGCTCGGCTGCGCCGCGCCTCGACCACGTCGTCCACCCCCGGCCCGCACGAGCCGCCCGCCGTCTCGGTGATCGTCGCGGCCTACGCGGAGGAGAGCGTGATCGCAGCGCGCGTGCACAACCTGCGGGCGCTCGCGTACCCGCCCGACCGGCTGGAGGTGATCGTCGCGTGCGACGGCTCACCCGACGCGACCCCCGAGCGGGCCCGCGAGGCCGGCGCCGACCTCGTGCTCGAGCTGCCGCGCGGCGGCAAGATCCGCGCCCAGGACGCCGCCGTCGAGCAGGCCCGGGGCGAGCTGGTCGCGTTCTCGGACGCAAACGCGCTGTGGGAGCCGGGTGCCGCCCGCTCGCTCGTCGCCGCCT
>DATKOY010000196.1:0-24937 GCA_035524415.1 Solirubrobacteraceae bacterium | reverse complement strand
TACCGGCGCGGCGGCCGAGCGGCCGAGCCACGGCGGTTGCAATCGTTTGCAGGACCATAGTGCGGCGGGCTGGAGCTGTCAACAGCAAACGTGTGCAGCAACATTCTGCTAACGCGCGACGCAGACCTTGGCGCGGTCCTTGACAACCCCGTCGTTGTCGTCGACGGTGCTTCTCGCATCGCGGGGGATCGACGAGACCGGTGGCATCGCCGAGGGGGGATCGGCGCACTTCTGGTATCGCGGGGAGATCGGGACACCTCGGCTCCGCGCACAGCTGAGGATTGCCCGCCAGCTCCCCGACGTCCACAACGCCACACTCACGACGTTCCGAGGCTCGAGTGTCGGATTGGGGCCCCCACGGGGCCTGGATCCGACATTCACCGTCTCACCCGGCGCGAGTGTGGGGTTACGTGCGCTCGCTGACCCGGTACGAGTGCGGAGTGATGCGCGCTCGCTCACCCGCCCAGGCGGTGTCGTCGGTCCGGCGACCGGCGGCCACGCAGCACCCCGTCCTGTGATTTCTCTTACCAACTGGAGGTGCTCACGGTTAGGATCGGCCGCATGTCAACAGATGCACCGACTGACGCACACTCGATCCTCGCCGCCCCAATCGACGAGCCTCCTGGGCTCGCGCCGGAGCGAGGCCGCTAGGATCCTGCCCACCCGGGCCTACGATCACGCCGACCCCGATACATACCGACTCCCGCTCGACACGCCCGAGATCCCGTTCCGCTTCCGCACCCGATGACGTCGGGGACGAGCTCGGCGTCCGGATCGTCGTCCGCCACGTGGTCCTCGGGGAGCAACTCGACAGCTTGCTCGTCGATGTCGACGGGGTTGACGGTGGCGGTCGAGCGAACCAGCGCGCGGGACGGGGCGATCATGCTGACCGGGTGGCTGGGACGGGCAGCGGCCGGCCAGACGGTGGAGGTGGGTCTGACGACAACGACGGTCCGGCCGCACGAGCGCGACCCCAGCTCGCCCGACCAGCGCCCGCTCGGGGTCGCCGTCAGCGAGATCGAGTTGCTGTCTCGAGGTTGAGGGCAAGATCGCCGATTCCACGGCGCGGGTCGACCCGCGCCGAGCGTGGACGGTCGGCCCCGTGGCGGTGCTTATTTGCAGAAACGTTGACCCGACGCCCTATTCGTGGAACACCCGGCAAACGCTGCCGGTTACCCCGCTAGATGCTGAGGCCACCGTCGACGGCGATCGTGGCGCCGGTGATGAACCGGCTCTCGTCGCTGCCGAGGAACACGACGGTCTGCGCGATCTCATCGGGCGCCGCGTGGCGGGCGAGCGGGATCATCTGGTCGAACACCTGCGCCGACTCCTCGCGCGAGGCGCCGATCGCTTCGACCTCGATCGCGTGCTGGAAGTCGTTGTCGGTCGGCCCGGGATGGAGCGAGTTGACGCGGATCCCCTTAGGAGCCATCTCCTTCGCCGCGGTTCGCATCAGGCCGATGACGGCGTGCTTGGAGGTCGCGTACGCGGCGATGCCGCGGTCCGAGGTGAGGCCAACGACGCTCGAGTTGATGATCAGGCTGCCGCCCTGCTCCATCACCGCGAGGGCGTGCTGGGCGACGAGGAAGCACCCGACCACGTTGACCGCCATCACGCGCTCGAACACCTCGACCGGGTAGTCGGTGACGGGCGCGACGACGCCGAAGATGCCGGCGTTCGCGAACGCGATGTCGAGCTTGCCGAACTTCTCGACCGTCGCGGCGACGGTCCCGCGGACCTGTTCAGAATCCGTCACGTCCGCAGCGGCCCACGCGATCGCGTCGCCGGGCACACTGGCCGCTGCGCGCTCGAGCGCACGCTCGTCGAGGTCGACGATCAGCACGCGTGCGCCCTCGGCCACGTATGCCCGGGCGGTCGCGAGGCCGATGCTGCCAGCGCCGCCGGTGATCAGCGCAACCTTGCCGTCGAGGCGGGCTATCGCTGGACCTCCGTGCGTGGCGAGCGCGCGTCACCCATGTCGCTCGATCCTCTCCGATGCCGGTGTGATCGTCAAACGACCATGTTCGACAGTGCGCGGATCGATGGACGGGAGCGCAGGTTCGTGCGCGCGCCGGAACGTCCGAGCGCGCTCAGTCCAGGCGGCGGGCGCTCGGCGATGCCCGCGATCACCTGCACTTGCACCGGCGCGGACCGCAGCTGCCTGGATCGCGGCCGCCCGCAGCGTCGGCTCGGGCTCGACTGCGATCACCTCGGTGACGGCGCTCGGGTAGTGCGGGAAGTTGAGGCCGTTGCCGGCGCCGAGCTCGAGGGCAGTGCCGCTCAACCCGGCGAGCAGCCTACGGCGGTGCTCGGTCGCGCCGCGCTGCTCGGCCCGACCGGCGACCCGGATGTAGGCCCTAGGCCCTGGCGAACCGAGGGCGTTCGAGATCGGTCGGGCTCGTCATCGGCTCCAGCGGCCGCGCCGCTAGCGCGCGGCCGGCGTCCCCTCGACGAGCACGAGCCCGCGGGCGAGTCCGTCGACGTCGATGACGTAGCGGCCGGGCGCGACCCCGCGCAGCACCAGCGTGGCGCGGTGATGGCCGGCGACGGTCAGACCGCGCGGGCCGGCCGTCATCCGTAGGAGCACGTGGTGCGTGCGCCCGTCGCGGGAGACGATCGAGAACTTCACCGCCCGCACCGCCGGGAGAGACACCGCCGTCGGATCGAGACCGCCCCCGGCCGTGATCGTGAACGTCGCCGGAAGCTGCGCGTAGGAGCCAGAACCGCCGAAGCCTGAGCCGCCGCGACCGCCCGACTTCCCGGCCGCCGACCCGTTATGCCCCACGGTTCCGAATCGATGCGACTTGGCCGAGGAGCGGCCAGCCGTGTGGGAGGAGGTCGAGCTCGCGCTCGTCGCCGAGGCCGGCGGCGTCGACCTGGTCGCCGACGACGTCGACACCGACCCCCCTGTCGACACCGACCCCCCTGTCGACACCGACCCCGACTCCGACACCGACCCCGCTGCAGACCCCGACCCGCCTGCCGACCCCGACCCCGCGGTCGACACCGACCCCACCGAGCTCGTTCCGCCGTGCCCCCCACTGCCGCAGCCGCCGATGACCACCGCAGTGGCAGCGACAGCAAGGAGGGACGCGAGACGAGACACGGTGAGGGGGCTGGGGTCGACGACGGGCTACGAGTTCCCAGAGTATGTGTAGCGGAAGCTCGTCCCGAGAGGTCTACCGCACGCCCGCTGCGCCTCGCGCCTGCGCCCGGTACAGCGCGTACACCTCGGCCGGACTGAGCGCCCGCGCGTACGTCCGCAACTCGTCGATCGCGCCGACGAAGTTGTCCGTCGGCGCGTAGTCGGACACTCCCGTCCCGACCGTCAACGGACCGCTCGCCGGCGGCAAGCCGAACACGTGCTCGACGTCCTCGGGGATCCCATCGACGTAGATCGTTGCCGTCGCGTTCGGAGCGTCGTACACGCCGGCGACGTAGTGCCAGGTGCCTGCAACCGGGCTGTAGCGCCCGTCGTCGTAGTGCATGCTCGCGTGGATGCCGCAGCTCGATGCCGGGCAGTCGGTGCCCGAGGGCACCGTCAGCGTCCACCATGTGCGCAACGGCCGGGGCGGCCTGCCGAGCGCCACCGAGCCGGCCCGTTCACCCGGGCTCGGGCCGTTTGTCGCGATCCCCAGCGAGAACACCGAGCCAGCCGTTCCCGGCTCGCTCACGGCAGTCCCGGACTGGTGCGCGCGGCCGGAGCTCAGCCATGTCGAGATCGTGAAGGAGCGCCGTGTGTCGACGACCGGCCCGGTCGTGGCGGCCTGCTCGCCGGCGGCGGTGATCGCAAGCGCGGTCCCGTGCACCCCGTGCGTCCAGCCGGCGCCACCGGTGAGCGTCAGCGGATGACCGCCACCGCTCGCGTCGGCGGCGCTGACGCCGTGCCTCTCGTCGAAATGCCACAGTCCCGTCGTGCCCGGCGGTACGACCGCCGCCGGTGGGCGCATCGCGGCCACCCGGGCGGAGGCCCGAATCAGCGAGTCGTTCAGCGAACGCAGCAGCGACGGCGGCACGGTGAACACGCGGCGGTCGTAGGACACGATTCCGAGCTCCTGCTCGTTGGCTCCGAGCTCGGTGAACACGGCGCCGGACAGCCCACCGACCCGCATCTCGAGCGCGAGCTCGGCGTACTGGGCGCGGAGCAACGAGACAACGCCGGCGAGCGGCCAGTCGCCGGCCGGCGCGCCGATGCTGGTCGGCAGACCCGGCCACCGGTCCGCGACCGGCGGATACGGCAGCACGCCGCCGTACTCGCCGATCACCGTCGCCCGGCGATCCGGCGCGACCGCGAACGGCCCGAAGTACAGATGCGAGTCCCTCACGTCGCTGCGCGAGGACTCGACCGCGTCGCAGCAGTTGGCGCTGCCGCTCTGCGTGTCCACGAGGCGGGTCGGGTCGAGCTGCTTGACCAGCCGGGTGATGCCATCGAGATCGAACTGACCCCATCCCTCGTTGAACGGCACCCACACGACGATCGACGGATGCGAGACGTGCTGCAGCACGATCGCGCTCAGCTCGCGCCGGAACTCCGCTCGCGCGCCGGCCGTCGGAGCCGTCGTCACGCCCGCGATCGGCATGTTCGGCATGTCCTGCCAGACGAGCATCCCGAGCTTGTCCGCCCAGTAGTACCAGCGATCGGCCTCGACCTTCGCGTGCATCCGCACCATGTCGTAGCCGAGGGCGTGTGCGGACGTGAGGTCGAACCGGAGCGCGGCGTCGGTCGGGGGTGTGTAGAGCCCGTCGGGCCAGTACCCCTGGTCAAGCGCGCCGCTCTCAAACAGGAAGTGACCGTTGAGCAGGATGCGGACGGCTCCGGCGACCCGGCCCAGCGAGATCGAGCGCATGCCGAAGTAACTCTGGACGCGGTCCTCGACCGTGCTCCCGCTCGCGAGGCGGATCCGGAGGCCGTACAGGAACGGATCGGCCGGCGACCACAACCGGGCGTGCGGGATCGGGAGAGCGAACGCCCGCCCGGGCGTTCCCGTGGCGCGGGCGACGGGCCGCCTCCCGTCGAGCGCCTCGGCGATGACCGTCGCGCCGGCGGGAGCCGCGACTGTATTGGCGGTCACGAGCAGGCGGCCTCGCGTCACGTCCGGCTGCAGATCGACGCCGGTCACGTGCGCGCGCGCGACCGGCTCGAGCCACACCGTCTGCCAGATCCCGCTCGAGGCGCTGTGGTAGAACGCGAACGGCAGTCCCGGGACCTGCTTGCCGACCGGCTCGCCCGCGCTCCCGACCGGGTCGTCGTAGGCGACGAGGAGTTCGTTCGATCCCGGGCGAAGCAGGCGCGTGATGTCACACGAGAACGCGTCGTAGTCGCCGCGGTGCGTGCCTGCGAGGCGCCGGTTGACATAGACGCGCGCGATCCAGCTGACCGCGCCGAAGTTGAGCAGGACATGCTGCTTGGACCACTGCGCCGGAACGCGGAACGTGCGGCGGTACCACCCGGCCTGGTCGCTGCGCTCGATGCCCGACAGCGGCGACTCCACGGGGAACGGGACGAGCACCGTCTCCGCCAGCCGGTGTCCGAACGGCGGCGGCTGCCCGCGGGCCGCGCTCTGATACTGCCAGCGGCCGTTGAGGTTGAGCCAGTCCGCACGCTCGAGTTGCGGGCGCGGGTACTCCGGCAGCGGCAGCGTCGTCGAGACCGACTCCGTCCACGGCGTCAGCAGCGGCGGGCGCTTGGGAAGGTACGGAGCGGTTGCGCCGGCGCCCGGAGCACAGACGAGCACCGCCAGCGCCCCCAGCACGGCCGCCCCGCCGCGGCGGCGGGTCATGGTCGCGGCATGCTACTGCTGTGAGGTCTATCGAGATCGATCCAGGCGCGCTAGGGTGACAGTCGATGGACGCGGCCCGGCAGGCATCGCTGACCCGCTTGCTCCTCGACGTCGATGCAGAGCTCGGCATCGGGATTGCCGACAGCGAGATCGCACGCGCGCGCGCGGGATGCCGGGTCACGATCGTCCGCGTCCGTCCGGGCCGCTGGGAACTGCATGAAGATCGGGCGCACGGAAACGGCGTCGTCGGCTATCTGATCGTCAGCGGACTGCTGAGTCGCGAGGCCGTGCTCCGCGAGAACCATGTCCTCGAGCTGCTCGGCCAAGGCGACATCGTGCAGCCGCCGGCTGAGATCGAGTGGCCGCGGCTCAGCAGCAACACGGCCGTCACCGCGATCGAAACGACGTTCGCGGGAGTGCTCGACGCCTCGTTCATCCAGACGGCGGCGCGCTGGCCGAGCCTGATCGGCAACCTCGGGCGTCGACTCGAGCAGCAGCGGGAGCGGCTCGCGATCCAGGGGCTGATCGCGCACCAGCCCCAGGCCGAGCACCGCCTCCTGCTCCAGCTCTGGCACCTTGGCACGCACTGGGGGCGCGTCACACCCGAGGGCATCACCGTGCCGTTCCACCTCACGCACGACATGCTCGGGCTGCTGATCGGAGCGCGCCGCTCAACCGTGACGCTTGCGGCTCGGCATCTCGACGAGCAGGGCTACATCCGGCGAGCGCTAGGCGGGACCTGGCTGCTGGCGCCGGAGTCCGAGCCGGCGGTGAGCGCACTGATCGACGGTGGCTCCGGCCGGATCGTCGGAGAGGCGCTCATGACCCGTCACCGCAGTCTGGAGATCAAGGCAGAGTCACAGGCGCTTCAGGCAGAGGCGCGCAGGATTCGGGGAGCACAACCGAGCAGGTCCGGGCACCGCTAGGAGGACGTCGAACGAACCGCACTCGCCGAGGGTCAGCCGAGCGAGCGATTCGGATCTCTGCCGATCGGATGGGAACCCGGCTGCGGCTCGAGCGTGAACACCTCCACCGCGACGTCATGCCGAGTGTCGATCCCGCTCACGAACGCGATCGTCCGCCGGCCGAGCGCCCGCTCGATCACGTCCCGAAATCGGTCTTCGAGCGCGAGCTGGAAGAACAGCCGGTTCTCCCGCAGACGCTCGTGCTCGCCCATCGCCGCAAGGTTGCGGTCGACCACCGTCATGCTGTCCTCGAGGATCACGACGAGCGTGTCCGGACCGGCAAACTGGGCGCGGGCCTTCGTCGGCCCGCGGCCATAGGCCTCCTTATACAGGCGGACCATGGCGTTTGAGATGTGCAACAGCGGGCTCCCCGTCCTACCGTCGTGCAGCGCGGCGTCGCGTACGGCCGTGGCCGGCGCCGGCTCGACCGGGATCGTCGAAGTGCGGGAGTCGTCGATCATGCGGCGAGGCTAAGACTCAGCGTCGGGGACGGCAACTGCGAACCGGGACGTGCGTTACAAAACAACTTCCCGCTCTCCCGGATCCTCGTCGGAGGCGCTCTGATCGGCCACGCCGTCGCGTGCGATCGCTAATGTCGCGCTCGACGCTTGTCGTTCCCTCAGGAGGACTCGCAGGGGCGATCGCTGCGATGGTGACGACCGACGATCCCGCTCCGAGGAACCCGCCCAAACCGGACAGCCCAGGCGGCTCGTCGAACGCAGGCCGACCACACCCGCACGTCGAGGAGACGATGTGGATGGCGATCCCCGGGCTGAACCGGATCGGCGCCGGCGCGTCCGCCACGCGTAGTAGAAGAGAAGGTCGGAGCGTTCGTAGTAGCCCATCGTCTCGACGGCGACCCGCGGGCCGTTGACGTGCTTGGGCTCTCGGGCCGTCACGAAGCCGTTCATCTTGCCGCCGTTCCAGGAGCGGTGCTGGGGACCCCACTCGTGGCTGATGTCGGGCAGGCAGCCCTTCGTCAAATGGAACGGGTGGAGCGTCTTGCCGGTGCTTGTCTTCTAGAAGAACGCGGCGCGGCCCTGCGTGTCGCCGAAGCCGCGAACCCCGGACAGCATCCCGAAGTGATACCAAGCGGCTGGACGCAAGGGACCGCCCGCTTAAACCAACGCGGAGGTCGATCGGATCGCTGTCGCCCTTACACGTGCAGGGGCACCTGCACCGGGTGCGTCCCGCCGCCGGAGGGGCCGTCCCTCGGCTCGTCACCCTGCGCGCTCCGATCGTCGGCCCGCGGCGCCTGCGGAGCGCGGCCGTGCGCGAACCGCAGGTACAGTGCCGGCAGCACGAACAGGTTCGTCACGCTCGAGGTCGCAAGGCCGCCAAGGATCACGATCGCCATCGGGTTCTCGATCTCCTGACCCGGGCGGCCGCCGAAGATCACAAACGGCGCGAGCGCGAGCGCAGTCGCAAGGGCCGTCATCAGGATCGGCGAGAGCCGTTCACTCGCGCCGCGCAGCACCAAATCACGGCCGAACGGCACCCCTTCACTCTCCTCGAGATGCTGCATGTGGCTGATCATCAGGATCCCGTTCCGCGCTGCGATCCCGAGCACGGCGAACAGGCCGACGAGCGCGCCGAGGTCGATCGCACCGATGAACAGCCAGGCGGACAGGATCCCGCCGACGAGCGCGACCGGCAATGTCGAGAACATCATCGTCGCGAGCCGGACGCTCTGGAAAGCCGCCTGCAGCAGGAACAGGATCGCGATCGCGGCACCGAGCCCCATCAACAATAGCCGGTGCTGCGCCTCCTGGCGCTCGGCGCCCTCGCCGAGCAGGGAGATGTGGTACCCGACCGGGAGCTTGATCTGAGCCAGCCTCGCATGCACTGCCGACGTCGCGGCGCTGAGGTTCCCGCTCCCGGCGACGTTGGCATTGACGTCGATCTTGTTGGACCCGTTGATCCGGGTGATGTCGCTCGGGGTCGAGTTGACGACGAGCCGGGCGATCTTGCCGAGCGGCACATGACCGCCGCCGGGGGTATCGATCAGGGCGTTCTGGACATCGCTGAGGTTCTGGCGCACCTCAGGGATGCTCCACCCGGTCACGCCGATCGCGACGCCGCCGTACCACAGCTCACCCACCTCCTGGGTGCCGAACAGAATCGCTGCCTGGCGGCGGACGTCGCCGGGCGTCAGGCCGTAGCGCGCGGCCGCAGCGGCATCGACCGTCTCCTCGATCTGCGGTACGTACCCCTGCGACTGCGGATGCAGATCGATCAGGTGCGGGGTCCCGTTGAGCTTGTTCGTCACATCGCGTGAGAGGCGCTGCAGCGTGGCGAAGTCGGGACCCTGAATGCGTACGACGAGATCCTGCGTGTCGCTCGTGATCGTCTCGTCGATCCGCTCGTGCAGGTAGGTCGTCATGTCGAGGAAGGTGCCGGGGAAAGATGCGGCCACGGCTCTCACCGCATCCGCCGCGGTGTCGATGTTGGCGTGCGGAGCGAGCGTGATCCACTGCTCGGAGAACTCCGGGCCGGCGATCTCCTCACCGAGCAGCGCCTGGCCGATGTGTGATCCGACCTCCGTCACCGGGTGACCCGGGATCTGCAGGAGCTTCTGCTGAAGTTGCGTGACCATGCGCTTCATCTCCGGCAGCGAGGTGCCGGGCTTGGTGTCGAAGTGCATCAGCAGGTCCTGCTCCTTGAACGTCGGGAACAGGTCCTGACCGAGGCTCGGCAGGACGAGCGCCCCGGCGACGATCGCGGTGAGGACGGTTGCGACGGCGGCCAGCGGCCGCTTGACCGCCGGTCCGAGCAGCGCGCGGTAGACCCGCTTGCAGAGCCCGATCAGCGGCGGATCCTTCGGATCCAGCCGGGCGGTTGGCATCAACACCATCGCAAGCGCCGGCGTGACGGTCAGCGCGACGACCATCGAGGCGAGCACCGCGAGCGCGTACGCCACCGCGAGCGGCTGGAAGAACGATCCCGTGAGGCCGCCGACGAACACGACCGGCAGGACGGCCACGATGTTGATCAGCGTCGCGTACAGGATCGCAGTCCGCACCTCGAGCGACGCCGCGAGCAGCAGATGCAAGGGAGTCGTGCGTTTCCCGCGCGCGCGCCAGTTGCGCAGTCGCCGGACGATGTTCTCCATATCGATGATCGCGTCGTCGACGACGACGCCGACGGCGACCCCGAACCCGGCCAGGATCATCGTGTTGACGGTCGTTCCCTCGGCATCGAGCACGATCGCCGCCGCTCCGAGCGACAGTGGGATCGCCAGCAGGCTCACGAACGCCGCGCGCCATTGGAACAGGAACGCGAGCAGCACGAACACGACGAGGATGCACCCGAGCACGACCGCGAATGTCAGGTTGTGAATCGCCGTGTGGATGAAGTTCGCCTGACGGAAGATGTGGGTGTTGACGGTGATCCCGGGCAGCCCCGGTTGCAGCTCCTTGAACGCCTTGAGGATCCCGTTCGTGACCCGAAGCGTGTTCGCGCCCGGGAACTTCTCGATCACGAGCATGATCCCGGGGCCGCCGTTGACGACCGCCGTCCCGATCAGCGGCGACGCGCCGTACGCGACGCGCGCGACGTCGCCGATCGTCAGAGTCTGCGAGCCCCGCTTCGCGAGCGGCACGTTCGCGAGCTGCTGCGGTGTCGTGATCACCTGCTCGTTGAGCACGCCGAGCCGCTGATTCGGCGTCTCGATCCACCCGCCCGAGCCGATCGAGGCCCCGGTCGTGAACGACAGCAGTCCGTTGTCGACGGCGTTGTCGGCCGCGGTCATCAGCGCGCTGAGCGGCACCTTCTGCTGGTCGAGCCGGTGCGGATCGGCGTAGACCTGGATCTCCTTCTTCGTCTCTCCCCACATCGCCACATTGGCGACGCCGGGCACTTGCAGCAGCCGCGAGCGGATCGTGAAGAAGGCGATCTTCGAGAGGTCGAGGTTGTCGATCGTCTTCGAACTGATCCCGACCTGCATCACGCGGCTGGTCGCGGACACGATCGGATACAGCGCCGGCGGCGCCGCCCACGAAGGCAACGACGGCGCCGAGGCCGCCAGCCGCTCCTGGACGAGCTGGCGCGCCTGGAGCACGTCGGTCCCGTTCTTGAAGAACAGGAAGATCGCCGACAGCTGCGGGACCGACTCGGACTCGACCTCGGTCACCCGCGGCACGCCCTGGAGCGCATTCTCGAGCGGCACCGTGACGAGCGACTCGACCTCTGACGGCGACAGGCCGAGGCATTCGGTCTGGATCTCGACCGTGATCGGCGCGAACTCAGGGAACACGTCGACCTTCTGGTGCCCGACCGTCTGTCCGCCGAAGAACATCAGCGCGGCCGCTCCGGCGATCACGAGGTAGCGGAACCGAAGGCTGAAGTACAGAATCGCGCGCATGCGCTCAGCCCCGGTGCTGCGATCGGTACGACCGTCGGATCACGTCTGCGCCAGCACTCCAGTCTGCACCCCGTAGAGCTCCTCCGCCCCGACGGACACAACCTTGGTGCCCGGTTTTGGTCCTGTCGACAGGTAGGCGGAGGTGCCTGAGATGTGATCGACCGCGATCGGCACCTCGACGTACGTCAGCGGTCCCGTGTTGGTGAACGTATACGTCTTCCCGCTGGGGTCGTAGACGACCGCGGAGTACGGAATGATCACGCTGGCCGCGGGCTTGGGCGCCGGCGTCGAGGTCGTCGTCTTGACGCCGTGGACGATCGTGGTCGTCACGATCGGCGGTGGCGTGGGCACGGCTTGCGCCGACGCTGTGCGCACTCCGATCCGCTGCGCCCCGAGCGGGCTGAGGATGATGTGCCCGGGCGACGTCGCCGTCTGACCCACGAGCTGGCTGGAGACCGGGATCGAGGGCTCGCTCGACGCGCCGCAGCCGGCGAGACCGATGCCGAGCAGCACCGCGGCGGCCGCGAGAGGACGTGTGGCGGACAGCATGGCGAACCCCCTTCAGGTCACGCTCGGAGACGGGGCCGGCACGGGCGTCGGCTCACCGACGTCCTCGTGCTCCTCGACGGCGATCGGCGCCGTCGGGCCGAACGCCAGGCACATGGCGGGGACAAGAACTTGGTTGACGAGCGTCGCGGTGAGGAGCCCGCCGAGCATCACCGCCGCCGTGGTGTGGGTGATCTCGTTGCCCGCAACATCGCCGATGACGACGAACGGGATGAGCGTGGCGGCGCTGACGAGCACGGCCGTCAGCGACGGCCCGAACCGATCGTGCGCGGCACGGGCGACGATCGCCGGCGTCAACTCGCCGCCGTCCAGCTCGTGCAGGCGGCGGATCCGCGCGATTTGCAGCATCCCCTGCCGGGCGGCGAACACGAACACCGCGAGGAGACCTGCGTCGGCGCCGAGCGTGCGGATCTCGCCGGTCGCCAGCGCGACGATCAGCCCGCCTGCCAGCGTCAGCGGCAGCACGAGGAAGAACAGCGCGGCGAGCCGCCAGCTGCGCAGCGCCGCCTGGAGCAGCAGCAGGATGCCGATGAGCGCGGCGAGCGCGAACGACAGGAACTTCAGATGCGAGGTCGGATTCTCAGGCGTTCCGCCGACGACCTCGGCGTGGTAGTCGAGCGGGAAGCTGATCTGCGAGAGCTTGCGCTGGATCGCCGACTGGGCCTTGCCGACACCGTCGACGTACACCGGCGCGGTCACGTCGAGATACCGAGAGAGCCCTTGATGCTGGATGTCGACCGGAGCCGGAGTGACGCTGATCGTGGCGATGCTCGAGAGCGGGATCTGGCGCCCGTCGGAGGTGTCGATCGGTAGGTTGCGGACGGCCTCCAAGTTCGCCCGGGCGGACGGAATACTCCAGACGACGGTGTCGAACACCGCCTGATGCTCGAAGAAGTTCCCGACCGTCAGGCCGGAGACGAGCGTCGATGCCTGGCGGCGCGCGTCCCCCGGCAGTACGCCCGCATCGTGAGCCTTCGTGTCGTCGATCGCGACGTTGATGTTCGGCTCCAGCGTCGGCGAGGACACCTGCGCTGCGCCGACGCCGTCGAGGCGCCCCATCAGCCCCTGGACCTGCGTCGCGAGCGCGTGCAGCTGGTTGTAGTCCTGTCCGTAGACGCGCACGGTGAGGTCCTTGCTCGCGGGCGCGAGCACCCCGGTCTGGATCTCGCTCTCGTACGTCGAGACCGACGCGTGCATTCCCGGCACCGTCTGCACGACGCCTCGGATCGCGTTGACGGCCGCATCGTAGTCAGCGCTCGGCTTGATCTGCACGTAGATCTGTCCGGAGTTGGTGTCGACGATCTGGTCGCCGCTCACCGCTCGGCCGAGCGTCGCGCCGACGTCGGCGACCGCCGGGAGCGCCCGCAGGTCGGCGTTGACACGCGCCGTGACGCGCTGCATCTCGTCGAGTCCGGCGCCCGCCGGCCCCTGCCACTGCACGACGATGTTGCGGTCCTGGAAGCGCGGCGGAGACGGCTCGTGCAGGAACGGAACCGCGACGATGCCGCCCAGTCCGATCACGCACACGCCGGCGAGCAGGCCGCGCGGAATCCGCAGCGCGCCGTGAACGATCCGGTCGCAGCCGGCGCTGACCTTCGCCGCGAACCCGGCGCCGTGGCGCCGCGCGCGACCGCGATCGAACAGAAGCATCCCGACCGCCGGCGTGAACGTGAACGCAACCAGCGTCGAGACGATCACTGCGAGCGCGAACGCGACGACCATCGGATGGAGGTAGGTCGCGGTCAGGCCCTTGGCGACGAACACCGGCACGATCGCCAGCAGCACGATCAGCGTGCCGTAGCCGAGCGTGCTGCGCAGCTCGCCGAGGGCCTCGACGATGACCTGATGAAACGGCACGTCAATACCGCCCTGGGCCCGCGTGCGGGCGGCCCCGACCACCGCCATCGTGCCGCCGACAGCGTCGTCGACGATCACCGCCGATGCGACGAGCAGCCCGAGCACGACGAGCGCATTGAGCGTGTACCCGAGCGCGTCGAGCAGCAGCACAGCCGCCATCATCGACAGCGCGATCGACAGCGCGCTCAGCAGCAGCGCACGCAGGTCGAGCAGCAGCGCCGCCAGCGCGACGATCCCGAGCGCCGCGGCGATCATCAGCGCGAGCGCGAGGCTGTGAAGCGCATCCTCGACGTAACTCGCCGGCTTGAAGAACGACGTGTCGATCGTCACTCCCCGCAGAGCCGGCCGGAGATCGTCGAGCGCCGCTTCGATCCCCTTGGTCACGCCGGGGACGCTCGCCGACGGGAGCTTCTGCACCATCAACACGAGCCCGGTGCCCTTGCCCGTGAGCCCGGCGCCGATCAGCGGCTGGTGGCTCTCGACGATGCTGGCGACACTGCCGAGCGTCGGCTTGCCGGGAGCGTCGGAGATCGGCACCTGCGCAAGGTCCTTGGGCGCTCCGAGCGGAAGCACCGGACGGATGTCGATCCGCTGATTGGGCCCGTCCAGGAAGCCGCCGGTCCCGGGCGCCGAACCCTCGAGATACGTCAGCGGGGAGACGAGTTGCGCGTTGCCTGCCGTGTCGATCACCTGCTGCAGCCCGACGTGGCTCGCGGCCAGCTTCGCCGGGTCGACCTGGACCTGCATCTGGCGGTCCTGCTGGCCGAAGATCGCGACGTTCGCGACCCCGGGGACGCCCGAGAGCCGCGGCTTGACGACCCATCGCGCCAGGTAGGAAAGCTCGAGCGGGCTCATATTCCCCGGCGCGTTCAACCCGATCAGCAACGCCCGGCTGCTCGACGACAGCGGCTGGATCAGCAGCGGCGGCTTGTTGACCGCGGGCAGCGAGAACGAGTTCGTCAGCCGCTCCTCGACCAGCTGGCGCGCGTGCAGCGTCGTCACGCCGGGCTCGAAGTAGAGGTCGACGGTGGAGAGACCCGGCGTCGACTGCGACCGGACGTCCCATACGCCCATCACGCCGTCGAGCAGGTTGTTCTCCTCGGGGACCGCGATGTACTGCTCGACCTCCTGGCTCGAGAGGCCGGGCGACTCGGTCTGGACCTCGAGCACGGGGCCTTGCGCGAGCTCGGGCAGGACATCGGCGTGCATCCTCGGCAGCGCGATGATGCCGAACGCGATCAACCCGGCGGCCACGCCGACGAGCAGCAACCGGAACCGCAGCGCGCCGCTGAGAACAGAGCGAACGAACATCGCTATCCCCTCTGCCCAACCGGCGGGGTTTGGTCCGACCAGATTGACGAGCTAAGTTGCGACATCCGCCCCCAGACGCCCCTCGGGATGTGGTGAGAAACTAAGAGTGGTCTTAAGATTATCTCAAGCTGCTTCCGGCGCAAGGGGTAAATTCGTCACATTCCGCACGTGTCCACAACATCTGCACGGCTGCTGGTGGTGGAGGACGACCTCAAGCTGGCGCGCACGGTCCGGCGGGGGCTGGAACAGGCGGGATACACCGTTGACCTGGCGCACACCGGCGACGAGGCGCTCGCGGAGACCGCCGCCCGCGACTACGACGCCGTGATCCTCGATCTGCTGCTCCCCGGGATGGACGGCCGGGAGGTCTGCCGGACGCTCCGTTCCCGCGACCGCTGGGTCCCGGTGCTGATGCTGACGGCGCTCGGTGAGGTCGGGGACCGCATCCGCGGGCTCGACGCCGGCGCCGACGACTATCTCGTGAAGCCCTTCGACTTCGGCGAGCTGCTCGCGCGGATCCGGGCGCTGATCCGGCGCGGCCCATCCGAGCGGCCGATGCCGGTCGAGGTCGACGGCGTGCGCGCCGACCCCCTGACCCGAGTGGTCAGCCGCAGCGGGCACGACGTCGAGCTCACCCCGCGGGAGTACGCGTTGTTCGACTTCCTGCTGCGCCGGCACGGCCAGGTCGTTTCCCGCTCGCAGCTGCTGGACGAGGTGTGGGCCGAGGGCTATGACGGATCCCCGAACGTCGTCGATGTCTACATCGGGTACCTGCGGCGCAAGCTCGACCGGCCCTCACTGCCGCCGCTGATCCGCACCGTGCGCGGCGCGGGCTTCGTGCTGGAGACGAGATGAGGCTTCCGATCCGGGTCCGGCTGACGGCGTGGTATGTCCTGTTCCTCGTCGCGATCCTCGTCGCGCTCGGCGCGTTCATCGTGGTCAAGCTGCGCTCGGACCTTGCATCGGCGATCGACCGTGACATCCGCGCGAGCGCCGGCGCGATCGGCCAGAGCTACCACAATGAAGGGCTGAGCGGCTTCAACGAGACGAGTGCGCTGGCGCTGCGGCGCAGCGGCTCGGTCGCGCAGGTGCTCGATCCGCACGGCCACGTCATCGCCTCTTACGGCGGCGACATCGCGCAAGACCCGATGCTCGAGTCGCCGCTGCGGATCGGCGCGTTCGCTCGAGCCGGGAAGCTGCTCACCGTGAACCTCGGCGATTCCGGGCTGCCGTTCAGGGTCGTCGCGACCCCGGTCGCCAGGCACGGCAACGTCGAGCTCGTGGTCGTCGGCGAGTCGCTCCAGGACGTCAACGAGGCGGTGCGCAAGATCGTCGTGCTGCTGCTGATCGCCGGGCCGATCGCGCTTGCCGCGGCGGCGATCGCGGGGTGGCTGCTGGTGCGCAACGCCCTGATCCCGGTCGACCGGATGCGCAAGAAGGCCGAGCAGATCGGGATCGACCGCCTCCACGAGCGCCTCACCGCGCCGAACCCGAGCGACGAGATCGGACAGTTGGCCGCCACGCTCAACGCGATGCTCGACCGGCTCGAGGCCGGCGTCGTGGCCCGGCGGCGCCTCGTCGCCGACGCGTCGCACGAGCTGCGGACCCCGCTCGCCGCGATGCGCGCCGAGCTGGACGTCAGCATCCTCGACGAGCAGCGCACGCCCGCCGAGCGCGCGGCGCTCCAGAGCGTGCGCGAGGACGTCGACCGCATGTCGCGCACGGTCGACAACATGATGACGCTCGCGCTCGCGGACGAGGGCCGGCTCGAGCTGCGCCGCGAGCCGGTCGATCTCGACCAGGTCGTCCGAACGGCGATCGAGCCGCTGCTCGCCCTCGCGGCTGCAAAGGGGGTGGAGCTGAGGGTCGGCGGCGAGGCCGGCACCGTGACGGGCGACTCCGGACGGCTCGCCCAGGCGCTCACGAACCTCGTCGAGAACGCGATCAAGTTCACCCCCGCGGGCGGCGCGATCGACGTGCGCCTGTGGCGCGAGGTGCGCGAGGTCGGCGTCACCGTTCGCGACAACGGCATCGGGATCCCGGCCGACGCCGTCGAGCACGTGTTTGACCGGTTCTACCGCGCCGATCCGTCCCGCTCACGCGCGTCCGGAGGGAGCGGGCTCGGCCTCGCGATCTGCTACGAGGTGGCGAGCTCGCACGGCGGGCGCGTCTGGGTGCAGAGCGACGAAGGCACGGGCAGCGCGTTCTCGATCGCGCTGCCGGCGATCGCGCAGCCACAGCTGCCGGCGCCGCCCGCGGTCGCCGACGCCCGGTGACGGTCCTTGGAGATTGCTGCACCCATTTATAGGTACAGAAATCTCCAACGCACCTACCCTACCGTCCCGGCAGGTGGAAGATGTCGACCGTGCCGGACCTGCGGTGATCGTTCGCGTTGCCCTCGGGCAGGATGATCCGCCCGCCGACCACGATCGGGCTGTTCCAGTGTCCGGTCGCTGCGGGCAGCGACGCGAGCAGGACGAGGTGGGTGGGCTCATAGACCTTCAGCCTGGCGTCCTGCTCGGCGAACACGTAGAGCAGCCCACCCGCAAGCACCGGGCTCGTGCCGGGGGTCGCATTCTGGGCGATCAGCGAGAGTCGCGGATGCGCGCCCCCGGTCAGCACGTACGCGCCGGTACCGCCGTCATCGGCGACGAACAGGTATGTGCGGCCGCCGTCGCTCCAGACGACCGGCGCGCTGAACATCGGCGCGCCACCGGGGGTCGCGATCCGTTGCAGCGCGCCACCGGTCCGCCGGCCCGCACCCGATCGCGTGCCGTTCAGGCGATCGAGGTCGAGCAGCGCGAGGTTGCCCTCCTTGCCTCCCTGCACCGCCAGCCGCCGCCCCGCCGTCGCCGGCAGCAATGCCGGCGCCGTGCTGCCGAGGTCCGTGTCGCTGCTGTTGAGCTGGGCTTGATTCGTCGGCGTCCAGTTGTGCAGCAGGTGCGCGGCGTCCGGGCTCAGCTCGAGCACGCTGTCGCCCCAGTTCGTCGAGCCGTTGAACGGCGCGTTGCCGGTCGCCACCAGCAATCGCTCGGTTCCAGGCTCGACGACCGCACCGGAGCGCGCCCAGATCGCCGAGTCGCTCGCCGGGCATGACGCCGGCACGATCAGGCGGTGGCGATCGGAGCACAGCGAGTTCCACACGCGTGTGATGCGGCCGCTGTCGCGGTCGATCATCACGACGTGACCCTGATACGGGGGCGCATCGCCGATGTAGCCCCCGGTCGTCGCGATCAGCGACGAGCCGCTGATGTTCAGCGATGAGGTGATCTTCTCGTGGCGCGGATCGAACGTGATCCGGACGGGCCAGTGGCCGTTGCGCACCTCACTCCCGCTGTCGATCATGAGCTTGTGAATGCGGCCGTCGGGGCTTGCCGCGTACACGAACATGCGGGTGGGGTCCGCGATCGGCGTGGCGTTCGTGATCTGGTAGCTGCCCTCGTAGGAGGAGATGTCGCTCGGCACGAACTCCCACAGCTTTGCCCCGGTCCCCGGATCGATCGCGATGGTCTTTCCGTATGTGGTGGTCATGACCACCACATCGCGGACTTGGCCGCGGATCTGGATCGCGTGCAGCTCGATCGGCGCCGAGTCGACCGTGCCGCCGAGGTGGACGCGGCGCACCTTCAGCGACCGGACGTTACGGGCGGTGATCCCGGTGTCGGCGGGGCCGACCCCGCTGCGCTGGGCGTCATAGTTGAACTGCGGCCAGTCGCCGCTCGGGATCGGGCCGACTGCCGCGGCGGCGCCCGCCGTCGATCCGTTTACCGACGCACCGCCGGTCGCCGACCCGCAGCCGCAGGCGACGAGCGCGAGCGCTGCGGCCGTCACGTACCCGAGGCGCCTCCTGACCATGGCCGCATGGTAGCCAGCTAGGTCCCCGGGCTCGGGGGCGGCACGACACGTGCGCCGGGTGATCTGCCCGGCGACCGGATCACCCGGCCATCCGCTAGGAAATCTTGATCAGGATGATCGTGTTGACGACGAACGCGATCGCGAACCCGATCGTCCACCGATTGAGGTTGCGCTCGACGAGCGAGCCGCCGCCGAACGGGCCGGCGCCGGTGCCGACGCCAAACGCTCCGGACAGGCCCGAGTCCTTCCCCGAGTGCATCAGGATCAGGAAGATCAGGACAACGCAGAGGAAGACCTGGACAACGCCGAGTACGGTGGTCATCGCGACGCGATGGTAGCGCGTCGGCGGCCTCGCTCAGCCGGCCGCGTCCGACGTGTCGCGGTCGCCGTCGCCCGCCGCCTTCTCCGGGCCGCGGAGCCGGTCGATCGCGTGAAGGATCTCGACCGCCTCCGCCCGCAGTGTCCCGTCGACCGCTTCGAAGTCCGCATCCGACAGCTTGCCGGTTCGGTGATCGAGCTCGGCATCGCGGATCTCGCGGTACTTCGCCTCCCGCGCGGCCTCGAGCTCGGCGAGCTCGCTGGTCGGCTCGGCGGCCGGCCCCGCGGCGGGCGCACCGGCCTCATCGCCGGCAGACGTCCCGGGCCGCCGCAGCGGGCCCGTGATCACGAACACGACGACGACGAGAACGACCAGCACGATCACGAACTCCACGGCAGGCCAACTGGGCTCGCTAGGCCGGTTCGCGCGCGGGAACGCCGGCTGACAGCGCCGGAGCGGGCGACGTTGAGCGGCGGCGGGCGAGCGCCGGCACCGGCCACAGCGCGATCAGGCCGCCGAACACGATGATGATCGCGCCGAGCCAGATCCACGTCACGAGCGGCGAGACGATGAGGAGGAAATCGACCGGCCAGGGATGCTTGACGAACTGCGAGGTGAGCCCGATGATCGCCGTTGCGCGCTCGGCCTGGATCGACTGGATGACCGTCGGCTGGTTGGCCTGCGCCGGCGTCAGGCTCGTCATCAACTTCTCGAACAGCCGGTCGCCCTCGTCGATCTTCGACTGAAGCGGTTGGAGATTGACGTTGATGACGGTCCAGATGTCGCGCGTGACCCCCGCCCTGAGCCCGACATCGCTGTCGGACTGGCCGTTGAACGCGACCGAGATCGGTCCCACCCTGGGGTCGCCGGTCGCCGGGTAGAACCCGCGCGAGGTTGTGAGCGTGGTGACGTGGCGGCCGTTCTTGGAGACGTCGAGCACGGCACCGAGCGAGATCTTCGCGTCGCTCGCGCGCGCGAACGGCCGCACGTAACGGATCACGTAGCCGTCGACGCGCGCGCTCTGGCCCGGCCGCATCGTGACGTCGTGGGAGTGCTGGAACGAAGACGATGCGGCGACCCCGACGAGCAGCACGGCGAGGCCGAGGTGGACGATGTAGCCGCCGTAGCGCCGGCGGTTGCGGCGGACCAGCCGCACGAGCGCGAGCGGCGGCGCGTCATGCGTGATCGCTCGCCGGGCCGCCGTCCCGCGCCACAGCTCCTGCACGACCGTCGCTGCGACGAACGCGCCGAGCCCGAACATCAGTGCCGCGAACGGGCGCGAGCCGGCGTTCGTGAGCACGAGCACGGCGACGAGCACAGCGAGGCCGACCGCGACCGGGAACGTGAAGTTGCGGCGGAGGTTCGCGGCGGTCACGCGGCGCCACGCGATGATCGGCCCGATCCCCGAGAGCAGCACGAGGATCAGCGCCAGCGGCACGATGAACGGCCGGAACGCCGGCGGCCCGACCGACACCTTCGTGCCGGTGACGGCCTCGGAGATGAGCGGGAAGAACGTCACCCAGAAGATCACGAACACCATCGCGACGAGCACGAGGTTTTGGAACAGGAAGACGGCCTCGCGCGAGAGCAGGGAGTCGAGCTGCGCGTCCGAGCGCAGCCGCTCACGGCGCCAGACCACGAGCCCCACCGAGCCCGCGATCATCGTCGCGATCAGCAACACGAACGGGATGCCGAGCGTCGATGCGCCGAACGCGTGGATCGAGTCGAGGATCCCGGAGCGCACGAGGAACGTGCCGAGTACGGCGAGCGTCCCGCTGCCGAGGATCAGCGAGACGTTCCACACCTTCAGCATTCCCCGCCTCTCCTGGATCATGACCGAGTGGATGAACGCGGTCGCCGCGAGCCACGGCATCAGCGCGGCGTTCTCGACGGCGTCCCAGGCCCAGTAACCGCCCCACCCGAGCTCGGTGTAGGACCAGCGCGCGCCGAGCAGGATCCCGATCCCGAGGAACAGCCACGCCGCCAGCGCGAACCGGCGCGTCACGCTGATCCACTCAGAGCCGAGCCGGCCGGTCACGAGCGCCCCGATCGCGAACGCGAACGGGACCGTGAGCAGCGTGTAGCCCGAGTACAGCATCGGCGGGTGAAACATCATGCTCGGGTGCAGAAGCAACGGATCGAGCCCGGCGCCTTCGGTCGGGGGGTTCGCGCTCGTCGAGAACGGATTCGCGAAGAACACGGTGAGTGATACGAAGAACGCGGCGAATCCGAGCAGCACCGCGGTCGCGTAGGGGGCGATCTCGCGCACCCGCTTGCGGGTGAGGAACAGGATCAGGCTCGACCAGACCGACAGCAGGAACACCCACAGCAGCAGCGAGCCCTCCTGCGAGGACCACGCGGCTGTCGCCTTGTAGAAGGCCGGCGTCGTCGTCGAGGAATGGCTCGCGACGACGTTGAACGAGAAGTCCGAGCGCAGGAATGCCACCTCGAGGATCGCGAACGCGAACGTCATCAGCCCGGCCAGGGCGTACACGGCGCGACGGCCGGAGTCGACGTACTCGCGACGCCGGGCGCGGGCCCCGTACAGCGAGGCGACGACCCCGTACACGCACACGAGCAGCCCGAGGATCAGAAGCGCACGGCCGAGCAGCGCCATCGATCAGCTGTCTCCAACCAGGCGCACGATCAGGAGATGCTCGTGGCGGCCTGGTATTTCGAGGGGCACTTCGTGGTCAGCGAGTCCTGTTCGCCGACGAAGTACGAGCCCTGCTCGTGGACGGTCACGGCGACGCCGCGTCCGGCGCGGAACGGATCGGGCACGATGCCGGTGTAGCGGACCGGCACCGTCACGCTCGCCAGCTTCGGATCGCGCACCCGGAACAGCAGCGCATCGCCCTGGTGGCTGACCGATCCCGTGACCACCGTCCCGGCCAGAATGTAGGACTGACCCGGCTTGGCCTGCTTGAGCAGCTGGCCGGCCGTCAACTCGTCACGCCCCGCGGTGAAGCTCACGTAGACGAGCGCCGATGCCAGCAGCACGGCGGCGGTGAGAGCGACGGTGAGGCGGATGGCACGCTTGCGGCTGGGATCCATGCCAGAGCTGATTGTCCCATAGGAGCCGTCCAGGACGATCGCGCGCAATTCACGGCGGGAAGCTCCCGGCGCCGATTAGCGTCATGTTAATGCGAGGAAAGTTCGGTCCGACCGCGAAACCATTTTTGAGGAACGTCGTTATTCCCCAATGAGCGTGTTAGTCAGATCCAAACGGGGCGAGAGCAGCGTCCGCAGGCGGCGGCTGCGCCAAGCGGGGCGCACCGAGGAGCGCGCCCCGACGACGCTCGCCGGCGCGCCCGGAGCGCGCGCCGTCGCCCCCACCACCACAACGACAGCCCCCGGTCGCCGGCGGGAGCTCGGGCCGGTGCAGGATCAGGCGCTGTACACCTGCCAGTGCGGGTTCGTGTTCAAAGCGCCTGTCTCGACCTCGGTCGACTGCCCGCACTGCGGCGACAGCCAAGCCTGGTAGCTGCGGCGTACGCCGACAGCGCCGGCAGCGTGTCCTTCGCCGCCGGCGTCGTCGTGAGTTGGGGGTTAGTGCGCCACCGGACGTCCTGGTGCGACGTGAGCGTGACGTAGGGTGGCGATGGCCCACATCAGCACCAGATCGACGACCAGCAGCGACAACAGGGTCAGCGACCCCGTCAGCAGCGCGACGACGCCGAACAGAAGAGCCGCGGTCCCGAGTACACCGAACAAAGGCGCCCCGGATCGGCTCCCGCCGACAGCGCACGCTGCGACACCACAAGCGAGGATCAGCGCCGCTGCCCAGCGATGCGAATGGCCAACCAGCGGAACGTTCCACGCCTCCTGTGTCGCGAGAAAGGCGAGCACTGCTAGCCCGGTCAGGCTTATCGCTACCGCATCTTTGTGGGTGAGCGTCATCTCGCGTGCTTCCTTTCCCGACGCGCAGAAGTCTCCCGCGAGCCGGGCGAATGCCGCATCGGGGAATCCGCCTAGCTCGCGGCCGTAGCTTCTACGGAGTCTCGGTGGGCGCGAGGTGCCGTCGGCTTGTGGCGCAGTGGTGACCGCGCCGTGTCCACCCTGTGAGTACTCATAACAAACCTGCTTCAATGGCTGCCCGGAGGCGCCCGACCCAGTTGGAGGAGAGTTGAGCCGAGCAGTCGTTCGTGCCCTGGTCCTGTGCGCAGCCGCGCTCGCGGTGCTTCCGTCGATCGCCGCCGCGGATGCGGCCGGCGTCGAGCACCTGCACTTCCACACGCGGATGTACACGATCACGCCGGGCGCGAACCTGATCCTGCTCGACACGAACAGCATCCCGAAGCCGACCGTCGACGGCTACATGGTGCGCGTCGCTCCGAACCTCCACTACGCGCTGCCGAACGGCAGGTGCTGCGGCGCGGTCCCGCGCGTCGACGTGATCCACCTCCACCACGGCGTGTGGCTGAGCAACGGACAGGCCGGCGCCGGCGAGGGCAACGGCTACATCGGCGGCTTCTACCCGTTCATGGCCGCCGGTGAGGAGAAGACGATCACGCAGTTCCCGCCGGGATACGGCTACCCGATCGGCGCGAACGACCGGTGGGTCCTCAACTACATGATCCATGACCTCACCGACCGCGGCGCGAAGGTCTACATCACCTACGACATGGACTTCATCCCGGCCACCTCGCCGGCGGCGGTCGGCGTGAAGGCGGTCCATCCGATCTGGATGGACGTCATGGCGCACCATCTCTACCCCGTGTTCGACGTCCACCGCTCCAGCGGCGTGAACGGCCAGTACACGTTCCCCGACATGGCGAAGAACCCCTACGGCGGCGGAGCACCGCTCAACGTCTTCTCGGTCGATCATCCCGGCACGCTGATCGGAACGGCCGGCCATCTGCATCCGGGTGGCCTGTACGACGAACTCGATCTGATCCGTGCCGGCGACTCGCCGAGCGGCGGTGCGATCCCGGGCCCGGTGCCGCACTCGGTCCGTTTGTTCCGCTCCTTCGCCCACTACTTCGACAAGCGCGGCCCGCTCTCATGGGATATGGCGATGACGGCGACCGCCCCCGACTGGCGTCCCCAGCTGCAGGTGGGCGACCAGCTGCGGATCAGCGCCACGTACGAGACCCGGCGCGCCTCGTGGTATGAGTCGATGGGGATCATGGTCGCGTGGGAGGCGTGGGACGACACCTCCGGCAGCGATCCGTTCGCCGCCCCGACCGACCAGGCCGGCCATGTCACCCACGGCCATCTCCCGGAGAACAACCATCACGGCGGCTCGACCAGCGTCGGCGTCAACCTCACGAAGTTCCCGACCTGCTTCACCCGCAAGGTGATCATCGGCGGGTTCCACTACACGCCCGGCGACTTCACCTCGACCGGCAGCGACCGCTGCACGCCGACGATCCGCGCGGGCCAGTCGCTCACGTTCGTCAACAACGACGCGTTCGCGGGCGGCTCGCTCGGCGGCTTCGACACACCGAACGCGGCGTACCTGAACTCGGTCTTCCACAGCGTCACGGCCTGCCAGTACCCCTGCGGCCTCGACACCGGCATCTCCTACCCGCTCGCCAACGGCGCCGGCAACTACGACTCCGGCCAGCTCGGTCCGGACACGCCTGCGACGGGCAAGCTGAGCTGGAGCACGCCGACGAGCCTGCCACCGGGCACCTACACGTTCTTTTGCCGGATCCACCCGTTCATGCGCGGGGTGTTCCGGATCATCCGGTAGCGAGTCGCCCGCACGCGGCGGCCTTTGGCGAGTGCGGTCCGGGCTCCTGTCGGCTGGCGCCGAGTAGGGGCCTTCGGCCCCGCCCGGGTGGGAGAAAGGCTCGGTAATCGGCTGGGGAAGGGGTGGTGGGACCCGCGGACGCGGCACAACGTGAAAAACCTCCCCCGCGCCGCAACGCTTCTCACCATAAGCACCGTGGCGGTGCTTATCTGGCAAAACGTC
>DATKOY010000195.1:0-140399 GCA_035524415.1 Solirubrobacteraceae bacterium | reverse complement strand
CGTCTCACACGCCACCCGCCCAAACGGATCATCCCCCAACACCGCATCCAACACCCCATCCGAAATCTGATCAGCAACCTTATCCGGATGCCCCTCAGTCACAGACTCCGACGTAAACAAAAACTCATTATCAGCATTCATCGCTGCATTCCCTTTCGTGTCACCTCGATCAGATAGGCGACCATCACGTCGGAGCCGCCGAGCTTCAAATGGTATGCGTCAGACAGCTCTTCGACGCGAGTGATTTGCTCGCCCTTGTCGTGGAACAGGTCGGTGAACTCGAAGAAGCCGAAATCCACCACCCTGGCTTGAAAGCCAAGCCGGTCGAGCAGCTGCGTCGTGCGCCGCTCGCCGATGATCGACAGCTGGAGAATGTACGCGGTGCCGTCGTCAGCCAGTGCCTCGGGGAGGAGCCGCACGAGGTGGTCGATCAGGCTTCGGCCCCAGTAGTCCAGCGGCCGATGCGTCGTGACCTGCTCGAACGGATCGACCGGCATCTGGAACAGGCTCGCGACGATCAGGTCGTAGCGCTCCTCGGGCACCCACGGATAGAGGTCCTGGGTGGCGGCGCTGACCCGATCGGCGACGCCGTTGCGAAACGCGTTCGTCAGCGTGTTCTTGACGGCGGCAGCCTCGATGTCGATGGCATGCACGTGCGCGGCGCCGTTGCGCGCGAGCTGGACCGTCAGCAGGCCCGAACCGCACCCCACGTCGAGGCAGCGCTGGTGGGCGCCGATCCCCTCGCGGTACAGGTACTTCCACACCATGAAGCTTCCCTGGGTGGGGACGAACACGCCGTCCTCCATCGTCAGATCGGGGAAATCGAGCGGGAACATCGGCCGCCCGCGCGGGTCGCTCCAGCCGGGCAGGGAGCGGTTGTCGAGGCCGACGGCCCCCTCGTCCTCGTCAGGCAGCGCCGCCGGCCGTGCGTGACCGGGCTTGGTCCGCTCGAGCGCCGCCCGTGCCGCCGCGAGATGCTCCGGACCGACCCCGCAACAGCCGCCGATCAGCTGCGCGCCCTCGCGTCGCCACTGAAGCGCCAGGTCCGCGTATTCAGCGCCGCCGATGCTGTCCTCGTGCCGCCATCCGGCGGCGGAGAGGTAGCCGAGGTTCGGATACACGCCGAGCGGCAGGTCGGTGAAGTCGCGCAGCCACGAGATCATTCCCGTGACGTGGTCGGGCGGCACGCAGTTGATCGCGAGCGCGCCGACGCCCATCTCCTCAAAGCGGCGCGCGGCGCGGCCGAACGCGTCGCCCTCGGGCCCGCCCCAGTGCTCGCCGTAGACCCCGCAGACGCCGTGCCGGCAGCGGCGGAAGCTGAGCCACACAGGCAGCCCGGTCTCGAGCAGCGCCTCGACCGTGGCGTACGTCGAGCTGCGCACCAGCGACAGGGTCTCGAGCAGGATGAGGTCGGGGCGGTCCTGCTCGAACGAGCGCGCCAGCAGGCGGATCGTCTCGCGGCCGTCCGGCGTATCGACGTCGCCGTTGATACTGAACGCGACGGCGACCTCGTCACCGCGCCCCGCATCGTCGGCCGCCGCCCGTGCGAGCCGCACCGCGCGGCGCGCGACGTCCATCCAGTGGACCGGCTGCGAGGACTCGAACAGCCGCACGCCGCCGTCGCGCAGCGCGGTCGGCAGGCCCCACGTGTTCGTCGTGATCACGTTGCAGCCGACATCGACATATCGCCGGTGAACGGCCTTGACGTGACCGGGCGCGTCAACGATCGCGGTCAGGCCCCAGAGGTGCTCCTCGACCTCGGGCCGTTCGCCGCTGAGTTCGATCAGCTCGGTTCCGTTGGCGCCATCGAGGATGACGCAGCTCTCGGTCGCGATCAGGCGCATGATCCGGGCGTACCGATCCGCCGGAGCTGCGATCTCGACGGCCGCCGCGGCACCGGCTCGGCTCGTGTGTGTGCTCACCCTCATCTCTCCTTGCTAGCGCTACCGAGAATTCGGAGCGTCAGAGAGCTTGGTCCCGCACGCGTGCCCGCGCCACTCTCACAGCGCCTGAATGTCCTATCCATCCGGGTAGGTCCGAACCTCTAGGATGAACCCGCCACGATCGAGGCAATTGTATCCTGCCCTCCCGAGTGGCCAGGCAAGTTCGGATGAAAGAGCAGGGTGCTCAGGCGGCGGCAGCGGTACCGTGCCGGTATGGCTGTCTCCGCTCCCTCCGATGGCGCATCGGGCTCGCTTCACAGCGTCCTGGAGAGCGCGGGCGCGGTGTTCTCCCTGCGCGAGGGGCGAGCCATCGTCCTTCACTACGGATCGCCGGCCGGGGAACTCGCGGTCTGCATCCGGGCGATCGGACTGCTCGACCGCTCCGAGCTCACGAAGCTCGTCGTCGAGGCGCCGCCCGCACAGCTGAGTCACCTCCTCGCCCGCATGACGGGCGAGGTCGTGGTGCCCGGCGGTGCGCTCAACGCAGACGGGGCGTGGTGGTGTGGCGCGGCTGAGGGCCGGGTCGTGGTCGTGTGCGAACCGCACGTCGGCGCACGGCTGCTCGGACGGCTGCGCGCGCAGACGACCCACCAGGTCGCCGTCACGACGCACGACCGCACGCTCGACTGGGCCGCGATCGGCGTTGTCGGGCGCAGCGCAGCGAGGCTGCTGTCCGCACTCGGCGTCTATGGCGAGAGCGGGGATCCACGTCGCGCGGCGCCGTTCAGCTCCCACGGGCTCGCCGGCACCGACGCCATGTGGCTGCTCGAGTCCGACCACCGTGCACTCGTGCTCGTGCCGGCGGGATCCGCCGGTGCGGCGTGGCGCGCGATCGAGCAGGCCGGCCGTCCGTTCGGGATCAGCTGCGTCGGCACCGAGGCAGCGCGCCGCTACGCGTTGCTGGAGCGCGCGAGCGCGCCGGCGGCGCCGGTTCACTGAGCCGCCGCGCAGCGACAGCGACGTCCGCCGCCGCCGGCGCCCGTGAGCGCGGGCACCCCCACCCGCCAGCACCGCGTCGCCGAGGACGTCGAGCGCACCCTGATCGAGTTGCTGGCGCTCGAGCGCGAACTGGTCGAGCTCGAGTATGTGCGCCGCTCCGATGCTCTCGAACGCGTGCGCGACGCGGTCCGCCGCCTCGGCGAGATCGGCTCCCCGGAAGGCATTCTCGAGCGCGCCGCCGAGGAACTGGGGCGCAACTCGCACTGTGATCGCGTGCTGATCAGCGAGGTCGCGGCCGGCACGCTCGAGCCGCTTGCGATCTGGTCGGCGCCGGCTGACGCGCCTGCCGAGGCGGCATTGACCGAACTGCGCGCGAGCCCGATCAGGGTCGAGTATCCGCTCGTCGAAGACGAGGTCGTCGGGCGCCAGCGCGCCCAGCTCGTCGACGTCAGTGCCTCGCGCTCGCGCGCGGCGGGGCGCCTGGTCGACGTTCTCAGCTGGAACGACTATGTCGTCGCGCCGCTGACCGTTCAGGGAAAGACGGTCGGCCTGCTGCACGCTGACGCCACCGCGAGCGGCCGCGCGCTCGATCCGCTGGATCTGGAGGTCGTGTCCCTGTTCAGCGAGGGCTTCGGCGGTGTGTTCGAGCGGGCGGTCCTGCGCGAGACGCTGCAGCTGCACCACCGCGAGCTCCAGTCCGCGGTGAAATGGATGAGCGGCCGGCTCGGTCAGCTCGCCGCCGACGGATCGGACTTCGGGCCCCACGCACAGCCGGCCTCCGACCCCCGACTCGCCGATGCGCTGACCGCGCGCGAACTCGAGGTGCTGCGCCTGCTCGCGCGCGGACAGACGAACCTGGCGATCGCGAACGCACTCGTGGTCCGCGAAGGCACGGTCAAGTACCACGTCAAGAACATCCTGCGCAAGCTCGGCGCGACGAGCCGCGCCGACGCCGTCTCGCGGTATGCACGCGCCACCGGATCGGGAGAGCTGCAATGAGCGCCGGCACCCTGCGCGGGATCGACCCCGTCGACGACGAGCTCGCGCGCCGCCTCCAGCGCGTGACGGCGCACGCCCGCGCGCTGCTCGAGCTGCCGCCCGCCGATCCTGATCGGCTCGACGGGGCGACCGACGTCCGCGCGCTGATCGAGCAACTGGCGGCACGGCTCGAGGACGCCGCGGCCGTCGTTCAGTACACCGATGAGCACGAGACCGCGCTCGCGCGGCTGTGCCAGCGCTATGAGGCGCGCTTCGACGCGCTGGCACGCGTACAAGCGGCGGTTGCGCTGATGCGCGAGGTGACCGCTCCCAACGCCATGCTCGCGCGTGCTCCCGCGGCGCTGTGTGGCGGCTCCAGGTTCGAGCGGGCGATCGTCAGCCTCGTCCGCGGGGGCCGGATGATCGCCGAGGCCGCGCACTTCAACGCCGACGCGGCGGGCGCGCGCACCGCTGTCCAGCAGCTCCAGGCGACACCGCTGCGGCTCGAGCACCCGTTGATCGAGACCGAGCTGCTGCGTCGGCGCCGCGCGACGATCGTGCCGGACGCGGCGGTCAGTCCGCGGGTCGACCCGCACCTCGTCGCGATCATGGGGGCGCAGGCGTACGCGGCGGCGCCGATCGTGGCGGGCTCGCAGGTCGTCGGCGTGATCCACGCGGGCCGCGGTGCCGGCCGGGCCCTCGACGTGCTCGACCGAGACGTCCTCTGGGAATTCGCCACCGGCCTGGCTCAGGCGTTTGAGAGCGCGAGCCTGCGACGGACGCTCCGGCGCGAGCGCGAGCGGATGCGGCAGTTCCTCGAGTGGCTCGGCGCGCGGTCCGGCGAGCTCACCGACGCGCACATCACGCTCGAGCGCAGCCGGCGCAGTCCGCTCACACCGGGGGGGTGGGGTCCCGGCGGGTGGGGTCCGGATTCCGACGCTCCGCCGCCGCCGGAAGGCCGCGACGAGCGGGCCGTGTTCGAGGGGCTGCTGACCAAGCGCGAGCTCGAGGTCCTCCGGCTGCTCGCCGAGGGACACACGAACAAGTCGATCGCCGACACGCTCGTGATCTCGGGCGGCACGGTCAAGTTCCACGTCAACAGCATCCTGCGCAAGCTGCGGGCGGCCAATCGCGCCGAAGCCGTCTCCCGCTACCTGCGGCTGCTCGGGATGCGTACGCCGTAGCAAAGAGGGGTCCCCGACCGCATCTCCGATATACGGGTTTCCACGCATTCGACCCGGTAGGCAAGGCCGATGACGGCACGACGGATCGCCGGTTACGGTCGTGTAGCAATGCGTGTGCGGGACCGCGTGTGTGGTGCGCTTGTGCGCCGCATCGGCGGCGCTGGGTTCCTTGTAGCCGTCACGGTCGCGATCTCCTCACCGGTCGCCGCCGACACTCCCGGCCAGATCACCGACTGCGCGAGCGACGCAGGCGTCCGCGCAGCGCTTGCCGCCGGCGGACAGTGGGCGCTCGCGTGTGACGGGACGATCACGCTCGGGATGCAGGGCGAACTCGTCGTCAAGAGCAGCGCGTCGCTCGACGCGACCGGACGCTCCGTCTCGATCAGAAGCGCGTCGACGCGTGTGTTCAAGGTCAGCGCCGGCACGCTGACGCTCATCCATCTGACCGTGGGGTACGGAGAGACCAGCGGGGCGAACGGCGCTGTCGGAGTCCCGGGTGCTGGCGGCGCGGTCGGTACCAACGGGGGGGACGGGAACGCCGGCGGCGCGGGCGAGAACGGCGGGCCGGGCGGGCCCGGCGGGAACGCGACCGACAGCGGGAGCGGGACTGCCGGTCAGGGTGGCTGTCTCTACATCGCGGCCGGCGCGGGCGCTGTGGTGCGCGACAGCACGTTCACACAGTGCGTGGCCTACGGCGGACCCGGCGGTCGCGGGATGGACGGCGGGACCGGCGGCAGAGGCGGCCGGGGCGGCACGGGAAGCAACGCGACGGTCAGCGGGCAGCCGGGCGGTGCCGGGGGGTCCGGCGGCGCCGGCGGGCGCGGCGGCGACGCCGGCTTGGCGGGGAGCAGCGGTACCGGGATGGGCGGCGCGATCTTCAACGCCGGCACACTGACCATCACCGGGTCGACATTCACAAGCAACGTCGCCGTTGGTCCCAACGGTGATTCCGGCGGCAGCAGCCAGGGCGGCTTCGGCGGCGGAAGCGAAGGCGGCCTGTACGAGCGGGGCGGCGTCGGCGGCGCGGGCGCCAACGGCGGTGCCGGTGGGAACGGCGGCAGCGGCGGCGACGAGGGTCGCAGCACCGACGGCGGGCGTGGAGGCGACGCCCTCGGCGGCGCGATCTACAGCAGCGGGACGATCGGCATCGACGGCTCGACGTTCAACGGCAACTTCGCCGTGGCCGGTGGCGGCGGCAGCGGCGGGACCGGGGGTGGCGGGCCCGGCGGTGACGGCGGACATGCGGGCGCCGGCGGCGCCGGCGGCCTGACAGGCGCGGGCGGCAGCGGCGGCAACGGGGGCAACGGCTCGGGCGGCACGACGGGCGGCAACGGTGGCGACGCACGTGGAGGCGCCGCCTATCTGATGGGGACAGCGACTGTCACCAACACCAGCTCCGCCAACGACCAGGTCATGGCCGGCACCGGCGGATCCGGATACGCCGGCAGCGGCGGCAGCGGCGGGAGCTATGGCTTCGGGAACCCCGCCGGCTCGAACGGTCACACGGGATCCTCGTCTCCGAAGGGCGCCGACGGCGCCGCCGGGCAGGCCTCCGACCCGGAGATCATCTCGATCACGGTGACGCCGCCGGAGGTGGCGGGCCCGGTCGTGACGGTTCCCGTACCGACCAGCGGCAGCATCACCCATCAGGCCAGGATCACCCTCTCCAAGAGCTCTGATCAGATTGTGAGCGTGCATTACGCGACCGCGGACGGGACCGCGAAGGCCGGCCGCGACTACGGCGCCGCCAGCGGCGAGGTGAGATTCGCCCCCGGCGTGACCGTGCAGACGGTCCGATCACGCTGTACACGGTGGCTCCGAGCGGGCCGCACGTGTTCTACCTGCGGCTCAGTGCGCCGCAGCACGCGACGCTCGGCGCCGACGGCGAGATCACGCTCGACAGCGGGGTTCTGGTGAGCGGCAAGGTGTTCGAGCACCGCCAGTTGAACAGCACGAAATACGGGCTCCCCCCGTACGACCTGGCACTGGCTTCGGTGGTGGTGCAGGCGGTGGACAGCGCCGGCGGTGCGCGCGTCACGGCGCTCACCGACGCGACCGGCACCTACCGTCTGTCCTTGCCTCCGGGCAGCTACACGGTCAGCCCGACGCCCTCCGGCAAGACCGACCGCGAGCGCTACCAGCCGGCGAGCGCCACCGTGGTGTCCTCGACAACCGCAGAGATCCCACAGGACTTCCGATTGATCAGCGACGACCGGCTGCTGCTGTCGACGCCCTACAGCCGGCAGATCGCCGGCCAGTCAACCACGCAGCTCGTGGCCAGCGGGACCGGGCTGACCGACCTCTCGACGACGCTCCAGAACGCGCGCGGCGACTCGATCACGAACTGGCCGTATGCATTCACGGGCTCAGCCTGGATTCCGACCAGACCGTCGGGCGCCCCGCGCCTGATCGCGTGCGACGAGAACTGGAAGGACCTCGACTACCCGAACGTCTGGCGTGACCGCACGCCGGCGACGACACACGTGTTCCTCGGCAGCGACACCGGCACGTTCAGCTACAGCGAGATCCCGGGCTACGCGGGAGACTACGGCCCGACGGCCACCGAGTACTTCAGCGTGACCGGAACGGTCGCCGGGCCGGATCGCGCTGCGATCCTCGGCATGTTCGCCGGCTCGGCTGGCCAGGGCCCATCCACGGCGGCGCTGCAGAGCAGCGTGATGGAGCAGCTCGCCGCCTTCCCGACGATCGGTCGCCAGCTCCGCAGCGGCGACTTCGGCCCGATCTTCGGTACAGGTGCGATCGTCGGCAGCCACACCCCCGCCGGCGTCGTGTTCTACGCGCACGGGAACAGCGAGCCGCTCCTTGCTCACCTGTTCGGGAGGGCGCCGCTGCCGTCCGGCTACCCGACGATCGTGGTCCCGATCACCTGGGACTTCATCGAGGGCGTCGCCAAGGTCCGTCTGAACCAGCTGCAGACGCTGAGCCAATGGGAGAAGCGCTACGGGACGGCGGCTGCCGGATTTGCCGGCACGCGGGGACGGGACTGGAGGACCTACTTCGGCGGCCCGTACCCGCCCGCGGCAGGCAGCCCGCTGCGCGTCCCGTTCGACACCTGCGCACCGATCTTTGAGATTCCGACCGTGTGGTTCGAGGACTACTCCCCGGTCCGGCTGATGTTCCGTGACGGCGCCGGCCACCGCTTCGGCTACGACAGTCGCGGCAGGCTCCTCAACCAGCTCGCGGGCATCATCCGCCCCGGACATCCGACCCTGTACGGCATCCCAGTCGGCAGCTACGCCGTCACGATCACGGGCACCGCGCGCGGCGCGGCGACCCTCGTCGTGCGCACCCCGTCCACGACGGGCGAGGCCGTTTCCGTCTTCACCTTGGCCGCCCGCAAGGGCGCGAACGGAACGCTGACGCTCACCAGAGGCGCAGTCGCACAGACTCTCCGGTTTGGCGGCAGGACGATCCGTGCCCACCGCGGCGTCGCGATGCGGATGCTCGGCATCCCGAAGGGCCTCAAAGCCGGCACGCAGGCGACACTCGCGCTCCAGCTCCTCGACCAATTCAAGCGGCCTGTGCCGAACGCGCTGCTCGCCGCCAGAGCGACCGACGTGTCGGCAGCCGCCGCCACCGACCGCCAGGGTCGTGCCACACTCCGCTTCAGAACCCCCGGCTCCGGTCGCCTGACGATCACGGCTACCGCCCCGGCGCACGAGACCGCCACCGCCACGATCGCGATCACGCGCTGAGGCGTACAGCGCACGCGCGACGCCTGCCCGACAGACAGCGCCTGTCGGACATAATCGTGGTCGCATGATCGATCGCATCGCCACCGCACCGCTCACGGCAGCCGGGCTGATCCTCGGCTACGCGGTTGCCGTGTCGAGCGGCTCGCGGCCGCTCGGCGGCGTCGTGATGGCCGCCTTCGGCCTCACGTGCATCTGGATCTGGCTACGGCGCGACGGCCGGCGGACGGCCGCCGTGCTGACCGCAGCGGGACTGGCCGCGTTCGCGTTCTCGCACGTGCTCGCGCTGCTGATCACGCCGTGGCCAGCGGTGCTCGTCGTCGCGGCCGTCACCGCTGCGCTCTGCTGGCGCCTGTCTGACGCCCGCCGTCCGCACCTGCGGCCTGCCTAGCTTAGCTAGACCCGCTCGCTACCCGACGCGATCCCCGGCCCGCCACCGAGCGGGCATCCGTCCGAAGGAAGGCCCGGTTCGGGAGTCCCGGGCGTGCGTACGGCCACACTCGCCCGTTGGTGGGACGCGAGTGCGGATTCGCGCTCCGTTTGGGGGCGCGAATCCGCACTCACCTCCCCAGCGGAGGCGAGTGTCGGGTTATGACCGAGCGTGCGACGATCTCAGGCGGAGCAGGCTACTGGTGCAGCACTACGAGCGGCTGATCCGGAACGCGGCGCTCGCCGCGGTGCCGGGCTTCGCGCCGGCGAACGGTGTCGCGACCAGGCGGTAGGAGGCAGGCCTCAGCGCGTGCCCGTTCAGGCGGCCGGTGAACCGGACGCGGTTGGCGCCGGCCCGCACGGCGAGCGTGAAGCTCCCGGCCAGCGTCACGATCCGGGTGCAGCGGCGCGCGCGGCCGTTCGCGCGCGTCTGCTTCAGGCACCGCGCGCCCTTGCCCACACGGCCGGGCTGCGATTGGATGACCGTGAATCGGACGCGGGCGGCAAGCGTGAGCGTGAACGTCACCGTCGTGCCGAAGCGGCGCCGCGCGCTGACCGCGGAGGGGCCGCTCGGGGCCGCGGGGAACACGGTCGGCGAGAGCGCGACCTTGCTCACGACGGGGACCGCCGCGCCGCCGCCGCCGCCGCTGCCACCGCCGCCACCACCGGGCGGGTCCTGGACCTCGAAGGCGCCGATGTCACACGCGCTCTCGCCGTTGTCCGGGCGGGGCCGGCCGCGCTGATCGGTGGCGGGACAGCCGCCGCCGGCGTCGATCACCGGGCTGCCCGTCGCCGGCGCCATCGTCTCAGTCGGGCCGCCGTTGTTCTGCAGCGGGCCGAGCAGCGGATCGGCCGTCAACGGCGAGCCCGTGATGCTGCCGCCGAGGGCATCCATCGTGCGCACGAGATCGAAGCGGCTGACGTCGACCGTCGAGGTGCCGAGATTGACCGCGCCCGAGGTGGTCGGGGGCTTGCTCGCGGTGATGTCATTCGGTGGTGAACCTGGGCCGTCGGCGACGATCGTGTCCGCGAGCGTCGTCTGTGCCGTGCGCGCCGTCGCGCCGTCGTAGACGATGTTGAAGATCGAGGCGCCGTCAAGCGTCGCCGTGTTCGCGGAGAAGGTCGACGCGGTGGCGCTGAAGGAGCCGTTCAGGTTGAACACGGCGCCCCCGAGCCCCTTCGCGTGGTTGGTCACGTTGTCCGCACCGGGGACCGCCGCGTTGGCGGTGAGCGTCGAGTCGACGATCGTCAGCTGGCCCTCCATGTTGAAGATCGCGCCGCCCATCCCCGCGCCGCCGCCCCCGCCACCGGTCGTTGTGGCCGTGCCGCCGCCCAACCCCCCGGCGCCGCCGCCGCCCGGGCCATAACCACCGCCGCCCCCGAAGCCGCCGCCACCACCGGTCCCTCCCGAGCTGCCCTCACCGCCGCCGCCTCCGAACCCTCCTCCTCCGCCGCCGCTGTCGATATCCGCGAACTGACTGCCGCCGCCGCCGACGCCGCCGCCGGCGCTACCGCCGCCGGTGTTCGGCTTCAGACCCCCCGCGCCGAACGCGCCGCCGTCGGCGCCGACCCCTGACCCGCCGCCGCCTCCCCCGTCACCGCCTGCGGCGCCAGTCGCGAAGCCGTTGTTGCCGCCGAACCCGCCGGTCCCGGTCAGTGGTCCGCCGCCCGCACCGGGAGCGCCGCTCATGTTTGCGCCGACGCCATTCTCGGTAGCGCGAACGCCGGCCCCACCGCCACCACCGCCGCTATTCGATCCGCCGCCGCTACCGCCCCCGAAGCTGCCCGAACCGAACCCGCCGCCGGCGCCGGTCCCCGGGCTGTCCGTCCCGATCCCGCCGCCGCCGTTCCCGATCCCGGGCATTCCGTTGCCGCTCGCGCCGCCGTGCGCCGTGTTGCCGGCGATCGTGCTGTGGTCGACCGTCACGACGCCCTGGCTGAAAATCGCGCCGCCCATCCCGGCGCCGCCGCCGCCCCCGTCGGAATCCCCACCCCAAGCGAGACCGCCCGTCAGGGTCACGTTGCGGAGCGTCAGCACGCCGGGACCGGGGGTGACGTACTGATTCGTCCCGGCGCTCAGGGGATCGGCGCCGACGAAGAACAGCCGGAAGTGAGGCGCCGAGGCGGACCGGGCGATCGTCGACCCGTTGCCCTCGATCGTGATGTCGCTCGCGATCGGCGGGAGCCCGGTCGGGCCGTACCAGTTGTTGTCGAGCGCGGTCAGCGTGTACGTGCATCCCTGGCCGAGCGCGACCGTGTCCGGCCCGGCGCTCGAGTTGGCCGAGTTGATCGCCGTGATCAGCGAGGGCACGTCGCCGGTCGTGCCCGTGCAGCCGGCCGTGAACGTCGCCGCCGCCGCACGGCCGCACAGTACGCCGCACAACATCGCGCAGGCCAGAGCGGCGCCCAGCAAGGCGCGCACGCATCCGTGCTGAAACCCCCCGGTCTCCACAGCCCGAGCCTATCGGCTCGCCGCTACGGAGTCCACACAGGGACGCCGAGCGCGTGCTCCTGGAGGTCGATCGCGGCCTGGATCAGCGGAGCCTCGTGGCCTCGCGGCGCGATCAGCGACACCCCCGCCTCCCAGCTCACCGGCAGCGCTGCAACCGGCATCCCGGTCATGTCCCACATCGCGGTGAGCGCGATCATCGGGTCGCCGGCGCCACCCGCGTGGCCCTCGTCGTAGCCCGGTCCGCGCTCGTACGGGACGATCGGCAGCGTCGGTTCGAGCACGATGTCGACCCGGTGCTCGCGGAACCAGTGCTCCCAGCTGGCGACCCCCCGTGCCCGCCGCTGCTGCGCCCCCACGTACACCTGTGCGTCCGTAAACCGGGCCGCGGCGCCGACAAGCTCGGCGATCGCGGGCCGGTAGGAGGCGTGGCGCGCGCCGAATTGCGCGTGGTAGGCCCACACCTCACTGAGCAGCACCGCGGTCAGGTCGTCCCAGTCGAGCGACCACGGCGCGGGCCGGTCCACGACCCGTGCTCCGAGGCCAGCGCACGCCCGCCGGACGGCATCGAGAGCCTCCTCGACCGCCGCATCCATCGCCAGCCCGACGACCCGGTTGGTCAGCGCCACCGTCACGCCCTCGAGCGGTCGCGGCCCGGGCCGCGCGCGCAGAGGCAACGCTCCGATCGGCTCCGGCGGCGGCATCAACGCGGTCGCCTCGGACGGCCCGGATGCCATCCCCATCAGCAGCGCCGAGCAGTCGGCGATCGTGCGCGCCATCGGCCCGGAGTGGTCGAGCGACGGCGCCAGCGGGATGATCCCGTCGATCGGGACCAGTCCGTGGGTCGGCTTGATCGCGCTCGTGCCGCAGCACGCCGACGGGATCCGCAGCGACCCGCACGTGTCGGTTCCAACGGCCGCCGCGACCATCCGCGCGGCGAGCGCCGCCCCGTTGCCGCCGCTCGATCCTCCGACCACGCGCCGCAGCGCCCACGGGTTCCCGACCTGGTCGGTCGTCCCGCCCGCGGCGAACTCATGCGTGTGCGTGTGGCCGAGCAGCACCATCCCCTGCTCGCGCAGGCGCTGCCACGCCGTGCAGTCGCCGCGCGCAACGTTGCCTTCGAGCACACGGCTCGACGCCGTCAGCGGCAGGCCGTCGACGGCGTAGAGATCTTTCAGCGCGAGCGGAATGCCGCACAGGAGCGGCGCATCGCCGCCGTCGCGCGCGCGCCGGCGGTCGGCCGCGTGTGCCGCGTCGCGGGCCACGGTCTGATACAGCCGCACCCACGCGTTGATCGCCCCCGCCGCGCCGTCGAAGCTCGGTTCGCCGCCGTTGCGCTCCGCGATCCGGCGCAGGCACGCATCCGTCAGCTCGGCCGACGATAGCCGCCGTGCACGCAGGAGCGCGGCCGCCTCGACGACGCCGAGGTCCGCGGGATCCGATGGTGACGGCCGCGCTTCGGCGTCGGCGGTGGATATCGAGCCGGACATTGCGGGAAAAAACCTACGTGAAACTAACTAACCGGCGCCGACAAACCTGTTAGTTTGTTCGCATAGTGACCAGGCGTTCGCATAGCGCACACTATGGCTGAGATCACGACCCTCCGCGAGGCTGTCGCGGAACTCGTCAAGGACGGCGACAGCGTGGCGCTCGAAGGGTTCACGCACCTGATCCCATTCGCGGCGGGCCACGAGCTCCTGCGCCAGGGCCGGCGCGAGCTCGAGCTGATCCGGATGACGCCGGATCTCCTCTACGACCAGATGATCGGGATGGGCTCGGCCCGCAAGCTCGTCTTCTCCTACGGCGGCAATCCGGGCGTCGGGTCCCTGCACCGGTTTCGTGACGCGATCGAGCACGGCTGGCCGGCACCCGTCGAGATCGAAGAGCACAGCCACGCCGGGATGGCCAACCGCTACGCGGCGGGGGCCGCGAAGCTCCCGTTCGCGGTGATGCGCGGCTACGTCGGCACCGACCTGATGGCGCGCACGACGGTCGCGCCGGTGACGTGTCCGTTCACCGGCGAGCAGCTCGTCGCAGTGCCGGCGCTCAACCCGGATGTCGGCATCGTCCATGCGCAGGAGGCCGACCGCGAGGGCAACGTTCAGCTGTGGGGCATCCCCGGCGTGCAGAAGGAGACGGTCCTCGCCGCGGAGCGGTCGCTCGTGACGGTCGAGCGGATCGTCGACGAGCTCGTGCCCCGTCCGGGGGCGATCGTCCTCCCGAGCTGGGTCGTCGACCTCGTGGTCGAGGCGCCCGGCGGCTCGCGTCCGTCGTACAGCCTCGGGATCGTCGACCGCGACAACGGCTTCTACAAGTTCTGGGACGGGCTCAGCCGCGACCGCGACGCGTTCACGAGCTGGATGAACGAGAACGTCCTCGCCACCCCGGAGGCGAGCGTCCGATGACCGTCACCAGCGACCCCACCGCAACCGCCGGCGAGGTCCAGACCGTCGTCGCCGCCAGGCGGCTCGAGCACGTCCAGTCGGTGTTCATCGGCGTCGGCCGTCCGAGCACGGCGGCGATCCTCGCGCGGATCGTGCACAACCCGGAGCTCGTGCTCATCTACGAGTCGGGGACGATCGGCGCCAAGCCGTTCCGGATCCCGCTGTCGATCGGCGACGGCGAGCTTGCGCAGACCGCTGACTTCATCGTCCCGGTGCCCGAGATGTTCAACTACTGGATCGGCGCCGGCCGGATCGAGGTGGCGTTCCTCGGGGCCGCGCAGGTCGATCGCCACGCGAACCTCAACACGACCGTGATCGGCGACTACGAGCACCCGAAGACACGGCTTCCAGGGGCCGGCGGCGCCCCCGAGATCGCCGCGAGTTGCGGCGAGGTGATCGTGATCGCCCCGCACACGCGGCGGACGTTCGTCGAGCAGCTCGACTTCCTCACGACGGTCGGCCACGGAGATGGTCCGGGCGCCCGGCAGCGCCTCGGCTTCCGCGGTGCCGGGCCGTCGGCGGTGATCACCGACCTCGGCGTGCTCGAGCCCGACCCCGACACGCGGGAGCTCGTGCTCACCCAGATCCACGAGGGCGTCGAGCTTGACGCGATCCACGAGGCGACCGCCTGGGACCTCGAGGTCGCGAGCGACCTCACGATCACCGACGCGCCGACGGCGCAGGAGCTGTCAGCCCTACGGGAGTTGATGAGCCGATGAGAGTGTCGCCCGAGCCCGCCGCCCGCCAGGAGACCGTCAAGCTGATCTACGAGCTGCTGGACGCCCACCACGACACCGCCGAGCTGGCCGCTGGGCTGGAGGCGGACCCGCTGTGGCAGGCTCATCTCGAATATCTGCGCGCGCTGCAGTGCAAGGGGCGCGAGTTGCTCGCGCAGATGTCGGTGGATGAGGCCGTCAAGTGAGCCTGGCATACGTGGTTGACGCCGTCCGGACCCCCTTCGGACGGTACGGTGGCGGCCTCGCGAACGTGCGACCAGACGACCTCGCCGCCCACGCGGTCCGCTCGCTGCTGCACCGCAGCCCAGGCCTTGACCCGGAGCGGATCGACGACGTCCTGTTCGGCGACGCGAATCAGGCCGGCGAGGACAACCGCAACGTCGCGCGGATGGCGGTGCTGCTCGCGGGACTGCCGACGAGCCTGCCAGGCTCGACGATCAACCGCCTGTGCGGCTCGAGCCTCGACGCCGCGATGCAGGCGAGCCGGATGATCGAGTGCGGCGACGCGTCGACGGTGCTCGTCGGCGGGGTCGAATCGATGAGCCGCGCGCCGTGGGTGCTGCCCAAGCCCGGACGTCCGTTTCCGCAGCAGCACGAGCAGCTGTACTCGACGACGCTCGGCTGGCGGATCGTCAACCCGCGGATGCCCGGCCAGTGGACGATCTCGCTCGGCGCGAGCGCCGAGAAGCTGGCCGGGATCTACTCGGTTTCCCGCGAGGCGCAGGACGAGTTCGCGCTGCGCAGCCACCGCCGGGCGGCGTCGGCGTGGGACGCAGGCTTCTACGACGAGTGGGTCGTCCCGGTGCCGGACACGGAGCTGGTCCGCGACGAGACGATGCGCCCGGACACGAGTCTCGAGAAGCTCGCGAAACTGAAGCCGGCGTTTGTCGAGGGCGGAACCGTCACCGCCGGCAACGCCTCCTCGCTCAACGACGGAGCGGGCGCCGTGCTGCTCGCCGACGAGGCTGGAGCGCAGGCGATCGGACGGAAGCCGCTCGCGCGGATCGTCGCGCGCGGCACCGCCGCGGTCGACCCCGACGTGTTCGGGATCGCGCCGGTGGAAGCTGCGAACCGCGCGCTGAAGCGTGCGGGGATCGGATGGCAGGAGGTTGCCGTCGTCGAGCTCAACGAGGCGTTCGCCTCGCAGTGCCTGGCGGATCTGGCCGAATGGAAGGAGCTCGACCCGGACAAGGTGAATCCGAACGGTGGAGCGATCGCGATCGGGCACCCGCTTGGCGCGTCGGGCGTGCGGATTCTCGGTGGGCTGGCCCACGAACTCACACGTCGCGGCGGCGGCTTCGGCGTCGCGGCGATCTGCATTGGTGTCGGGCAGGGCCTAGCTGTCGTATTGGAGGCAACATGACCACGAGTGAGGAGCGGACGATCTACGACCCTGTGTCGGAGACGCCGACCAGTTACAAGCGCGAACCGGCGGGCGCGCACCCGCCGATGGACTACGAGGGATACAAGTCGACGGCGCTGCGTCATCCCAAGCAGCCGCTCGTCTACCTGCCGCAGACGATCACCGAGATCACGGGACCGCAACTCGGCGGGTTGGCTGGCGAAAGCGATAACGATCTCACCGTTCAGCACGAGGGTCTCCCGATCGGCGAGCGCATCATCGTCTCCGGGCGCGTGTTCGACACCGAGGGCAAGCCGCTGCGCAGCACGCTCGTCGAGATCTGGCAGGCGAACGCCGGCGGGCGCTACCGCCACAAGTGGGACCGCTGGCCCGCCGATCTGGACCCGAACTTCTCGGGCGCCGGACGGTGCGTCACCGACGACGACGGTCGCTACACGTTCACCACGATCAAGCCGGGCCCCTATCCGTGGGGCAACCACTACAACGCCTGGCGGCCCGCCCACGTCCACTTCTCGCTGCTCGGACGGGCGTTCGCGCAGCGGCTCGTCACGCAGATGTACTTCCCGGGCGACCCGCTGTTCCCATACGACCCGATCTTCAATTCCGTGCGGGACGAGAAGGCGCGCGAGCGGCTGATCTCCCGCTTCTCGATCCACGACACGATCCCGAACTGGGCGCTCGCGTACGAGTTCGACATCTACCTGCGCGGTCCCGGCCAGACGCCGTTCGAGGAGGCACATTGATCTTCGACACCACACCCTCACAGACGGTCGGGCCGTACTTCGCGATCGGCATGCCGTTCCCGTCGGGACCGTTTGCGGTCGCCGACGACGCCCCGGGTGCGATCCGGATCACGGGAACCGTGTACGACGGCGCGGGGACACCGGTGCCGGACTCGCTGATCGAGACCTGGCAGGCGGACGCGGACGGGCGCTTCGCCGACCTGCACGGGTACGGCGGCGACTCCGAGGGCTCCGGGTTCCGTGGCTTCGCGCGCTGCGGGCAGGAGGACGGCGACGGCAGCTTTGAGCTCGTCACCGTCAAGCCCGGAGCCGTGCCGGGTCCGGGAACGACCATGCAGGCGCCACACATCGACGTCTCGGTGTTCGCCCGCGGGATGCTGCATCGCTGCGTGACGCGGATCTACTTCGCCGACGAGGCGGACGCAAACGCCGGCGATCCCGTGCTGGCGACCGTCCCGGCGGACCGCCGGGAGACGCTGCTCGCGCAGCCGACCGACGGCGGTTACCGCTTCGACATCCACCTACAGGGCCCGGGCGAGACTGTCTTCTTTGACCTCTGACGCTGCGGCTGGACGCGAGCGCCATTTCGTCCAGTCACTCGAGCGCGGCCTGTCCGTGATCACGGCACTGAGCGTCCCCGGTGCCGGCCTCACGCTGGCCGATGTCGCCCGCGACACCGGCCTCACGCGCGCGGCGGCGCGGCGGTTCCTGCTGACGCTCGAGGATCTCGGCTACGTCCGCTCGGCGGACCGGCGGTTCTCGCTCACCGCGCGGGTGCTGGAGCTCGGCTACTCATTCCTGTCGAGCCTGACGCTGCCGGAGATCGCCCAGCCGCACCTGCGCGAGCTGGTCGAGCGCGTCCACGAGAGCTCCTCGGTCTCGGTCCTCGACGGCGCCGAGGTTGTGTACGTGGCGCGCGAGCCGACGCAGCGGATCATGACCGTGGCGATCTCGGTCGGCACCCGCTTCCCCGCGTACGCGACCTCGATGGGCCGGGTGTTGCTGGCCGGGCTCGACGACGACGCCCTCGATGCGTTCCTCGGGCACGCCGAGCTCAAGCCGCTGACGGCCGAGACGGTCACCGATGTGAGCGCGCTGCGCGCCGAGCTCGCGCGGGTGCGGGAGCGGGGGTGGGCGATCGTCGACCAGGAGCTCGAGGGTGGCCTGCGGTCGGTCGCCGCGCCGATCCACAGCCCCGACGGCGGCGTCGTCGCCGCGATCAACCTGTCGACGCACGCGACCCGGCGCACGCTCGAGGAGATTCGCCAAGCGCTGCTCCCGCCGCTGCTCGAGACCGCGGGGCGGATCGAGCGCGACCTCGCCGCCTGGAGGCAGCCGTGACAGTCCGTGACGCCGCGCTCGATGTGATGCGGCGGTTCGGCATGACGACGATCTTCGGCAATCCCGGCTCGACCGAGATCACGTTCCTCACCGATCTGCCGTCAGACTTCGAGTTCGTGCTGGCGCTGCACGAAGGGTCGGTCGTCGGGATCGCGAGCGGCTACGCGCTCGCCCGGGGCGTCCCGTCGTTTGTCAACCTCCACACGGCTCCCGGCCTCGGCAACGCCGTCAACGCGATCGCCAACGCCCGCGACTGCCGGGCGCCGCTCGTGATCGTCGTCGGCCAGCAGGACCGCCGCCAGATGGCGTTCGAGCCGTTTCTCACCGGGCGCGCGCTCGAGCGCGTCGCCGGCGAGTACCCGGTGTGGTCCAGCCTGCCCGCACGACCGCAGGACGTGCCGGGGGCGATCGCGCGTGCGTATCACGAGGCGCTCGCCGCGCGCGGCCCCGCGCTGGTCGTCGTGCCGATGGGCGACTGGCTCGAGGAGGCGGACCCGCTGGCCGTCGGCGCCCCCGCCAGGATCAACCATGCCTCGGCTGTCGCCGAGGCAGATCTCGCCCCGCTCGTCGCGCTCGTGGACGCTGCCTCCGCGCCGGCGCTCGTCCTCGGCGCGGGCGCCGACACGCGCGAGGGATGGGACGCGGTCGTGGCGCTCGCGGAACGGCTGTCCGCGCCGGTCTGGCAGGAGGCGTTCGGCAGCCGCGCCGGGTTCCCCCAGGACCATCCGCTATTCGCCGGGCACCTGCCGTGGATGCGTGCGCGGATGCAGGAGAAGCTCGCGTCGCACGATCTCCTCGTCGCGATCGGCACGGGCGCGTTCCGGGCCTACCTGTTCGACGAGCCGGTCGCGCTGGTCGCGCCCGGGACCCGTGTCGCGGTGATCACGGCGGACGCGGCCGAAGCGCACCGGAGCCCGTGCGACGTCGCGGTCGTCGGGCCTGTCGCAGCCGCGTGCTCGACGCTCGCGGGGCTCGTGCAGCCCCGCGGCGTTCGGGGTGAGGGGTCGCGGCGCGACCCAATCCACCCACGTCCCGACCCGCCGCCACCGCCGGAGCCGGGCGAGCTGCTCCGTGCCGGACACGTGCTCTCAGCGCTCGCGCAGCGGCTGCCGGCGGACGCCGTCGTCGTCGAGGAGACACCCTCGAGCCGGCCCGAGCTGCTCGAGCGAATCCCCGCGCGCGCGCCGCTCGGGTTCGTCTCCAACGCCAACGGCGGGCTCGGCTTCGGCGTATCCGGGGCGACCGGGCTGAAGCTGGGGCTGCCGGATCGGCCGGTGCTGGCAGTCCTCGGCGACGGCTCGACGATGTACAACATCCAGACGCTCTGGAGCGCGGCGCGCTATGACGTCGGCGTGCTGCTGATCGTGCTTCGCAACGGCGGCTACGCGATCATGGACGAGCTCGCGCGTGCGCGCGGCGGTCGTGGCGCCTGGCCCGGATTCAGCGAGATCGACATTGCCGGCATCGCAGGCAACCTCGGCTGTCCGGCCGTCCGGGTGGCGACCCAGGACGAGCTCGTGCGCACGCTCGACGAGGTGGTTCCCGGGCTCGCGGCGCGGCGCGAGCCGCTGCTCCTCGAGGTCACCGTCGCGCCGTAGCTGTTCGCTAGGCCGCCGCCCCGACCGGCGCCGGCGCCTCGAAGTACCCGTGGTCGCCGCTCTGTAGGTACGACGCCAGCCTGCTCGCGAGCGCCATGATCGTCAGCGATGGGTTGACGGACATCGTCTGCGGCACGACCGAGCTGTCGCCGATGAACAGGCGCTTGATGTCGTGCGATTGGGCGTTGGCGTCCACGACCGAGCGCTGGGGGTCGCTGCCCATCCGGCAGCTGCCCTGGACGTGGGTGCTGAGCACGCCGGTGTGGTAGACGCGCCTGGCGCCGGCCTCCTTGAGGACGTCGGTCGCAAACCGAAGCGAATCGTCGATGCGCTTCTGCTCGCGCTCGTTGAAGGCGTAGGAGTAGCGGTCATTGCCGTGCTCGTCGACCCAGACGGCGCCGTTGTTCTCGTCAGACACCATCGTCAGGAGCCCGGTGAAGTAGCGGTACTTGCGCATCGCGTCGACGAGCTCCTGGCCCCAAACGGGTGCGCCGTGCTCGTCGGACAGCGCGGTGGCGAAGCCGATCGGGTCTTGAATCGTCGACGCCTCGACGACGTAGCCGCCGGCCTCGTCGCTGGCGAACGCCATGCAGTGGGCGGTGATCGGGTAGACCATGTGGGCGTCCTGGACCTCATCGAAGAGCCCCTCGACGAGGCGCGCCGGGTGGAACCCGAGCGTGCGTCCGATCAGCTCGCTGCTCGGCGTGTGTCCGGCCGTCTCGCGGATCCCCGAGCGGATCAGCAGACCGGGTGTGCCGAGCGCCCCGGCGGCGACGACGACGACGTCCGCCGCGGCGCTGTGAAGCTCGCCGTCCGGTGCGAGGTACTCGATCCCGGTCGCCTCCGGGCCGGCGCCGCGGTCCGCGATGACGACCCGCTGGACGGCGCAGTCGGCCTTGAGCTCGAGCCCGTTCTCGACGAGCGCGGGCTGGATGTAGACGTTGAGCGTGTTCTTGCCGGCGTTCGTCGGGCACCCCTGCAGGCACGAGCCGCAGCGCATGCAGTTGACATCCGTGTAGGACATCACCGACTCGAGCGGGGCCCCGAGCTTGTCGAACGCAGGCGCGACCGTGTGGACGCACTTCTGCCAGTCATTGCGCTCGCGGACGCCGAGGCGCTGCTCGACGCGGTCAAAGAACGGGTCCAGGTCGGCGGCGCCGAACGGCTCGCCCGTCTCGCCCGTGAGGCCGGAGGCCGCGTGCCACTTGGCATAGTCGAAGTCGTGCGGGCGCAGCGCAACCTTGGTGTTGATCGCGGTCGTTCCGCCGACGACGCGCCCGCGGAACATCAGCAGCGGCGGCATGTCGTGCCGCGGCGGCTCGGCGAACGCGATCGGCCACCACATCTCGTGGGTGGCGCGGGCCTCCCAGCGCATGTAGTCGGCGGCGGTCTTGTACGGGCCGGCTTCGAACAGCAGCACGCTGCGGCCGGCCTCCGCGAGCTCGCCTGCGACGATCCCGCCGCCGGCGCCCGAACCGACGACGATCACGTCATAGCGCTCGCTCATACCTCCACTCCCATGTATGACCAGTCCTTGTCGAGCCGCGCAGCGAGCGGCGGGTTGAAGTCGATTTCCTCCCAGGCCCCGGGGCCGGGTGCGCCCGGGGCGACGAAGTCGCTGTAGAACGCCTCGCACGCGAGCGCCCGCACGGTCATGAACTCCGGCGTGTACGCGCGCTTGGAGAGGCTCTCGAGCCCGCCGGCGGCCGGCTCCTCGAGCGCGTCGAACGCCGCGATCGTCGCCTCGCGCTGATCGGCCGGCATCCCTGCGAGCAGCGCGTCGATGTACACCTCTGGGCCCACGCGGCCCGAACCCGGCACAACCAGATCGCACAGGGTGCGCACCACTTCGGACCTGTGCTCATCCAAGACCAGCATCGCTCTTCCTCCAAGCTGGGGTACCTGCGTGCGGCAAACGTACGCCACCTCGGCGTCCCGGGCAACCGCCGCTGCGCGTCCGGGCAAGCCGCGCTGCACTCGCAACGCAAAGTTCTCTTCGGATAGCGCAGGGAACTTTGCATGCGCCGGCGTCAACGTTAGGATTCGCCTGCGGAAAAATGGTCGACAAAATTGTCAACAATCTCCCGCGGTGGCCGTCGGCGCCCGATCCGCATCCGGAGAACGCGATCCGGGAGCGGATCATCAACGGCTCCTTCCAGCCGAACGAGCACCTGGTCGAGGCCGACCTTGCGCGGGTCCTCGGCGTCGGCCGCTCGGCGATCCGCACGGCGCTCGCGCGCCTCGAGCAGGAGGGGCTCGTCCACCACGAGCGTCACCGCGGCTCCCGCGTACGGCTGATCGAGAAGCGTGAGGCGGTCGAGATCCTCGAGGCACGGGCGGCGCTCGAAGCGATGGCCGCCCGGCACGCCGCGGCCAGGGCCGACGAGCACGACATCGGCGTGCTCCGGGAGATCCTCGACGTGATGCGCCGGGAGCTCGACCGCGGTGATCTGATCGGCGCCTCGGATGAGAACGCGCAGCTGCACCGCCGGATCCTGCTGATCTCGCAGCACGACACCGCGCGCCGGCTGATCCAGACGCTGAAATCGCAGCTCGTGCGCTTCCAGTACCGGACGATTCTGATCCCGGGGCGGGCCGAGGAGTCGTTCGCCGAGCACACGGCGATCGTCGACGCGATCGCCGCCCGCGACGCCGACCGCGCGGAGCAGGCGATGCGGACGCACCTGACACATGTCGCGGATGCGCTGAGAAACGACGCGAGCGGATGAGCGACGCCGTGTCGGACCGCGCGCGCCGGCTGCTGAAGGGCGCCTACGACACGCACTTGCACGTCGCGCCCGACGTCGTCGAGCGCAAGATCGACGACATCTCGCTCGCGCGCCGCTTCGAGGCGCTCGGGATGGACGGCTTCGTCCTGAAGTCCCACTACGGCTCGACCGCCGAACGGGCCGCGACCGTCCGCGCCGCCGTGCCGGGCGTCAACGTTCTCGGCGCGATCAGCCTCAACCGTGCCGTCGGCGGGATGAACCCGCTCGCCGTCGAGATCGCCGCGCGCGAGGGTGCACGCACGGTCTGGCTGCCGACCGTCGACTCGGTCAACGAGTCCCATGAGCGTGAGGCTCCGCCCGGCGCAAAGGTCCCTGTGTGGGTCAAGCTGCAGCTCGAGCTCAGGGCGCAGGGAATCGAGATCGACCCGGTGCCGGTGATCGACGCCGACACCGCCGAACTGCTGCCCGAGACGCGCGAGGTGCTCGAGATGATCGCCCGTCACGGCATGGTGCTCGCGACCGGCCACCTGAGCCGCGACGAGATCTTCAGCGTCGTCGATGCGGCGATCGCGGCCGGCGTGCAGACAATCGTCGTCACCCATCCCGAGTTCCCCTCGCAGAACCTGGACGTCGCCGACCAGCAGGGACTCGCGGCACGCGGTGCGCTGCTCGAGCGGTGCTTCACGACGCCGCACACGGGCAAGGTGCAGTGGGAGCGCTGGCTCGAGAACATCCGCGCGGCAGGCGCGCAGAACTCCGTCCTCTCGACCGATCTCGGCCAGGTCTTCAACCCGCCCGTCGAGGACGGGATGGCGCTGATGGTCGACCGCCTGCTCGACGCCGGATTCACCGACGAGGAGGTGCACGTCATGGGTGTCGTCAACACGCGCAGAGTTGCCGGAGCGCCGCCGCTGTGAGCATCGAGCGACTGATGGTGATCGGCGCGCACGCGGGCGACTTCGTGTGGCGGGCCGGCGGCGCGATCGCCGTCACGACCGCGAACGGCGGAACCGCGAGCGTGATCGCTCTCTCCTACGGCGAGCGCGGCGAGTCGGGCGAGCTGTGGAAGGAGGAGGGGCAGACGACCGAGCGCGTGAAGGAGATCCGCCATGGCGAGGCGGAACGGGCCGCGAACGCCCTCGACGCGCAGTTCGACTGTCTCGACCTCGGCGACTACCCGCTGCAGATCGACTACGACGCGCTGATGCGGATCACCGACCGGATCAGGGAGTTCGCGCCCGAGGTCCTGATCACGCATACCGACACCGATCCGTTCAACCCCGATCACCCGGTCGCGTACGAGGCGACGGCCAAGGCGCGCGCACTCGCGGCCGGCGCCGGCGTGCCGAGCGCGTTTGCGACCGTGAGACCGCCGGTGCTGTACCTGTTCGAGCCCCACCAGCCCGAGCTGTGCAACTTCACGCCGAACACGTTCCTCGACATCACCGCCGTGTTCGACAAGAAGCTCGCGGCGATGGAGGAGATGCAGGCGCAGAGGTATCTCCAGACGTACTACGCGCAGCGCGCTGACCAGCGCGGCAACCACGCGCGCCGGTCCTCCGGTAACCAGGCGATCCGGCAGGCTGAGGCGTTCCAGCGCGTCACCCCGAACGTCGTGAGCGCCCTGTGACCCCCTACGAGGAGCTCGCGGCGCTCGGCTCGGCGACCGTGTACGAGGCCGGCGGCCGAGGCGGCTACGTCGACTGGGACCTGATCCAGGTCGTCAAGGGGGCCCGCGCGGCGGGGCCCGCGCGCACCGTTCGCTGCGGGCAGGACGACAACCTGATGGTGCACGCGGTGATGGCGCAGACCGAGCCCGGCGAGGTGCTCGTGCTGACGATGCCCGAGCCACGGCCCGTCGCGCTCGTCGGCGAGCTGCTCGCGACTCAGGCCCAGGCCCGCAAGGCGGCGGCGATCCTCGTCGACGCATCGGTCCGCGACGTCGAGGAGCTCGCGCAGATGGGTCTCCCGATCTGGGCGCGATGGGTGCGCGTCCGGGGCGCGACGAAGGACAAGGCCGGCACGATCGGTCAGCCGGTGGTCGTCGGCGGCGCGACGATCCGCCAGGGCGACATCGTCGTGCTCGACGCCGACGGGGCCGCCGTCGTCAAGCGCGAGCGCGTCGCCGAGGTGCTCAGCGCGTCCCGGCAACGAGCCGACAACGAGCGCATCAAGCGCGCCCGCCTGCAGGCCGGCGCGCTGTCGTTTGACACAGATGGACTGCGAGAGCGTCTGGAGGCATTGCACGCACGATGACTGAGCCGATCCACGATCTCGCCCACATCGGCCACGCGGAGCTGCTGACCCCGTTTGCGCAGGAGAGCCTCGACTTCTTCACCGAGCTGTTCGGGATGGAGATCGAGCACCGGGAGGGGCAGTCGGTGTATCTGCGCGGCTGGGGCGACTACCAGCGATACAGCCTCAAACTGACCGAGTCGAAGCTGCCCGGGCTCGGACACACAGCGATCCGCGCGTGGAGTCCCGAGGCGCTGCAGCGCCGCGTCGAGGCGATCGAACGGACCGGGAGAGGCATCGGCTGGTCGGCCGGCGACCACGGCCATGGTCCCGCGTACCAGTTCACCGATCCCGACGGCCACGCGCTCGAGCTCTACTACGAGACCGACCGCTACGAGCCGCCCGAGCATCTCAGGCCGGCGCTCAAGAACGTGCCGCAGCGGTACGTCGGCCGCGGCGCGGCGGTCAAGCGCCTCGACCACGTCAACCTGCTCGCCAAGGACGTGCCGGCCAACCGCGAGTTCGCCCAGCAGCAGCTCGGCTTCCGCCTGTACGAGCAGATCATCAACGACGACGGCTCAGAGCAGGGCGCCTGGATGAGCCTCTCGATCGCCGCCCACGAGCTGATCTACGTCTCCGACCACGCTGGCGCGAGCGGCCGCCTGCACCACCTCGCGTTCTTTGTCGATACGCGCGAGGAGATCCTGCGAGCCGCGGACCTGTTCCTCGACGCGAACGTGCCGATCGAGGCGGCGCCCTCCAAGCACGCAGTCGCGCAAGGGATGTTCCTGTATGTCTACGAGCCGGGCGGCAACCGTGTCGAGGTGACGACCGGCACGCACTTCATCTTCGACCCGGCGCATCCGCCCGTCGTGTGGACGCAGGCCGAGCGCGCGCGCGGCCAGGCGTGGGGCGTCAAGACGGTCGACACGTTCCACACGTACGGGACGCCCGACATCAGCGGCGTCGCCGGCGGGCCGCCGATCCCGCCGACGAGCGAGATTCCGGTGATCACCGGGGTCCACGCATGAGCACCGACGATCGCCGCCGGATTCGCGACCTCGTCGAGAACTGGGCGGTGTGGCGCGACGCCGGCGATTGGGAGCGCTTCGCGACGTGCTGGCACGAGGACGGGTTCATGATGGCGACGTGGTTCCAGGGTCCCGCGACGGACTTCATCCGCGTCAGCCGCGAGGGCTTCGAGCGCGGCGTCAGCATCCTGCACTTCCTCGGCGGGACCTCGATCGACCTCGCGGACGACTGCACCCGGGCGATCGCGCAGACGAAGATGACGATCTCGCAGCGCGCGGCGGTCCACGGCGTCGACTGCGACGTCGTCTGCACCGGGCGCTTCTATGACTTCCTCGAGCGGCGCCGCGATCGCTGGGGGATCGTGCTACGCCAGCCGATCTACGAGAAGGACCGTCTCGACCCGGTCGACCCGGCCGCCCAGCTGACGCTCGACTCAGACCAGCTCGCCCGCTTCCCGCTCGGTTACCGCCACCTCGCCTACATCCAGACCGAGATCGGCTACACCGTCAAGCCCGACATGCCGGGCCTCACCGGGCCGGGGGTGCAGCGGCTCTACCGGCGCGGAGCCGACTGGCTCGCGGGCGAGCCGCTGACAGACCCGACGCGGACCTGAGCGCTCACCCCGCGACGCCCGCCGAGGCGGCGACCCCGGCGCCCGAGCGGATCAGGTCCGCGGCTTTCTCGGCGACCATGATCACCGGCGCGTTCGTGTTACCGCGCGGGATGTCGGGCATCACCGAGGCGTCGACGACCCGCAGTCCCTCGACGCCGTAGACGCGCAGTTCGGGATCGACCACGGAGCCCATCGCGCACGTCGAGGTGGGGTGGTAGACGGTCTGCGCGACGCGGCGGATGAACGCCATCACCTCCTCGTCGGAGTCGCCGGCCGGCACGCTGAACGGCGCGCGCTCGATCGCCTTGACCGCCGCCTGCTCGCCGATCTCGAGTGCCATCCGCATCCCGATCAGCATCGACTCGCGATCCTCGGGCGTCGTCAGGAAGTTGCACAGCACGCGCGGCTTGGAATCGGGCAGCGGCGCCCGCAGCATCACGCGACCGCGGCTCGTCGGCTTGATCACGACCGGTCCGAAGCAGTAACCGTGATCCGTCGGCGCGCTCAGTCCCTCGTCGAAGAACATCGACGGTGCGAGGTGGAACTCGATGTCCGGCGCCTCGACGCCCGGCCGGCAGCGGAAGAACCCGGCGGCCTCGGGGATGTTCGAGGTCAGCGGTCCGCGCCCCTCGCTCTCGAGCAGCGCGATGTTCGCCGGATCCACATGCGCCAAGAACAGCGACGTCTCATCCGTGTAGTAGTTGAGCTGCGCCATGCAGTGGTCCTGCAGCCCGAGCCCGACGGGCAGCGCCTCGCGCACCGGGATCCCGAACGGGGTCAACTGGTCCTCCGGACCGATCCCCGACAGCATCAGCAGCACCGGCGACTGGTACGCACCCGCCGAGACGATGACCTCCTGCGACGCACGGATCGTCTCCATGCGGCCGTCGCGCGAGATCTCGACGCCGACCGCCCGCGACCCCTCGAACACGATCCGGTGCGCCATCGCGCGCGAGATCACCTCGAGGTTCGGTCGCGACGCCGCGGGGTGCAGGAACGCATCGGCCGTGCTGCATCGCAGTCCGTCGCGCTGCGTGAGCTGGAAGCGCCCGACGCCCTCCTGACGCGCGCCGTTGAAATCCGGATTGTGTTCGTGGCCGGCCTGGCGCGCTGCCTCGAGCAGGGTGTCGACGATCGGGTGCATCGAGCGGCTCTCGGCCACGGACATCGGGCCGCCGGCGCCGTGGTAGGCGTCCTCGCCGCGCTCGTTGTCCTCCGAACGCTTGAAGTACGGCAGCACGTCGTCGAAGCCCCAGCCGGTGCACCCGGCGGCTGCCCAGCCGTCGTAGTCGGCGCGGTTGCCGCGGATGTAGATCATCGCGTTGATCGAACTGCAGCCGCCGAGCATCTTGCCGCGCGGCAGGTACAGGCGGCGATTGTCGAGTCCGGGCTCGGGTTCGCCCTCGAGGTCCCAATCCCAGCTCGACTTGAACAGCGCCGGGAACGCGACCGGGATGTGGATCTCCGGCTGGGTGTCCTGCGCACCCGCCTCGAGCACGGCCACGCGGGCCGACGGGTCCTCGCTCAGCCGTGCGGCCAGCACGCACCCGGCCGATCCTGCGCCGACGATGACGTAATCGAACTCACTCACCCCGGATCACCACCTTCATCACCTTGGTCGGATTGCTCATTGCAAAGCGGATCGCCTCGGGCGCCTGCTCGAGCGCGAACTCGTGGCTGATCATGCGCCCGACGATGCCGGCGTGGCGCTCGACCAGCGCGACCGCCTCCGCGTACTCACCGGTCCCGCAGCAGCAGACGCCGAGCAGGTCGAGCTCCTTCTCGGTCAGGCTGCCGAGCCGCAGCGTGATCGTGTCCCCGGACATCCCGACCTGCACCGCCCGGCCGGCGTGGGACACCATCTCGATCATCGCGCTGACGGCCGCGGATGCGCCTGTCGCGTCAATCACGACCGGCGGCCCCGACGGTCCGGCCCACCGGCGGGCAAACGCGACGCTGTCGGCCGCGTCGGTCCACACGAGCGTCTGGGCGCCCATCTCCTGGCTGAGTCCAAGGCGGCTCTCCTGCAGGTCGATCACGAGCACCTCGGCACCGCGCTCGCGGGCCGCGAGGCAGATGCACTGCCCGATCGGGCCGGCACCGAGCACGACGACGTGCTCGCCCGGCGAGATCCGCGCGCGGTTGGCCGCGCGGACGGCGATCGAGACCGGTTCGGCCATCGCTGCGACCGCCGCCGGACCGTCGATCGGAAACAGCTGGTCCTGGCCGATCGAGAGCAGCTCCTGCATCCCGCCGTCGGTGTGGATCCCGACGAGCCGGAAGTTCTCGCAGTTGTTGGCGCGACCGACGCTGCACGGGTAGCAGTGGCCGCACACCTGCAGCGGCCACACCGCGACCCGCTGGCCCGGTACGAGCTCCGGGCGGCAGTCGGATCCGGCCGCAACGATCGTCGCGCCGACCTCGTGGCCGAGCACGCGCGGGAACTGCGATCCGCCCGCCTCCTCGGACAGCTCGCCCGCGAAGAAGTGATAGTCCGACCCGCAGATCCCGATCGCCTCGGGATGGATCACGACCTCGCCGGCGCCGGGCGCGCCGGGCTCCGGTCGGTCGCGGACGACCATCGAGCCGACGCTCTCGGTGACCGCCGCGCGCATCAGCCCCAGACGTCGGCGGCCGTCTCGACAATCAGCTCGAGCTTCGCGACCTCCTGCTCGTAGGTCAGCGCGTTGCCCTCGACCGTCGAGGAGAAGCCGCACTGGGGCGAGAGGCACAGCTGCTCGATCGGGACGTACTGCGCGGCCTGCTCGATCCGGCGCTTGAGCGCGTCCTTGGACTCGAGCTCGCCCTTCTTCGTCGTGACCAGCCCGAGCACGACGAGCTTGCCCTTCGGCACGAACCGCAGCGGCTCGAACCCGCCCGAGCGGGCGTCGTCGTACTCGAGGAAGAACCCGTTCACGTCGAGCTCGCCGAACAGCGCCTCGGCCACGAAGTCGTAGCTGCCCTCGGCCGCCCACGAGGAGCGGAAATTGCCGCGGCACATGTGGGTCGTGATCGTCATGTCCTGCGGCTTGTCGGCGAGCGCCGCGTTGATGTAGCGGATGTACGCCTCGTGCAGGTGCTCCGAGTCCTCGCCCCGGCTGGCGATCATCTCGCGCTGCTTGGGGTCGTTGAGGTACGCCAGGCTGGTGTCGTCGAACTGCAGGTAGCGGCCGCCCATCGCGTAGATCGCCTTGACCTGGTCGGCATACGCGCCGCTCAGATCGGTCCAGAACGCGGCGACGTCGGGGTAGACGCTCGGGTCGATCGCGGCGCGACCGCCGCGGTAGTGGACCATGCTCGGCGACGGGATCGTCAACTTCGGCGTCACGCCGTCCTGCACGCACGACTGCAGGAACTCGAAGTCCCGGCCGAAGATCGTGTGGTCGAGGTGGACCTTCTCGCCGACGTGGATCGCGGCGGGCGTGAACTCGACGTCGCCCTGCTCGTTGTGGAACTGGACCTTGATGTCGCCCGGGGCCTTTTCGATCCCGCCGAGCTGGTAGATGAAGTCCATGTGCCACGAGGCGCGGCGGAACTCCCCGTCGGTCGCCGACTGCAGGCCGACCTCGTGCTGCATCCTGACGACGGCGCGAATCGCGTCGTCCTCGATCTCGCGCAGCTGCTCGGCGCTCAGCCGCGCGGCGGCGAACTCGTCGCGCGCCTTCAGCAGCGGCTCCGGGCGCAGCAGGCTGCCGACGTGATCCGCGCGAAACGGCGGCGTCGTGCGCCGGCCCGCGGCGGTGCTCTCGTTCGCGGTCTGCGCTTCTGCCATCTCTACCTCGCTTGAGTCTGATTTCTCACGTTGATCTCGACCCGGACGCCGCTCGGGTCGTCAAAGAACAGCTGGCGCATGGCGCCACCCGCGACGGTGTTGCGGATCGCCGCAACACCGTTCTGTTCGAGCCGCGCGACCACGGCGTCGTAATCGCTCGCGTTGAACGCGATGTGGTCGACCGGCCCGCGGCCGAACGCGTCCGCTGCGACGCTCAGGCCGAGGCGCTGCGCGTGGTCGAGGTAGGATCGGCGCTCGGCGATGTGCAGGCACGGGGTCGCGCCGGCGTACAGCCAGAAGCCCGGGAACTCGAGCACGGGGCGAGCACCGAGCTGCAGCCCCACGATCGAGGTGTAGAACTCGCGGCTGGCGTCGATGTCGTCAGTGAGCACGAGCACGTGCTCCATCTCGGTAACGCTCACGTGACCGGGGGCGCTCCCGCCGGCGCGCCGTTCGGGGCGCCGGCGCCTCGATACAGGTACGCGGAGTGCAGCAACTCGGGCTTCTCGCGCAGCTCCTGCGCGTCGCCGGAGAAGCGCAGCCGCCCGCCCTCCATCACGTACGCGCGCTTCGCCAGCCCGAGCGCCACCGTCGCAAACTGCTCGATCAACAACACTCCGATCCCCGACTCCGAGATCGCGCGGATCGTGGGGATCAGCCGCTGGATCACGACCGGGGCCAGTCCGAGCGAGAGCTCGTCGATCACGACGAAGCGCGGCTCGGACACGAGTGCCTGCGCGAGCACGACCATCTGCTGCTCGCCGCCGGACAGGGCGCGTGCCGGATTGGCCAGCCGCTTCTCGAGCTCGGGGAACAGCTCGAGCGCGCGCGCCCGGCCCTCCTGCGCCTTGTCGCGCGAGAGCGTGTACGTCGCGACCTTGATGTTGTCCTCGACGGTCAGCTCGCCGAGCAGGCGCCTGCCCTCCGGGACGATCGCGAGGCCGGCTCTCCGGATCCGCTCGGGACGCCGACCGGCGAGCTCGGCGCCGTCGAGCGTGACCGAGCCGCCGAGCGGCTTCAGCACGCCGCCGATTGCGAGCACCATGCTCGACTTGCCTGCGCCGTTGGGACCGAGCAGTGCGGTGACCTCGCCCGGTGTGATCTCGAGCGACACCTCCCGCACGACCGTCCTGCCGCCACGCGCGACGGAGAGGTCGCGAACGGTCAGGGCGCCGTTGCCCTGAGCCTCGCTCATCCGACCTCCTCCGTTCCGAGGTACGCGCGGATCACGCGCTCGTCGCGGAGCACGTCTCGCGTCGGGCCCGACGCGAGCAACTTGCCGAAGTCGAGCACGGCAGTCGTCTCGCAGCACGCCGAGACGAGGCTCATGTCGTGGTCGACGAGGATCGTCAGCGCGCCCGTCTGCTCGGGAATGCTCTGGATCACGTTCGAGAGGTGCTCGGTCTCCTCGTCCGGGAGGCCGGCGGCGGGCTCGTCGAGGAGCACGATCCGCGGCTTGCCGACGACCGCTCGGGCGACCTCGACGAGGCGGCGGTCGACGGCCGACAGCGTTCCCACCGGCGCGTAGGGATCGGCCTTGATCCCGACGAGCGAGATCGCGCCGATGACGTCGTCGCGGCGCGTCGAACCGCTCAGCTTGGAGTGCTCGTGAATCATCGCGACGTTGTCGTAGACCGACAGTTCCTCGATCGCCTGCTCGGTCTGGAACGTGCGGCGGACACCCCAGCGCGCCCGGCGGAAGTGCGTCATCTTCAGGAGGTCCTCGCCGAAGGCGCTGACCGCGCCCGCGACCGGCCTGACGAACCCGCTGAGGACGTTGAAGAACGTCGTCTTGCCGGCGCCGTTTGGCCCGATCAGACCGCACGTCCCCTTCTCGAAGCGAACACTCATGCCGTCGAGCGGGGTGACGCCGCCGAAGCGGACGGTGAGCTCGGAGATCTCGACCATCAGGCCTCCTCTCGCTCCGGCGCCGCGGGGCTGCGGCGGAACGGCTTGGCCAACAGCCGCCCGAGTTTCGCCAGGTCCTTTGGGACCTGATCGACGAGTCCGCGCGGTGCGGTCGTGAGGACCTGGAGCACCCCGATTCCGAACAGGATCGTGAGCCAGTCCGGCGACAGTCCCCAGTCGTTGAGGAGCGCCTGGAGGAACTTCAGCAAGAACGCCGCGACGACGGCGCCCCACATGCTGTAGGCGCCGCCCATCAGCACGACCGCGAGCAGCGTGATCGAGTCCTGGGTCGTGAACGTCAACGAGTTCAGGTAGCGGAAGCTCCCGGCGACAAGACCTCCCGCGACCCCGGTGATGAATGACGCGAGCGCGAACGCCCACAGCTTGTAGAAGGTGGTGTTGATCCCGGCCGTCAGCGCGGCGGCCTCGCTCTGGCGGATCGCCGCCCACGCTCGCCCCGGCCGGCCGCGCAAGTGGACGAGGACGAGCACGAACATCACGATCGCGACGATCACGCAGTAGCGGAAATACGCCGTATCGGTGATCGCCGCGCTCGGTCGCCGGATCGGCGGGATGTGGACGCTCGCGCCGTTGTAACCGGTGAAGCCGTGCCCGCCGTTGGGGAAGTTGATGTTCGCGAGCGTCACCGTGATCGCGCCCGCGAGCATCAGCGTGATGAGCGCCAGGTACAGGCCGCTCATCCGCAGCGCCGGCAGCCCGACGAGGGTGCCGAGCAGCATCGTGATCAGACCGGCGGCCAGGAGCACGACCGGAAATGGGAGCGATGTGGCGAACAGCAGGCGCGCCGCGACCCACGCTCCCATCGCCAGCACCGCGCCCTGGCCGAGCGACACCATCCCGACACGGCCGACCAGGACCCCGAGCCCGAGCGTGACGATCGAGTAGATCGCCACCTGCGTCCACGCGTCGACGTAGTACTGGCTGAACATCGACGGGAACGCGATCAGCACGAACGCGAGCAGGGCGACGATCACTGCCGGTCGCACGAACGAGCGGGCGTCCGGCGCCCGCCCTGTCCGCGGCGCGGACGGCGCGGCCTCGGGTGCGGCGTCGGAACCCGCCGCCGCTGTCGTGTTCTCCGCGCTCTGCACGCCGGCGGATTCCACGCGCTAGACCCCCTGACGCCCGATCGAGATCACGCGCCGCCGGTTGAGCACGAGCAGCGCGATCACCGCGAGCACGAACGGCGTCATGTCGCGATAGTTGCTGATCGATGAGATCGGCGTCGCCTCCGAGGTGATGACGCCGATCACGATCGCGGCGACGAACGTGATCGGGATCGAGCGCAGCTGGGCGATCAGCGTCGCCGCCAGCGTCGAGAGCACGAGGAACGTCAGCGTCGTCGCGTCGAGCGCGACGAGGTCCGCGAGCAGCACGCCGGCGATCCCCGACAGGCACCCGCAGCCAAACCACGCCGCCGCGGTGACGCGCCGGACCGGCACGCCGAGCGCGGCGGTGATCTCGCGGTCATCCGCCATCGCGCGCATGGCGGTTCCAAGTTTTGTGAAGCGCAAGAACGCGCCCGTGACGACCGTGATCACAAGTCCCAGCACGAGCGCGATGACGTTCGTGTACGTGACCGAGATCTGGCCGATCTGGAACGTGTTGTTGTCGGTCGGGAACGTGATCGCGCGGGATGCGCCGCCGCTCGAGGGCCACAGCAGGTCCATCACCCCGAGCAGGATCAGCGCGAGGCCCAGCGTCGCCGTCGCCTTGACCAGCGGGTCACGCTGGGCGAGCGCTGGGCCGAACACCATTCCGTAGGCCAGCGTCACGAGGCCGCCGAACAGCACGGCGACGAGGTACGCGAGCCAGAACCCACCGGAGCCGCTGAAGCCCCAGTGGTTGATCGCTTGCCACGCGATCAGGGCGCCCATTGCACCGACCGCACCGAAGGCCAGATTCAGCACTCCGGTGGCTCGGTACAGAACGACCATGCCAACCCCAGAGAGAGCGTAGACCCCACCGAGGGACAACCCCGTGATGAGGAACTGCTCGACGTCAGTCCAGCTTGGCATTCCTACGGACGCCCTGATCGCTCATGCATTGCCTGTCGCTACTCCTCTCCTACGAGGTCGGCGGATTGGTCGATGGAGCCGTCCCCGCGGCGGCGCGGTACTGCGCGATCTGCGGATCCGCGCTGGAGATGTTGAAGCACTGCTGCGCGGTCACCATCTTCCCGTTCTCCGGGGTCGTGGTGAAGTCAGCGTTGTTCGGGATGTGCAGCGGGTACGGGCCGTACACCCACGGCTGACACAGCAGCTCCGTCTTCTCGTCCTTGATCGCCTTGAACGCGTCATTGACCGACTTGATCGTGTACGCGCCCTTCACGGTGCCGAGCGCATCGACGGAGAACTTCCCAAGCAGGAAGCCCATCTGGCTGAACGAGCCGATGCCGCCGGCCACGCTCTGACCGTACTGCTTGAGGATCGCCTTGTACAGCTGCATCTCGGGCCCGTTGTGATCATCGGCCGAGGTCAGCTCGGCGTTGACGAACAGCTTGTGGTTCCACTTCGGTCCCAGCGCGCTGGCCAGGAAGTCGGTGTTGCACGGCGTCGAGCAGCCCCAGCCCTTGACGCGGTCCTCGAGACCGAGCTTCTGGGCGGCCTGCAGGATCACGAGCGCCTCCGGCGGAGTGAAGTTGAGCACCACCCAGCCGCCCGAGCCGGCCTTGTTGACGAGGTCAAGCGCGACCGAGTTGGCGTCGTTGATCGGCACGTTCTCGGTCAGCTCGGTGATCGGCACGTGCGCGGCACCCGCCAGCGCCGCGGGTCCCGCGGCGATGTAGCCGGTCCCCGGCACGTTGGACTGGACGAACACGACCTTCGACGGGTGCTGGCTCAGGCCGTACTGAACCGCTCCGTCGGAGCTGTAGCGCGGACCCATGTTGACCGCCGCGCTGTTCGGCGTCGACCAGCACTCCGGCGCGATGCCGGCGCCCATCTCGTAGATGCCGAGCGACTTCCAGTAGCTCTGGTCAACGGTGCACTCGAGGAGGTCGAAGACACCGACGATGCCGACGACGTGGTCGGTCTGGATCAGCTTCTTCGCCGCCGCCGCGACCTGCGCCGGCTGCGTCTGGTCATACTCGACGAACAGCTTCACCGGGTGACCGTTGACGCCTCCGTTCGCGTTGACGCAGTTGTAGTAGGCGGTGATCATGTTCGGACCATCGCTGAAGTCCGTACCCGGCTGCTTCGTGTCGATCGTCCCGATGTTGATCGGCGTGCCCGTCGCCTTCACGCCCGGCTTCGGGCCGCACGACGAGGTGCTCACCGACGTGCCGCTACTGCTCGCGGTGCCGGCGCTCGACGTGGCAGCACTCGTCGTCGCGCTGGAACTGGCTGCGCTGCTCGTGCTTGAACTGCTGCTGCTCCCGCACCCCGCCAGGACCAACAGGCCCGTGACAGAAATGGCCGCCAGGCTCAGGCGCACCCGCGCTGAGTGGTGGTACATCCGCACCGTCTCCTCTCCTTGAATGAAGGTCTGACCCGCCCCGGTCATCGAGCGAGGCGGAGGCTGATACTAATTAGACTCTGGTCTGCATGCAAGAAGGGGTTAACAAACCACCAAGAAACGCCAGTTCGGCCCTTTCAAGGTCCCTCTTGCATGCAGCCACCCCCGGGGGCTAGAGTCCCAACACCAGTGCCTGCCACGACCCACCGCACCCAGATCATGCGGGCGCTCCTGCGCCTTCGGGAGCTGATCCTCAACGGCGAGTTCGAGCCCGGCGAGCGGATGTCGGAGCTCCCGCTCGTCGAGCGGCTCGGCGTCTCGCGCACGCCGCTGCGGCTGGCCTTGGCCGAGCTCGAGCACGAGGGTCTGCTGCGCGGGCTCGAGGGCGGTGGCTACGTCGTGCGCGCGTTCACGCGCGAGGACATCTCCGACGCGATCGAGATCCGCGGCGTGCTCGAGGGCACCGCCGCCCGCTTCGCCGCGGAGCGCGGGGCGGGCCGTGCGGCGATCCGGACGCTGACCCGGATCAACGACGAGATCGGCGAGCTCGTGCACATGGTCGACTACGACTCGTTCGTGCGCTATGTCGATCTCAACGAGCGCTTCCACGCGTGCCTGCTGAAGATCGCGAACAGCGCGATGCTCGAGCGGGCGCTCGAGGGAACGATCTCGCTCCCGTTCGCGGGGCCGAGCGCGTTCGTCCTCGCCGAGGCGGAACTGCCGCGCTCGCGCGACATCCTGATCATCGGCCACCACCATCACGTCGGGCTGATCGAGGCGATCGAGCGCCGCCAGAGCGCCCGCGCCGAAGCGCTCGCGCGTGAGCACGCCCGCCTGGCGCTGGCGAACCTCGAGATCGTGCTGCGCCACCGCGATGTGCTCGAGCGGATGCCGGGCGCGTCGCTGCTCGCGCTGCCCGACGAGGAGGAAGCCGAGCAAGTCTGAGGTCAGGACGGAGCGCTGACGCGCTCGTCCCAGCTCAGCGCCACCCGGGCGGCTGTGTAGATCTGCTCGGCGCCCGGCCGGAACGCGTCCTCGAGCGGAGGGCTGACCGGGACCGGGGTGAACGGCGCGCCCACTCGCTGAATCGGCGCCTCGAGGCAATCGAACGCCGCATCCTGGAGTTCGGCCGCGATCTCGGCGCCGAAGCCGCCGGCGACCACGGCCTCGTGGGCGATCACCGCGCGGCCCGTCCGGCGCACTGAGGCGGCGACCGTCTCGATGTCGAACGGGACCAGCGTGCGCGGGTCGATCACCTCCGCGTCGACCCCCTCGCCCGCCAGGCGCTCGGCCGCCGAGAGCGCGTCGTCGAGCATCCGCGAGGTCGCGATCAACGTGATCTGCCGGCCCGGGCGCACGATGTGCGCCGTGCCGATCGCGATCGGCTCGGGGGTGGCGGGAACGTGCTCGCGGCGGAAATAGAGCGACTTGTGCTCGACGAACACGACCGGGCTCGGATCGGCGATCGCGCTCGCGAGCAGCCCCGCGGCGTCGGCGGCCGAGCTCGGCATCACCACCTTCAGTCCGGGGATGTGGGTCAGCCACGCCTCGAGGCTCTGCGAGTGCTGGGCGCCGCTGCGCTGTCCGGCGCCGCCCTGGGTCCGCAGCACGAGCGGCACCGTCAGCTGCCCGCCCGACATGAAGTACGCCTTCGCCGCCTGGTTGGCGAGCTGATCGAGCGCGAGCGTGAGGAAGTCGATGAACATGATCTCGACGATCGGCTTGAGGCCGGCTTGCGCGGCTCCGATCGCGACGCCGCAGACCGCGCCCTCGCTGATCGGCGTGTTGAGCACGCGGTCGCGCCCGAACTCCTCCGCGAGGCCGGCGGTCACGAGGTATGGGCCGCCCTCGGCAACGTCCTCGCCGAGTACGATCACGCGCGGGTCGGCGCGCATCGCACGCGCGAGCGTCGCGTTGATCGCCGCGACGAACGTCGACTGATCGCTGTCGCTCATGGCGCCGGGTCCGGGGCGTAGACCATCTCGGCCGACAGCGTCGGATCGGGAAACGGGCTGTTGCGGGCGAACTCCACGGCAGCCTCGACGGCGGCTCTCTCCTCGGCCTCGATCGCCGCGGCGGTGTCGGCGTCGATCCATCCTTCGCGCAGCGCGCGATCCTGCAGACGCGCGAGCGGGTCGCGTGCTTGCCACTGCTCCTCGGCGAGCGGGTCGCGGTACTCCTGCGCATCGCCCTCGTAATGACCGCGCCGGCGGTGGGTGAGACATTCGAGCAGGAACGGGCCGCGACCGGTCCGGGCCGCGCGGAGACAGGCGGCGAACGCCGCGTGCACGGCCGGGACGTCGCCGCCGTCGACCGTCTCGCGCTCGAACCCATACGGCGCGACGACGTCGCTCACCCGCTCGACGACGGTGTGCGCCGACCGGGGCGTGAACTCGGCGAAGCCGTTGTTCTCGCAGACGAAGATCACCGGCAGTGCCCACAGCGCCGCGAGGTTGATCGACTCGTTGAAGTGGCCTGCCTGGACGGCGCCGTCGCCGAAGAACACGACGGTGACGGCGTCCGTGCCCTGCACCCGGGCGGCGAGCGCGTTGCCGAGCGCGAGCGGGAGGTTGCCGCCGACGACGCCGGTGGCGCCAAGGAAGCCATGCTCGACGTCGACGAGGTGCATCGAGCCGCCGAGCCCCTTGCAGAGCCCGTCCACGCGGCCCATCAGCTCGGCCATCACGCGATCGAGCGGGGCGCCCTTCGCGATCGCGTGCCCGTGGGCCCGATGTCCGCTGTAGACGCCGTCGTCGTCGCGCAGTTGTCCGCATACCGCCGCGGCGACCCCTTCGCCGCCGATGCTGAGATGGATCAGGCCGTGGACCTGGAGGTTGTGCTTGAGCTGCGCGACCCGCTCCTCGAACAGGCGGATCCGCCAGATCGTGCGCAGCAGGCCGACGGCCGTCTCAGCGTTGAAGGGGTCGTTGGAGATCTTTGCGCCTATCGGTACAGAAATCTCGAACGACCCAGATACGCGGCTAGGCTGCGACGGGCGCGGACCCCAGCACCTGCCGCACGGCGGTCGCGATCTTGGTCTCGTCCGGCAGCACGTACGCCTCCATCGGCTCGCTGTAGGGGATCGTCGCGTCGAGCGCGGTGACGAGCTTGATCGGCGCCTTGAGGCTGCCGAAGCCGTGCTCGGCGACCTCGGCGGCGATGATCGACGCGGCCGACGCGTGGCGGGTCGCCTGGTCGGCGAGCACGAGGTGCCCGGTCTTCTCGACCGAGCTCAGGATCGCCGGCATGTCGAGCGGTTGCAGCGAGCGCGGGTCGATCACCTCGGCGTCGATACCCTCGGCCGACAGCGCCTCGGCTGCCGCGAGCGCCTTGCCGACCGTCCAGCCGGTGGCGACGATCGTCACGTCCGAGCCCGGCCGGCGGACGGCCGCCTCGCCGATCGGTACGACGTACTCACCCTCGGGTACGTCCCCGTGCTCCAACACGAGCAGGTAGTGCATCAGGTAGACGACCGGGTTGTCATCGCGGACAGCGCTCGCCATCAGGCCCTTGGCGTCGGCGGGCGTCGACGGCAGCACGACCTTCAAACCAGGGATGCCGGCGAACATCGTGTAGATCGAGCCGGTGTGCTGCCCGGCCCAGCCGGCCGTGAATCCGTATCCCGCCTTCAACACGAGCGGCACCTTGACCTGGCCGCCGCTCATGTAGCGGAACCGCGGCGCCTCGTTGACGACCTGGTCCATCGCCACCAGCATGAACTCCGCCATCAGCAGTTCGACGATCGGGCGGTAGCCCGCCAGCGCGAGGCCTGCGGCCATCCCGATCTCGGCAGTCTCCGAGATCGGCGAGACGCGGACACGATCGCGGCCGAACGCCTGGACGAGCGGGTCCTCGTCGCTCGGCGCGACGTCCTGGCCGTAGAAAACGACCGTCTCGTCCCGCTCCATCTCGAGGCGGATCGCCTCCTGGACGGCCGCGATGTAGGGGATCTCTCGTGCCATCTCTGTCTCCTCCTGGTCGCTACGCGTAGACGTAGTTGAGGGCCGCTTCGGGCGCCGGGAACGGGCTGTCGAGGGCGAACTGCACGGCCGCCTCCATCTCGTCGCGGACCTCGGTCGCGATCTCGTCGGCGCGCTCCGGACTGAGCGCGCCCTGCTCGATCAGGCGGGCGCGAAACCGGGGAACCGGGTCGCCGCGGAGCGCGGCCTCGTATTCCTCGCGGTTGCCGAACACGGTGATCGCTTCGTGCTCGGGATAGTGCAGCGGTACTCCGGGCGGCGCGATCAGGTTGCCGTGGGCCGAGAGCCGGTAGACCTTCGACTCGATCAGCGTCGGGCCCTCGCCGCGCCGGGCCCGATCGACCGCCGACGAGACCGTCTCGTGGACCGCGATCGGGTCGCCGCCGTCGACCGTGACGCCGGGCATGCTGTGCGCCTTCGCCTTGACCGACAGCGGCTCGCCGGCGGCTGCGTTGGCGTCCTCCTGCTCGGAGCGGGTGGCGACGTTGTAGTTGTTGTTCTCCATGATGTAAACGACCGGCAGCTTCCACAGCGAGGCGAGGTTGAGCGACTCGTGGAACGCGCCCTGCTTGGACGCGCCGTCGCCGAAGAAGCACAGCACGATCTGGCCCTGCTTTCGGATCTGGGCGGCGAACGCAACGCCGGTCGCCTGCGGGATACCCTGGCCGACGATCCCCGACGTGCCGAGGAAGCCGCGACCCGGGTCGCACAGGTGCATCGAGCCGCCGTAGCCCCCGCACAGCCCATCCTTGCGACCGTAGATCTCGGCCATGATCGCCTTCGTGTCGGTCCCGAGCGCGATCGGGTAGCCGTGGCAGCGGTAGGTCGTCATCAGCTGATCGCCGGGATTGAGCGTGGCGAGCGATCCGACGATTGATGCCTCTGCCCCGTCAGCGAGGTGCGTGTGCCCGCGGATCACGCCGGGGTGGTCCTCGAACGTGTGCTTGACCCGCTCCTCAAATTCCCTGATCCGCAGCATCTGGGTGAACATCCAGACGAGCCTGTCGTTGTCCAGTTCAGTCATCTGCGAGGCTCCTCTCCGTTACGCGACGCCGGCGCTGAACTGGGCGGCCGTCGTCTCATAGGCTCGTGTGAACTCCTCCTCGATCGGGAGGTTGCGCAGCGCCTCGGACAGCACCTCGACGCCCCACGGTCCCTCGTAGCCGGCCTGCCGACAGGCCTCGACGTAGGCGGGGATGTCGAACTCGCCCTCGCCGGGCAGCCGCCGGTGGTTGACCACCTCGTCGATCGGATCGTCCATGTTCTCGTGCTGGCCGTCCGACAGCTCGACCCAGCTCAGGTACTCGGTCGGGATCCGCTTGAGATCCTCGGGCGCGATCCCGAGCTTGCCCATGTGCCAGGTGTCGATCGCGAGCCCGCCGTTGCTCTGACCGGCCTCGGTGATGAGCTCGAGCGCGGTGTCCAGCGTCTTGACGTTGGCATCGAACGGCATGAACTCGTAGACGACGATCGCGTCGGTGTTCTCCTTCGCGTCCTCGCACAGCTCGACGAACGCTTCCGTCAGCCGTCCGAGCTCGCACGGCGTGCCGGGGATGTTCCCGACCTTGATGTGGTGGGCGTCAAACGCCGCGGCGGTCTCGAACAGCAGCCGCCGGCGCTGGTCTGACTCCGCTCGCGCCGGCTCCCCCTGCGGGACGAAGAAGTCCGCGAGGAACTCGACCTGGAGGTACGTGAGGCCGGCGTCGTCGAAGATCTCGCGCATCTCGTTGAGGCTGCTCCTCTCGAGCTGATGCTCGATGTCGGCGTGCCACAGCCCGAGCCCCTTGAAGCCCACCCGTGCCGCCTCGGCGCAGCGATCGCGCCAGGTGAACGTGCTCCACTCGCGGCCCACGTGCACCTCGACGGGGCCGGATACCGTCCAGTACAGGGCCAGCAACTCGATCTCGCCCATCGCCACTCCTCTTCGCTTCCGAAGTACCGGGCGGACGCTACCGCCGCCCGATCCGGCCGTCCAGCCAACCCGCGCAAGCGTTCTTGTCGATCAGCGCGTTGCGTCGGGGCCCGCCTCGGGAGGATCCACGAGACGACTGATCCCGCCCCGGCCCCGGCGCGACGTGAACAGAAACGCCGCCGCCGCGAACTTCTTGCGGGGCGGGGGCTTTGATGTTCAAGATCCCAGAAGGGGTCAGTCACAAGCCCGCGCGCGCCGGGTCGTCCGCGGGTCATCCGCGCACACAATCTCCCACGCTCGGCCCGAGGCGGCGGACCGGAGGGGATCCCTCACCGCCGCTGCACGCAGACGCCCACACTCCTCCCACGAGCGCGAGGCGCGGGAGATTTCTTCCGTCACCCAGAGCCGCTCCCGTGAACCGCGTGCCGGACTCAGCGTTACGCGATGACAACGTGCAACGCCATTTCATCCGCCCGCGGACGGCGAAGCCCCGCCATCGGCGCCCGCACAGCCACTGGATGAGTGATTCCACGGTGGGGTGCACGTCGTTCGGCGGCCCCACTCGCGCCCGCCACCCCGGGCGCGCGTACGGCCACACTCACCCGTTGGTGAGACGCGAGTGCGGATTCGCGCCCCGTTTGGGGGCGTGAATCCGCATTCACCTGCTCGTCGGCCGCGAGTGTCGGGTTATGAGCGAGCGTGCGACGATCTCAAGCGAAGCGAGGCTAGCTGGCTAGACGCCGCCGCCGATCCGGTTCAGCGCGCCCACCAGCTCATTGGTCCTCGACAGCCACGGCGAATGATCGGTGTCGATCTCGATCACCGGATCGCAGCCGGCGGTCTCGCACATCCGCCGCTGAAGTGCCGGCAGGATCGCGCGATCCTGGAGGCAGCTGATGTACGCCCGTGGCAGCGCTGCGAAGGCGGCAGCCGATTCGGCGGGCACGCGCATCGGCTGGCCGAACGGCGCGAGCGGCTGAGCGACGAGCATCCCCGCAGCCCACCGGGCATCCGCGTCTGCGCAGCAGTGAAACAGCACCTCGGGGGCCGCCGCCGCCGGCAGGATCGCCACCGGCGAGTCGTCCTGCACGACCAGGTTGGCCTGGACCTGGTCGCCGGCCCCCTCGGGCAGCGCGACGAGGTCGCCGAGGCTCTGACCATCCTGCGGCAGGAACGCCGCGACGTAGGCGAGCGCCTGGACGTGCTCGGGGGAGCGCGCCGCCGCCTGCGTGATCGCCATCCCACCCATGCTGTGGCCGGCCAGGATCGCCGGTGGCCCGCCGGCCAGCGTCTCGCAGATCCGCTCCGCGTATGCGTCGAGCGATACCTCCGCGACCGGCGTGTCGTCGCCTCGCGCCCCCGGCAACGTGACGGTCTCGACGGCATGCCCCGCCGCTGCCAGTTCGGGCACCACCCGATCCCAGCACCACGTCCCGCCGAACGCTCCGTGAACGAGCACCAACCGTGCCATCTCTCTCTCCTTACGTTGTTGTGAGCACGACCTTGCCGCGCACTCCACCGTGTTCGACGAGCCGGTGCGCCTCGGCGCCATCGGCCAGATCAAGCGTTCGCGCCACGCGCGTGCGCAGGCGTCCGTCCGCGGCCATCCGCGCGAGCTCCGCGAGCGCGTCCGGGTCGGAGTGCGCAAGCGGCGTCTCGATGCGGAGCCCGTTCGCGGGGTCGATCTCGCCGACCCGGCGCGTGAACACCGCGACGCCGCCGGAGCGCACGGCGGCGGCGGCGCGAGCGCCGATCGGAACGGCGTCGAGCAGCGCGTCGACCGGCGCGAGCGCGGCGAAGTCGACGTCGCGCGGGAGCACCTCGATGGCACCCAATCCCGACACCCACTCCTCGTCGCCTGGGGACGCCACGGCGAGCACCCGCAGCCCGGCCTGCGCGGCGAGCTGCATGGCAAACCCGCCGACGGCGCCGCTCGCGCCGGTGACGAGCAGCGTCGACCCGGGAGGGCCGCCGATCAGATCGAGCGCTTGGCGCGCCGTCAACGCGTTCAGCGGGATCGTCGCCCCCGTCACCTCGTCGAGACCGTCGGGCCGCGGCGCGAGCCAATCCGGCTGGACCGCCGCGGCCTGCGCGTAGGAGCCGACCCGTCCGCTGATCCTGATCCACGGGATCATCCCGAGCACCGGATCGCCCACCGTAAAGCCGGACGTCTGCGCACCGACGTCGGTGACGACGCCGGCGAGATCCCAGCCGGGGACGAACGGCGGCTGCAACTCGGGCAGGCGGGCGCGGTGTGCGCCCGAGCGAGCCGCGATGTCGCTCGGATTGACGGTCGCCGCCGCGATCGTGACGACGACCTCGTGCGGCGCCGCGACCGGCCACGGCCGCGAGCTCTCCCGCAGCACGTCCGGGCCACCGAACGCGGTCACCTCGCACACGCGCATCGTGTCGGTGTCGGTCCCGGTGGGCACAGCCGGGCGATCCTAATTGCGGCAGCCCCAACCGCTGCGAAATCGAGCATCCCGATGCAAGCCCGACTGCGCTCAGGAGCAAGGGTGTTGACTTCAGGGCCGCAGGTCCCGTATAAGCCGACTAGCGCCAGCCGCGGCGAGGCGACCCGTATCGTGAGGGAGGTTCCCATGGCCAGCAGCGCGCCCGCAGTCGGCGCATTCCCCAGTCCTTACGCGATCGAGACCCCGCCCGGGTGCGAGGGCTGGCAGGACATGTACCCGTATTACGCCCTGTTCGACGAACGGCGGCGCACGACCGACGAGAACCGCTTCTGGTTCTGGAACTCGATGCACTTCCCGGTGCCGATGCCGGCGTTCGACGCGATCTGCATCGACTCGCCTTACCAGGCCGTCGGCGCCTGGCAGAACCGCGTGTTCGCGGTCCCGCCCGCGATGGGCATCGACTACCGCTGTGTGAACGGATACATCTACATCTCCGGCAACCCGGTCACCGATCCCGCGAAGATCGCCGAGCGGGCGGAGTTCTTCCAGAAGCGCGCCGGCCACTACTACGAGAACTGGAACGAGCTGTACGCGAAATGGCGCGCGAAGATGGAGGCGCTGATCGCCGAGCTCGGCGAGCTGCAGGTGCCGTCGCTGCCCGAGTACGAGCCCGACGAGGTCGTGTTCGAGCACGACCGCAACACCGCGTTCTACGAGGTCCTCGATTGCTACGGCCGCGCACTGCGGCTCGGCGACCTGATGTGGCAGAACCACTTCGAGTTTCTGCTGCTCGGCTACGGCGCATACGCGACGTTCGCTGACCTGTGCAAGGCGAACCTCCCGGACATCCCCGACCAGCACATCGCGCAGATGGTCGCGGGCATCGACGTGCTCCTGTTCAAGCCCGACTCCGAGCTGCGCCGGCTCGCCCGGCTCGCGATCGACAGCGGCGCCGACGGCGCCTTCGTGGAAGGTCGCACGCCGGCCCAGATCGAGGCCGAGCTCGCCCAGACCGACGCCGGCAAAGCCTGGCTGGCCGAGCTCGAGCAGGTCAAGGACCCGTGGTTCAACATGGCCACCGGCGACGGCCTGTACCACTACTACCGCAGCTGGCTCGACGATCCGAGCATCCCGTACGCGTCGCTGATCGGCCATATCGCGGCCCTGCGCGCCGGCGAGGACATCGATCGCCCGACGGAGGAGATCCAGCGCGAGCGCGATCGGCTCGCCGCGGAATACGGGGCGCTGCTCAGCGACGAGGCGCGCGGCCCGTGGGGCGACCTGCTCGCGCTCTCGCGGATGGTGTTCCCCTACGTCGAGGAGCACAAGTTCTTCTGCGACTACTGGTTCCTCACGCGGTGGTGGAACAAGATCCGCGAGTTCGGCGCGCTGCTCGCCGAGCACGGATTCCTCGAGGACGGCGAGGATCTGTTCCAGCTCACGCGTCACGAGGTCGCGACTGCGCTCGACGAGCTGGTCCTCACGTGGGCGACCGGTGGCGAGGCGCTCGGGCCCAAGCACTGGCCGCCGATCGTGGCGCGGCGCAAGCAGATCCTCGAGCGGCTCGGCGAATGGACTCCGCCCCCAGCCCTCGGCGTCACCCCCGAGGCCGTCACCGACCCCATGACGATCATGCTGTGGGGCGTGACCACCGAGCGCGTGCAGGAGTGGGCGCGCCAGCAGGACGGCGGCAGCGAGCTGAACGGCGCACCCGCATCACCGGGCGTCGTCGAGGGCGTTGCACGGGTCGTCAAGTCCGTGCACGAGATCGCCGACGTGCGCGACGGCGAGATCCTCGTGTGCAGCATCACCTCGCCGGCATGGGCGCCGATCTTCTCGAAGATCACCGCGGCGGTGACCGACATCGGCGGCGTGATGTCCCACGCCGCGATCGTCTGCCGCGAGTACGGGCTGCCGTCCGTCGTCGGGACGGGCCGGGCCACCGCGCAGATCCGCACCGGACAGAAGATCCGCGTCGACGGGAGCGCGGGAGTCGTGACGCTGCTCGGCGGAGCGGAGGGATCGCAATCAGCGTGACGCACTGCCTCCCGCTGGTCGAGCTGCGCAGCACGGACGAGCCGAGGTTCGGCGGCAAGAGCGCGAGCCTCGGCGAGCTGCTCGCGGCCGAGATCCCAGTGCCGCCCGGCTTCGCCCTCGCGACCTCGGCGTTCCGCGAGTTCATCGCCGAGTCTGGCCTCGACGGCCGCATCGCGGATGCGCTCGCGCATGTCTCGCCGGGCGATATCGACGCGATCGGCGCCGCCTCCCATGCGATCAGCGAGGCGATGCGGTTCGCGCCGGTCCCCGACTCCGTGCGCGAAGAGATCGCGCAGCATTACGCCGAGCTCGCCCAAGCCGCTGGAGACGCAGCGCCGCCGGTGGCGGTGCGTTCGAGCGCGCTCGGCGAGGACAGCCAGGACGCGACGTTCGCCGGGCAGCAGGAGACCTACCTGTGGGTCCGCGAGGTCGACCACGTCTGTGACGCGGTGCGCGACTGCTGGGTCAGCCTCTACAGCGCGCCCGCGATCAGCTACCGCGCCCGGCTCGAGCGGGCGGACATCGAACCTGCGATGGGAGTGACGGTGCAGCTGATGGTCGACGCCGCCGTGTCCGGCGTGATGTTCACGTGCAATCCGGTGAGCGGCGACCCGAGCATGGTCGCGATCAACGCGAGTTGGGGCCTCGGCCTCGCGGTCGTCGGCGGCGAGGTCACGCCCGACGACTACCTCGTCAGCAAGATCACGCGCGAGATCGTGCGCGAGCACATCAACGCCAAGCAGGTCGAGTACGTCCCCGACGCCGGCGGTCGCGGCGCGGTCCGGCACGAGGTCCCGGCCGAGCGCCGCGACGCCCGCTGCCTTGACGAGCAGGTGATCGGCTCGCTGATCGACGTCGCGCGCGCCGTCGAGCGGCACTTCAAGTCCCACCAGGACGTCGAGTGGGCGCTCGCGCGGGGCGGCGAGGAGCTGTTCGTCGTGCAGTCTCGCCCCGTGACCGCGCTGCCCAAGCGGGAGCACACGCCGCCTCCGAGATCGGCGATCGCGGCAGTGATGAGCACATTTGGTGCTGACCGCACCAAACCGGACTGATGGCGCTCTCCGACGACGACATCCGCGAGATCCTCCGCATCGTCGACGAGTCGGAGCTGGCCGAGCTGCGCATCGACACCGAGGGCTTCTCGCTGCACGTGCTCAAGGGAGGGAGCGGCGGCGCGCTCGCTCAGCCGCCCGCGGCGACGCGTCCGTCCTCGGCGCCCCCCGAGCCACCGACGGCACCGCCGCAGTCCAACGGCGCGGTCACGATCGATGCGCCGATGTTGGGAACGTTCTACCGGGCGCAGGAGCCGGGGGCGCCGCCGTTCGTCGAGCCCGGCGCCGACGTCGAGCCCGACACGATCGTGTGCATCATCGAGGTGATGAAGATGATGAACTCGATCCCCGCGGGCGTGTCGGGCGTCGTCACCGACGTGCTGGCCGAGAACGCCGACCTCGTCGAGTACGGCGCCCCGCTGTTCCGGGTGAAGCCGCGGTGAAGCGCGTGTTCATTCCGAACCGCGGCGAGATCGCGGTGCGGATCGTGGGCGCCTGCAGGGAGCTCGGGCTCGAGTGCGTGGTCGGCTGCTCGGATGTCGACCGCGATGGTCTCGCCGCGCGCGAGGCGGACCGCGCCGTCGTGATCGGACCGGGCCCGGCGAGCAGCAGTTACCTCCGCGACGACGTGATCGTCCAGGCGGCGCTCGGGACCCGCTGCGACGCGATCCATCCGGGCTACGGATTCCTGTCCGAGAACCCGCGCCTCGCCGCGCGCGCCGCGGAGCACGGAGTGACGTTCGTCGGTCCGCCGGCCGGCGTGATGATGCTCGCCGGCGACAAGCTCCGTGCCCGGGAGCAGGCCGACGCCGCGGGCGTTCCGGTGCTCCCGGGACACGAGATCGCGGCCGCGGAGGAGGCCTCGGACATCGGCTACCCGCTGCTGATCAAGGCGGCCGGCGGCGGCGGCGGGCGCGGGATCAAGCTCGCCGGCGACGAGGCTGAGTTGCGAGCGCTGCTCTCGCTCGCCCGCAGCGAAGCCGGCGCGGCGTTCGGCGACGATCGGGTCTACATCGAGCGCTTCATCGCCGCCGCGCGCCACGTCGAGGTGCAGATCGCGGCCGACGAGCACGGGTCGGTGATCCACCTGGGCGAGCGCGACTGCAGCGTCCAGCGCCGCTACCAGAAGGTCGTCGAAGAGTCGCCCGCGCCGTCGCTCGCGCCGGCGACGCGCACGGCGATCCGGGACGCCGCCGTCACCCTTGCGCGCGCAATCGGCTACCGGAACCTCGGCACCGTCGAGTTCATCGTCGATGCCGCCAGCGAGGAGTTCTTCTTCCTCGAGGTCAACTGCCGGATCCAGGTCGAGCATCCGGTCACAGAGGCCGTCACGGGCCTCGACCTCGTCGCGCTGCAGCTGCGGATCGCGGAGGGCCAGGTGCTGGGCATTGCCCAGCACGAGGTCGCGTTCGACGGCCATGCGATTGAGTGTCGGCTGACGGCGGAGGACGTCGCGCACGGCTTCCGTCCGACGCCGGGCACGCTGTCGCTGTTCGCGATCCCCGAGCGCTCCGGCGTGCGCGTCGACACGCACTGCCACCCGGGCGCGGTCGTGCCGCCGTATTACGACTCGCTGCTCGCGAAGCTGATCGGGCACGGGCCCGATCGCGACGGCGCGATCGAGGCGCTGCTCGACGTGCTCGAGGACGTCGACGTCGAGGGCGTCGAGACGAACCGGGCGCTGCTCGTCAGCGTGCTCGGCCACCCCGACTTCCGCCGCGCGACGGTGACGACCGACTGGCTGGAGCGGGCGTTCGCGTGAGCCGCACGATCGAGTTCGTCGACACGTCGCTGCGGGACGGCAACCAGAGCCTGTGGAGCGCGACCGGGCTGACGACGCCGGACGTCCTCGCGATCGCGCCGACGATCAACCGGGTCGGCTACCGCGCGCTCGACTTCACCTCGAGCACGCACATGGCGGTGTCGGTGCGCTTTCACCGCGAGGACCCGTGGGAGCGGATCCGCCTCGCGAGCGCGGCGATGCCCGACACGCCGCTCGGCATCATCACGACCGGCATGCGCTTCATCTCGTGGGTGCCGGCCGACGAGGAGGTGATGCGGCTCTCGTTCCGGCTCGTCGTCCGCAACGGGCTCCGTCGCTTCCAGATCGCCGAGCCCTCGAACGACCCGGACAAGCTCAAGCGGCTCGCGGGGATGGCGCGTGCGGAGGGCGCCGAGGAGATCGTGATCGGCCTGACGTACTCGATCAGCGAGGTCCACACGCACGCGTACTACGCCGAGCGCGCCGCCGCGCTCGCCGACTGCACGGAGATGGACCGGATGTACCTGAAGGATCCCGGTGGACTGCTGACGCCCGACGCCGTCCGCGAGCTCGCGCCCCACTTCCGCGCGGCCGCCGGCGACCGTCCGATCGAGCTGCACAGCCATTGCACGATCGGGCTCGCGCCGTTCGTCTACCTCGAGGGCGTCAAGGCCGGCTTCGACGCCGTGCACACAGCCTCCGGCGCGCTGTCGCGCGGGACCTCGCAGCCGGAGGTCGTGAGCACCGCGCGCAACCTCACGGCGTCCGGGTTTGCGCATGCGCTGCACCTCGACGCGCAGGCGGTCGTCAGCGAGCACTTCGACCAGCTCGCGCGCGCGAAGGGCCTGCCGCCGGGCGGGCCACGGGAGTTCGACGCGGTCTACTACACCCATCAGCTGCCCGGCGGGATGGTCACGACGACGCGGCGGATGCTCGAGGAGCTGCGCCGGCCGGAGCTGTTCGAGCAGGTGCTCGATGAGGTCACCCGCGTGCGCGCCGAGATGGGCTACCCGATCATCGTCACCCCGGTGTCGCAGTTCATCGCCAGCCAGGCGGCCCGCAACGTGATCGACGACGAGCGCTGGGCGAACGTCTCCGACGAGACCGTGCGCTACTTCCTCGGCCACTACGGCGAGCCGCCCGCGCCGGTCGATCCCGACATCGCCGAGCGCGTGCTTGCGCGGCCGCACGCGACCAGGCTGCGGGATCTGAAGCCGATCACGCTCGATGGGGCGCGCGAGCGCTTCGGCGCGCGGATCTCCGAGGAGGATCTGTTGCTGCGCCTGACGATGCCCGAGGAGCAGGTCGACGCGATGGTCGCCGCGCGTAACAGCGGTGCCCCGCGGCCGCTACCGGCTGCGAGGCCAGGTCGCGCGCCGCTTGTGACGCTCGTGCAGGAACTCGCCAAGCGGCCGTCGATCACCGAGCTGTCGCTGGTCAAAGACGGCGAGACGGTGGTGTGGCGCCGTGGCTAGGGCCGGCAGGCTGGACGGCGTGCGCCTCGATGACGTCCGCGGGTTCGTCTTCGACGTCGACGGGACGCTCGTGCACCGCACGGCGGACGGGCGCGCCCGCGCCCAGCCCGGCGCGCTCGAGGTGCTCGACCGGATTCGCTCCTCCGGCCGGCCGCTGGTGCTGTTCACCAACGGCAGCCACGTCCCCTCGGAGTGGATCGCCCGCGGCCTCACCGAGGACGGGATCCCGATCGCCGATCACGAGATGCTCACCCCCGTCGACAGCTCGATCAGCTACCTGCAGCGCTACCACCGCGAGAAGTCGGTGCTGCTGTTCGGCTCACCGGCGGTCGCCACGAGGATGCACGAGGCAGGATTGACGATCGCGTCGGGCGAGGACGCGGGCGTGGTCCTGGTGACGCACGTCGATGAGGTCTCGATGCCCGCGCTCGAGCGGGGCGCCCGCGCGGTCAATCGCGGCGCGCCGCTGTTGACCGGGAGCTACGCGCGCGGCTATGCCGGCGCGAACGGCATGATCTTCAGTCGTGGCGCGATGGTTGCGGCCGCGATCTCGAAGGTCACCGGAGCGCGTCCGAAGGTCGTCGGCAAACCCTCGCGGATCGCCGTCGCCGAGGTCAGCCGGCGGCTCGGCGTGCCGGCGAAGGAGATCGCCGTGATCGGCGACGACCTCGGCATGGACATCGCCCTCGGAATCCTCGGCGGGTCGCGGACCGTGCTCGTCCGCAGTGGGATCAGCGGCGCCATCGACCTCGACCGGATCCCCGAGCGGCGGCGGCCCGACGCCGTGATCGACGGCGTCGCGGACCTGCTCGTGCGGCTGTGAGAGGCGTAGTGTTCCGCGCGCAATCCGAGAGAAGAGCGTGATGTACTCGCCAGTGTTGCTGCGTGACCGGCCGCGTCCGGTGCAGATCCTGCTCGGCGGCGTGATCCCGGCGGCGATCGGCGCGCTGAACGGCGTGCTGATCGGCGTCTCGAGCGTGGCCTATTGGATCGTCGCGGTGCTCGCCGGCGTCGGCGCGTTCGTGGCCGGATTCGAGCATCGTGACGGCTGGGGCGGTGCCGACCGTGGCCTCGTCGGCGGCGCAATCTACGGCACGTCACTGCTGATCGTCCACGCGCTCGTCGGGACCCATGCGAAGGTCTCGCTCGGAAGCTTTCCTCCGTTCCTCGTGGTGATCACCGCGATCTTCGGCATGTTCCTGGGCGCCGCCGGCGGCCGGATCGCGCGCCTGCAGCGCGAGCGCGCGGGCATCTTCCTGACGGACGAGCACGCGGCGCAGTAGTCCGGCGGCGGCCGGGACCATATCCTGCCGGGGATGCCGGATCTCGAGGGCAAGACGTTCCTGATCACGGGCGCAAACACGGGCATCGGCCGCGCGACCGCGCAGGCGCTCGCCGGCCGCGGCGCGAGCCTCGTGCTCGCATGCCGCTCGGAGGCCTCCACGCGCCCGGTGATCGACGAGATCACGGCGAGCGGCGCGTCCGGCACGGTCGAGTTCCTCGCGCTTGACCTCGGCAACCTCGCCTCCGTGCGCGGCTGCGCCGAGCGCTTCCTCGCCACGGGTCGACCGCTGCACTGCCTGATCAACAACGCCGGCCTCGCCGGCAAACGCGGCCTCAGCGACAGCGGCTTCGAGATCGCCTTCGGCACGAACCACATCGGCCCGTTCCTGCTCACGAGCATGCTGCTCGACCGGCTCACCGAGAGCGCGCCGGCGCGGATCGTCAACGTCGCCAGCGACGCGCATTTCAGCGCGAAGGGCATCGGTTACGACGCGGTGCGCCGGCCCACCAGGACCCGCACGGGCCTGCCCGAATACAGCGTCTCGAAGTTGGCCAACGTGCTCCATGCGCAGGAGCTCGCGCGGCGGCTCGAGGGCACCGGGGTGACGACGTACGCGTTGCATCCGGGGGTGATCGCATCGGACATCTGGCGGCAGGTTCCGTGGCCGATCCGGCCGCTGATGAAGCTGCGGATGCGATCGCCACAGGAGGGCGCGCAGACCTCGCTGTACTGCGCGACGGCCGCCGAGGTCGCGCGGGACAGCGGCTTCTACTACGCGAGCGCGGTCCGCAAGCAGCCCGGGCCCGCAGCCACCCCGGAGAACGCAGCCGAGCTGTGGGAGCGCACCGCCGCCTGGGTGGCGGCATGAGCCGGAAGATCGCCGCCGCGGCGATCGCCGCCGTGGTCGGGCTCGCGGTCGGAGTCGGGCTCGGCGCGCTGCTGTTCAGCTCTTCCTCGACGACGAGCACGACTACGACGACCGTCGACCCGAAGCCGGTGTCGCTCCCGGCGAGCCTCGCCGGATTCAGGGACATCACCGACGTGATCGCTGCCCGCAGCCCGCAGTCGGCCGCGGTGCAGCGCCAGCTCGCGCACCAGGCGGCTGTGAGCGCGGCGACCGACGCCGCGTATCGAAAGGCGTTCGGCGGGGCGGGGGTCGCGTACCGACAGTACAGCGACAGCCGTCTCGAGAAGCTGCCGTACGTGATTGCGGTCAGGGCGCCCACGCCGGCGCTGACCCTCGGTCCAGTCATCAGCGCCTCCTATCTCGGTCTCGCGACCCCGGAGCGGGAGGTCAGGACGGTCGGCGCGGTGTCCTGCCAGATCCTCTGGAGCCCGCCGACGGTCGCCGGCCACACCCCGCCCTCGTCCAGTGAGCACATTGTCGGTTGTCAGCGCTCGACGGGCGGCCTGACCGTCTTCACCGGCGGCGGCTCGTTCGCGGGTCCCGCGGACCTGCAGGAGATCGTGGACCTCACGAACGCGGCGTGGAGCGCCGCCTCGTCGAGCTGAGCTCAGGGCGTCTGAACGCGCGTTCGTACACCTCGCGCACCCTTCGCCCGGATAGCGGGCACAAGTGTGCGTCAGGCTCGCCGCCACATGTCGATCGGGCCGGCAGCGGGCGCCCTGGCCGGCGAACGAGATCCGTTCACCGCGGCTGATGCGCTTCAACACGCGCGCGTGCGTGTCTGGAAGCAGCTCGACGACCCGCCTGGACACCCACGACAGCTCGATGACTCGAAACGCTGAGCCGCGGGCTTTGAACCGCTCCTTGCCGCGACTCTCCGTGATGCCCGACGATGGGGATGGCCGCAACCGCAGGTTCCATCCGAACTGTGACCGGCTAGCATCCCGTCGTGCGCTCGACACGACGTTGGCGTCACAGACGGGGCGTGATGTTGGTGATCGTGGGGATGCTGGCGGTCGGCATCGGGATCGTCGCGCGCGCCACCCACGTGACCCGCGGGCTCGAACAGTCCTCGATCGACGCGCGCTTTCAGATTCGCGGCCGCACGCCGCCGCCTCCGGGGATGGCGCTCGTCGCGATCGACGCCGCCACGTTCAACTACTTGCGCGACGCCCAGCTCCCCTCGCGATTTCCGTTCCCGCGCCGCTACTACGCGCGTGTGCTCGACAACCTGCATCGCGCCGGTGCACATGTGATCGCGGTCGACATCCAGTTCACTGAGCCGACCGACGCCGCGGACGACAACGCGCTGTATGACGCGGTCGGGCGCGACCGTCCGGTCGTGCTCTCGACGACGGAGGTCAAGGGCGACGGACAAACCGCGATCCTCGGCGGCAACGCCAACCTCCGCGCCGCCGGAGCCTCGCCCGGCGACACCCTCTTCTTTCCCGACAGCGACGGCATCATCCGCCGCTTTGCGTATGCGATCCAAGGGCTGAAGACGTTCGGGGCGGCGATCGCGCAGGCGGCCGGACGGCCGGTACGGGCGAGCGCGTTTCACGGCCCCGTCCCGATCGACTTCGCCTACCCGGCGGGGACGATTCCGACCGTGTCGTTCTCGAGCGCGTGGCGCGGCACGTTCGATCCCGCGCTCGTCCGCGGCAAGATCGTGTTCATCGGCGCGACCGCGCCGTCGCTCCAGGACATCCACGCGGTCGCGACGACGGGGACGATGTCCGGGCCCGAATTGCAGGCGAACGCGACCTCGACGGCGCTGCGCGGCCTCCCGTTGTCGGACGGTTCGGCCGCGCTCGCGATCATCCTGATCGTCGTGCTCGGCGCGGCGCAGCCGCTTGTCAGCATCGGTCGCCCGCGGCTGCGGTGGGTGTCGGTCGCGCTCGTGCTCGGGATCGTCTACGTCGTCGCCGTGCAACTCGCGTTCAACGGCGGCGTGATCTTCGACCTCGTCGACCCGCTGCTCGGGCTGACCGTTGCGACGATGGGATCGCTCGCGGTGCTCTACCTGGCCGAGACGATCGAGCGCGAGCGCGTGCGTGGACTATTCGCCCGGTTCGTCCCGGTCAGCGTCGTCGAGCAGGTGCTCGCCCGCACCGACGAGAACCTGCGGCTGGGCGCGGTCGAGCGCGAGTGCACCGTGCTGTTCAGCGACCTGCGCGGCTTCACCGCCTTCTCCGAGGGCCAGCACCCGCAGAAGGTGCTCGACGTCGTCAACTTCTACCTCGCGCAGATGACCGAGGCAATCCTCGCCGCCGGCGGCACGCTGATCGCGTATATGGGCGACGGGATCATGGCGCTGTTCGGTGCGCCGCTCGAGCAGGACGACCATGCCGATCGCGCGCTCGCGGCGGCGCGGGAGATGCTCGGCCCGCGCCTGGAGCGCTTCAACGAATGGATGCTCGAACAGGGCTACGCGAGCGGGTTTCGGATGGGCATCGGGCTCCACAGCGGACTTGTGATGGCCGGCAACGTCGGCAGCGACGAGCGTCTCGACTACACCGCGATCGGCGACACCACGAACACGGCCTCGCGGCTCGAGGGGATGACGAAGGGCAAGCCGTACATGCTGTTCGTGTCCGCCGCGACGCGGGAGCGGCTCACCCGGCCCCCGGACGATCTCGTCTTCGTCGACGAGCTCGAGGTGCGCGGCCGGGCGGAGAAGATCGCCGTGTGGTCGATCGACGCCGCGGCCGTGCCGGACGAGTCCGCGGCGGCGGATGCTGTTATCCGGTCCGTCCCGAAGTAGGATCGCGTCAGTGATGAGCTGGCCTGGGGCGATGCTGGCACTTCTCGTCTCCCACATCGTCGGAGATGTGTTGCTCCAAACCGACTGGCAGGCCGTGACGAAGACCGGCGGGCTCGGGGACGCGAGCGCGCGACGGGCGCTGCTGCGCCACGTCGCGATTTACACGGTCGCGTTCATCCCGGCGCTCGTCTGGATCGGCGATGAGACGACCGCCGCGCGGGCGGTCGCGGTCGGCGCGCTCGTCGCGGTCCCGCACCTGGTGATCGACGATGGCCGGCTCGTCCGCACCTGGCTGCGGGTCGTCAAACATGCCCCTCAGCCGGTGCTCGCGCTCACGATCGCGGTCGACCAGAGCTTTCATGTCCTCTGCCTGTTCGGCGCTGCACTGGTCGCGGCCGGATGATGAGAACGGCCGCATTTCTCCGATACGTCCCCGTTCTCAGCGGCCTCGACGACGACCTGCTCGAGCGCCTCGCGCAGCAGATCCGCGAGGTCCACGTCACCGCCGGCGACTGGATCATGCACGAGGGCGAGGCCGCCGAGAGCCTGTTCATCGTTCGAAGCGGCCGCGTCGAGGTGGTCGACGAGGGTCCCCCGGAAAGCCTGATCCGGGTGCTGAGACGCGGCGACGTGCTCGGCGAGTTGGCGCTGCTGCGACAGGGAACGCGGTCGGCCTCGGCCCGCGCGGTGCGCGATTCCGAACTGCTCGAACTCGGACGCGGGCCGTTCGAGGACCTGATCCAGGGGGCGCCCAGCTTCGCGCTCGGACTGACGCGCGCGCTCGGCCGCCAGCTTGCCGCCAGCCGCGCCCCGATCGTGGCCACGACGCCGCCCCGCGCGATCGGGGTGATCGCCCTTGACGATGCGGCCCTCACGGCGGACGTCACCGACGGGCTCCTCCGGGAGCTGTCGCGCTTCGGCAGCGTCGCGGTCCTGCGTGACAGCACGCTCGCGTCGATCGATCAGGCTGAGCGCGACAACGACCGTGTGCTGCTCGACGGCGGCACCGGTGCCGGGGACGGGGCATGGATCGAGCTGTGCGTCCGCGAGGCGGACGTCGTCCTCGCCGTGACCACCGGGACCCCATCGGCGGCGTGGCGTGCGCGCGCGACCGCGCTCGGCGGATGCGAGCTGCTCGTCCGCGGTCCGGCGATCGCCGGATCGCTGATCGATGAGCTGCAGCCGCGCGAGGTTCAGATCGTCCCCGACAGCGACCGCGTCGCCGATGCGGTTGCGGCGACCGCGCGGCGGCTCGCCGGACACTCGCTGGGGATCGTGCTGTCGGGTGGCGGTGCCCGCGCCCTCGCACATCTCGGCGTGCTCGAGGAGTTCGCAGCGATGGGGGTGCGATTCGATCGCATCGCCGGCGTCAGCCTCGGATCGCTCGTCGCCGCGGCGACCGCCACCGGATACACGATCGACGCGGTGCGCGAAGGATTCGAGCAGTCGTTCGTCGACACGAACCCGAGCAACGATTTCGTCCCGCCCGCCTACTCGCTGATCCGCGGTGCGAAGACACGGCGGCTGCTACGCGAGTACTTCGGCGACCGGCGGATCGAGGAATTGCCGCTGCGGTTCTTCTGCCTGAGCTGCGATCTGATCAGGCGCGAGGCCGTCATTCACCGGACCGGCCCGGTCGTGGACGCGGTCTATCCCAGCCTCGCGATTCCCGGCGTGTTCCCGCCGGTCCCGACCGCCGATGGGCGACTGCTCGTCGACGGCGGCGTGCTCGACAACCTGCCCGTCGCCGCGATGGCGCGCGCCGGCCAGGGACCCGTGATCGCCGTCGACGTGACCGGCAAGATGGGCGCGTTCAGCCGTCCGGACCGCGGGGTCGCCGGCCGTGTGGGACGGCCCGTGCGGATTGCGCTGACGGGAAGCGACGCGGACGTGCCGCGCCTCGGCGAGACGCTCCTACGGACGATGATGGTCGGCAGCATCGACACCGTCGCAGCCGCCCGCCTGCACGCCGATCTCGTGATCACGCCACAGGTCGACGGGATCGGGCTGATGGACTGGAAGTCACTCTCACGCGTGCGCGAACTCGGGCGTCAGGCCGCGCGCGACGTACTGCAATCGAATCCGGACGTCGTCCGCCAATGGGGGGTGTAGGACAGTGACCGACACGGCAGCGGCGGCGATGCTTGCGCCGAGCGGCGAGTCATCGCCCGAGGACCTCGCGCCGGAGCGCACGTCCCTCACCCGGCGGCGCGGACCCGAGCCGAAGACGGTGCTCGCGATCGCATCGCTCGGGGCGGCCGTCGCATTCGTCGACGCGACGATCGTCAACATCGCCTTCCCGAACATCGCGCAGTCGTTCGCCGGGACGTCGATCTCCTCGCTGTCGTGGGTTCTGAACGCGTACAACATCGTGTTTGCCGCGTTCCTCGTCGCGGCGGGACGGATCGCCGATCTCGTCGGCCGCCGGCGCGTCTTCGTGTTCGGCCTCGAGCTGTTCACGGTTGCGTCGGTCCTGTGCGCGGCAGCGCCCTCGGCGGATGCGCTGATCGCGTTCCGGGTCGTCCAAGCGCTCGGGGCGGCATGCCTCGTCCCCTCGTCGCTGGCGCTCGTGCTGAACGCCTTCCCGCCCGACCGCCGGTCTCACGGCGTCGCGCTGCTGTCGGCCGTCGGGGCTGCCGCGGCCGGGCTCGGACCGTCCCTCGGCGGCCTGCTCGTCGCCGTCTCCGACTGGCGGCTCGTGTTCCTCGTCAACCTTCCGATCGGGATCGCGGCGATCCTGCTCGCGCGCCGCCGGCTCGTCGAGAGCCGCACCCCGGGCCGGCGGCGCATGCCCGACCTGCTCGGCGCGCTCGTGTTCGCGCTGGCGATCGCGTCGCTCGTGCTCGGGGTCGTGAAGGGCCAGGAGTGGGGCTGGGGCAGCGCGAGGATCATCGCCTCGTTCGCGGCCGCGATCGTGCTCGGCGCCGTATTCGTCTGGCGCTGCCGCACCCAACGCTCGCCGGTGATCGACCTCTCGCTGCTGCGCATCCGGACGTTCAGCGCGGCGAACGGGATGACGATCGTCGGCGCCGCCGGGTTCTACGGCTACACGCTCACGAACGTTCTGTTCCTCACCGGGGTGTGGCGCTACTCGGTGCTGCAGGCGGGGCTTGCGCTCACCCCTGGACCGATCGTCGCGGTCGCGGCGGCCGGGCCGAGCAGTCGCCTCGTTCAGCGGATCGGTCACCGGCCGGTGCTCGTTGCCGGCGGGCTGTTCTGGGGCGGGGCGGTGATGTGGTTCGTCGAGCGGGTCGGGCTGCAGCCGGACTTCCTCGGAGAATGGTTGCCGGGGATGGTGCTGCTCGGGATCGGTGCCGGCACGCTGTTCCCGAACCTCAGCGGCGCGGCCGTCGCCTCGGCGCCGGGAGCGAGCTTCGCGACCGCGACCGGGATGAACTCGGTCTCACGCCAGGTTGGGGCGGCGCTCGGCGTCGCACTCGTCGTCGCAATCCTCGGGACGCCGTCGCCGCTCACGGTGATGGATGCGTTCGACAATGCGTGGACGTTCGGCGCGGTGTGCCTGTTCGTCGCCGGGCTGGGCTGCCTGTTCGTCGGACGGGTCCAGGCGGATCGGGCCCCCGCGCTGGGGGACGCGGCGCGGGCCGTGTTCACCGCCCGCCCGGTGCAGGCGCCGCCGCGCGCGCCCCGCCCCCGCGCGCGCCGCGCGATCACCGTCGATGCCCAGGCGCCCGCGCCCGCGCGCCCGCAGTCGCTCGCCGATTTCCTCGGGCTCGTGCCGATCCTCGCCGGGCTCGACGCACAGCTGCGCGAGTCGCTCGCGGCACGCGCGCGCACGGCCCAAGCCGGTGCTGGCGCGTGGCTGTTTCGCGAGGGCGATCCCGCCGACGCGCTGTACGTCGTGCGCGCCGGTCGCCTCGAGGTCGTCGACGAGACCGCCGGCATCGTCATCCGCCAGCTGGGGCGTGGCGACGTCCTCGGCGAGCTCGCGCTGCTCACCGACTCGCCGCGCTCGGCATCGGTCCGAGCGGCCCGGGCGAGCGATTTGCTGGCGATCGCCCGCGGCGACTTCGAGGACCTGCTGTCGAGTTCGCCGGCGCTGTCGCTCGCGCTCAACCGCTCGCTCGCCGAACAGCTGCGCGTGACCCGCGCTCCCGCGCCGACGGCGCGCCCGCACCCCGCGACCGTCGCGATCGTCTCACTCGACGGCCGCGTCCCCGTCGCACCGCTCGCGGCGAAGGTCTTCGACGCGCTCAAGGGCATGCTGTCGGCCGCCCTGCTCGACGGCGGCGAGGTCGCCGCGCCGGCCGGGCCGTCTGACGCCGCGACGATCTACGGCCCGCTGCTCGACCGTGCCGAGAACGCGCACGAGCTCGTGCTGTTGCCGGCCGGCTCGGTCAGCGCTCCGGAGCCATGGACGGAGTTCTGCCTGCAGCAGGCCGACCGGATCCTCGCGGTCAGCGCCGGCGCGGAGCGCCCCGACCCGGAGACCCTCGGGATGCACCGCGCGACGCTCGAGCGCTGCGATCTCGTGTCCTACGACGCGGCCCGCGCGACGCTGTCCGGCTGGGCGGCGGCGCTTGACCCGGTCGAGACGCACCTCCTGCGCGAGGCGGTGCTCGCCACGGATGTCGCTCGGCTCGCGCGCCGGCTTGCCGGTCGCTCGGTCGGGATCGTCCTGTCCGGCGGCGGGGCGCGGGCCTTCTCGCACATCGGCGTGCTCGACGAGCTGACCGCGGCGGGGGTGACGATCGACCGCGTTGCGGGCGTGAGCATGGGCGCCTACGTCGGCGCCCTGTACGCGATGGGACTTGAACTCGACGAGATCGACGCCCGCTGCTTCGACGAGTGGGTCCAGCGCCGACCGCTCAGCGACTACACGATTCCGCGCCATTCACTGATCCGCGGCGAGCGCTTCCGGGCGATGCTTCACCGGACCTTCGGCGAGGCCGTGATCGAAGAGCTCCCGCGCAGCTTCATGTGCGGTTTCACCGAGTTGCGCAGCGGGCGCCTCGTGCTCGCGCGCCACGGAGCGCTGTGGGAAGCGGTCGGCTTCAGCGTGTGTCTGCCGATCATCGGGCCGCCCCAGGTCCGCGGTCGCGACATGTTCATCGACGGCTCGCTCGTCGACAACCTGCCGGTCGAGGCGATGGCCGATCTCAGCGAGGGTCCGGTCATCGCCGTCGATGTGAAGGCGGCGCTCGATCGGCCGGCGGCGGCCGCGGCGAGCGTGCCGGACACGGAGCGTCCGGCGCGGATCCCGCCGCTCGGCGAGACGCTCGCGCGGGTGCTGCTGCTCGGCAGTTCGAACACGTCGGAGGCGGCGCGCCGCCACGCCGATCTCGTGATCAAGCCGCGTGCCGAAGGCGTCGGCCTGCTCGAGTTCCACCAGCTCGAGGCGGCCGTCGAAGCCGGCCGCGAGGCTGCGCGAACGGCGCTTGCGGATGCTCCTGGGTCACTGTTCTAGCGGGTGCTTGACCAGGTCTCGCCGGTGGCATCTGCCTCCGCAGTCCTCCTCGCGGGCGACCGCGCGGGCGCGGCATAATGTGAAAAACTCCGCCCCGCGCTCGACGTTTCTCCACATAAGCACCGCCAGGGTGCTTACGTGGCCAAAGTCCGGGACGGCGGGGAGCTTTTTCACGTTGTGCAGCGCCCGGGCAGCGCTGCCGCCGGGGGCCCGCCCGCGGCCGTGACCGTTAGGTGTGGCCGGCGTCCCGGATCGCCCGCCACACCCGCTCGCCGTTGACCGGCATGTCGATGTGGCGGATCCCGTACGGCGAGAGCGCGTCGAGCACCGCGTTGTGCACGGCCGGCGTCGCGCCGATCGTGCCGGACTCCCCGATGCCCTTGGCGCCGAGCGCGTTGATCGGGGTGGGGGTGACCATCTCGATGCGCTCGAGCGAGGGCAGCTCGCGCGCGCTCGGGAAGCCGTAGGTGACGAGGCTCGAGTTCTGCGGATTGCCGTCCTCGTCGTAGGTGAGCTCCTCGAACAGCGCCTGGGCGATGCCGGCGACGACGCCGCCGTGGACCTGCCCGTCCGCGACGAGCGGGTTGATGATGATCCCGGCGTCGTCGACCGCGACCAGCCGCTGGAGCTCCACAGCTCCCGTCTCGGTGTCGACCTCGACGACCGCGACATGGGCTCCGAACGGGAACGTCGGCTGCGCCGCCGTGAAGTCGGCCTCCTTCGCGAGCTCCTCGAGCAGCCCCTTGGTCTCGAGCCGCGAGGCGAGATCTGACCAGCTGAGCGCCGGCTCCGGCGCGCCGGTCACATGGAACTGGCCCCTCTCGAGGTCGAGCACCATGTCCTCGGGGTTGGCCTCGAGCTCGTCGGCGGCGAGCCGCTTCGCGGCCGCGACGACATCCTCGGAGGCCTGAGCCGCGGCGGCTCCACCGATCTGCGTCGACTTCGACCCGTACGTGCCGGTGCCGCGGGCGACCTGGTCGGTGTCACCCTTGATCACCGTGATCTTCTCGACCGGGATCCCGAGGCGATCGGCGACGATCATCGCGAATGTCGTCTCGTGCCCCTGGCCCTGGGTCTGCGACCCAGTCTTGACGATCGCGCCGCCATCGGACGTGATCTCGACGGCGCCGAACTCCGTCTCGTTGATGCCGTTGGTGACCTCGACGTACGTGCTGAGCCCGACGCCGAGCTGCTTGGCGGTCCCGGTCTGTCGCCGCCGCGACTGCTCTGCGCGCAGGCCGTCGTAGTCGGCCGATTTGAGCGCCAGCTCGAGGGCGCCGGCGTAGTCGCCGCAGTCGTAGTGGGCGCCGGCGGCGGTCTGGTGAGGGAAGGCGTCCTTGGGAATGAAGTTCCTGTGACGCACTTCGGCCGGGTCGAGGCCGCAGTCGGCGGCGAACATGTCGATCCCGCGCTCGAGCGCCTGCGTGGCCTCGGGCCGCCCGGCGCCGCGCACGGGGCCCGTTGGCGTGGTCGTCGTGACGACGGCCTGGACGCCGATCTCGATCTTCGGGATCTGGTAGACGCCGCTGGCCATCAGCGCGGTCAGGTTGGCGAGGAATGAGCCGATCCCGGGATACGCGCCGGCGTCCTGAAGGATGCGCCAGCGCATCGCCGTGATCACGCCGTCCTGTGTGCCGCCGATCTCGAACGCGATCCGCTGCGCGCGGCCCTGGTGCATCGCGATCAGGTTCTCGGTGCGCGTCTCGGTCCAGCGCAGCGTGCGGCCGGTCTCGCGCGCGAGGTAGGCGATCAGCACGTCCTCGACCGACAGACCCTTGCCGCCGAACCCGCCGCCGACGTCCGGACCGACGACCCGCACCTGGTCGGGCTCGAGACCCAGCATCAGCCCGAGCACCATCTTGTCCTGGTGCGGAGTCTGGGTCGACAGCCACATCGTCAGCTTGCCGTCCTCAAACTGGCCGATCGACGCGCGCGGTTCGACCGGGCAGGCCGCCAGCCGCTGGCTGAAGATCGAGCCTGAGGTGACGATGTCGCAGCCGTCGAACAGGTGCTCGTCCGGCTCGAGCGGGCGCTCGAGGCAGATGTTCGTGCCGACGTCCTCGAACAGGAGCACCTCGTCGCGGGCGGCCTCCTCGATGTCGATGACCGCCGGTAGCGGCTCGTACTCGACCGCGACCAGTTCGGCCGCGTCGACCGAGCTCGCACGGCTGCCCGACAGCACGACGGCGACGATGTCGCCGGCGAACCGCACCTTCTGCGACGCGAGAAACGGCCGGAACATCCGCTCGTCGACGCCGATGAACGGCGGCGCGGGGCTGACGGCGAGTTCGACGTCGGCCGCGGCGAACACCTGCGTGTCGGGCAACTCTGCCGCCGCGGACGTGTCGATGCTCGTGATCTTCGCGTGCGCCCAGGGCGAGCGCACGAACGTGACATACAGCGCGCCCTCCGGTTGGAGGTCGTCGACGTATTGCCCCTTACCGGTCAGAAAGCGCGGATCCTCCCGGCGGCGAACTCGCTGTCCTACGACGTTGGCCACGGTCCGGGACGAATATCAGATTGCCGTCGGTGAAGGCAAACTCGCACCGGCGGACTGCGCGCGTCGTCAAGCGCTATGCGCGGATACCCAGGCCGGCGATCACGTCGCCGCGGCCTGACGGATCTCACTCGGCGTGGCGCCGAACTCGCGCTTGAACACACGCGAGAAGTGAGCGGCGTCGCAGAAGCCCCACCGGAACGCGATGTCGGTGACCGACCCGCCGTTGGGCCGCTGCAGGTCCTGAAGACAGCGCGCGAGTCGCTCGCTGCGCACGAGCCCGGCGACCGACGTGTCGGCGTCCTCGAACAGGGCGTGGAGCGCGCGCACGGACATCGCGTACGCGCTGGCGATCGATGCCGGCCCGAGCACCGGGTCCTGAAGGTGGGTGCGCACGTACCGCCGGATCTCGGCGCGCATCGCTGCGCGTGTCGCCGAGCGGCTGCTCGGGACGCGCGGCTCGACCGCCGCCCGCAGCAGCTCGAGCGCCGCGTTGGCGGCGGCGAGCGTGCCCGCGTGGTCGAGCAGCGGCAGCTCGGTCGCGAGCGCGTTCATGTAGCGGACGAGCAACCGCGCCGATCCGCTGCCGTCCAGCGACGGCAGCGCGCTCAGCTCGGCCAGCTGCGGGCAGATCGACAACACGCGGTCGCGGGGGAACAGCAGCGTCCGCTTGTAGAAGGGCTCAACGATCTCGACGTCGGTGGGCTGTAGGCCGTCCCACAAGACCACGTCGCCCGCTGTGAGAGCAAGCTCGCGGCTGCCCTCGCGGACGACCTCGACGCCCTTGCACACGAACTGAAAGCCGAGGATCTCCTCCGACTGCCGCGCCGAGTCGCGGCCACCGATCTGATCGCTGCCGCGATACCCGTGCCACGGTGAGCAGGTGCAGTCGACGAGCATCAGCTCGCCGATCGAGCGTCGGGTGACCGCGCCGCGGAAGTCCTGTGGCGTGCGGAAGGTCGGGCGGACGTCGAACGCGAGATGGGTGGCGGCGAGGATCTCCGACCACGACTGCAGCCGGCGCGTCATGCTCGCGCCGTGGACGCGCCAGCGCTCGGGTTCACGAGCCGAGCCAGTCGCCGCGGACACGGGGGCGGCCCCCTCAGTCAGAGCCATGTCGATTTCCTCTCTCGCCGCCTCGGGGCACGACGCGATCCGAGACCGAGCGGAATGGTAATGCAGCGCTGCTCACACGCTCGAGGCTGACCAGCCTGCGTGAGCCGGTCCATCCGTGCGACACGGTTCGCGAGCCCGGTCAGGGCATCGCTCGCGATCCCGAACGTGCCTGCAGACGCTGCGGTCAGCCGGTGGTCAGCTCGTCGACGTGGCGCTCGGCTGACGTCGGCGCTGAGCGATCTCGACGAACGCGTCAAGCGCCTCGGGCTGTGCGAGCGCGTCGCGGCTCGCGACGTCCTCCGGCTTTGCCCCGAGCAGGATCCGCTTGACGGGCAGCTCGAGCTTCTTCGCGGTGAAGGTCCGCGGGATCGCGGGCACCGCCTCGATCAGGTCGGGCACGTGGCGGGGGGAGAGCGCCTTGCGCAGGTCGGTCGCGATCTTCGCGCGCAGCGCATCATTCATCTCCGCGCCCGCTGCGAGCACGACAAACAGCATCAGCTCACCGGGACCGCCCTCGGGGTCCTCGAGATGGACGATCAGGCTGTCGACGATCTCCGGCATCTCCTCGATGACCGCATACAGCTCGCCGGTGCCGAGGCGCACGCCGCCGCGATTGAGGGTCGCGTCCGAGCGTCCGGTGATGACACAGCTCCCGCGCTCGCTGAACACGATCCAGTCGCCGTGGCGCCACACCCCGGGGTAGTACTCGAAGTACGCCCTCCGGTAGCGCTTGTCGCCGGGGTCGTTCCAGAAGCCCACCGGCATCGACGGCATCGGCGAGCGGATCACGAGCTCACCGAGCTCGCCGATCACCGGGTTGCCGTCGAGGTCGAAGGCGGCGGCATCGACCGCGAGACATGCGCCCGACATCTCGCCGCGGTATACGGGCTGAAGCGGTGAGCCCTGGACCATCCCGGTACAGACGTCGGTGCCGCCGCTGCCGCAATTGAGCAGCACGTCCGGACCGAGCTGCTCGTAAATCCAGTCGAACCCTTCCGCCGGCAGGGGCGACCCGGCGGCGCCCACCTCGCGCAGGTGGGAGAGGTCGAACCGCTTGGCGGGCTCGAGGCCGGCCTTGCGGCACGACATCAGGAACGCCGGACTGAGGCCCATCATCGTCGCCTGCGTCTGCGCGGCGAGCTCCCATTGGAACTCGACTCCCGGGTATGCGGGATGCCCGTCGATCATCACGATCGAGCTGCGCAGCAGCAGCGTGGACACGAGCGCGTTCCACATCATCCAGGCAGTTGTGCTGAACCACATCAGACGGTCCTGCGGACCGAGGTCCCAGCTCAGCCCGTGGTTCTTGAGATGCTCGACCGTCAGCCCGCCATGGCTGTGGATGATCGCCTTCGGCAGCCCGGTCGTTCCCGACGAGAACAGGATGCAGAGTGGGTGTGCGAACGGGACCGCCGCGAACGTCGGCGGGGCGGACTCGGCCAGGAGGTCGTCCCAGCCGGTCGCGTCGGGGATCGCGTCGTCTTCGCCGCCGGTGTAGGGGACGTGGATGACGTGCTCGACCGTGGGCAGGGCCGCGCGGATCGCGGCCGCGTCGGGGCGCCGGTCGATCAGGCGCTCGCCGTAGCGGTAGCCGGCGACCGTCAGCAGCACCTTCGGCTCGATGGCCCCGAACCGTGCGATCACGCTGCGGGGACCGAACTCCGGTGCGCACGTCGCCCAGATCGCGCCGATGCTCGCCGTCGCCAGGAACGCGATCAGCGTCTCCGGGATGTTCGGCAGGTAGGCGACGACCCGGTCGCCGGGCCCCACCCCGAGCCGCTCGAGGCCGGCGCGCGCATGGGCTACCTGCTCCCGCAGCTCGCCGAACGTCAGCTCGACCGGCGCGCGCGTCTGCGAGTGTGCGATCACGGCAACGCGGTCGGCGTCGTCGGGCATCCCGAGTGCGTGCTCGGCGTAGTTGAGTTGTGAGCCCTCGAACCATCTGGCACCGGGCATCTCGCGCGAGCTCAGAACGCGCTCGTACGGCGCGTGGGCGCGGACCTCGAAGAACTGCCAAATCGACTCCCAGAACCCCTCGAGGTCGGACACGGACCAGTCCCACAGTTCGGAATAGCTCGTGTAGCGGCGCTTCTTGTGTTCAGCCAGCCAGCTCAGGTAGCGTCCGAGCTGCGAGGTCGTCAGCACGTCGTCGGGCGGTGTCCACAGCACGTCGTCAGCCATGAGTTCAGGCTTTCATACCGGCCGGGCGAGGCGCAAGGCGATGTGCGCCCGGCGACAAGTGGCGGTGCGCCGGGCGCACAGGCTCGGCCCCGCGCCGTGCGCGATCGGGCTACGCGGCAGAGGTGCCGCCCCACTCCTCGGGAGCGACGTCGGCGATCGACTCCGAGAAGGTCCAGCGATGTCCCGCGAGATCCTCCGCGGTGTACTGGCGCTCACCATAGGGGTAGTCCTCCGGCGGACGCAGGATCCGAGCGCCGCTCTCCCGTGCATGCACGTAGTGCGCGTCGACGTCGTCGATGCGCACCAGGATCGAGTGGCTGACCTCGCCCCGGCGCGGTGCGCGGAAGATCGTCGGATCGCCGGACTCGAGTGCCCGCGCCACCCGGCGCTCACCGATCACGACGGCACCGTCCCCGATCGCCAATTGCGCGCGATGATTCCCCGCGTGCCAGCGCTCCTGAAAGCCGAACGTGTCGCACAGCCACTCGACCGCCTCGGTCACGTCCTCGTAGACGAGCACCGGGATCACCGTCGACGGCGGCATCGACCGATTCGCGCGCATGCTTATCTCCTTCCCCAGAGCGACCATGCCTGACCGAGCCACGCCGATCCGTCCGGAGCGATCCCGCCGCCGAGTGCGGCGATGGCGACGCCTCGCGGTTCCCTGCGTGCTGCTGGCCGGCGTTCCACTCGTGCCGAGTGTAAGCATGCTCCGTGCGATCGACCACAACACGGCACCCGCCACACCCGCTGCGGCCGTCCGGGCCTGCCGGGCGCCTCGCCTCGTCGGGATCACGATCACGCGGGCGCGGGCGCGGGCACGCGCGGCCGGTTGCGAGCTGCGGATCGCCCGATCCCGAGGCGGATCGCGGGTCACGCAGCCCAGCGTGCAGACCGTTGCGCGCCAGCTGCCGTTGCCCGGCAGCGCGACCCAGGCGCCGGCCGGCACGGTCACCGTCTGGGCAAACCCGGTCTGCTTCAGAACCGGGCTGCCCGGTCCGCCGCCGAACGAGCCGATCGTCACCCCCGGCCCGACGAGGCTCGTCAGCGGGCTGTTCCTGCAGGGCGGACCCCTGGTCATCTTCTCGACGCCGCACTGCGCGTCCGGGCCCGGGAAGTCGTCGGCCGGGACGATCACCGTTGACGATGCCGGCGACGGGCACCAGATCGCGAGCATGACCGTTGCCGCCGGCGCGCTCGCGAGCTTCGACCTCGCGCCGGGCCGCTACACGATCATCGGCACCTTCGCGAACGCGACCATGAACAGCCAGCCAATCCAGACTCAGCCAAAGACGGTCACCGTGCCGGCGGGCAACACCGTCCGCCAGGACGTCGTCGTGTACGTCCCCTAGCCGCGGCGGGGATATAGTCGCACGATCGGCCTCGAGCGCTGTCACACTCGCCGGCCCTTCGAGCGTCTCGGCGGCGACGGGCCGCTCGAGTTGCTGACCGTCGGCCGGATCAGCATCGACCTGTACTGCGATCAGATCGGCGCTGACTGGCACGCCGCGAGCACGTTTTCGAAGGCCGTCGGCGGCAGTCCGACGAACGTCGCGATCGCCGCCGCTCGCCTCGGCCACGCCGCCGCGCTGTTCACGAAGGTCGGCGCCGACCCGTTCGGCGAGGTCGCGATCCGGGAGCTGCGAGGCTTCGGCGTCGACACGCGGTTCGTCGGGATGGCGCAGATCGGCGTGACGCCGCTTGCGTTTGCGACGCTCGCGCCGCCGGAGGATCCCCAGCTCCTGTTCCGCCGGGAGCCGCCGGTGCCCGACCTCCAGTTGCACTCCGACGAGGTGGACGAGGACACCGTTCGCGATGTCCCGCTCCTGTGGATCTCGGGCGGGGCGCTCTCCGCAGAACCGAGCGCGAGCACCGTCGAGGCGATGCTCTGTGCGCGCGGCCGCCGCGCCCACACGATCCTCGACCTCGACTACCGCCCGACGTTCTGGCGCTCGCGCGCGGAGGCCTCCGCACGGATCGGCGCTGCCGTCGAGCACGCGACGGTTGCCGTCGGCAACCGCGAGGAGTGCTCGGTTGCCGTCGGCAGCGACGACCCCCACGAGGCCGCCCAACGGTTGCTGGGGCGCGGCGTCGCGCTCGCGATCGTCAAGCTCGGCGGCGACGGCGTGCTGCTCGCCACCGGAACCGAACGCACGCTGATCCCCCCGCCCGCGATCAAGGTCCTGTGCGGTCTCGGCGCGGGCGACGCGTTCGGTGGGGCCCTGTGCCACGGTCTGCTGAGCGGCTGGTCCCACGAACGCACCGTCGCGTTCGCGAACGCGGCCGGCGGGATCGTCGCATCGCGCCTGTTGTGCTCGGCGGCGATGCCCTACGAACGCGAGGTGCTCGAGCTGATGGAGGCCTCGCCGGCGTGAGCGCCGTGTACGACGCCCGCATCCGATCGGCGCGCGAGGTCGCGAGCGAATCGTTCGTTTGCGCAATGGCCGGCCGGTGCGAATCGAGGAGGTAGAGTCGGCGCGAGGTCTATCGCATGCGTCTCACAGTCGCCCAGGCGCTCGTCCGCTTCCTCGCCGTCCAGGAGGTCCAGCGCGACGGCCGCCGCACGCGCTTCTTCGCCGGGTGCTTCGGCATCTTCGGCCACGGCAACGTCGCCGGGCTCGGGCAGGCGCTGCACCAGCACGCGGATCTGCTGCCGTATCACCCGGCGCGCAACGAGCAGGCGATGGTCCACCTCGCGGCGGGCTACGCCCGCCAGCGCAACAGACTCGGCACGTACGTGTGCACGACGTCGATCGGCCCCGGCGCGACGAACATGGTCACGGGCGCCGCTGCGGCGACGATCAACCGCCTGCCCGTGCTGCTGCTGCCGGGCGACGTGTTCGCGACGCGGACGCCGCACCCGGTGCTCCAGCAGCTCGAGGTTGCGCACGACGCGACCGTCTCGGTCAACGATTGCCTGCGCGCGGTCTCGCGGTACTTCGAGCGCGTGCAGCGGCCCGAGCAGCTGATGCCCGCGGCGCTCGAGGCGATGCGCGTGCTCACCGACCCGGCGGAGACCGGGGCCGTCACGCTGGCGATGCCCGAGGACGTGCAGACCGAGGCGTTCGAGTGGCCCGAGGCGTTTCTCGAGCAGCGGGTGTGGACGATCTACCGTCAGCCGCCTGCGCCCGACGCGCTCGCCCGAGCCGCCGAGCTCATCCGCCGCGCGCGCCGGCCGCTGATCGTGGCCGGCGGCGGCGTCATCTACAGCGAGGCGACCGCGGCGCTGCGCGAGCTCGTCGAGGCGGCCGGCATCCCCGTATGCGAGACGCAGGCAGGCCGCGGCGCGCTCGTCTCCGAGCATCCGCTCAGTCTCGGCGCCGTCGGCGCGACGGGCACCGCGGCGGCCAACCGTCTCGCCCGCGAGACGGATCTCGTGATCGGCATCGGCACGCGGTGGGGCGACTTCACGACCGCGTCGAAGTCCGCCTTCCAGGATCCGGACGTCCGCTTCGTCAACATCAACGTGACGGCGTTCGACGCCGCCAAGCACAGCGGGCTGGCAGTGCTCGCGGACGCGCGCACGGCGCTCGAGCAGCTCCGCGACGCCCTCTCGGGATGGCGGGCCGATGCCGCCTGGGAACGTCGCGCGGCGGCAGAGTCGAGTGCGTGGGCGCAGGAGGTGGAGCGCCTGGCCTCGGCGGCGCCCGCGCCCGGGCGCCCGCCGTCGCAGGCGTCGATCATCGGCGCGATCAACGACGCCGCCGGCGAGGCAGGCGTTGTCGTCTGCGCCGCCGGATCGGCGCCGGGCGACCTGCACAAGCTGTGGCGCGCGCGCGATCCCGCCGGCAAGGGCTACCACGTCGAGTACGGATACTCGTGCATGGGCTACGAGATCCCGGGCGCGATCGGGGTCAAGCTCGCGGCGCCCGAGCGCGAGGTGTACGCGTTCGTCGGCGACGGCTCGTACCTGATGCTGCCCGGCGAGCTCGTGACGGCGGTCGCGGAGGGGATCCCAATCGTCGTCGTGCTCGTCGACAACCACGGCTACGCGTCGATCGGCGCGCTCTCGCGCTCGATCGGATCGCACGGGTTCGGCACCCACTACCGCCGCAGCGCCGACGGCTCGCTCCCGCTTGACGCGAGCGACGGGACCGGGCTGGCCGAGCCGGCCGGATCTGATCAACTGCCGGTCGACCTGGCCGCCAATGCCGAGAGCCTCGGCGCGCGCGTGGTTCGTGCCGGTGATATTGCGGAGCTGCGCTCCGCCCTGTCAGATGCCCGCGGCGCGGAGGGCCCGGTCGTCGTCTACATCGAGGCCGATCGCTACGTCGGCGTTCCCAGCTACGACGGCTGGTGGGACGTGCCCGTCGCGGAGGTCTCCGACGAGGCCGATGTCCGAACGGCGCGCGAGGCGTATGACGTCGCACGGCAAGCGCAGCGGATCCATCTGGAGGCGCCCCACCATGACTGATGCGTTGACAACCACCCGTCTGCTCGACAACTACGTCGACGGCGAATGGACGCCGGCCGTCGCCGCGACCGACGTACTGGACGTGACCAACCCCGCCACCGGCGAGGTGCTCGCGCGTGTGCCGCTGTCCGGCGCCGCCGACCTCGACGCGGCCGTCCGCGCGGCGCGGGAGGCGCTGCCCGAGTGGCGCGCGATCTCGGCGATCGGCCGCGCACGCAAGCTGTTCGAGCTCCGAGAGCGGCTCGTTGCACGCAGCGAGGAGCTCGCGCGCTCAGTCACGACGGAGATGGGCAAGACGATCGTGGATGCGCGTGCCGAGGTGGCGCGGATGATCGAGATGGTCGAGGCCGCGTGCGCGATCCCGACGACGATGCAGGGCAGGATCCTCGAGGACGTCGCGCGCAACATCGACGCGGAGACGATCAGACAGCCGGTCGGGGTCTGCGCGGCGATCGTGCCGTTCAACTTCCCGGCGATGGTCCCGTTCTGGTTCTTGCCGTTCGCGATCGCGTGCGGGAACACGTTCGTCCTGAAGCCGTCCGAGCAGGTCCCGCTCACGCAGCAGCTCGCGTTCGAGGAACTCGACGCGCTCGGGCTGCCGCCGGGCGTCGTCAACCTCGTCAACGGCTCGCGGGAGGTGGTCGAGGCGATCCTCGACCATCGCGGCATCGACGCGATCTCGTTCGTCGGCTCGGCACCGGTCGCGCGGATCGTCTACGAGCGGGCTGCGAAGGCGGGCAAGCGCGTCCAGGCGCTGGGCGGCGCCAAGAACCACATGGTCGTGATGCCCGACGCGATCATCGACAAGACCGTCGAGGGGATCATCGGATCGGCGTTCGGCGCTGCCGGCCAGCGCTGCATGGCCGGTTCGGTCGTCGTGACCGTCGGCGATGCGCACGAGCAGCTGATGCCGCCGCTGATCGAGGCGACGCGGGCGCTGCACGTCGGCGACGGGATCGACGAGTCCAGCGACGTCGGGCCCGTGATCTCGTGCGCGGCGCGGGACCGGATCGCCTCGTGGATCGAGCGCGGCGAGTCCGCCGGGGCACACGTCGTCGTCGACGGGCGCGGCGTCGCGGGCGATGGCCTGTCGGCCGACGGGGCGTACATCGGCCCGACGATTCTCGACGACGTCACTCCGGAGATGGAGATCGCCCAGGCGGAGGTGTTCGGGCCCGTGCTGTCGGTGATCAGCGCGGCGACGCTCGACGAGGCGATCGGGATCGTCAACGGCAGCCGGTTCGGTAACGGAACGTCGATCTTCACCGAGTCGGGCGCGTCCGTCCGGCGCTACCGCCACGAGGTTCAGGCCGGCATGGTCGGCGTCAACATCGGCGTGGCCGCGCCCGTCGCGTTCTTCCCGTTCTCCGGCTGGAAGGACTCGTTCCTCGGCGACCTCCACGCGCACGGGCCGGACGCGGTCGAGTTCTTCACCCGCAAGAAGACGGTCACGAGCAGGTACTTTTCGAGCGGGCAAGGCAGCGGGGCGTACTTCGTCGAGCGCTGAGAGCCGCTGCCCCCCGGCGGGTGGGGCGGCACTGAGCTGCGGATGCGCTTCGGTCTCGTCCTCGCGCAGGGCGATTGGCGCTGAAGGTTGCGGGAGAGTACGGGCGGCCTGTCGTATTTCTTACGTACACAAGCTCAAGTTTGCGCCTTGAGCGGCCGATGTTGATCTCGACAGATGATGGGGTGGCTTCACGTACCGCCAGGACCGGCCGAGGGCGATGACCGATGGCCGGGACTGGAGCCGACGTCCGCAGCCGGTTGGGCGAGAGCTCGCCTGCATGGGACGCCGGTCGCGGCTGCGATCGTCGTGCTCGCCTACGTCGGCACCGCGAAGCTTGGGCTGAACCTCCGGTTCGAGGAGATGAGCGTGCCGGCGATCTGGGCGCCGAGCGGGATCGCGCTCGCCGCCGTCCTGCTCGGCGGCTATCGGATGGTTCCCGCCGTCGCGCTCGGAGCATTGCTCGCGAGCGTGACGACCGGCGCGCCGGCCGGGGTCGTCCTGTCGATCACGATCGGCGACAGCGTCGCGGCGCTGACCGGCGCATGGCTGCTACGGCGTGCCCGCCTCGACGCGTCGCTGCGGCGCGTGCGCGATGTCGTCGCGCTCACGTTCCTCGCGGGGATCGTGAGCGCTGCGATCAGCACGGCCGTCGGCGTCGGCGGCCTGCTTGCGTTCGGGGGTCTCGACGGATCGGTGACGGCGAGTGCCTTGAGGACGTGGTGGCTCGGAGACATGGGTGGGATCCTGCTCGTGGCGAGCGCCCTGCTCGTGTTCGCGAGCACGCCGTGGTCGTGGCTGCGCTCGCGCGACGCCGTGCAGACGCTCGTGCTGTCGCTGTTGTACGGGGTCGTGGCGTTCGCCGCGCTGCGCTACGACACCGGATTCCCCTATCTCGTGTTCCCGCTGCTGTTCGCGCTGGCGCTCGCCTGTCGCCAGCCGGGTGCCGTGCTCGGCACCGTGATTGTCGCGGCGGTCACGGTGTGGCTGACCGACCACGGTCATGGGCCTTTCGCCGGAGCCCAGTCGGACGCCGACCTCGCCCGCACGCAGCTGTTTGTGGCCGTCGGCGCGATCACGGCGCTGCTTGTCGCCGCGGCACGCACGGAGCGCGAGATGGCCGAGCACGCGCTCGACCGCCTCGCCGGCTCCGAACGCGCGCTCGCCGAGGCGCAGCGGCTCGCGCAGGTGGGGAGCTTCGACTGGGACCTGCGCACCGGCAAGACGGTCTGGTCAGACGAGCTCTACCGGATCCTCGGTCTCGACCCCGCCGTCGTTCCGCCCGCCTACGGCTCGATGCGCGCGCTGCTTCATGAGGAGGACCGCCCGTCGGTCGACGCCGTGATGCGGCGCGCCACCCGGGAGCTGACGCCGTACACGACCGTGCATCGGATCATCCGTCCCGACGGGCAGGTCCGCACGCTCGAGTGCCACGGCCGGGTCGAGTATGACGAGGCTGGGGTCCCGGTCCGGATGGTCGGGACCGCGCTCGACATCACGGCGATCGCGCTCGCCGAGGAGCGCTTCCGCGCGCTGTTCGAGAACGCCCCGTTCTCGCGCATCGTGATCGATCTGGCCGGCACGATCGCGCTTGTCAACTCGCACACCGCGCAGCTGTTCGGCTACGACTGCGAGCAGCTTGTCGGAACGAGCGTCGAGACGCTGATTCCGCTCGATCCAGACGCGGCGGTCGCCTGGTACATGATGGTCGCCTCAGACGCTCCGACCGATGATCCGCCGCTCGAGCTGAGAGCCAGGCGCCGCGGCGGAGCGGAGTTCCAGGTCGAGGTCTCGCTGACCCCGTTCGTCAGCGAGGAGGGTCGCCTCATCTCGGTGGCGATCACCGACATCACCGATCGCAAGCTCGCGGCGCAAGCGCTCGCGCACCGGGCGAGCCATGATGCGCTGACCGGGCTTCCGAACAGGACGCTGTTCCTCGACCGGCTCGAGCACGCGATCTCTCGCGCGCGGCGATCGCGCCGCAAGCTCGCGGTCATGTTCCTCGACCTCGACGACTTCAAGCTCGTCAACGACACACGCGGACATGATGTCGGCGACCTCCTGCTCATCGGTCTGACGCCGAGGCTCAGCTCGGCGCTTCGCCCCGGCGACACGATCGCGCGCTTCGGCGGCGACGAGTTCGTCGTGCTCTGCGAGGACCTGTCCGATGACTCCGACGCGCTCGCGATCGCCGAGCGAATCGAGCAGGCCTGTACCGGGCCGGTCGTGATCGGAGACTACGAGCACTCGGTGTCGGTCAGTATCGGCGTCGTGCTCGTCACCGACCTCGAGACGGTGACCCCATCCGATGTCCTGCGCGACTCCGACGCCGCGATGTACCGCGCTAAGGCGACCGGCAAGGGCAAGATCGAGCTGTTCGACGACGTCATGCGCGCGCGGCTCGTCCAGCAGCTCGCGATCGAAGCATCGCTGCGCCGCGCGATCGAGCACGGCGAGATGCGCGTCTTCTATCAGCCGATCGTCTCCCTCGAGCAGCACCGGATCGTCACGATCGAGGCGCTGCTGCGATGGGAGCACCCGCGACGCGGCCTGCTCGAGCCGAAGTGCTTCATGCACGTCGCCGAGAGCACCGGCTTGATCGTCCCGATTGGCCAGTGGGCGATCGAACGCGCATGTCGCCAGGCCGTCATCTGGCGCGACCAGGCGCCGGCCGGCGAGCGCATCCCCGTCTCGGTCAACGTCTCGGCCCGGGAGCTCTCGCGTCCGGACCTCGCCGATGCGGTCGCGCGGATCCTCGCCGCGACCGGGCTCGAGCCGGAGCTGCTCGCGCTCGAGTTCACCGAAGCAGCGGTGCTCGAGGATCCGGACGTCTCGGAGCGTGCGCTGCACGCGCTCAAGGCGATCGGGGTCCGCCTCGTGCTCGACGACTTCGGCACCGGTTACTCGTCGCTCGGGCACTTGAGGCGGATGCCGATCGACGCACTGAAGATCGACCGCACGCTCGTCGGCGGGCTCGGGCGAGTGGGCGAGGACCCGGCGCTGATCGACGCGATCGTCCGGATGGCCGGGGCGCTGGGGGTCGGCGTCAGCGCCGAAGGCGTCGAGACGCACGCACAGCTCTCGCGGCTGCGCGTGCTCGGGTGCGCGCAGGCGCAGGGTGACCTGTTCGCGTGCCCGGCGCCGGCGGAGGTGCTCGGCGCGCTGCTGGCGGATGCCCGCGAACGGACGCGCGAGCGCGATCCGGACCGGGTGACGGCCTAGTGGCACCTACGCCCCGCGGGTGCTGAAGCCCGCGTTGAGCAGCTGCTCCGCCTGACCCCCCGGGTCGTCGGAATGCAGCAGCACGACCGCGAGCCACTTGCGCCCGCGGCGCGCGCTCGCGACCAGGCATGGGCCGGCGGCGACGGTGTACCCGGTTTTCACGCCGTCGGCGCCCGGATAGCGCATCAGCAGCAGCGGGTTGTTGTTGTAGAGCCACAGCTTGCCGCCCTTGATCGGGAATGGCAGCACGGCGTTGCGGGTCGCGACGATCCGCGCGAGCCGGCGCTGCGTGAGGACAGCGTGGGCGATGATCGCGAGATCGCTCGCGCAGGAGTGGTTGCCCTGATCGACGATCCCCGAGACCGTCGTGAAGTGCGTGCAGCGCAGGCCCATCGCCGCGGCCCGGTCATTCATCATCGCGATGAAGCGGCCCTGGGTTCCGGCGACGTGCTGCGCGAGCGCGATCGCCGCGTCATTTCCGGACGGAAGCATGAGTCCGTACAGGAGCGTCTCGAGCCGGACCTTCTTGCCCCTCGGAAGCAGTCCCACGCCCGAGCCCGAGTAGTGCAGCGCCTCGCCGGTGATCAGCACCCGCGCGTTGGGTCGCGCGTGGGCCACGACCACGAGCGCGGTCATCATCTTCGTGAGGCTCGCGATCGGGACCGTCCGCCTCGACGCCTTCGTCCACAACACGCGGCCGGTGCGGACGTCGAACAGCAGCCCGCTGCGCAGTTGCGTCTTGAGGCCGATCCTGATCGGCCGCGTCGCCGGGGTCAGGTGGTAGCCGCTCGGGGTCGTGGGGTGCGTCGTGGCCGTCGTGGCGGGCGGCGCCGCGGCGTTCGCGTGGGGCGTCGCCGGGTTGCTGGTCCGTGCGGCCATGAAGATGAGCAGGGCGCCGAGTCCGGTGACGGCCGCGAGTGTTATGTCGCGCAGCACTCTGCGCCGCCGCGCTCGCCGGAGCCGGGCCTCCCGGGCCGCGCGGCGTACCCGCCCTTCTTGCAGCACGCCTAGATCGGTCATTCCCTCGGGGGCTCTCGTAAGGCTCCGACGATCCCAATCATAAAGAGCAGCAACACAAGGATGGCGAGGATCGAGAGCGCGGTCACGCCGTATTTCGCGATCTCGAGCGCGGTCAGGACGCCGAGTCCGACGATGAACAGCAGCGCGATCGCGAGGACGACGTGGCGCATCGCGCGCTCAGGAGACGGGGAAGCGCGGCGGGACCTGTTTGCGCCCGGTCGCGAACAGCTTGATCGCCGCGAGGCCGAACGCAAAGCCGCCGATATGCGCGAAATACGCCACGCCGCCGGCCGCGCCCGTCGGATCGGTGAGGCTGACTGCGCCGTACAGCGCCTGGATGACGAACCACAGCCCGAGCAGCACCGTCGCGGGCAGCTCGATCACCGTGAAGAACAGGATGATGATCACGAGCGTGAGCACCCGGGCCCTTGGGTACAGGAGGATGTAGCCACCGAGCACGCCGGCGATCGCCCCTGAGGCGCCGATCGTGGGCGCGGTCGCGTTCGGGGCGATCGCCACCTGCAGCGCGAGCGCCGCGATCCCGGCGAGCAGATAGAACACGATGAACCTCACCGGACCCATCGAATCCTCGATGGTGTTCCCGAAGATCCACAAGAACAGCATGTTCCCGGCGATGTGCAGGAACGACCCGTGCATGAACATCGAGGTGAACACGGTCTGCCACGTCGGGATGTAGTCCGTGGGGGTGCCGACCACGCCGGGCTGTCCCTGGCAGGCGACGACGGCTCCGTTCACGGTCTGGGCAAGGCCGCAGTGGTCGCCCGGATGCGTGAGCGCGTACGGGATCGCGCCGTACGTCACCGTCTCCTGCGTGTCCGGGCCGCCGAAGAACGACCCGCCGTGCCGGATCGCGAGAATGTAGACGACGATATTGGTCACGATCAGCGCCACCGTCACGAACGGGAAGCGATCCGTCGGGATGTTGTCCTTGATCGGGATCACGGGCGGCGGACACTAGTGGTCGTCGCACGAGAGCCCCGGGGATGCCCCGGCTCTCCGGCACTGCGCGGGTCTAGGCGCGGGCGATCGGCGGCGTGCCGACGCCGGCGATCCGCCACGGCTGGGCGGCATCGCCGTCGAGCGCAAGCGTCCAGCGCTCGGTGAACGTCGTCGCGCGCGACTGGCTCCCGGACAGGACCGCGGCCGTGTCCCGGTCCTCGATGTAACGCCGCCCCTCGAGGTCGACCTCGACCGTCATCGTCGGCGGCGTTGCGCCTGCGTCGAGCCCGATGATCCTGATCTGCTTGACGCGCGGTCCGCGGACGACGAGGCGCGTGCGCCGGCTGGGGTCGCCCGGGTGCAGCAGTTGGTCGGCGGCGTCCCGGTGCGCGATCGTCAGCAGCTCGGCGTCGTCGCCATCGACGGCCTGCGCCCATGCCGCGACCGCGCGCCTGGCCGCGACCTCGAGCACGTCCGGCGCAAATCGCGCGTCCGCGAGGCTCAGGTCGAGCGCCGCGCCGCGCGCATCGCCGTCGAAGTCGAGGTCGGCGACCTCGGAGATCTTCGTGCCCTCCGGCACGGCGTCGGCGACGGCGCCCTCGACGAGCGACTCGTCGCGCATCGCCTGCTCGTCGGACCACGGGTTCGCGACGATCTGCTCGTCGAGCGCGTGCGAGCCCTCCGCGCCCTGCTCGATCGAGAGCAGGATCCAGCGGCCGCGGCGCTTGCCGAGCGTCCAGAATTCGCGTGTCTGCACGGTTTCGCTGAGGCGGCCGGTGCGCTTGAGGTGCGCGCCGCTGCGGTCTTCGACGTAGTCGCGCAGACGGGCATCGATCCGCACGACCACCCGGTCGGCCGCTTCGTCGCCGCGGTTGGTGAGGCCGACGTAGCTGACGGTCGGCTCATCGAGCACCTGCACGTGGTTGCGCCAGCCCCTGCGCTCGAGGTCGTCGAGCCGCCGGTCCCATTCGGCCGCGAGGTCAGGCGAGATCAGCTCCCGCAGCCGCCTGCGGTCGTCCGCATCCCATGCCGCCTGGATGTCCTTGAACAGCGCCGCTGCCGCGGGGCGGACGACATCGGGAGCGAACGCCGGATCGTCCTCGGCGGCTTCCGCCGCCGCCGCCTCGACCCGGCGCTCCCGGTGGGCCGTGCGCCGGCGGGCCGCCCGTCCGGAGCTCTGCTGGGCGCCCGCGAAGTTCCGCATCCGTGGCGCGAGATTGGTGTACAGCAGCGCGAGCACGACCAGCCCGACGAGCACGAGCGCGCCGAGTCCGTGGCCGAGCACGGCGATCCGCACGAGGATCTGGATCAGGATGTACAGGCCGACGCCGCCTCCACCGCCGCCGCCACCGCCGCCGCCTTCGCCACCGCCGCCGCTGAAGCCGGAGGAACCGCCGCCGGCGCCGGCGAGGGCTGCCGGGGCGAGGACGAGCAGCACGGCGAGAGCGACGAGGATCGCGATCGTGATACGTCGGCGGTTCATCTCGCTCCTCCTATTCGCTGCGCGAGCGGCCCGATCCCGGGTTCCGGCTGCGGGACGTGCTGGTCGGCGTGGTAGCTGCTGCGCACGAGCGGGCCCGCGGCCACGTGCTCGAAGCCGAGCGCGATCGCCGCCTGCTCGAGCGCCCTGAACTCATCGGGGTGCCAGTACCGGACGATCGGGAGGTGGTTCTCGGTGGGCCGCAGATACTGCCCGATCGTGAGCACCTGGACGTGGTGGTCGCGCAGGGCTCCGAGCGTCTCGAGCATCTCGTCGAACGTCTCGCCGAGACCGACCATCAAGCCTGATTTCGTGACGACCTCCTCGCCGCCCATCTCCTTGGCCGTTCTGAGCACTCGGCAGGAGCGTTCGAACGTGGAGCCGCGCCTGGCCACCGGGTACAGTCGCGGCACGACTTCGACGTTGTGGTTGAACACGTCCGGCCGTTCCGCGATCACCTTCGCGAGCGGCATCTCCTCGCCGCGGAAGTCCGGCGTGAGCACCTCGATCTGCGTCCTCGGCGACTGGCGCCGGATCTGCCGGATCACGCCGACGAAGGCGCCGGCCCCGTAGTCCGGCAGGTCATCGCGGTCGACGCTGGTGATGACGGCGTGCCTGAGTCCCATGCGCGCCACGCTTCGGGCCACCCGCGCCGGCTCAAGCGGGTCGTTCCACGTCGGCTTGCCGGTCTTGACGTTGCAGAAGCCGCAGCGGCGCGTGCACGTGTCTCCGAGAATCATGAACGTCGCGGTGCCGCGCTGCCAGCACTCGCCGATGTTCGGGCACGCCGCCTCCTGGCAGACGGTGTGGAGGTTCTCGGCCTCGATCAGGCTGTGGAGCTCCCGGTACCGCGGTCCGCCCGGCGCCGGCACCTTGAACCACGGCGGTTTGCGCGAGCGGTGCGGCTGGACGTCGGGCCCGAGGACGGTGAGGACGTTGGCGTTGCCGCCGGGGTTCGCGCGGGAGCGCGTCGGCGCCGGCGCCGAAGCTGCGGGTGTGCGGGTGTGCGCTGGCACCGACCCCGCCGATGTGCGGGTGTGCGCCGGCACCGACCCCGCCGATGTGCGGGTGTGCGCCGGCACCGACCCCGCCGACGTGCGGGCCGAGGGCGACGGTGCGGGCTGCTGTTCGCGCACACCTCAAGGCTAGCGATCCCGCGTGAAATTCCACGATGTCGTGACCCACAGGTCACGTTTTTTCCTCCACGATGGGGTCATGACGGTTCAATCGCGCCCCCAACCCGGACCGGGCCGAACTAAGGACAGATATGGTGCGTTTCTCGGCCAGGTTCCGATCGGGCAGCTGCTGACGGCGCTCGCGATCGACCAGCACGCGGTCTTCGGCGTGCATCAGCTGCGCGAACTGGGGCTGAGCGCGCGGGCCGCGCGCGGCCGTGCTGCCGTCGGCGACCTGCACCGCATTCACCGCGGCGTCTATTCCCTTGTCCCGCCGAGCCTGCTCACGCGCCGGGGACGCTGGATGGCCGCCGTGCTCGCGGCCGGTCCGGGCGCTGTCCTCTCCCATCGGTGCGCGGCGGCGCTCCACGAACTGCGCGCGTACAACGGCACCAAGCTCGAAGTGACGTTCCCGGGCCGCTCCGGGCGCGCCCACCCCGGGATTGAGATTCATCGATCGAGGACGCTCACCGATACCGACGTCACGACCGTCAACAACATCCCATGCACCGCCGTGGCGCGCACCCTCGTCGATCTCGCGGACGTCATCGCCCGGCGACCCCTGGAGCGGGCGTTCGACCAGGCGGAGATCATCGGTGCGCTCAACCTGCGCGCCGTCGCGGACGAGATCGACCGCAACCCCCACCGCGCCGCGGCCAGGATCGTCCGTGAGCTGCTGGAGGAGCACTACATCGGGAGCACGGCGACGTGGTCAGACCTCGAAGAGGCCTTCATCGAGATCGGTCGCACGTTCGACCTCCCGCCGTTCGAGGTCAACCAGCTGATCGTGCTCCCCGACGGCGGCCCGCCGATCCGCGCCGACTTCCTCTTCCGCGCCCAGCGCGTCGTCGTCGAGGCGGACAGCCGCACGTACCACCTCACCGCCCAGGCGTTCGAACGAGACCGCGACCGTGACCAGCGACTGGGCGCCCACCGATTCTGGTCGTTCCGCGCGACCTGGAAGCAGATCCTCGGAACCGCGGATGTCGTCGGCACGCGGCTGCTCGCGCTGATCCACCACGCTCAGCGGGTGCTCGCCGCGTCGCCGATCGCGGCGGCCTGAGGGACTACGGTGCGAGCGCCGGCGCCGGCTGCGCGGTCGTCCCCGCCACGGCCTCCAAACGCGCCAGGCTGACCAACCGCTGCCGCCGGCCGAGTGCCTGCGCGACGCGCCACGCCGTGCGCCGGCGCACACACGCCATCTGGCCGGCACCCCGGCCTGTCTCCTTGATCAGCGAGGTCATCTGGACGCCATCGAGCCCGCAGGGGACGATCCAGCCGAACGGCTGCAGGTCGTTCTCGACGTTGACGGCGAACCCGTGGGTCGTCACGCCGCGCTGCAGGTGCACCCCGATCGAGGCGATCTTCCGCGGTCCCACCCACACGCCGGTGAAGTCGGGACCGTCATCGAACCGCGCACGGCTCGCGACGCCTTCGTCGGCCAGCGCAGCCACGATCGCTCGCTCGAGCGTGCGCACGTACTCGACGACGTCGTCCACCCGCACAATCGGGTATCCCACGAGCTGGCCGGGGCCGTGGTAGGTGACCTTGCCGCCGCGATCGGTCTGGATGATCTCGATCCCCTGCATCCGGTACCAGTCCTCGCCCATCGGCAGCTCCCCGGGGGCCGAGCGGCGACCGCGCGTGTAGACCGGCCAGTGCTCGAGCATCAACAGCACGTCGGGGAGCTCGTCGGCCTGGCGGGCGGCTCGGATCCGCTCCTGCAGCGCGAGCGCGCGCGAGTAGTCGATCGTGCCGAGCTGACAGACCCACAGCTCAGGCGGACGCGTCACGCGCCGGTCCACCCCTCGAGGTGCCCCTTGACGCTCGCGAGGAACTGCGCCGCGATCGCGCCGTCGAGCGCGCGGTGATCCCAGCTCAGGCCGAGGATCGTCATCGGCCGGATCGCGATCGAGTCGTTGCCGTCGGCGTCGGTGAGGACAACCGGACGCTTGATCACCGCCTCGAGGTCGAGGATCGCCACCTGCGGCTGGTTGATGATCGGCGTGGCCATGATCGAGCCGTACTGCCCGGGGTTCGTGATCGTGAACGTGCCGCCCTGGACCTCGTCGGGCGTCAGCTCGCGCGCCCGCGCGCGGCGGGCCAGGTCCTTGATCCGGGCGCCGAGGCCCTCGACCGACAGCTCGTGCGCGTGCTCGACCACCGGCACGATCAGCCCATCGTCGCCGAGCGACACCGCGATCCCAAGGTTCACGTGCGCGTGGCGCGTGTAGCGCTCGCCCTCGAGCCAGGCGTTCAACGCCGGGTGCTCGCGCAGCGCCGCGATCGTCGCCCGTCCGACGAACGGCAACGCGGTGAGGCCGAGCGCAGTGCGCGCTGCCTCGACTCGGCTCATGTCGACCTCGATCCAGGTCGTGCAGTGCGCGGCGGTATCGAGCGAACGCTTCATGTGCTCGCCGATTTGGCGCCGCATCCGCGACAGCTGGCCGCCGGCGCCCACCGGCTCGGGGCGGTACGGGCTCTCGATGTGCAGCGGCGGCTCCGGCGCGCGGTGCACGAACGCCAGGACGTCCTGCTTGCGCACCCGTCCGCCGCGGCCGGTGCCGGGCACGAGCGACAGATCGATCCCGTGCTCGGCGGCGATCCGCTGCACGACCGGGGAGTAGCGGCCGCGCTCGCCGCCGTCTCGCCCGCTCCGCGCCGGTGGCGCGGGCGATCGGGTCGCGGCGCCCCTGTTCGATGCCCTGCCGTTCGCCGAGGTCTGCGGCTCCGTCGGGGTGACCTCCGCGGTTTCCGATGTCCGCTCCACGGCGTCCGAAGTCCCCTCCGTCGCGATCCGCGCCAGTACGGTCCCGACCGGCACCGTTTGTTCGACCCCGACCAGGATCTCGGCGACGGCGCCGGTGGCCGGCGCCGGCACCTCGGTGTCGATCTTGTCGGTCGAGATCTCGCAGATCGTCTCGTCGGCCGCGATCCGGTCGCCGACGTCCACCCGCCAGGCGATCACGGTCCCCTCCGCGACCGAGACTCCCATCTGCGGCATCGTCACATCGACGAGGACATCAGTACGCGAGGAGCTCACGGCACGCCTCCCTCACGCGATCGACGCTGGGCAGCACCGCCTGCTCGAGCGGCGGCGAGAACGGGATCGGCACGTCGGGCGTCGCGACCCGTACGACCGGCCCGTCGAGGTCCTCGAAGCCGAACTGCGCGATCAGCGCCGCGACCTGCGCGCCCGCGGCGCACGTCGCGTTCGCCTCGTCGAGAATCACGACCTTGGAGCAGCGCGCGACCGAGTCGAGAATCGCGGCGCGATCGAGCGGCACCAGCGACCGGAGATCGAGCACCTCGACGGAGGTCCCCTCCAGATCCTCCGTCGCCTCCAGCGCGACGTGCACCATCGCGCCGTACGCGATCACCACGAGGTCGGTGCCGGGACGCGCGATCCGCGCCGTGAACGGCGTCTCGAACACACCCTCGGGCACGTCGTCCGTGACCCGCCGGTACAGGTGCTTGTGCTCCATGAAACAGACCGGGTTGGGGTCGTGGATCGCGGCGTGCAGCAACCCCTTCGCGTCCGATGCGGTCGACGGCGCCACCACCTTGATCCCGGGCGCGTGCATCAACCAGGCCTCCGGGTTCTGGGAGTGGAACGGCCCGCCTGAGAAGCCGCCGCCCGACGGCAGTCGCACGACGAGCGGGACCGCGAGGCTCTGGCGATAGTGCATCTTCGCGGCCACGTTGACCAGTTGATCGAACCCGCACGAGATGAAGTCGGAGAACTGCATCTCGCACACCGGCCGCATCCCGACGACGGCCGCTCCGATCGCGGTGCCGATGATCGCGGACTCGGCCAGCGGCGTGTCGATCACCCGATCGGGCCCGAACTCGTCGATGAACCCGTCGGTCACCTTGAATGCACCGCCGAACACGCCGATGTCCTCGCCCATCACGAGCACGCGCTCGTCGGCGCGCAACTCGTCACGAAGGGCGGCCGAGATCGCCTGCAGATACGTGAGCGTCGTCATAGCTGAAACCCGCTCCACCGCGCGATGCCGTCTCCGAGCGGCTCGGCCTCGCCCACGCAGAAGACGCCGTCGGTCGCGGTGTCCGGGTCGGGCATCGGCGCCGCGAGCGCGTCCTCGGTCGCCGCTTCGATCTCCGCCGCCACCGAGGCCCGCAGCGCCTCGACATCGACGCCCAGGGCCGCGAGCCGTCCCTCTTGACGCTCGACGGGATCGCGCTTGCGCCACTGCTCGACCTGCTCCTTGGGGACGTACTTCATGTCGTCGTGCGCGGCATGTCCGTGCATCCGCATCGTCACGGCCTCGATCAGCGTCGGCCCGCCGCCCTCGAGCGCCCGCTCGCGCGCGGCCCGCGTCGCCTCGAACATCGCCTCGACGTCGTTGCCGTCGACCGTCAGCCCAACGAACCCGTACGCGGCCGCCCGCTCGACCGGGTCGACCGCGAATTGCTTCTCCAGGGGTGTCGAGTACGCGTACTGGTTGTTCTCGAGCACGAAGATCACGGGCAGCTTCTGCACGCCGGCCCAGTTCATCGCCTCATGGAAGTCGCCGCGCGAGGTCGAACCGTCACCGAACCAGGTCAGCGCACAGCGGCGCTCGCCGCGCAGCTTGAACGCCATCGCCATGCCCGTCGCGACGAGCATCATGTCCGGCAGCATGGAGACCATCCCGACGCAGCCAAGCTCGCGTGCGCCGAAATGCACGTTGCCGTCGCGGCCGCGGGTGATCCCGGTCTCGCGGCCCATGTACTGAGCGAGGATCCGCGTGGGGGTGACGCCGCGGATGATGTGCGCGGCGAGGTCGCGGTGGAGGATGCACAGCCGATCCTCGGGCGCCATCGCAAACGCCGCTCCGGCGGACACCGCCTCCTGGCCGTACCCATCGTAGAACGACCCGGGAACCTTGCCCTGGCGGTACAGGTTCATCGCCCGTTCTTCGAGGCCGCGCATCAGCAGCATCGCTCGGAGCAGCCAGATGCGGTCCTCGAGCTTGAGGTGCCCGACGGCTGCGTCTCCGCCGGCGGTCGGCTCAGCCATTCCAGTCGCCATCTCTGCCTTCCCTTTCGTCGTTGGGCCGAGCGGGATCTCCGTCCGGCCCGACCTTCAGCGGCCGGGTCCGGGGTCTCCGTTCGGCGCCGCGATCGGGCACGCCCGAGCTTACCCCAACGGCCGGGTGACCTGGCGCTCGGGGGCGAAGGACCCCCCGATTGGGGCGGGAGAGACCCGCGGGTTAACCTTGAGCTCGATGGAGGTTGCGTGGCTACAGCGAATGCGCTGGCGCCGGCGGGGCGCGTGGCTGTGGCCCGCGTTCCTCATCGCGATCGTCTTCGACGCACTCGTCGGCCACGCACTCCCGCAGCTCGGGGACACCCAGACGCTCGTCGGCGCCGCGCTCGTCGCCTGCTTCCTCAACCTGATCGGGATCGTGCTGCTCAGCCGGCCGATCGGCGCGCTCCTGCGACGCGCGCGGCCCGACCTGCCCCGGGTCGTCGCGCGCGACTACGCGGGCACCCTGGTGATCTGCGCGATCTCGGCCGCGCTGCTGCTCGTCGGTCTTGCGCACCGTCCGACCGTGATCGCACATCGCAGGGCCCGCGACGATGCGATCGCGCGTGCGCAGGCATGGATCGGCGCCCGCGCGCCCGACGAGTTCCGCCGCAACATCACGTACGTGAGCACGTTCGCGATCGAGTCGGGCAGCGTCTATCGCATCTGCGTGCCGAGCTCCCACGGCCCGCGGACGTACTGTGTCGTCGTCAAGGAGAAGATGCCGTTCGGGCAGAGCGTCAGCTTCGACGGCTACGAGTCCAACGCCGAGTTCTCGGCCGGGGCCGGCTGAGCGCAGCCCATGAACACGAAGCGCACCGCGCTGATCGCGAGCATCATCGGCTCGGGGATCGTCTTCCTCGACAGCACGATCGTCAACGTCGCGCTGCCGTCGATTCGCGCCAGCCTGCACGGAGGGCTCGCCGAGCAGCAGTGGGTCGTGGAGGCGTACCTGCTGACGCTCTCCTCGCTGCTGCTCGTCGGCGGCTCGCTGGGCGACCTGTTCGGCCGGCGCCGCGTGTTCGCGATCGGGCTCGCCGGCTTCGGCTTCTGCTCTGCCCTGTGTGCGATCGCGCCGACGGGCACGTTTCTGATCGGAGCGCGGGCGCTCCAGGGAGCGTTCGGCGCGCTGCTCGTCCCCAGCACGCTCGCGCTGATCGTGGACACCTTCAGCGAGGACGAGCGGGCCGGCGCGATCGGTACGTGGACGGCGTTCACCGGCGTCGCGACCGTGATCGGACCGCTCGGGGGCGGCGCGCTCGTCCAAGCGGCGTCGTGGCGGTGGATCTTCGCGATCAACCTGCCGCTGGTCGCCATCACCTTGTTGCTGCTGAGCCGGCTGCCGAGCGACCGACGGACGCCCGGCCACGTTGACGTGCCCGGCGCGATCCTCTGTGCCCTCGGTCTCGGTGGCCCCGTGTTCGCGCTGATCGAGCAGCCGGGCCGGGGCTGGACCGACCCGCTCGTCCTGATTCCGCTGGTCGGCGGCATCATCCTGCTGGCCGCGTTCATCGCCTGGGAGCGGCGCTGCTCGCATCCGATGGTGCCGCTGCACCTGTTCACCGTCCGCAACTTCGCGATCGGCAACCTCACGACGCTCAGCCTGTACGCCGGCCTCGGGGTGGCGACGTTCTTCCTGATCCTGTTCCTCCAGCAGGTCGGCGGCTACACGCCGCTGCAGGCGGGGATGTCGTTGCTGCCGATCACGCTCCTCGTGTTCCTGCTGTCCAAGCGCTTCGGGATGCTCGCGGACCGGATCGGACCCCGCGTGTTCATGGCCGGCGGGCCGATTCTCGCCGGGCTCGGGCTGCTGGCGCTCGTGCGCACCGACGCGAGCGCCGACTACCTGACCCAGATCTTGCCGGGGATCCTCGTGTTCGGACTTGGGCTCGCGGCGACGGTCGCGCCGCTGACCGCGACGGTGCTGAGCTCGGTGCCGGCCGGACACTCGGGTCTGGCGAGCGGCGTCAACAACGCGGTCGCGCGGGTCGCGAGCCTGCTCGCGATCGCTGCGCTCGGGGCGGTCGTGTCCGCTGCGTTCATCGCCCGCGTCGACCAGGATCTCACGAGCACGCCGCTGGGCGCTCCAGCGCGTGCGGCGGTGATCCAGGCCAAGCATCGTCCGCTCGTCACGACGGTTCCCGGGACCGTTCGCGGGACGGCGCGTGCGGACATCCACGCAACCCTTGTCGACGCATCGGTCCACGCGTTCCGGATCGGGATCGCGGTGGCCGCCGCGCTGGCGCTGCTCGGCGGCCTGATCGCGCTCGTCGGGATCGTGAATCCGCGCCAGCGGGTCCGCTCGGCCGATTGTCCGGGCGGCGCGCTTACGGGTGCGCCGGCCGAGGAGCCGAGCGAGCCGGTGCCGGCCGGGGCCTCCTCGCGCCGCTAGCAACCGAAGCGGCCCCCACACTCGTCACCGAAGCGATCTCCCACACCTCCCGAGGATCGGAGGAGCGTGGAAGCGCGGGGTTGTGAGCGATGCGCGATCGCCGACACCGGCGAGGCGGAGGGCGACTGAGGGAGAGCGCGTTCGGTCAGATGCCGGCGGCACGCTCCCCGGCTGCACCGTCGGGCCGGTGGCGCCGGCGACGAGCTCCGTCGGGCGGCGGGAAGCCGGACCAGCGTCGGGCGGCGGGCAGCCGGAACAGCGTCGGGAAGCGCAGCGCGAGGAACGGATCGCCGGACAGCTCGAGGCGGCCGTTTGACATCAGCTGCGGCCAGGCAGCTGTGCCGGCGCCGAGTCGCACCAGATCGGCCAGCCCGACGGTCGCCGTGGCGCCGGCGGACGGCGCCGCGCCGGGCCGGATCCGCAGCCGCCCGTCCTCGATCTGCAGCGTCACGGGCGTCCCGCGCCGGCGCGGCAGGACACGCACGCGCAGCTCGAGCGTCGCGGTCAACCCGCGCGCGCTCCGGCGGTCGAACCAGATCATGACATCAGGTACTGCATCGCCTCGGTCGGATCCGAGAACAGCATCAGGGCATCATCGGTCGCGACCATCCGGCCGTAGTGCGTCGACATCTCGTGCTGGATCGAGTACGCGTCGATCTCATACCCGAGCTCGTCGGAGACCTCGGCGTACGCAATCGTCAGGCGGTCGCGGGCGCGGATGTCCCAGAACGCCGGCTGTTCGATCACGTCGACCTCCTCCCGGCGCCCGAGGATCTCGGCGACCGCGTCGCCCTCGGCGCTCTTCGCCATCACGATCCCGACGTAGTCGTAGCTGCTGTCCGCATCGCGCGCCGCCGCCGGCCTGCGGCGCGTGGGGGCCGGCCGGACCCTGCGCGTCGACTCGCCGGCCGGTACCGCCGCAACCGCCACGTGGTCGAATCGCTCCGCCTCGAGCGCGATCTCCGGTGCGAGCGCCCGCGCCGCCTCCATCCCGCGCGGCTCCCAGTCGGCGACCCACCGCTCGATCGCCGCGCGGTTGCGCTCGCCGTGGTCAGGATCGGCCGACACGAAGTGGACGAACGCGTGCGTCCATGCCTGCGCCCACTCCCACTCCTGGGTCGCGGCGCCGGCGAGCACCGGGGTCACCGTGTCGCCGTTCGCGGCCGCCCGGCGAATCCCGAACTCCCGTCGCAGCAGCGTCCCGACGAGCGGCTCGAAGCACAGGTTGCACGCGACGATCACCTCGCCCCAGTCCGGCGTCGCGGCGAGCCGCTCGAGGTAGCGCCGGGTCGGCTGCCAGCGCTCGTCGTGCACGAACGTGTCGCGAGCAGGCTCGATCGGGAACGGGCCGTGGTGGCGCTCGAGGTCCATCGCGTACAGCACGATCGCCTGGGCCGAGCGCTGCTTCATCGCCGCCTGCAGGCACACACACGTCGCGACGGTGTCCGACAGGCACGACCGCCCGATCGTCGCCAGCGCGAACCACAGGCCGTGCTCGACGAACGCCGACACCTGCAGGCGCGCGCGGAGCAACTCGACCCACTGCGGCGAGAAGTCCTCGACCAGGCGCATCGCGCCTTGGATCTGGCGCTCGAGCGCGGTCGCCTGCTGGTAGAAGGGACGCTCCCACTGCTCGCCCGGGTCGCGGAACGCGAACCAGTCCGCGCAGCGCAGCGCGGTCGAGGCGTCATCCCAGGTCCCGCGCCCGTCCTCGAAGCTCACCGGCCAGCCGCGGCGCAGGTGGCGGTGGACTGACGGCTGGGTGTCGATCGTGACGTCCTCGTACAGCGTCGCGTGGCGGCCCGCCGCGACGAACCACCCAAAATCGCGCTCGGACGCGGCGCCCGCTCCCGATGAGACGGGAGCCGCCTCCGCGGCCGTCGTGAACTTGTCGCTGAAGATCCGCTGCTCGTCGATCCCGTGTGTGCCGACGAGCATCTGCTCGGCCGCCTCGATCATCGGCGGCGGGCCGCACATGTACACGTCCGGCTGCGCGATCTCGCCCCCGGCCAGGTACCCGTCGACCGCATGGTGAACAAACTGGTCGACGATCGGGGTGAAGCGGAAGTCGGGCAGGCGGGCGCCGAGCTGTTCGATCTCCGAGACGTAGAAGAGGTCACGGTCGCTGCGTGCGCCGTAGAAGAAGCGCACCGGCCGCGAGCACTGCTCGCGCGCGAGCTGACGCAGCAGGGACAGAATCGGCGCCATCCCGGAGCCGCCGGCGATCATCAGCACCGGGCGCTCCGATTCGCGTACGCGCAGCGACCCGTACGGCCCGGTGAAGCCGAGCTCGTCGCCGACCGCGATCCTGCCGTCGAGCAGGCCCGAGAACCGGCCGCCCGGATAGCGCTTGATGATCAGCTCGATCAGCCCGTCGGCAGGGAGGTTCGCCATCGAGAACGACCGGCGGGCGCCGTCCGCCCCCGGCACGTGCACGTCGATGTACTGCCCGGGCGTGAACTCGAACGCCGACGCGCATCGCAGCACGAGTGCAACGATGTCGTGCGTCAACGGCTCGACGAGTTCCACGATCGCCGAGCCGTCGGTGATCGCGTGCTCGAGCCGGTACGCGTCCGGGTCGTAGTGCAGCAACTCGACGACGAGGTCCTGCTCGGGCATCGCCCGGCACATCAGCGCGTAGCCGTTCGCACGCTCGGAGTCCGACAGGGCAAAGGTCGAATACGGCTTCAGCGCGACGTCGCCCTCGAGCAGGAAGCACTTGCACGCCGAGCACTGCCCCTCGCGGCAGCCGTACACGAGGTTGTATCCCTGCCGGAACGCGGCATCGAGCACGGTCTCGTCGCGACCGCACTCGATCTCGACGCCGATCGGCTCTAGGCGGGCGCGCATGAGCTCCAGTCGCCGCTCGGCAGTCCGAGCTCCGCCGCGACGCGGATGTTGGGGCTGACGAACCGCAGGTCGTGCTTGCGAATGTCGGCGAGCGTCCAGCGCCGCTCGGCGCCGAGATGCGGCTGACCGATCAGCGTCTCGCCGTCGGCCCGCACGAACCCGAGATCGCGGATCACCTCCGATGCTTCCCACCCGTGGTACCGGTCGAGGTAGTTCCGATCGCCCGTATAGCGGCCGGGGTTGGACTCGTCCATCCACAGGCACTCGCGCGAGCAGTAGAACCGCGTCCGAGAACTGACGATCCGATGCCGGCGATCCGCTGCCGACACGCACAGCCCCTGGCAGGTCCAGCAGAACGGCGGCGCCATGTTCATGAACTGCAAGGGCAGGAAGCCCGCGGCCGGATCGACCCCCTGGCGGTATGCCTCCCAGAACGCGCCGTACTCCGCATACCAGCCCGGGTACTTGTGCTCGAACCATTCGAAGTCGCGCTCGTCGAGCGGATCGAAGCGCCAGTGCGCGAGCGGCCAGGCCGCGAACGCGAGGATCGCGTGGCGATGGTGGACGCCGGCGACGAGGCGCTCGCGCGCCCGTTCGAACACGTCCGTCGGGATCTGCAACCCGAGCTTGCCGAGCTTCAGCACGTACGCGCGGTGCCAGTCGTCGCGCACCCAGCGATCCCACTTGTCGAGGTATGACTCGGGATCGGAACGATCCCGTGAGAAATACTCGATCACGACCGCCGAGAAGATGTCGATGAACGCGTGGTTGATCCAGAACGCCTGCTGCAGGTCGCGCTCGATCAGCGGCGCGTTGTGGTCGTCCTGCAGCACGGTCAGCAGCGTCGCGTAGCCGTTGGAGATGTGCCGCGCCTCGTCTGACTGGACCGACAGGTACGTCGTCGGCAGCGTGAAGTCGCCGTTGCGCGCCGCGACATCCGGCAGCGCGACGAACACGACGTTGGTGAACGCCGTCTCCGCCACGACCTGAAGCGTGAACGCGCACTGGATCGGATCGCCCACGATGAAGTGCGAGAGCATGTTCAGCCCGGGGTTCGTCAGCACCGAGTTGCAGAACGCCTTCGGCCCGAGGTTCCAGCCCGCCGGGTCGGGCACGTGCTTGGCGTACCAGCGCGCCAGCGACATCTGCATGCCGGTGTGCCGGATCTCGTCGACGAACTGCACGTGGTAGCCGTTGCGCAGCTCGTTGTTCGGGACCGCGCTCATCAGCATCGACATGCAGCGGCCGGCCCCGACCTCGGCGAAGTTCGTGATCGTGATGAACGGCTTGAGGATCTCGAGCCAGCGCTCGTTTGCCGTGTGCGGCATGTTCGCCCGCACTGCGGCGTCGAGGCCGCCGTACACCCGCTCGTCCTTCTCGAGCTCCATCGGCAGGTACTCCCGCATGATGTGCTTCATCGGGTCCTTGGCGCGATGCGGAAAGCGGTAGCGCGTCGGATACCTGAGTGCCGGCTCGTGGTACGTCGGCTCCCATCCGAGCTGGGCGATCCGCTCATGGGTCTTGGTGATGCTGCGGCGGCTCATGCCGCGCAGCCTACGCCTTCGTAGCCCGCCCGCTCAACCCCGAAACGCGCGAGCTTCACCGCGCACGAGTCCGACCAGGTTCCCGAGCGCGAGGTTGACGTCATCGATGTGCAGGCCCCACGTCGCATCCGGGATCGGCGTGACGACGGGGCGCCGGTCGGCGGCGGCGCGGTCATGGCTGACCTGCAGCCAGGTCGCGCCGCCCGATGACGCGCACCGGGCGGTGTACTCGCCTGGGTAGGACACCCAGGGGGTCGAGGCGAGCGGCAGCGGTGTGGGGCGGGCACGCTGGGTCGCCACGAAGGCGCTCGTGAAGTACGGCTGCAGCGCGCCGCGAGCGCCGCTGAGGCCGGCCGGGTTGACGCACATGATCTGCAGGGTCGCCGGGTTGCCCGTCGTCATCGGGCTGAGCCCGCCGCCGACGCGCCCAAACTTGCTGTGTGCCGGTGGCGTGCCGTCGAAGCTCGAGTACGCGATCACGCACCCCGTCTCGGTCGCAGTCGCACACGAGGGGATGTGGGCGAAGTCACCGCCCGTCCGCTTCCCGCGCGCGACCGTGACGTTGCCGCCGAGCAGCAGCGCCGACACCATCCGCCGGCGCAGGGCCGGCTTCGGATCGACCTCGCGGCGCAGCAGCGCGATCAGCAGTGCGGCGCCCTGCGAGTGGCCGATGAACACGATCCCGCGCCCACGGTTGTAGTGCGCGAGGTAGTCGTCAAACGCGGCGATCACGCCCCCGTATGCGATCGCGGCGGCCTGCGGCGTGATCCCGCCCGGGGCGAAGATCGCCTTGAGCGTCAGTTGCGGGTACATCGGCGCGTACACGCGACACGCGGTCGAGAAGCGCGATGCCTGCTCGATCGCGACCGAACGTTGCTCAGGGTCGATCTGCAGGTTGGCGTTCGTCGTCTGCTGCCTGCTCACGGTCGGGTAAACGTAGAAGCAGTCGACCGGAGGATTCGTGGCCGGGAGCGCGCGCTGCACCCGCAGCGTCGCGCCGGACGGCCCGACGATGCTCGTCGCCAGATCGCTCGTGCACGGGTCGGGCGTGACGCCGGGCCGGCACAGCCACACCGTGCCCCAGCGGTCCGTCGACGCCGGGCGCGCCGCGCTCGACCCTGCGGCCGTGGTGCAGGCGATCAGCGCAAGGCACCCGATCAGCGCTCTCATTCGCGACACATTAGCCTCCGGTCGATGAAGATCCTCTTGGATCTGCGAGGCTTCCACGCACGATGGCCGACCCCTTCGTCGCACTGATCACCGGCGCCTCGAGCGGGATCGGCGAGGCGACGGCGCGTCGCGTCGCGCGCGAGCCCGGCGCTCGGCTTGTGCTCGTCGCGCGGCGTGAGGACCGCCTGCGCGCCCTCGCCGGCGAGCTCGGCGGCGCGACCGTGATTGCGGTCGATCTCACCGAGGAACGCGCTCCCGAACATGTACGTGATGTGCTCGTGTCCGAGCACGCCGGCCAACTCCACATGCTCGTCAACAACGCCGGCGCGGCCTGGCGCGGACGCTTCGACGAGACCGGGTGGGCGAACATCGAGCGCCACATGACGCTGAACTTCGAGGCGCCCGTCCGCCTCACGGAGGCCCTGCTGCCGCTGCTGCGCACTACCGCGCGAGCACGTGGGGCACAGCCCCACATTTCCATCGTCAACGTCGCCAGCACGGCTGCCAGGGTGTCGCGACCAAACTCGGGCGCGTACTCGGCGGCGAAGTTCGCGCTCGCCGGATGGAGCGATGCCCTGCACGCCGAGGAACGCCCGCACGGCATCCACGTCGGCCTCGTGCTGCCCGGGTTCGTCAAGACCGAAGGCTTTCCCGCCGCGGAACTGCTGGCGCGGCCGCACACCCGCTGGATCGTCTCGAAGCCCGAAACGGTTGCCGAGGCGATCATGGAGGCAGGGCCCGGCGGCAAGCCCGAGCGTTACATCCCCCGCGCCTACTGGATCCCGGCGGCATTGCGGATGCTCGCGCCGGCACTGGTGCGGCGCGCGACCGCCGGCGGCGGCTTCACGACCGCGACCGGTACGAAGCCGGAAGCGGATCGGTCCCCATGAACGCACACCCCCGCCGTGTCGCCGTCCTGGGCGGCATCCGGATCCCGTTCGGACGCCAGGACGGCCCGTATGCCAGGGCGTCCAACCAGGACATGCTGACCGCGACGCTCGACGCGCTCCTCACCGCATACGGGCTCGAGGGCCAGGTGCTCGGCGAGGTCGCCGCCGGCGCAGTGCTCAAGCACAGCCGCGACTTCAATCTGACCCGAGAGTCCGTGCTCGGCAGCAGGCTCGCGCCGGAAACCCCGGCGTATGACGTTCAGCAGGCGTGCGGCACGGGGCTCGAGGCGACGATCCTCGTCGCCAACAAGATCGCGCTCGGGCAAATCGACGCCGGCATCGCCGGTGGCGTCGACACGACCTCCGACGCCCCGATCGCGATCAACGAGGACCTGCGCGCGGTCCTGCTCGAAGCCAAGCGCGCGACGTCGACCGCCGCGCGCGCCCGCCTGCTGACGAAGCTCCGCCCCGCGCAGATCGTTCCGGAGATCCCGCGCAACGCCGAGCCGCGGACGGGGCTGTCGATGGGCGAGCACGCGGCGATCACGGCCCGCGAGTGGGGGATCGGGCGCCGGGAGCAAGACGAGCTCGCGGTGCGCAGCCACCGCAATCTGGCCGCCGCCTACGACACCGGCTGGCTCGACGATCTCGTCACGCCGTATCTCGGGCTCGCGCGCGACGAGAACCTGCGGCCGGACACGAGCGTCGAGAAGCTGGCGAAGCTCCGCCCGGTCTTCGGCGGACCCGAGGGGACGATGACCGCCGGCAACTCGACGCCGTTGAGCGACGGCGCCTCCGCGGTGCTGCTCGCGAGCGAGGAGTGGGCCGCGGCGCGCGGGATCCCGGTGAAGGCGTACCTCACCGCCGCGCAGACCGCCGCGGTCGACCATGTCCACAAGCGCGAGGGCCTGCTGATGGCACCCGCCTACGCGATGCCGGCGATGCTCGACCGCGCGGGGCTCTCGCTTCAGGACTTCGACTACTACGAGATTCACGAGGCGTTTGCGTCGCAGGTGCTGTGCACCTTGCGTGCGTGGGAGGACCCGGTGTTCTGCCGCGAGCGGCTCGGTCGCGAGCAGCCGCTCGGCGCGATCGACCGCGAGCGGCTCAACGTCCACGGCGGCTCGCTCGGCGCCGGGCACCCGTTCGGCGCGACCGGCGGGCGGATCGTCGCGGGCCTCGCCAAGGCGCTCAGCTCGGGCGGCGGCCGCCGCGGCGTGATCTCGATCTGTGCCGCGGGAGGCCTCGGCGTCACCGCGATCATGGAGGCCGCCGATGTCTGATCGCTACCGGCAGCTGGTCAACACGCCGATCGGGCGGATCGTCTCCAAGCAGGTCGGGCTTCCGCAGCCGGTGCGCCTCGAGCGCTTCACGCCCGGCGGGCCGGTCGTCGACGGCCCGGTTCTGCTGGGAGCGGCGGCCGGCGGGCGGCTGGGGGGCGCGATCGCCGCCGTCCTCGCAGCGGTCGGTGCCGAGGTCCACACGCCGATGGCCGGCGACGTGCGGCGCGCCGCGGCGGACGCCGCTCTCGACGCCAAGGTGTTCAACCCCGAGGTCGCGCCATCCGACCAGACGTTCAAGGCGCTCGTGTTCGATGCGAGCGGGATCGGCACGACCGACGACTTGCGCGCGGCGTTCGAGTTCGCTGCACCGACGATCCGCCGCGTGCGTCCGTGCGGCCGGGTGATCGTGCTCGGCACGCCGCCGGAGGCGTCCGCGAACCCGCCCGAGGCGGTCGCCCAGCGCGCGCTCGAAGGGCTCGTGCGATCGGTCGGCAAGGAGCTGCGCAGGGGGGCGACGGCGCAACTCGTGTACGTCGCGCCCGAGGCGGAGGGCCTGATCGAGTCGACGCTGCGCTTCTTGCTCTCGCCGAAGTCGGCGTACGTCTCCGGGCAGGTCGTCCGGATCGTCCGTGCCGCGGCGCCCGCCGACGCCATCGACTGGGACCACCCGCTGACCGGGAAGGTGGCGCTCGTCACCGGGGCGGCGCGGGGGATCGGCGCGGCGATCGCCGACGTGCTTGCGCGCGACGGCGCGCACGTCGTCGGGCTCGATGTGCCGGCGCTCGCTGACGAGCTCGCCGCGGTTGCCGGGCGCCTCGGCGGATCATCGCTGACGATCGACATCACCGCCGAGGAGGCGCCGGAGCGGATCGCGTCGCATCTGCTCGAGCATCACGGCGGCGTCGACGTGGTCGTCCACAACGCGGGCATCACCCGCGATAAGACGCTCGGCCGGATGAGCGAGGACCAGTGGGACTCGGTGATCGCCGTCAACCTCGCAGCGCCGCAGCGCATCGACCGCGAGCTGTTCGGGCGCAAGGCGGTACGCGAGGGTGGTCGCGTCGTCTGCGTGTCCTCGATCAGCGGGATCGCCGGCAACGCCGGGCAGACGAACTACTCGACCTCGAAGGCCGGCGTCATCGGGATAGTGCAGGCGTGGTCGCCGGCGCTGTTGACGCTCGGTGCGACGCTCAACGCGGTCGCGCCGGGGTTCATCGAGACGCGGATGACCGCGGCGATGCCGATCGCCACGCGCGAGGTGGGGCGCCGGATGAACAGCCTCGCGCAGGGCGGGCTGCCCGTCGACGTCGCGGAGACGATCGCGTGGTTTGCGAGTCCGGGCTCCGCCGGGGTCACCGGGAACATCGTGCGCGTGTGCGGGCAGAGCCTGCTCGGAGCGTGAGCGGCGATGGCGGTTCGTGAGCTGTCGAGGTCGCCCGCGATGCTGCCGCTGTTCGGTCGGGCCGGACTGTCGATGATCCCGGGTGCCTCGCGCGTGCCGCTGCTCGGCATCGGCGGCGGCGGCGTCGCGATCCCCGATTTGACGCTCGTCCTCGGCAGTGCGGCGGTCGATCGAGACCGGCTCGCGGCGTACGACCGCGTGTGCGGATTCTCCCTGCGCGATGAGCTGCCGGCGACGTATCCGCACATGCTCGCGTTTCCGCTGCACCTGGCGCTGATGACCGACGGGGGCTTCCCGTTCCCGGCGATCGGCCTCGTCCACATCTACAACCGGATCGTCCAGCACCGACCGGTGCGCGCGTCGGAGATCCTGTCGCTGCGTGTCTCGTCCGGTCCGGTCGCGCCCCACCCCCGCGGCACGCAGTTCTCGATCTTGACCGAAGCCCGGGTCGACGGCGAGCTGGTCTGGGAGGAGGTCTCGACGAACCTGCGCCGCGGCGGCGGCGATGACGACGCGCCGACGCCCGCGGTCCCCGACACGGCCGATCTGCCCGCCGGCGCGACCTGGCAGCTGGCCGCAGACCTCGGCCGCCGCTACGGCTCGGTTTCGGGCGATCTCAATCCGATCCACCTCCATCCGCTGACCGCTCGCCTGTTCGGCTTCCGGTCGGCGATCGCGCACGGCATGTGGACGAAGGCGCGCTGCCTGGCGGCGCTTGAGCCCGAGCTCCCGGGCGCGTTCACCGTCGAGGTCGCGTTCCGCAAGCCGATCCTGCTGCCGGCCACCGTCGCGTTCGCAGAGGCGCGCGGCGCGTCGGGCTCCGAGATCCGCTTCGGGGTCCACGATGCCGGCGCCGGCGTTGCGCACCTCGACGGGCTGGTGACGGTGTGATCAGCGTGCGCCCGGCGGGCGCTCGCGCAGCTCGTCGAACAGGTTGCGCAGGCTGTCGAGCACGGCAGCCGCGCGCAGCAGTTCCTCGTCGGTGAACTCCGCCAGCGCCTCGCGCCACAGCGGCTCGTATTGCGCGCGCCGCTGCTCGACGATCGTGTGCCCGCGCTCGGTCAGCGAGACGAGCACGACGCGCCGGTCGCGCTCGGAGCGCTCGCGGCGCACGAGCCCATCCGCGACAAGCGCATCGAGCATCTCGGTCGTCGTCGCGGGCGACAGATCGGCGGCCAGGGCGAGTTCGCTCGAGGACATCTCGCTGTGCTCACGCAGCCCGAACAGCAGGCCGTACTGGGCGTCGCTGAGCCCGGCCGGATGGCGGGTCTCGCGGCCGCGCAAGCGGCGGACGGCTGCCATCGCCCGCTTGAAGGAGCGACCGAGCTGCTCGGCGGCGTCGCGCTTGCCGTCCGCGGCGATGGTGCGCTCGCGGGTGCTCGCCGACTCGATGCTCATGCTGCGATCGCCTCCGAGAGCGTATCGGGCGGCGTGTCGGCCGCTTGCGCCTTGGCGGCACGCGCGGCACGCTCGGCGCGCATCAGGATGATGCACGGAACGATCGCCAGCGCGGTGAGTGCGGCCGAGGCCCAGAACGCGGTGCCGTACGCGTGCGCTGCGCCCTCGAGCGTGTGCACGCCGACCAGCGCGCGCTGCAGCACCACCGCGAGCAACGCCGTGCCGATCGAGCCGCCGACCCGCTGGAGCACGTTGAGCTGTGGCGTGGCGTGCGGCAACTCGGAGCGATCGAGCGACGCAAACGCGGCTGCCATCGCGGGCATGAACGCGAAGCCGATCCCCATCCCGCGAATCAGCATCGTGACCGACAGCCACGTCACCGATGTCTGCGCCGCAATCAATCCGAACGGGATCGTCGCGAGCGCCGTGACGGACACGCCGACCAGCGCCAGCAGTCCGCCGCCGACGCGATCGGTGAGCCTGCCGGCGAGCGGCATGATCAACGCCATGCCGAGCCCCTGGGGCGCGGTCAGCAGGCCGGTGTCGACGACGCTCTCGTGGCGGATGCCCTGCCAGTACAGCGGCAGCAGCACCATCCCGCCGAAGAGGGCGGCGCCGAGGCAGAACATCGCGAACGACGCGGAGCTGAACGTCGGCCGGCGGTACAACCGCAGATCGAGCAACGGGTTCGGAACGCGGAGCGCGTGGAAGATGAACGCGGCGATCAGCGCGAGCCCGGCGAGCGCGGGGACGAGCACCTTGGTCGCGGTGAAACTGCCCGTGATCCCGATTTCGGCGAGGCCGTAGGTCAGCAGCGGGAGTCCCGTCGCCATCAGCGCCAGCCCGAGCGCATCGAGCTTCGGCGCCTGCCCGCGCTCGCTGTGCGGCAGCGCGCGCAGTGCCGCCACGACCGCGACCACCCCGATCGGGACGTTGACATAGAAGATCCAGCGCCAGCTCGCGTTGTCGACGATCAGGCCGCCGATCGTCGGACCGAGAATCGGCGCGAGCATCGCCGGGACGGCCACGATGCTCATCACGCGGCCCATCCGCTCCGGCCCGGCCGCGTCGGCCATCATCAGCTGGCCGATCGGCAGGATCATGCCACCGCCGATCCCCTGAATCACGCGGAAGACGATCAGTTCGGTGGTCGAGGAGGCGAGCCCGCACAGTGCCGATCCCATCGTGAACAGCACGAGCGAGACGATGTACACCTGCTTGGCGCCGAACCGCTGAGCCGCCCAACCGGTGATCGGGATGACGGCCGCGAGCGCCAGCATGTACCCCGTCACCACCCACTGGATCTCGGAGAGGGTCGCGTGCAGGTCGCGGCCGAGCGTCGCCAACGCCACGTTGACGATCGTCGTGTCGAGGATCGACATGATCGAACCGACGATCACGACAGCGCTGATGCGCCACACGTGAGAGTCGATTCGGTTCGTGTCTGGGTCCATGCCGAGCGGGGCTTGCGCTGACGGAGTTTCTAAGGTTCCGAAAGATTAGGTACCGAAGTATGATCTTGTCAAGGCGGTCGTGAAAACCGCCGCTCTCGCGTCCGTCTATCGTGGGTGCCACATGACATCGTTTGCCGATCTCGGCCTGGCGGGAGACATCCTTGCGGCGATCCGCGACGTCGGATACGAGGCGCCGAGCCCGATCCAGGAACAAGCGATCCCGCCCCTGCTCGCGGGCGCTGACGTGATCGGTCAGGCGCAGACGGGATCGGGCAAGACGGCCGCGTTCGGGCTGCCGATGCTCCAATACGTCGACCCGACCGAGCAGGAGGTGCAGGGCCTCGTGCTGACGCCGACGCGCGAGCTCTGCATCCAAGTCACGCAGGCGCTGCGCGCCTACGGGAAACGCAAGGGCGTCGATGTCGTGGCCGTCTTCGGCGGCGCGCCGATCCGCACCCAGCAGGCACAGTTGCGCGCCGGCGGCCACGTCGTCGTCGGAACGGTCGGCCGCGTCAAGGACCTCATCTCACGCCACTCGCTCGTGCTGCACTCGTGCCGGTTCGTCGTGCTCGACGAGGCTGATGAGATGCTCGACCTTGGCTTCCTCGAGGACGTCGAGCGGATCCTCTCGCTCACGCCGTCAAGTCGCCAGACGGCGCTGTTCTCGGCGACGATGCCGCCCGAGATCCGGCGACTCGCGGATCAGTACCTCTATGACCCGGTGACGGTGAAGGTCAAGGCAGCGACCCTGACCGTCGATACCGTCGAGCAGTTCGCGCTCGAGGTCAAGCCGCGCGAGAAGGCGGATCGGCTCGTCGACGTCCTCCGGGCCGAGGATCCCGAGCAGGCGATCGTGTTCGTGCGCACCAAGATCCGCTGCGATCAGCTGTTTCGCACGCTCCGTGATCGCGGCATGAACGTCAAGGCCCTGCACGGCGACATGACGCAGGGGGCACGCGACGGCGTGATGATCTCGTTCAAGGACGGACGGCTGCCGTTGCTCGTCGCGACCGACGTCGCGGCCCGCGGGCTGGACATCTCCGGGGTCTCGCACGTCATCAACTTCGACATCCCGACGTCGCCGGACGTCTACGTCCATCGGATCGGCCGGACCGGGCGCGTCGGACGCAGCGGCCGCGCGATCACGTTCGTCGAGCCCCGCCAGCAGCGCGAGCTGCAGGCGATCGAGCGCAACGCCGGCGTGCGGCTGTCGCCCTGGGTCGAGGACGCCCACGTTGCCCCGACGGCCGTGCACCCGAAGCCGCGCCGTCATTCAAAGCCGCACGTCACCGTCAACGGAGACGCCCCGGCCCGCAAGCTGATCATCTCGGGCGGTCGTGCGGCGGGCCTCGAGCCGTCCGACATCATCCACGCGATCACGGCCGCGACGGGCCTCGACGGCGAGGCCGTACGAAACGTCCGGGTCCTCGAGCGCTTCGCGTTCGTCGAGGTGCCGGCGCCCGAAGCCGAGCGTGTCGTGCAGCGCGTGGGCGGCACGCAGATCCGCGGCCACGAGCTGCGGCTCGAGCCCGCGCGGGTCTGAGCGCTGGGCCCCCGCGGCCAGTAGGCTGGGCCGATGTCCACAGCCAACATGCACACGACGCTCGGCACGATCTCGCTCGAGTTCTTCGACGATGACGCGCCGAAGACCGTCGCCAACTTCCGCAAGCTCGCCGGGGACGGCTTCTATGACGGGATCATCTTTCACCGTGTGATTCCGGATTTCATGATCCAGGGCGGCTGCCCTCAGGGCACGGGCACCGGCGGTCCGGGCTACACGTTCGAGGACGAGTTCAACAAGCACAAGGTCGTCCGCGGTGCGCTCGCGATGGCGAACGCCGGGCCGAACACGAACGGGTCACAGTTCTTCATCGTGACGACCGATGCGGCGCCGTGGCTCGACGGCAAGCACACCGTGTTCGGCCGGGTCAGCGCCGGGATGGATGCGGTCGACGCGATCGAGGCGGTGTCGACCGGGGATCGCGACCGGCCACTGGACCCGCCGGCGATCGAGTCGATCGAGCTCGATCCCGCGGAGTAGGCGGCCCGCCGGCGCGGCCGGTCGCGGCGAGCGGCTGGACGGCGCGCGGTTTCGCCGGGATGTCGAATCGTGGCCCGCAAGACGGGCCACGTCAATCGTCCTGCGCGTGCAATCCTCTCCGTGGTTCGAAGGGAGACGACGAATGAGCATCACGCGAGACAGCAGACTCTGGCATCCGTTCGCCGACATGGGCTCGGTGCGCCACAACGAGCTCGTGATCGAGCGGGGCGAGGACGTGTGGGTATGGGACGTCGACGGGAACCGTTATTTCGATGCGACCGCGAGCCTCTGGTACGCGAACGTTGGCCACGGCCGCCCCGAGATTGCGGCGGCGGTCGCCGAGCAGATGGCGAAGCTCGAGGCCTACTCGGCGTTTGGTGACTTTGCGAGCCCACCCGCGATCGAGCTCGCCGAACAGCTGACCGAGCGGGCCCCAATGCCCTCGCGCGTGTTTCTCGTCGCCGGCGGCGGCGACGCGATCGACACGGCCGCCAAGCTCGCTCGCCGCTACTGGTCCGTGCAGGGCTCGCCCGAGCGGACGATCATGATCAGCCGCACCGCCGGCTACCACGGCACCCATGGGTTCGGGACGGCGATCGGCGGGATTCCCGCCAATCGCGAAGGCTTCGGGCCGCTGCTCGAGTCCGCCCAGGTCGCGCACGACTCGCTCGAGGAGATGCGCGAGGCGATCACGAGCATCGGCCCCGAGCGCGTTGCGGCCGTGTTCGTCGAGCCGGTGATCGGCGCCGGCGGCGTGTACCCGCCCGTCGAGGGGTACATCGAGGGCGTTGCCGAGCTGTGCCGCGAGACCGGGGTGCTGCTCGTGATCGACTCCGTGATCTGCGGTTTCGGGCGGCTCGGGACGTGGTTCGGCATCGAGCGCTGGGGCGTGAAGCCCGACATGATCTCGTTCGCGAAGGGGGTGACGAGCGGGTACCTGCCGCTCGGCGGCGTGATCATCTCCGAGCGCGTCGCCGAGCCGTTCTGGGCTTCTGAGAGCGCCCCCGTGTTCCGCCACGGCCCGACATATGCCGGGCACGCGACGTGTTGCGCCGCCGCCCTCGCCAACATCGGTGTGCTCGAGCGCGATGGACTCGTCGAGCGCGGGCGCGAGAACGAGCAGGCCCTGCTCGATGCGCTGGCCCCGTTCGCCGGGCACGACGCCGTCGCCGAGGTGCGCGGCGGCGTCGGGACGATGGCCGCCGTCGAGCTCGCCGCGGAGCTGCTCGAGCGCGATCCGGGTGCCGTCTCGCGGGCCGCGATGGCCGGCCGCGAGGCCGGCGTGCTGCTGCGACCGCTCGGCCGGGGACTGGCGGTCTCGCCGCCCCTGACCGCGACGCGCGAGCACTTTGCGCTGATCACGCAGGCCGTCGAGCACGGGCTCAGTGCCGTGCTGTCGGCCGCGCGATGACGGACGCGCTGAGTGCCGTGCTGTCGGCTGCGCGATGACCGGCACCCCGGCGCTCCCGCTCTCCGCGGTGCGGGTGCTGGACTTCTCGCGCGTGCTCGCGGGGCCGTACTGCACGATGCTGCTCGCGGACCTCGGCGCCGACGTGATCAAGATCGAGCGCCCCGGCGAGGGCGACGAGACGCGCTCGTGGGGGCCGCCGTTCGCGGGCGGCGAAGCCGCCTACTACCTCGCCGTCAACCGCGGCAAGCGGAGCGTCGCGCTCGACCTGGCCGACGACCGGGCGGCACCGGTGGTGCGCCGGCTCGTGTCCGACGCCGATGTCGTGATCGAGAACTTTCGCGCCGGGGTCGCTCAGCGGCTCGGCGTCGGCTACGAGGCGGTGCGCGCACTGCGACCGGACATCGTCTACTGCTCGATCACCGGCTTCGGCTCAGGGCGGCGGCCGGCCGGCCGCGCCGGCTACGATTTCGTCGCGCAAGCCGAGTGCGGCTTGATGTCGATCACGGGCGATCCAGATGGCCCCCCGACGAAGGCCGGGGTCGCGCTCGTCGATGTGCTGACGGGCGTGCACGCCGCCACCGGCATCCTCGCGGCGCTGCACGCGCGCGGGGTCACCGGCGCCGGGCGCAGACTGGAGGTGTCGCTGATCGACAGCGGTCTCGCCGGGTTGGTGAACGTCGCGCAGGCGGCCCTGATGACGGGGACCGAGGCGCGCCGGTACGGGAACGCTCATCCCAGCATCGTTCCGTACGAGCCGTTCGAGACCGCATCGGGCTGGATCGCGGTCGCGGCGGCCAACGATGCGCTGTGGCGGCGGCTGTGCGAGGCGTGCGAGCGCCCCGATCTGCTCGCGGACGAGCGGTTCGCGACGAACCCGGGGCGGGTCGAGCATCGCGGCGAGCTCGTCGAGGAGCTTGCCTCGATGTTCCGGACGCGGTCGGCCGAGGAGTGGCTCGCACGTCTCGACGCATCCGGCGTGCCCGCGGGCAAGGTCCGTGGCGTGCTCGAGGCGTTTGACGCGGCCGCGGCGGCGGGCGATCCGGCGACGGTCGAGGTCGAGCACCCGACGATCGGCTCGCTGTCGCTGACCCGCAGTCCGATCCGGTTGCGCGATGCGGAGGGTGGCGGGTCGGCGGCTCCGGCCGCCCCGCCGCTCCTCGGCCAGCATACGGCCGAGGTGTTGCGCGAGGTGGGACTTGACGCGGACGGCCTGATCGCTGCGGGGATCGCCGCGCAGCCTCCTGGCGGGTGACACACCGGGGTTGCCGTGGGGCGGTTGATCACGGGGGTTGCCGTGTGGCGTGTATCCGGGGTGACCGGCGTGCCGCTGTGCGTTCTTTGGCCGTTCGCTTCACGGGGTGCGATGCGGATCGCCGGAGTTCCGTGCGGCACACCGAACTGGCCGGCTGGCCAAGAGCTCCGCTAGCCTGTTTCGCGACCGTGGTCGCGCCGCGGCGCATTCCGATAGCAGCAGAAGGAGAGGCGATGGCGAGCGTCGAGCAGCGGGCGCCGGTCAAGACAAACGGCGGGTCGAAAACGAACACGATCCCCGTCGAGAACCCGGCCACGGGCGAGCTGATCACGACGATCCCGGTTCTCGGCGCCGCCGAGCTCAAGGAGATGGCGATCCGCGCTCGGGATGCTCAGCCCGCCTGGGAAGCAGCCGGCTTCGAGGAGTACACGAAGATCCAGTCGCTGCTCATCACCCGCCGAGCGCTGAAGCGCGAGCCGTTCATGTTCCCCTACCGCGCCCGCCGCACGATGCTGCTGCGGAAGCTGTTCAACGTGCTGTACGGGCGCGGCCGGCGAGACTGACGCTGGGTGGAGGGCCTGGGCCTCGCGCTGACCGCATCGATGTTCTGGGGCATCGCCGACTTCGTCGGCGGGCTCCAGTCGCGCCGGCGAGCACTCTTGCAGGTGATGCTCGTCAGTCAGGGGATCGCGCTCCTGGCTTTGACCGTCGTCGTCGCGGCGAGCGGCGATCAGCCACCGAACCTCGTGCGGCTGCTCCCCGCCGCGGCCGCCGGGATCGCCGGAATCGCCGGCCTGACCGCCTTCTACCGCGCGCTCGCGATCGGCACGATGAGCATCGTCGCGCCGATCGCGGCGACGGGCGTGTGCGTGCCCGTCGTCGTCGGGATCGCCGGCGGTGAGCATCCCGGCCCGCTGCAGCTGCTCGGGATCCTCGCCGCGATCGTCGGGGTCGTGCTCGCGAGCCGTGAGCCGGACGCGGACGCGGATCCCGGCTCCTCACATGCCCGCGTTGCCCGGACCAGCGTGCTGCTGGCAATCGTTGCGGCGCTCGGCTTCGGCGCATTCGCCGTCGGGCTGCGGTCGAGCGCGCGCGCCGACGTTCTGTGGGCGCTCGTCGCGGCCCGCGCGACGGGGGTCGCCGGACTCGCGATCGCGTATGCCGTCGTGCGCCCGTCCCAGCCGCTCCCGGGACGCGCACTCGTGCCGCTCGCCGCGATGGGAACGCTCGATCTCGCCGCGAACGGCCTCTACGCGCTGGCCACCCGCCACGGCCTGCTGAGCATCGTCTCGGTGGCGGCATCGCTGTACCCACTCGTCACGGTGACGCTCGCGCGCGGGCTGCTCGGCGAGCGGGTGCGCCGGATCCAGGAGCTCGGGGTCGTGGCGGCACTCGCCGGGGTCGTGCTGATCGCGGCGGGCTGACGGGAGTGTGGCGGCGACGGCCGCCTCCGAGCCACGTTGGACCGTCCGGCCCGCCCCCGGGGTCCAGGCGCGGGTCCGACCCCCGGCCCAGGTTCGGGTCCGACCCCCGGCCCGCCCACGTGCCCGCCAGACCCCGGCCCCGGCACAACGTGAAAACAGACGCCTTCGCCGCAACGTTTCTCCACGTAAGCACCGTGGCGGTGATTACGTGGCAAATCGTCGAGCGCGGCGCGAACTTGTTCACGTTGTGTCGGCCGGTGGGCGCCGCGCGCCCACCTCGTCCCTGCCCCGACTCTGCCGCGGGCGCGGCCGACTAGCCGCTCGCGGTGAACACGGATGAGTCGAACACCGGCGTGTCGAGGCTTGCGGCGTAGCCGATGTATTTCAGATTGAAGAGCGCCTCGAGTGTCTTCAGCACTGAGAAATGGTTGAAGTACGAGGTGACGTCGACGGTGCCGGGCTTGACGTAGCGGGAGAGCAGCAGCATCCCCACCTGGCCACCGCCGCCGGTCGGACTGCTCTCGCCGGTGCCGGTCGAGGCGGGGGTGGTCGTCGGGCTCGTCTCCGTGGTGGTCGTCGTGGTGGTGGCGCCGGCGGAGGTGGTGCTCGTGCCGGTCGTCGTCCCGGCGGGCGTGGTTGTCGCTTCAGTTGTGGTGGCGCCGGTGGGCGCGGTCGTCGTGCCGGTGCTCGTGCCGGTGACCGGTGACGTCGCCGTCCCGGTCGTCGTCCCCGAGGTTTGGGTCGGCCCCGTCGCGGTCGAGGAGGTCGTGGTCGTCGCACCAGATGACCCTTGCGGCAGGTTCGGGAAGGTCGGGTTGCCGCAGCAACTGCTCTGGTCGGCGCCCGGCCCGGTCTGCGGCGCCTGGTCGAACGTGATCATGATCACCCCGTCGGCCTTGTACGCGGCCGAATTCTCGATCTCGGGCAGCACTGATTTGAGGAAGCCGTCGGCGGCGGTCAGGCCGGCGGGCTCGGACGTCGTCGTGGATGACGTCGTCGTGGAGGTTGTGGTCGTCGTCGAGCTCGGTGTCGTGGTCGCGGTCGTCGTCGGGGTCGCGGTCGTCGTCGACGTCGCGGTCGTCGTCGACGTCGCGGTGGTCGTCGACGCGGCTGCGGTCCTCGCCTTCGCCTTCGCCGCGGACGCGGACGCGGACGCGGACGTGGACGTGGACGCGGTCGAGCTGCACTGGGCCTCGCCGCCGGCGTTGCAGGCGTCGGCGATGATGTACGAGAACGCCGGCGTCGTCTTCACCGCTTGCAAGTCGAGCGCCAGCTGCGAGAGCTCGACCTCGTTCTTCGCGCACGCGGAACTCGCGGTGAGCGACTGGAAGTAGACGAACGGGTTACGCCAGGTCACGTAGGGCCGATCGAGCGTCGGCGGCTGATCGTCGGCCGCCCCGATCTTGGGATGCTGACACCCGTTCGCGGCATTGCTCGGGAGCCCCTGGAGGTAGGCCTTCCAGTGCTGACCTGCGGTGCTCAGCTGGTCGGGGAAGGTCTGCACGGCCGGCGGGTACACGCACCCGGCGCCGAGCGCCTGACCCTTCTGCCCGATGCTCCCAGGGACCAGGTTCGTGAACACCGGGCAGTTCGCCGCCGTCTGCGGTGTCGGCCCCTGCCCGCTGATCAGCGCGATCTCGTTCGCAAGCGGACCCGGCGTGACGGCGTAATAGTCCGGCAGCACCTCTCCCTTCGCCGGGAGCGTCTTCGACAGGTAGGTGTCGGGTGACCCAGGCGCGAACGTCTGGGTGTAGCCGCGGTCGGACAGGACGATCAGGAAGACGTGCTTGATCGGCGGAAGCCCGAGCAGGTTGGACGAGCCGCCACCTCCGCCTGACCCCGTGCCCGAGCCGGAGCCCGAGTTCGAGGGCGTCGAGCTCTGCGGCTGCGGAGCGGTGCTCGTCACGGTCACCGTCTGGACCGTCGGGGTCCCGGAGGACCCGGCGCCGGCGCCGGAGCTGTCTGACAGCGGTGCGCCGCCGCTCGGTACGGTCGACGCCGGAGTCTGCTGCGCGAGGATCAGCAGCGGTGCGCTCGCCAAGGTGGCGACGTTTCCCCCGACGGCCGAACCCACGGCGACGCCGAACGCGAGCATTCCCAGGACCGCCATCGCGGCGACGCGGGGCGTCGGAAACCAGCCCGCAGCTGGTCGCGGCGCCGGTGGTGCGACAGGCTGCGCTCCGGTGTCGGCGGCCGCTGCCGGCCCCGCAACGGGTGATTGCCCGTGCTCGAAGACAGCAGCGATCGCCTCGGCGACGTGGGGCGGCAGCGGACCGCGCCGGGTGCCGCACTGCACGCAGTATCGCTGATCGTGCGCGAGCCGTGAGCCGCAGGTCACGCAGCCGATCGCACCTGCAGGCCCGTGGTCGTGCTGCTCGGAGAATGTCGGCGTCACACTTAACTCAAGTGTGGTGTGACGCCCGTTCGCAATTGTGACCATCGTGTGTCTCGCACACGGCCTGAGCCCCGTCGCGGACGGCCTTGAGACCACCGTTCGGTCACACCTCGTTCACAACCGCCGGGGAGCAGCGTCCTACTCTGGACAGTGAACGACGACGGGACACAGGACGACGAGCGATGAGCACTGACGACCCGGTACAGGGGCCCAGCTCCACGACTGCGGAATGGCCTACCGGCCCGGTGCAGACGCGTCCGATGATCGGTTCTATCGTCGGGGACCGCTGCGCGACGTGCGGCGCGCCGCTGGCGAGCGATCAGCGCTACTGCGTGCAGTGCGGGGAGCGGCGCGGCAAGGCGCGCTTTCCCGTGACCGCGCCGAGTCCGGCACCCGCAAACGCCCAGGCGGCCGCTCCGGCTCAGCCACCCGAGCAGCGCCAGCGGCGGGTTCCGTCGGGTGCGACCCTCGTGGCGGGGATCGCCACACTGCTGCTCGCGATGGGCGTCGGCGTCGAGATCGGTCGGTCCGGCTCGAACAACGCGAGTAACCAGCGGGCCAGCCAGCCGGCGGTCCAGGTCGTGACGGTCGCGGGCGGCGGCGGCAGCGCGGCGGCGGCCACGACGCCGACGACGGCGACGCACACGGCGGCCGCAACGGCCTCGAAGAAGGGCGCGAAGACGACGACCGCCGCAGCCAACGCGCCGATCTCGAAAAAGGTCGTCGTCAAGGCGGCCGCAGCCGCCTCCCAGGTCCTCGGTGGAGCCGCACCCTCCCAGCCCACGATCAAGCAGGGCCAGAAGTGCACCGGCGGCTCGAGCAGTGGCTGCTCGGGCGGGAAGTTCACCGGCAGCTTCTTCGGCCCATGAGGCCGCAGCGCTGATGGCCGGGGCACGGCGCAAGGGGCTGAAGTCGATCAGTTTGCGGCCCGGCCGCGGGAAAGCCGCACCCGCATCGAGCGCGTCGGGCGCGCCGCCGCTGACAGCAGAGTCGCGCACGACCCCAGAGGGGGTCCTCGATCTCCGACGCCGGCGCGATCAGCTCGCCGCGCGCGTCGCCGAGCTTCAGTTCGACCTCGGCGGGCTCGTCTACGAGATGGCGATCCGCGACCGGATGCGTGTCGAGATCCTCGTGCAACGCGCGGCCGTTCTCCAGCAGGCCGATGCGGAGCTCGCGGAAGTTGAGCGGATCCTGCGGCTCGAGCACACGTCGACCGCGGGCGTGTGCGGCAACTGCGGCGCGCCGCACTCGAGCGGCGCCGCGTACTGCTGGCAGTGCGGGCAGCCGATCCTGCTGCACGTTCCGAGCGACGCGATCGCGGCGCACTAAGACACGCCCAGCCACTCGTCAGATCCGGCCACTCATTATGTGGTGAGCCTTAACGGGGCCGGGTTCGAGCGATTCCGGTCGGACGCGCCTATCCGAACTGACCGGTGACGTAGTCGCGTGTCCGCGTGTCCCTGGGGCGGCGGAAGATCGTCTCCGTGTCAGCGTATTCGACGAGCGTTCCGATGCGCTCGGAGCCGGTCGTGTCGAGGCTGAAGAAGGCGGTGTGATCGGCGACTCGCGCGGCCTGCTGCATGTTGTGGGTGACGATCACGATCGTGTAGCGGTGCTTGAGCGTGTGCATCAGCTCCTCGATCGACGCTGTGGCGATCGGGTCAAGCGCTGAGGCGGGCTCGTCGAGGAGCAGCACGTCGGGCTCGATCGCGAGCGCTCGCGCGATGCACAGCCGCTGCTGCTGGCCGCCCGAGAGGCCGAGGGCACTCTCGTGCAGGCGGTCCTTGACCTCGTCCCACAGCGCGGCGTGCTGCAGCGCGCGCTCGACCCGCTCGTTGAGGTCGACTCTCATGCCGAGGTTGCGCGGCGCCCACGCGACGTTGTCGAAGATCGACTTCGGGAACGGGTTGGGCTTCTGGAACACCATCCCGATGCGCCGGCGGACCTCCACCCGGTTGGTCGCCGCGGCGTACACGTCGTGACCGTGGTACAGGACCTGGCCCTCGAGTCTGAAGCCCGGGATCGCATCGTTCATTCGGTTGAGGCTGCGGATGAACGTCGACTTGCCACAGCCAGACGGTCCGATCACGGCCGTCACGACATGGCGGTAGATCCTCAGCGATGTCCAACCGAGCGCCTGGCTCTCGCCGTAGAAGACCGCCATGTCGTGGATGTCGAACACCGCCTCGCGGGCGACAGCGGGCGGCCGCGCCTGCGACGCCTCCTGCACGGGGGGCTGCGGCACGGCATCGCTCTCGATCCGGACCCGGCCCGGAACGGGATCGTTGATCACGCTGCGGCCCACGCCCACGTCCCGGTCCATCATATCCCCATCTTCGCACGGCTTCGCGCCAGCACCACCCGCGCACCGACGTTCGCGATGAGGATGATCGTCAGCAGCACGAGCGCGGCACCCCACGCCCGTGTGAGGGCCGTCTCGGTCGGCAGGTCATACGTGGTGAAGATGTACATCGGGATGCTCGGAACCCCCTGAAACGGGTCAAGCCCCACCGTCGTCGGGTTGTAGATGCTGTTGCAGATGAGCAGCGGCGCGGTCTCGCCCGCTGCGCGTGCGATCGCGAGGATCGCGCCGGTGACGATGCCGCCCATCGCCGCCGGCAATATCACGGTGAGCACTGAACGCCAGCGGTCGACACCGAGCGCGTCGGCCGCCTCGCGCAGGCTGCCCGGGACGAGCAGCAGCACCTCCTGGCTCGCGCGCGCGATCATCGGCAGCATCACGATCGCGTACGCGACCGCGCCGGCGAAGCCCGTCTCCCTCTGCATCGGGACGACGAGCAAGCCGAACACGACCACGCCGACGATGATCGTCGGCAGCCCCTGAAGCAGGTCGAGCACGAGCTTCAGCGCGCGCGCCGACCGCGAGCGCGGACCCGCGAACTCCGTCAGGTAGATGCCGGTGAGGATTCCGGTCGGCATGGCCAGTAACGCGCCGATCGCGACGATCTCGATCGTCCCGAGGAGCGCATTCGCGATCCCTCCCTCGGCCTGGTTACTCGTCAGGAAGTCGACGCTGATCGCGGAGATGCCGCGCTTGAGGACCGTGAACGCCACCCCCACGAGCAGCGCGACCGCGATCAACGCCGCCCCCATCGCTGCCGCGTCGACGAGCCGGCTGATTGCCACGCGTCGCCGCAGATTGCCGGTCGGGCTCAGCGGCGCGGTCGGATCCGGCAACGACGCGCCACCGGGCATCGCCTCTGAGCGGGTGGTCATCGTGCGAGCCTTTTCTCGACGTCGAAGCGAGAGGCGATCATGCGCGCGAGCAGACTCGTCGCGAGGCCGATCACGAGCAGGATCAGCGCCAAGTAGAACAGCGAGGGGATGTGAAGCTTCGACTCCGGGCTCGGAAACTCGCTCGCGATCCGGCTCGAGAGGCTATTGCCCGGCAGGAACAGGTTGACGTGGATCCCGGATCCGTCGCCCATCATCTGCGTGACCGCGATCGCCTCGCCGAGCGCGCGGCCGAGACCGAGCACGGTCGCCGCTGCGACGCCCGAGACGGTCGTCGGCAACACGACGCCGCGGATGATCTCCCAGCGCGTTGCACCGAGCGCCGCCGCGCCGTCCTTGAGGTCCTGCGGGACGGTCAGGAACAGGTCGCGGCTGAGCGCCGCAACAATCGGCAGCACCATCACCGTGAGGCCGACCCCGGCGGTGAAGATACTCAGGCCCGTCGTCTGCGGCGGTCCGAACAGGGGGATGAAGCCGAACACGTTGTGAAGGAACGGCTCGACGTGGTGCGCGATGAACGGAGCGAGCACGACGACCCCCCAGAACCCGACGATCACGCTCGGGATCGCGGCGAGCATCTCGACGAGCGGGCCGACGACCGTTCTCACCCGCGGCGGAGCCATCAGGCTCATGTAGAGACCGATCGCGATTCCCAGCGGCGCGGAGATCGCGATCGCGATGAACGAGCTGACGATCGTGCCGTAGATCGCTGCCAGCGCGCCGAACATGTTGAAGTTCGGCGCCCACCTGGTGTGGAACACAAAGCTCAGGCCGAACTCGGAGATCGACGGGCTCGCGCCCTTCGCAACCTGGTAGATGACCTCGCCGAGGACGAGCACCGTCAACAACCCGGCGGCTGCGCACAGGCCGTACATGACACGGTCACCTGTGCCCCCACGGCTCGTCGCGGCACTACGGCGCGGGAAGCGCATGCGAAGAGGAGCCCTCGGACCTACCGTCGACGACACGGCGGGGCAATCTAGACAAAACTCTCCGCGGCATCAGCGGGGCTGCAGACCGTCACAAGATTGATAAATCTTGGTTACAAATCCGCAACAGCTGTCAAGACCTCCGCCGCGATCCTTGCCCCGGCTCGACAGGACGGCCGGGTGGACGAGCCCAATCGCTGGTTCCCAACTGGAAAGGACGTGCTTTGGTCTTTAAGAGATTGGCCAGCCTGAGCTGCGCTGCCGTGGTTGTGTGCGCGGTCTCGGGTGTGACGGCGGCCGCGGCGTCAGCCGCCAACGCCATCCAAGGTGCAGGGTCCACCCTCGTCGCCCCGATCGAGGCCGAGTGGGCAGCGGCCTGGGCTCAGAACACGGGCAACCCCACCCCGACATATCAGGCCGTCGGATCAGGCACTGGTCTGAAGGACATCGGCCAGGGCCTCGTCGACTTCGGGGCCTCCGACGCGCCCCTGTCGGCGTCGACGACGCCGTGCAACGGCTGTGTCCAGATCCCATGGGCGCTGTCGGCGACCGGTGTCAGCTTCAACATCCCTGGTATCCACAAGCTGCACCTGACGGGCGGCGTCATTGCCGCGATCTATCTCGGCACGGTCACGCGGTGGAACGACCCGCACATCACGCGGCTCAACAAGGGGACGCACCTGCCCAACCTGGCGATCACGCCGGTGCATCGCGCCGACGGGTCCGGTGACTCGTACGCGTTCACCGACTACGAATCGTCGGTCAGCGGCGCCTTCCGGTCGACGATCGGCCGTGGGACCAAGCCGACGTTCCCCGTCGGCCCCGGGGCGACCGGCAACAGCGGGATGGTCACGGTCGAGCAGCAGACGCCCGGCTCGATCGCGTACGTCGCCGTTTCGTACCTGATCTCGCACCGGCTGCCGGCGGCGGCGATCCAGAACGCGGCCGGCAACTACGAGGTGCCGAACCTCAAGAACATCTCCAACGCCGCGTCGATCGTGAAGAGCGTTCCGGCAGGCAACGAGCTCCACATCGTCAACGCGCCGAAGCGCGCCAAGATCGCGTACCCGATCTCGACGTTCACCTACTGCATCCTGCAGCCGACCGACCCGCTCGGCAACGGGGCCCTGCTGAAGTCGTTCGTCAGCTATGCGCTCAACGCAGGACAGCAGTTCGGTCCGGCGCTCGACTTCGTGCCGCTGCCGGCACGGATCAAGGCCGTCGACGTGGCGACGCTCAACGGAGTGCACTGATTGCAGCAGGGAGGCGATCGCCTGGACGCTGGCCCGGCTGATCATCGGCCGGGCCGGCCCGCACCGGGTGACGCGGCCGCCCACAGCTGTGATCGTTGGCATCGGTTCTTATTCATTCGAGCACGGAGGTTGTTGTGAGACGTCGGATCTGCCTCGCGGGCGCCACGCTCAGCGCGATTCCGCTGGCATTTGGAGTCACCGCCGCAATGGCGGCCAGCAGTAAAGTCACCAAGCACCCCAAGCCGAAGCCGGTGAAGCCGGTGAAGGTGATCTGTAAGACCGAGACCACTGTCACCATCGCGGCCGGTGGCTCGGCGGTCACGCCCCCTGTGTCGCAGGGAAGCGAGTACGGCTCCGCGGCCTGCGGGAAGCTGCTCGGGAGTGGCGTGCAAGCGGACAACTTCACCGTTGACGATACGGGCGACACGGTGGCCACCTACACGCTGTACTTCCCGCTGGGAAGCATTCACGGATCCTACGACCTGACGCCGCAGGAGGGCTCGCTGAACTTCCTGACGGTCGACTACCTCGGTACGCTGACGGTCACCGGGGGCACCGGGGCATATCAGGGGATGAAAGGCACCGGCACGATGACGTGCAGCTCAGCTGACGGCATCCACACGAGCTGCACGGACACGCTCGAACTCAAAGCGAAGGCGTAGCGCCGCGCTTGACAGTCGTTGTGGCGGGCCCGGCGTCCAGTGCGCCGGGCCCGCTGTCATTCAGCGGGGCGCTCGAGGGCCACCACCGGCGTCTGGGCGCCTAACCTGTAGCGCGGTCCGTGCCCCGCTTTGTCGTCCAGCTCCACGACGCCACGACGCTGCACTTCGATCTGCGGCTGCGCAGCGGCGGGGTCCTGCGCTCGTGGGCGGTGCCGAAGGGTCCCTCGCTTGACCCCGCGGATCGGCGGCTGGCGGTCCCGGTCGACGACCACGAGCTGTCGGCGGGCGCGTTCGAGGGGGTGCACGAGCACGCGGCACGGGGCAGCGGAGCCGTGATCATCTGGGACGAAGGCGATGCCGAGATCACGCGCGAGGAACCCGATCACGTGTCGTTCATCCTGCGCGGTCACAAGCTGAACGGCCGGTTCGCGCTGACGAGGACCGGTCCCCGGCGCTGGATCCTCGTCAAGGCCGGGGACGAGGCTGCCCGCCCCGGATCGAACATCGTCGCCGAGCGGCCGGAGAGCGTGCGCAGTGGGATGACGTGGCAGGAGATCGTCGCGAGCGATCACCGCGACGCGGAACCGGGCTGATCCTGGGCGGGCGTGCTATGTGTAGTTCCATGGTGACAGCGGGCAGTACGACACGATGAGCACTCTCTCCGACGGGACAGCTGGACGGCCACGCGTGGTCGTCATCGGTGGCGGCTTCGGCGGCCTCCAGGCAGCACTGCAGCTCGCCAAGCTTCCGGTCGACGTCACGCTGATCGACCGTCGCAACTTCCATCTGTTTCAGCCGCTCGCCTATCAGGTGGCGACCGGGGCGCTGTCGCCGGGGGAGATCGCGTACCCGCTGCGGCGGATCTTCCGCCGCCGGCGCAACGTCCGCGTCCTGCTTGCCGAGGTCACCGACGTCGATCTCGAGAACCGGCTCGTTCACGTCGAGCCGGTGATCGACGAGGCCCGGGCCGAGACCGTTCCGTACGACATCCTGATCGCCTCGGGCGGCTCCGAGTACAACTACTTCGGCCACGACGAGTGGCGCGAGGCCGCCGCAGAGCTGAAGACGCTCGAGGGGGCACTCGCGATCCGCAGCGAGATCCTCGCCGCCTTCGAAGCCGCCGAGCTCGAGGAGGATCCCGAGCGGCGGCGGTCGCTGTTGACCTTCGTCGTCGTCGGCGCCGGGCCGACCGGGGTCGAGATGGCCGGCCAGATCGCGGAGATCGCACGCGACCTCCGAGGCGACTTCCGCACGTTCGACTCCGGTCGGGCACGCATCATGCTGGTCGAGGCCGCCGATCGCGTGCTCGGCGCGTTCCCGCCGTCGCTGTCGGCCAAGGCCGCGCGCTCGCTCGAGGATCTCGGCGTGACCCCCCAGTTCGACCGGATGGTGATCGATCTCGACGCGACCGGCGTGACCACGCAGGCGCACGACGGCACGACCGAGCACACCGACGCGCACACCGTGGTCTGGGCCGCGGGCGTGATGGCAGCACGGCTCGCGGGGGTCCTCGCGCGGCACGCGGGCGCGGAGCTCGATCGCTCAGGGCGCGTCGCGGTGAACGCCGACCTCACGCTGCCCGGCCATCCCGAGGTCTTTGCACTCGGCGACATGGTCACGCTGCGCCGGCCGGACGGTTCGTTGGCGGCCCTTCCCGGCCTCGCTCCGGTCGCGATCCAGCAGGGGCGTCACGTCGCGCGCGCGGTCGCCGACCGCCTCGCAGGCCACCCACCCCGACCGTTCCGCTACCACGACAAGGGCAATCTCGCGACGATCGGCCGAGCGAAGGCGGTCGCCGACGTGCGCGGACTTCGGCTGAGCGGCTTCGTCGCGTGGGTCACCTGGCTCGTCGTGCACCTGTGGTACCTGATCGGGTTCGAGAATCGCCTGCTCGTCGTGATCCGCTGGGCGTGGAGCTTCTTGGCCCATGGTCGGGGCGTCCGCCTGATCACCGGCGAGCCCACCGGCGAGCGCACGGGCGTGCCCCGTGGCGAGCGAGCCGGCGACGCTACCGGCTCAGGCAGGCGTTGATCTGAAGCGTCCGCCAGGCGCCGTTTTCTTGCGCCTCGACCGGCTCCAGATCCTGCTGCAGCGTGCGAACCGCGAGCACCGGATCCTCCCCCTTGGCGAGATCGTGGACGGTGTCCCGCATGTAGCTGAGCTTCTTGGCGAACGAGTTGATCGACACCGTGTACACGTCCGCAACGTCGTCGGGCGCGTGGAGCTTGCGCAGTTGCGCAAGCTCCCCGTCCATCACCGCGATCCCGCGCTGGAGGTAGAGCGCGCTGTCGGACGGATCGGTCGGCGTGGGGATCCGATCGGTCTGGAGCGTCGCGAGCTGGCAGAGCCGCGTGGCCTGCGTCGCCAGCTGGCCATCGGACAGCGCCTGGCTTCCGCACCCGCTCACCATCAGCGTCGCCGCCGTCAGCGCCGCGGCGAGTGCGCCTGATCCCCGCCGGCTCATCGCAAGTGCACCCCGAGCAGGCGCTCGAGCGCAGCGATCGTCTGCTCGGAATCGAGGTGATGCACGGTGGCCATGCCGAGCTCGGCAGCCGGCTCGAGATTGAACGGGAGGTCGTCGACGAACACGCACGCGCTCGCCGCTGCGCCGATGCGCTCGGCCCCCAGCTCATACATCCGCGGGGCGGGCTTGCGCATCCCGAGCTCGCCGGAGATGACGATCCCGTCGAACAGGTCGGCGAGCTGCGCGCGGTCGTAGCGCCGAGTTCCCCACGAGTTCGAGATGAGCCCGGTGCGGATCCCGGCCTGCCGTGCGCGCAGGACCGCATCGAGCATCGTCTCGTCCGGAGATGACCCGGCGAACATCCGGTCGATCAGCTCGGCTGCCTCCACGCCGAGCACCTCGGCGAACTGCTGCTCGAATTCCTCCTCCGGGATCCGCCCGGTTTCGAGTCCGATCACGAGCTCGCGGCAGACAGGATCCTCGCGGAAGCGGCGCCTGATCTCATCGGGCTCGAGCCCCTCGAGCTCGCAGAACGAGCGGAACGAAGCAAACAGGTCGGTCGTCAGCACCCCGCCCCAGTCGATCAAGAGGCCGGTGTAATGCCCGTTCTCAGAAGCCATGCCGGGTGACCTCGAGCGCCCGCTCGGCGAGCTCCACGACCCCTTCGTCGAATGTCTTCAGATACGGGTCGTCGGTCGCTCCTGAGATCGCACGCTTGTAGTTGCCCTCCATGAACACGACGGCCTTCCACAGCGCGAGCGTCACGTACCAGTCGAGCGCCTGCATCGAGCGGCCGGAGCGCTCCTCGTAGCGGGCGATCATCTCGTGGCGGGTCGGGAAGCCCGGGAGCGTGGTCACCGTCTGCGGCGCGAACTTCGCGGCCGGCTCGCCGGCCTCGCGCCAGTGGATCATCAGGTAGCCGATGTCGGCGAGCGGGTCGCCGATCGTCGCCATCTCCCAGTCGAAGATCGCGACCAGTCGCGCCGGGGCGTCGATCGCGAGCATCGTGTTGCCCAGCCGGTAGTCGCCGTGCACGATCGTCGCCGGCGGGGACTCGGGGAGGTTCTCGGCGAGCCACGTGCCGACCTGCTCGACCTGAGGCAGCTCGCGTGTCTTGTTGTGCTCCCAGAGGCCGAGGAACCGCCGCAGCTGGCGCTCCAGGTATCCGCACGGCTTGCCGAAGCCCTCCAGCCCGATTGCGCGCCAATCGACGGCGTGTAGCTCGACCAGTGCGTCGATCAGCTCGTCGGCGATCCGCGCGCGCTGCGCTGGGTCGTCGAGCGCAGGCGGAAGCACCCCGGTCACGACATGGCCCTTGACCTCCTCCATGATGTAGAACGGGGAGCCGATCACGGAGGTGTCCTCGCAGACCGCGAGCACCTTCGGCACGCGGACCGGAGTGCGCTCGAGCGCGCGCAACAGCCGCGCCTCGCGCAGCACGTCGTGGGCGCTCGGTGGCAGTGGCCCGCGTGGCGGGCGGCGCAGGACGACGCCGGTCGACAGCACGAACGTCACGCACGAATGCCCCTCGCCGACAGGCACTGCGTCGAGGTCGACCGGCGCCGCCAGGCCGCCGCCGGCAAGGAACTCGATCAGCGGATCGAGGACCAGCAGCGGCTCTCGGGAGTTCGCGGCGCCGTCCGCGTGCGTACGGACGACGTCGTCGGGGGCCAGCGTTGCGCTCATTATGGACTGGCAGGGTAGCGACGAGGAGCGCCGTGGCGCGGCCACGCCGCGCACTTCGCCCCGGCACCCGGCGCGGTCAGTCCAGCCTACGCGGTCAGCGCAGCGCGCCCGCCGACCACTCGGTCAAAGCGCCACCCGCGCAACTGGTCGCGGCTCCCGGCGAGGCCGACCACGACCGCACCGGTTCGGCGCTCGATCGCCGCCAGCAGCGCGGCGAGCCGGTCGCGGACGGCACGGCCGGACTCGGACTCGTCCGACGCCCAGTCGGTCTCCGCGTTCTCGACGAGCACCGTCACCCGGTCCGCGTGGCCGTGAGCGATCTCCTGGAGGAGCTCGTCGTCCGCGTCGTCGGATCCCACGATTGCAAGCACGTCACTCATGCCGAGCAGTCTCTTGCGCGTGCGTAAAGCGTTCCTGAATGCGCACGAACAATTCGGTCAAAGTGTGCGTGCGAAGTACCCTCGTATGCACCGATGCCTGAGCTCCCGGAAGTCGAGATCACAGCGCGATTGATCGGCGCCGCCACGGGGGGCGCGCGGATCGAGTCAGCGCTCGCGCCGGGCGTCAACGCGCTGAAGACATACGACCCGCCGCTGGCGGCGCTCGAGGGTCGCACGGTGCGCGGGATCCGGCGCCGGGGGAAGCTGTTCCTCGCGGAGGTCGACGGTGATCTCACGATGCTGATCCACCTGATGTCGGCCGGTCGCCTGCAGCTGTTCGACGGCCGCGCGTCGCTGCGCGATCGCACCTCGCGGCTGCTCGTCCGCCTCGACGACGGCCGCGAGCTGCGTCTGCGCGAGTTCGGGACCAAGCAGCGGGCGTGGGTGAAGCTGCTCCGAGCAACGGACGTGGAGGCCGAGGAGACGATCGCCGCGCTTGGCCCCGAGGCATGGCCGGATCCCCCTCCGTTCGCCGACCTGCTCGACGCACCGCGACCGCTCTACGCGCTGCTTCGCGATCAGCACGTGATCGCGGGCATCGGCCGCTCATGGGTCGACGAGATCCTCCACGCCGCGATGATCTCGCCGTTCAAGCGCGGCTCCGATCTGGAGTCCGACGAGGCCGACCGGCTGCGTGGGGCGACAATCAACACACTGACGGACGCGATCGCCCACTACGAGCAGGCGATCACGCTGCCGATCCCCGACAAGCTGCCGATGCCACTCACCGTGCACCGCTACAACGGCAAGCCGTGCCCGCGATGCGGCGATCAGATCGAGGCCGTGTACTACGAGGACTACGTGATGTGTTACTGCCCGACGTGCCAGACCGAGGGCAAGCTGCTCAAGGACCGGCGGCTCTCACGGCTGTTGAAGTAGGGTTCCAACCACCATGGCACTGAACGTAGGCGACCCAGCACCCGACTTCACCCTCCCCGATCAGGAGGGCAACTCCGTCTCGCTGTCCGGACTGCGGGGCAAGACGGTTGTCCTCTACTTCTACCCCAAGGCCGACACCCCCGGCTGTACGACTCAGGCGTGCGGCGTGCGTGACCACCGCACCGACTACGAGCAGGCCGACGCGATCGTGCTCGGCGTCTCGCCCGACCCGGTCACAGCGGTCTCGAAGTTCGATCAGAAGTACGGCCTCGGCTTCCCGCTGCTGGCCGACGAGGACCATGCCGTCACCGAGGCGTACGGCGTGTGGGTCGAGAAGAACCGGTACGGGCGCGCGTACATGGGCGCGGAGCGCACGACGTTCGTGATCGACGCGGACGGGAAGATCAAGGAGATCTTCCGCAACGTGAAGCCTGCCGAGCACGACGATCTCGTGCTCGGGGCGCTCCAGCCGTAGCGTCGGGCCGCTACTGAAGGCCCTCGCGCGCCTCGCGCACGAGCGTGACCGCCTCGGGGAACACCGTCGCCATCACCGAGCGCAGCTGCTCGGCCTGCTGGTCGGTGGTCCCCTGAATGTTGACCCGGTTCATCGCGGCCACCGTGAGGTCGACCGCGAGCTTGATCGCGTTGTCGGCCCACGCGAGCCGCTGCGCGCCCTGCATCTGCTCGGCAAATTCGCCAAGCCTGCGCTGGAACTCGTCCGGGTCGCCGAACAGGTTGCCAAAGCCGCTTCCTTCCATGACGGCTATGGTACCTGGCGGGGTTTAGACTCGGCCGGGAGATGGCCGGCTCGACCCCCAATCCCGTGCTGCGCGCCCGCTTCGAGACTGCGCTGCGGATCCTCACGCCGGTGCTCGACCTGGTCCTGCTCCTGGGCGACCGCGTCTCACGGCTGCTCGAGCCGGACGACCCCGACTACGTGCCCGCCCGGATGCCGTACGAGGGCGAGTCGGTCCCGCGCGGATTGCGCCCGCGTGGATAGCATTGGGTGTCAGCCCGATGACCGCCGACGAGCAACTGCGCTACGAATCGCGCGTCCGCACGCGCCAAACCGTGATCGCCGGCGCGGCCGGACTGCTCGTGATCGCCGCCACGGCATTGCAGCTTGCCGGTCCGCACACGAAGGTCGACGAGCTCACGCTTGATCTGATCACGGCACACAAGCGCTACCCGCTCGATCTGATCGGCGCGATCCTCAACGCCTGCGGGTTCATCCTGATCGGGTTGACGCTCGTGTTCCTGCTGCGGATCACGCGCGCGCGGACTCCGCAGACGGGCGGCTGGGTCCGGATCCTCGCGATCATCGGCGCCGGGCTTGCCGCGATCAGCGGCGTCGCCTATGCCGCGGTCATCGCGAGCAAGGCGAGCGACTTCGTCAGCCACGGGAACCAGACATACGAGCAGGCGCACCAGCTCACGCACGGAGCGGGCCTCGTCGTCCTGCCGCTCCTCGGTCAGTTCGCGGCGCTGTTGCTGGCGGTCTCGGTCGTGATGACCGCGCTGAACGCGATGCGCGCCGGGTTGCTCACCAAGTTCATGGGCTACCTCGGGATCTTCGCCGGGGTGCTGGTGATCTTCCCGATCGGCGCATCCGCGACGATCGTGCAGGGCTTCTGGCTGCTGGCGCTGGCGCTGCTGATCTCGGGCCGCTGGCCAGGTGGCAGCCCGCCCGCGTGGAGCACGGGCCAGGCTGAGCGCTGGCCGACCGGGGCGGAGATGCGCGAGCAGCGCATGCGCGCGGGCGGCGGTCGTCCGGGGCGGATGAAGCCCGCACCGGCCCCGGCGCCGGAGCCGGTTGGCGCGCCCGCGCCGCGAACGCGAGCGACGACGTCCAAGCGCAAGCGCAAGAAGCGCCACTGAGACCCGGTTAGGCGCGGCCCTGCGCGTCGGATATCTGTCCGCGCGCCCCCCGGCGCCGCGACCGAACGCCGCACCGCGCCGATGAGCGCTGTATCGGCTCAGGCAGCCTCGGCGGGCCGGGGCCGGTGGTCATCGTCCTCCTCTCACGTGACCGTTTGTGCATGCAGTCTCCACCCGTTCACCCGCCCACCCACGCGCACCGTTCCGACCGGTCTCGCCGCTCGGATAGATCCCCGCGCTGCGGCGGGTAACGCCCCGGCCGAGACGGCCCTGATCCCTGTCCACGCCGGGGATCGGGGCCGCGGGGCCGCCCCAAACGCTCAGCTCGCGGCGACCGCCGCGTCGCGCACAGCACTCAGCCACTACCCCGATTTTCTGCCCACCGGCAGCCGCTCGGCTCCGGATCTCGACCGTTCAGCGCGCCGCAGACGCCGCTCGGCGATCTCTGCATTGCCACGCGCGCGGCATCACACGAATCTGCTGACTCGATACTCGTCACGCGAGATGTAGGAGGTATCGATGGAAGCAGGTAGCCCTGGTCCGCGCGAGGCCGACGTGGCCCCCGCAGCCGACCCCACGGGCGGCCGGTCGGCAGGCTGGACCCCTGCGGATCCCGGGCCTCTCGGGCTTGCGGCGTTCGCCGGCACGACGTTCATGCTCAGCCTGATCAATGCCGGCCTGGTCGGATCACCCAAGGCGCCCGGTGGCGGGCTGCTGCCGATGGTTGCAGCCTTGGCCATCGCCTACGGTGGGATCGCCCAGTTCGCGGCAGGGATCTGGGAATTCCGCACCGGCAACACGTTCGGAGCCGTCGCGTTCTGCTCGTACGGAGCCTTCTGGATCTCGTTCTACTTCATCGTTCATTCGGTTGCCGAGAACGTCGGCAGCGAGGTCTTCAGCGGGCTCGGTCTGTACCTGTGGATGTGGGGCATTTTCACGACGTACATGTTCGTCGCCTCGCTGCGGACGAGCGGCGCTGTCGCGCTTGTGTTCCTCCTGCTGGCGATCACGTTCATCATTCTCGGCATCGGCAATTCGGCCCTCGCCGGGACTACGAATGTCATCAACGGGACGATCAAGCTCGGCGGCTGGGTAGGCCTCGCGACCGCGATCGTCGCGTGGTATGCGTCGTTTGCTGCGGTCATCAACTCGACGTTCGGCAGGACCATCGCGCCGGTGTTCCCACTGCGGCGGTAAGGCCCCCAGCGCAAGTGGGGTACAACTAGGCTGTAGATAATCGCCGCACATCTGTAGCGGGCGTCAGGCGCCGGTGCAACACCCGGCGCCTGAGGCTACCCAGCTTCCAGGCGCCAGCGCGAAGAAGGAGAGGCTTTCAATGGCAGACACGGTGACGACTCCGGCGGGCGATGGGACCCTGGAGGCCAAGCTCGAGTCGATGCTCGACATCGAGAAGTTCGAGCCTCCCGAGGAGTTCCGCAAGAGCGCGCTCCTGAACGACCCGTCGATCTACGAGGAGGCCGACCGCGACTGGCAGGGATGGTGGGCTCAACAGGCCAAGGAGCTGCACTGGTTCAAGGAGCCGACCGAGGTGCTCGACGACTCGAACCCGCCGTTCTACAAGTGGTTCAAGGACGGGACGATCAACGCGTCTTATAACTGCCTTGACCGGCACGTCGAGGCCGGCAACGGCGACCGGATCGCGTTCCACTGGCGCGGGGAGGAAGGCGAGGAGCGCAACGTCTCCTACGCCGATCTGCACCGTGACGTGCAGAAGTTCGCAAACGCGCTCAAGGACCTCGGGATCCAGAAGGGGGACATCGTCGGGATCTATCTGCCGATGATTCCCGAGGTCGTCGTCGCGATGCTGGCGTGCTCGCGGATCGGGGCTCCGCACAACGTGGTGTTCGGTGGGTTCTCGCCCGACTCGGTGCGTGAACGGATGGAGTTCTCCGCCGCGAAGGCGCTCGTGACGGTCGATGGTGCCCGGCGCAAGGGGAAGACGGCGCTGATCAAGCAGCAGGTCGATGCCGTGATGGGCGATCTCGAGACGCTCGAGCACATCATCGTCGTGCAGCACACCCAGGCCGAGTGCGAGATGAAGGACGGCCGCGACGTCTGGTACCACGAGGTCGTCGAGCGCGCGGGCGCTGAGTGCCCGGCCGAGGAACTCGACGCGGAGCACCCGCTGTACGTCCTGTACACGAGCGGCTCGACCGCCAAGCCCAAGGGCGTGCTGCACACGACCGGCGGCTATCTCACCGGGGTCTCGAGCACGCATCGTTACGTGTTCGATCTGAAGCCCGAGCAGGACGTCTTCTGGTGCTCGGCCGACGTCGGCTGGGTCACCGGCCACTCCTACATCGTCTACGGGCCGTTGTGCAACGGCGCCACGAGCATCATGTACGAGGGCGCGCCCGACTACCCGCACAAGGGGATCTGGTGGGAGCTGTGCGAGCGCTACGGCGCGACGATCTTTTACACGGCGCCGACGGCGATCCGGGCGTGCATCAAGTGGGGCGTCGAGCACGTCGAGAAGTTCAATCTCGAAAAGCTGCGGCTGCTCGGGACCGTCGGCGAGCCGATCAACCCGAAGGCGTGGCTCTGGTACCACACGGTCGTCGGCGGCGAGCGCTGTCCGATCGTCGACACGTGGTGGCAGACCGAGACCGGGGCGATCATGATCACGCCGCTGCCGGGGATCGTCGCGACGAAGCCGGGCTCGGCGACGCGGCCGTTTCCGGGCGTCGCGGCGGACGTGGTTGGCGAGCGCGAGGGCAAGCCGATCGAGGAGGGGCAGGGATTGCTCGTGCTGACGCGTCCGTGGCCGTCGATGCTGCGCACGCTCTACAAGGAGGACGACCGCTTCGTCGAGACGTACTTCGCGCGCTTCGGCAAGGAGACGTATCTCGTTGGCGACGCCGCCCGCAGGGACAAGGACGGCTACTGCTGGATCATCGGGCGGATCGACGACGTCGTCAACGTGTCGGGCCACCGGCTCTCGACGGCCGAGGTCGAGTCCGCGATCGTCTCCCACCAGAAGGTCGCCGAGGCGGCCGTGATCGGCCAGAGCGACGACACCACCGGCCAGGCGATCTGTGCGTTCGTCACCCTTCAAGGGACGCTTGAAGGCTCCGACGCACTGATCGAGGACATCCGCGCCCACGTGGGCGACCGGATCGGCAAGTTCGCCCGGCCGAAGAGGATCATCTGGGCCGACGACCTGCCGAAGACGCGTTCGGGCAAGATCATGCGCCGGCTGCTGCGCGACATCGCCGAAGGCCGCGCACTCGGCGACGTCACGACGCTGCGCGATCCCGACGTGATGGCCCAGCTCGAGGGGAAGATCAAGGAGGAGCACGCCGCCGCGGACGCATGAGCGTGCGCGACGGGCGCGCCCGCGCAGCGCGGGCGCGCCCGTCGGCGGTCAGACCCCCAGCAGCCGGCCGAGCTCGGTCACGTGCCGGCGCGCGATCGGGATCGTCTGCCCGTCGCCGAACGCGAGCTCGGCGGTACCGCCGAGCCGCGGCCGCAGCTCCACGGCACGGTTCAGGTTCGCCACGTACTGGCGGTGCACCCGCACGAAGCCGTGATGCTCCCAGCGGCGCTCGATCTCGCTCAGCGTCGCCCGCAGCAGGTAGCGGCCGTCCTCGCCGACGATTCGCACGAAGTCGCCGTGCGCGTGCACGTACAGGACCGAGCTGCGCGCGATCAGCCGCGTCGACCCGTTGCGAACGTTCGCAACCGCGAGCATCTCGCTGTCCGGCACCGCGTGAGGAGCGCGGACCGTGCGGCGGCCGAGCTCGTCGCGTTCGCCGGCCTCGACGGCAGCGGTGATCCGCTCGAGCGCCTGCTCGAGCCGCCGGCGCCCGACCGGCTTGAGCAGGTAGTCGAGCGCGTGCAGCTCGAACGCGTCGACGGCCGCATTGTCGTAGGCGCTGACGAACACGAGCTGTGGAGGGGCCCCAAAACGCTTCAGCACGCGCCCGAGCTCGAGGCCGTCGAGGTCCGGCATCCGCACATCGAGGAACACGGCGTCGTAGCCCTGCGCCGAGGCCTTCACGAGCGCGTCGTGGCTGTCGAACGCGCACTCGACATCCTCGACAGACGGGAAGCTGCGCAGCAGCCGCGCAAGGTCCTCGAGCTGGGAACGCTCGTCATCGACCGCGAGGATCGTCAAGCGCTCGGCGCTCACGCCGATCCCACGAGCTCTCGGGCTCCGACGTCGCCGCGGAGGTTCGGGACCGTCATCACAGCGGTCGTGCCCTCGCCCTGTTCTGAGCGGATCCGCAGTGCGTAGCGCTCGCCGAAGGTCGCGCGCAGCCGCGCGTCGACATTCGAGAGGCCGATCCCGCCGCCGGCGCCGGCGAGCACTGCGGCGACCCGTTCGGGCGCGATCCCGGCACCATCGTCGGACACGTACAGCTCGACGTCCGGGCCGAGCACCCGGGCGCTGATCATCACCCGCCCGGTGCCGGCGCGGCGCTCCGCGCCGTGGCGGACGGCGTTCTCGACGAGCGGCTGGACCGACATCGCGGGGACGACGGCGCCGAGTGTCTCGGGCGGGACGTCGACCGTCACGTGCAGGCCGTCGCGGAAGCGAGCCCGCTCGAGCCGCAGGTAGCGCTCGACGTGCTCGAGCTCCTCGCCGAGCGTCACGTACGAGCGTCCGTCGCGGAACAGGTACCGCGTGAACTCGGCGAAGTCGATCAGGAGCTCCCGGGCCTCGTCGGGACGCGCGTGGATATCGCCGGCGACCGCCGCCAGCGCGTTGTAGATGAAGTGAGGAGAGATCTGGGCACGCAGGGCTCGCAGCTCGGCCCGCGCGAGTCGCTCCTCCTGCTGTGCGACGATCGACAGCTCCACCTGAGCCGACACGAGGCTCGCGGCCTCCGTGACGACCCGCAGCTCGAACGGGCTCGGGTCGCCGACGCTGTTGTAGAACGCGATCAGCGTGCCTGCCCGGCGCCCCTGCACAATCAGCGGCGCGAGCACGGCCGAATGCAGCGGGCAGCGCGGGTCCGAGGAGGTCAGCCGCGGCACGATCTGGACGCGGTCATCCGGCGTGCGCGCCAGCAGGCGCGAGAGCAGGTCGCCCGGCCTGACCTGTTCACGGCCCTCGCCGTCGATCGCGAGCACCGCACGCGTGTCCGCCAGCGCGATCGCCGCCGCCCCGGTGAGCGCGCGCAGGTAGGGGACCGCCTCAGCGGCGGTGCGGGGTCTCAGCCCGCGGCGCAGGTGCGGCAGCGTCGCCGTCGCCGCGTGCAGCGCCGACTGCATCCCCGCCGCCTCCGGCACCCGGGCGGCGCGAGGAGCGCGTATGGCCCTCCACGCCGCCGCGACGATGGCGGCGAACCCAACCCCGAGCAGCACGCCCAACGCAAAAGACATACGAGCAGGCGTGATCTTACCCCCGCCGGTACACGTCACATCGGCGTCACCGCGCGGGCGCGTCGAAATCCTGCTGGCAGGACCGCGAATCAGGCATGATTCGCCGATGAGCACCACACCGACGATCTCCTCCTACGAAGAGGCGCGGGCGCACCACCGCTGGGAGGTGCCCGAGCGCTACAACATCGCGACCGACGTGTGCGATCGGCACCCGCGCGAGAAGGCGGCGATGATCCACGAGGACTTCGAGGGGAACGTACGGAACGTCACCTGGGGAGAGCTCCAGGATGCGTCGAACCGCTTCGCCAATGTCCTGACCGCGCACGGCGTCAAGCGCGGCGACCGCGTCGCGATGCTGCTCCCGCCGACTCCCGAGACCGCCGCCGCCTTCTTCGGGACCTGGAAGATGGGCGCGATCCTGCTCTCGATGTCGGTGCTCTACGGCGACGAGGGGATCCGCCACCGCGTCACCGACTCTCAGGCCAAGCTGCTCGTCACCAACGCCGCCAACGCGGATCGGATCGAGCGCTCGCTCGTCGAGCACGTCCTGATCCTCGACGACGAGCTGCTCAGCCACGGCTCCACCGCGTTCGACGTCGTCGACACCGCCTCCGATGACCCGGCGCAGCTGTACTACTCGTCGGGCACGACGGGGCTCGCCAAGGGCATCCTCCACGCCCACCGCTACGTCCTCGCGCACGAGGAGTTCATCTACTGCCACGACGTCCGCGACGGCGAGATCTTCCACGGGATGGGGGAGTGGGCCTGGGCGGCGGGCATCTGCCCGCTGATCGGTCCGTGGCGGCTCGGTGCCGTACAGGCGGTCTACCAGCGCGAGGGCGGGTTTGACCCGCACAAGCAGCTCGACTTCCTCTCCCGCCACGGGGTCACCAACGTGTTCGGCACGCCGACCGCGATTCGCTCGATGATGTCGATCTCCGACGCCGGCACGCGCTACCCGCAGAAGTTCCGGATCGTGTGCTCGGCCGGGGAGCCGCTCAACCCGGAGGCGATCCGCTGGTTCCGCGACCAGTACGGCATCACCGTGCTCGACTTCTACGGCCTCACCGAGTCTTATCCGCTGTGCGCCAACTACCCGTTCATGGAGGTGCGCGAGGGATCGATGGGCAAGCCGATGCCGGGCTGGGAGGTCGCGATCCTCGACGAGGACGAGCACCCGGTGGCGCCCGGCGAGCGCGGGGAGATCTGCCTCAAGGCGCGCTCCAACCCGCACTACCCGCTCGGCTACTGGAACCGCCCCGAGGCTGACACGAAGGAGGCGTTCGGCGGCGAATGGTTCCACACCAAGGACGCCGCCCGGACCGACGAGGACGGCTACTACTGGTACGAAGGGCGGGCCGATGACGTGATCATCTCCGCCGGCTACCGGATCGGGCCGTTCGAGGTCGAGTCGGCCTGTCTCGAGCACCCCGCGGTCGCCGAGGCCGCGGCCGTCGCCTCGCCCGACGAGCGCCGCGGCAACATCGTCAAGGCGTTCGTCGTGCTCGCGGCCGGCTATGAGCCGTCCGACACGCTCGCCGAGGAGATCAAGGCATTCGTGCGCGATCACCACTCGGCGTACGCGTATCCGCGCTCAATCGAGTTCGTGCCGGACCTCCCCAAGACGCTGACCGGGAAGATCCGGCGGATCGAGCTGCGCCGGCGCGAGCTGCAGGCGGCAAGTGAACGAGTGAGTTAGTCGCTGCAGTCGCGGCACGCGCCGTGGAGCACGATCTCGTGCTCGGCGACGCGCATCGGGACGCGGCGGCTGAGCTTCTGGATCGCGGACTCGAGCTCTGAGTCGGTGAACGGCATCACCGTGCCGCAGCTGTCGCACACGAGATGGTGGTGGTGTCCGGCGCCTGTTCGAATTGGCTCGTACCGAGCCATCGCCTGACCGACCTGGAGCTTCAGCACGAGGTGCAGCCGTTCGAGCTCATCGAGGATCCGGTAGATGCTCGCTCGGCCGACGGGCCTGCCGCCCGCGCGTAGCGCGTCCTCGATCTCGATTGCCGACAGCGCGCATGTCTGCGAGTCGAGCAGCTCGAGCATCGCCTGGCGAGCGGCCCCGCTGTGGTGTCCCTGCTCGGCCAGGACACGCTGCGCCCGGGCGGCCCAGCTGTCTGAGCTGTCGTGCGGCATCGATCTCAGTCTAGGGCCAGCGGGCGCCGCTCACTGCGCGGCCGCCTGCGGGTGGTGGACAGGAACGTCAGCAGGTACATCGCGCTCGCGACGGCGATGACCGCCGAGCTCGGCGGCAGCGTCGGGATCACGTAGCCGAGCGTCAGCCCGCCCCACGTTGCGAGCACGGCGATCGCCGCGGACAGCGCGAGGCCGAGATACGGGTTGGCCGTGAGGCGCTGTGCGGCGCCCGCCGGCGCCGACAGCAGGCCGAGCAAGAGCAGCGCCCCGATCGTCTGCGTCGCGTCGGCGGTGGCGGCGCCGAGCAGGCCGAGCGAGACGATTCCCAACGTCCGCACCGGTACGCCGCGCGCCGCTGCGACCCGAGGATCGACGCTCGCGAACAAGAGCGGCCGCGCAATCGCCACCGTCGCGGCGACGACGGCGAGGCCGACCCCGGCGGCCAGCCGGGCGCTCGCGCCCGTGAGTCCGAAGATCGAGCCGAACAGCGTGCGGGCTCCGAGCAGTCCGTTGCCGCCCCCCGATCCTGAGCTGAACACCGCGAGGAAGAACACCCCGAGCCCCAGGATCCAGGCGAACACGATGCCGATCGTGACATCGTCCGGGTGCGAGCGCTCGCCGAGACCACCGAGCAGGACCCCGACGGCGACCGTCGCGGCGAACAGGCCGATCCGAGGATCGATCCCCGCGGCCGCGGCCGCGAGCGCGCCGGTGAAGGCCACGTGCGTGAGCGCGTCGCCCGCGAACACCTGCGCGCGCAGCACGACGAAGTAGCCGACCAGGCCGCACGCGACCGCGACCGGGGTGCCGGCGACGAACGCGTTGCGCACGAACTCGTGCCCGAACATCAGCCGCGCACCGTCCGCCCGATCCGCGCGAGGACATAGACCACGAACGCGACCGTCGTGATGTAGAAGCCGACGGGATAGTTGTAGAAGTAGGCGAGCGCGAGCCCGACCCACGTGATCAGAACGCCGAGCGCCACGGTCAGCAGCAAGCTCAGGCCGACCCGTGGCGTGATCAGCTGCGCCGTCGCCGCCGGCGCCACCAGCAGCGCGAACACGAGCAGCACCCCGGTGATCTGTGCGGTCGCTGCAACCGCGAAGCCGAGGACCAGCAGGAAGGCCATCCCGAGCGCCCGCACCGGGACCCCGCGCGCCCGCGCGACGGCTTCGTCGACAGACGCGAACAGCAGCGGCCGCCCCGCCACCGCGAAGAACCCGAGCGTCAGCACGGCCACGATCGCGAGCACGACGACCTGACCCGACGTGATCCCGAGGAAGCTCCCAAACAGCAGGTTCTCGTACCCGCTGAGCACGCCCTGGTACAGACTGAGGAACACCAACCCGCACGCCAACCCGAGCGCCTGCACCGTTCCGGTCACGGAGGACTCCTCACCACGATGGCGCCGCGGGTGCGACCCGGCCGAGCTGCCGATCACCAGCGCCGAGGCGCCGCAGAAGCTGAAGTAGCCCGCTGCTGCGGGCAGCCCCAGCAGGACCGCTCCGGTCGCCCCCGGAAACGCCATCACCGACAGCGTGTGCCCCGCGAAGCTCTCGCGTCGCAGCACCATGAACCAGCCGGCAACGCCCGCCAGCACCGCGACGATCGCGCCGGCTTCGAGCGCGTTGACCATGAACGGGTAGGTCGTCAGCTGCCTGAGATCGGAGAGCGGGTCGGCGGACAGCGCGGCGAGGCTAGTGGTGTGCATGTTCGTGGCGGTCGGTGTGATGTGCGGGAGCCTCGGGCAGGCCCACGACGATCAGGCGGCTGTCGGCGGTCTCGAGCACGTCGACCGCGACGCCGTACAGACGGCTCAAGGTCTCTGCGGTGATCACGTCCCGCGGCGATCCGACGGCGGCATGGCCGGCGCCGAAGTAGACCACGCGGTTGATGTAGGGCAGCAGCGGGTTGATGTCGTGCGCGACGAGCAGCACCGTGACGCCCTGTTCGCGGGAGATCCGCGCCAGCAGCGCCGCGACCGCGGTCTGGTTGGGCAGGTCGAGGCTGTCCGGCGGCTCATCGAGGATCAGCACGCGCGGGCGGCTGACGAGCGCCTGCGCGATCAGGAGCCGCTGCTGCTCACCGCCGGACAGCCGGCCGATCGGGCGCCGCGCGTAGGCACCCGCGCCGACCATCGCGATCACGTGATCGACGCGCTCGCCGCCCACGTGCCGGAGCGGCAGGCCCCACCGATTGCCGTCGAGGCCGAGCCGGACGAGGTCGATCCCGCGGATCCGGACGTTGGGCTCGAAGTGCCGGCGCTGTGGGAGGTAGCCGATCTCGCGCTTGCGCTCGCCGGCCGGACGACCGAGGACCGAGACGGTCCCGGAGGACAGCGGCAGCTCGCCGAGCAGGACCCGCAGCAGGGTTGTCTTGCCGGATCCGTTTCGGGCCGAGAATCGCGGTGAACTCGCCCGGACCAATGTGGATGTCGACGTCGCTCCAGACCGCTTGCCCTCCCATCCGTGCCTCCGCACGCTCGAGCTGGACGACACGTTCGGTCATCGGCCCGTCGCCCGATGCAGGGCCCGCTCGAGCGCGGTCAGCTGCGTCACTTGCCATTGCTCGAAGCTCGCCGACGCCGGCGACAGCGTCTCCGTGATCGTGCTCACCGGGATGTGTGCGGCCCGGGCAAGCTGGTTGATGCGCTGGACGTCGGGCGTCGCGTTCTGGCTGTTGTACAGCCAGACCTTGATCCGGCGGCCTTGCACCTGGGCGTCGACCGTCTGCTTGTCCGCCGCGGTCACATCGGTTCCTTCGGCGATCGCCTTCGCGAAGCTGTAGGGCGTCATCAGCCGCAGTCCGAGCGCCTCGCCGAGCGGCTGGAAGATGCTCTCGCTATAGCCGACCGGCACGCCGGCGTAGCGCGCGCGGATCTCGCGCAGGAGCCGCTCGTACCGCGCGAAACCGCGCGTTTGCAATTGCGCGCGCCGATCGTCGAAATAGGCGGAGTCCTTCGGGTCAAGCCGCTTGTAATCGGTCACGATCTGCGCGATCACCCGCTGTACGGACGACGGCGAGTACCACTGGTGCGGGTTGTCTCCCTGCGTGAGGCCGAGCACGTCGCCGACCGTGAGCACGACGCGCGAGCTCGACGGGTTCGCGTCGATCACGTGCGACGCCCACGCGTCGTAGCCGATGCCGTTGACGATCGCCATCTGCGAGCGCGCGATCGCCACCGCGTCCGCTGCCGCAGGCTCGTACGAGTGGGGATCCGTATCCGGATTGACGATGATGCTCGTCACCTGCGCCTTGTCGCCTCCGAGCTGGCTCGCGATGCTGCCCCAGGAGTTCTCCGCGGCGACGACCTGCAGGCGGCCGGGGATCGCGGCGGCGTACTGGTGAGCGGCGCCGTTGCAGGCGGACAGGAGCGAGGCTGCGATCAGCAGCGCCGGCACAGTTCGCATCGCCGCGCGAGCCACGCCCTGACGATACCATAGGAATGAGATCCAGTCTCATTCATGGGTGGTTGTGGGCGTCGGTCGCGGCCCCGGTCCCGCCCCCGGCGGCGGTCCCGGTTTCGCCCCCGGTTTCGCCCCCCGATGGTGTGAATGCCAATTCACGCCCGGCATATGGCGCTGAATTGCCGATCGTCAGCCGGCGCGCCCGCCGAGCCTGTCGAACAGGGCAGAAACGAACGCGATCTCCCGCAGTTCCCGGGCGGGATCGACCCTCGGTCGGTTGCCGCTGCGGCGCGGAAGCGATCGCCCGCGCTTCGCTCGGAGCGTCGAGGTGTGGCTGATCGCGCGCTCCCGACGACCCGCCGCCGCGCGCCCCGACCCCGCGGCGCGGTTAGGCTTCGGACCACCCGAACGGAGGTGAGCGAGTGTCAGCGCCCGACGGCCGGATCCCCACGAGCCTTGTCGGTTCCTACGCCCAGCCCGACTGGTTGATCGATCGCGAGCGGCTCCGAGCACGGTTTCCGCCGCGCGTGCGCGCGATCGACCTGTGGCGGATCGATCCGCAGTACCTCCAGGAAGCACAGGACGACGCGACGCGGGTGGCGATCGCCGATCAGGAGCGCGCCGGCCTCGACATCATCACCGACGGCGAGATGCGCCGCGAGAGCTATTCCAACCGGTTCGCCACGGCACTCGACGGCGTCGACGTCGACAATCCCGGCACGGCGCTCGACCGCAGCGGGCACCCGAACCCGGTCCCGCGGGTCGTCGGCCCGATCAGCCGCCGCCACCCGGTTCAGCTGCGCGACCTCGAGTTCCTTCGCGCACACACGAGCAAGCCGACGAAGATGACCGTGCCCGGGCCGTTCACGATGTCCCAGCAGGCGCAGGACGAGTACTACGGTGCTCCTGACGCGGTCGCGCTCGGCTACGCGCGGGCCGTGCGCGAGGAGATCATCGATCTGTTCGCGGCCGGCGCCCACATCGTCCAGGTCGACGAGCCGTACATGCAGGCGCGGCCGGACGCGGCGCGCGCGTTCGGCGTCGAGGTCCTCAACGAGGCGATCGGCGGCATCGAGGGAACGATCGCCGTCCATCTGTGCTTCGGATACGCGGCGATCATCCACGAGCGTCCGAGCGGCTACTCGTTCCTCGGCGAACTTGCCGGCGCCGACTGCGACCAGATCTCGATCGAAACGGCCCAATCGGGGCTCGATCTGCAGGTGCTCGACTCGCTGCCCGAGAAGACGATCATCCTCGGCGTGCTCGATCTCTCAACCGACGAGATCGAGACGCCCGAGACGGTCGCCGCCCGGATCCGCAGAGCGTTTTCGTACGTCCGGCCGCCGCGGCTCATCGCTGCGCCTGACTGCGGCATGAAGTACCTGCCTCGTGACAGCGCGTACGGCAAGCTCGAAGCGCTCGCGCAGGGCGCTCGGCTGGCCGGCCAGCCCACTTCCACGGAGTGACAGGCGGCGCCGTGCATCGCGGTCATCGGCGGTGGGGGTTTGCTTTGCGAAGCCTCCGGGGAGTGCAACACTGACAGTGGTTCTCGGGAGCACGGGAGGGCCTAGCAATGACGGCAGTCGGCCACGAGGAGAGAGCAATGGCTGTGGACCAGAAGACCAGCCCAGCTGAGGAGACGCGGCGCCTGTACGAAGACGCTGAGACCCGCACCGCCCGCGCGTTCGAGGAGCTCGTCGGGCGCGACAGCTTCGGCGAGCTGCTGGCCCGGATGACCGAGAACATGGTGGCGCTCACGAAGCTCGGCACGGACTTCTTCGATCTCGTCATCCGCAACATGCGCTTGGCGGGGCGGCAGGACATCACCAGGCTCGCGCGCCAGCTCGCCCGCACCGAGGATAAGCTCGAGCTCGTCCTGCAGGAGCTCGAGCGGATCCAGTCCGCGGGCAGCCAGAACGGGGCGGGGGCACGCCGTGAACGCGGTTGAGCGGCTCCTCCGCACGCCGGTCGCAGCGTTCGAGTTCACCAACATCCTGCTGACGCAGGGCGACGCGGTCGTCGCCGTCACGCCCAAGGACGTCGTCTGGACGCACCGTAAGACGACGCTGTACCGCTACCGCTCCGATCGCCGGACGCACCCGATCCCGGTGCTGCTCGTGTTCGCGCTGATCAACCGTCCGGACATCTTCGATCTGCGCCCGGGAAGCTCATTCGTCGAGTACCTCCTCGAGCAGGGCTTTGACGTGTTCCTGATCGACTGGGGCTATCCCGAGGAGGAGGACGCGGACATGGGCCTCGACAACTACGTCCTCGACGAGCTCCAGTGGGGCATCCGCGAGGTGCTGCGCGCCTGCGGTCAGGATGAGCTGTCGCTGCTCGGCTGGTGCATCGGCGGCACCCTGAGCCTGCTGTACGGGGGCGCTGTGGCGGACAACCCCGTTGCCAACATGGTGCTGCTGACGACGCCCGTGGACACGCGCGGCTCGCTGTACGGCAGGTGGGTCGGCCGGGAGTCGTTCGACGTGGACTACGTCGCCGACGGCTACGGCGTCGTGCCCGGATCGGCGATCGACTGGGCGAACAAGCTGATGAAGCCCGTCACCAACTACTGGACGACGTATCGACAGCTGTGGGAGGCGGTGCTCGATGGGAAGAGCCGCCGGGAGGCCTACCAGTCGATGGCGCGCTGGATCGCGGACAACCCGCCGTTTCCGGCACGCGCGTACCGCGAATGGATCACGTGGATGTACAAGGAGAACCGGCTCGTTCGCGGGAACCTGCGGCTCCGCGGCGAGATCGTCGATCTGGCGCGCATCGACCAGAACCTGCTGGTTGTCACGGCCGGCGCCGACCATATCGCCCCGCCGCAGGGCACGCATCCGCTACTGGCGCTCGTCTCGAGCGAGGACGTCACCCGGCTCGACCGGCCCGGCGGCCACATCGGCCTGATGGCCGGTTCGAAAGCCCGTACCGAGATCTGGCCAGACATCGCCCAGTGGCTGGCGCAGCGATCGACAACCCCGAGGAGAGGGAGCAGAAATGGCAACCGTAACCACGACTGATCACGTCGAGCAGGTACCCGGCGACAAACTCAGCGGCCGCGTCGCGCTCGTCACCGGAGGCACCCGCGGCATCGGCGCTGCGATCTGTCGCAGCCTTGCCAACCAGCAGGCGACCATCGCCGCCGGCTACAGCCGCAACGAGGAAAAGGCCAAGGAATTCCAGCGCGAACTCGAGCAGCACGGCGTCGTCGCGAGCCTCCACCAGGGCAACGTCGCCTCCAGCGAGGATTGTCAGCGGACCGTCAAGGACGTGATCGAGCGCCACGGCCGGCTCGACATCCTCGTCAACAACGCCGGGATCACGGCCGACAGGTCGGTCTTGAAGATGAGCGAGGAGGACTGGTACAAGGTCCTCGGCGTGAACCTCTCCGGGGCGTTCTTCATGTCCAAGGCGGCGATCGAGCACATGCTCGAGCGCGGCAGCGGCCGGATCGTCAACATCTCCTCGATCGTGGGCCAGATCGGGAACATCGGGCAGACGAACTACGCGGCGTCCAAGTCGGGGATGTTCGGGCTGACGACGTCGCTCGCCCGCGAGGCGGCGTTCAGCCTGCAGCGCTCCGGCAAGGCGGACAACAACCGCATCGGCCTGACGGTCAACGCGGTCGCACCGGGGTTCATCGCAACCGAGATGCTGGAGACGATTCCCGAGAAGGTGCTCGACCGGATCCGCGCACAGATCCCCCTCGGCCGCCTCGGCCGGCCCGAGGAGGTCGCCCGCGTCGTGCACTTCCTCTGCGCTGACGCGTCGTCGTACATCACCGGCCAGGTCTGGGCCGTCAACGGCGGTCAGGAGATGTGAGTAGCGGGGCGCTCGTCCGTGACGTGCTGCTCCGCGACGGCTCGACGTTGCGGTTGCGGGCGCCCACCCACGAGGATCTCGACGACATCAAGGCCTTCTACGACGAGGGCCTCTCCGACGAGAGCCGCTACATGCGGTTCCACGGCTACCTGCGCACGGAGGTTGCGGCGCGCGCCTACGCCGAGGCAAACGGCGTCGACCGGGTCGCCCTGATCGGCCGCCAGGGCGACCACATCGTCGCCGCCGCCAGCTACGACCTCCTGCGCGAGCCGGGCACCGCCGAGGTCGCGTTCGCGGTCGCCGACGACTTCCAGGGCCGGGGGACCGCGACGCGGATGCTCGAGCAGCTCGCGTCGATCGCGGCCGAGCGGGGCGTGCGGCGCTTCGACGCGGAGGTGCTGGGGACGAACCGGCCGATGCTGCTGGTGTTCGAACGGGCCGGATTCGAGATCCGCCGCAAGGGCACGTTCGGGGAGCTGACCGTGTCGCTCGACATCACGCCGTCGGAGGCCGTGCGGGAGCGGATCGACGCCCGCGACCACGTCGCCGCGATCGCCTCGCTGCGCCCGATCCTCTCGCCGAGGGCGATCGCGGTCGTCGGCGCCTCGAGCGCGCCGGGCGATCTCGGGGCCGCGGTGCTCAAGGACATCCTCGACGGCGGGTTTCGCGGTGTCGTCTCACCGGTCAATCGCTCCGGCGAGGTTGTGTCCTCGATGCGCTGCGCGCGCAGCCTGATCGACCTCGACGATCCTCCGGAGCTCGTGATCGCGGCAGTCGACTGGGACGAGCTCGCGGATGTGGCCGCCCAGGCGTCGGCCATCGGCGCGAAGGCGCTGCTCGTGCTCACGAGTGACCCGGATCTCGAGCCGGAAGAGGTGCAGGCGCGTCGCGACGAGCTCCTCGAGATCGTTCGCACCGGTGGTCTGCGGCTCGTCGGCCCGGGGTCGCTCGGCGTGCTCAACACCGACCCGGCCGTCAGCCTCAATGCCACGTTCGCCGGCGCCAGCGTGCCGGCCGGTCGTCTCGCGATCTGCTCGCAGTCGGGCGCGATCGGCATCGGACTGCTCGGACATGCCGCCGCCAGACAGCTGGGGATCTCGGGCTTCGCGTCGATCGGCGACCGGGTCGATGTCTCGACGAACGATCTGCTCGAGCTCTGGGAAGAGGACGAGCGAACCGCGGCCGTGATGTTGTACGTCGAGACCTTCGGCAACCCCGAGCACTTCACGCGAATCGCGCAGCGCGTATCACGACGCAAGCCGATCCTGGCGGTCAAGGGCCGCCGCGCCCACGAGGGGGTGCAGCTCGAGACGCGATCCCACACGGCCGCGGCGTTGCGCGGTGACGCTGTCGTCGACGCCCTCTTCAGGCAAGCCGGCGTGCTGCGCTTCCAGAGCGGCGACGAGCTGTTCAGCGCGGCCGCGTTCTTCGAGAGCCAGCCGCTTCCGCTCGGGCGCAGGGTTGCAGTGATCAGCAACTCGACCGGCGTCGCGACGCTCGCGGTGGACGCGTGCGCGACGCGCCGGCTGGCCCTCGCCACAGGCGTCAATCCCGTGCTGCTCCCTGCGCGCGCCGGCCGGGACGACTACCTCGCCGCGGTCCGCGGTGCGCTCACTGATGAGGGCGTCGACGCGATCGCGGTCTACTACGTCGACCTGTTCGGGGGCGACTCCGACGCGGTGCTGAGCGCGGTTGCCCGCGCGTGCGGGCAGGCGCCCAAGCCGGTTGTCGCCTCGATCCTCGGCGCGGACGGTGGTCTGCCGCCGGGCGACAGCGGCGGCGTTCCGAACTTCCTGTTTCCCGAGACCTGCGCGGCCGTGCTCGCGCGGGGGGTCGAGCGCCGTGAGTGGCTGTCGCGTCCGCTCGGTCAGCGAGCCGTGATCGAAGACCACGACCCCCGCTGGGTGCGGACGATGATCGGTGAGACGCTCGCACATCGAGACGCCAGCTGGCTGACGATCGAACAGTCGCAGGCGATGCTGGACGGCTACCGGATCGCCCGGGTCGCGTCGGCATTGTGCGACGACCTCGAGCACGCGGTGGCCGCTGCCGCCGCCGTCGACGGACCGATCGCGCTCAAAGCCGCGTTCCCGCCACCCGCCCACGCGGCCGACATCGACGCGGTGCTGCTCGGTCTCGAGGGCGAGGCGGCCGTTCGCGCCGGCTGGCGCGAGCTCGAGCGACGCGTCGAGCTGGCCGAGCGCCGCTTCAACGGCGCGATCGTCCAGCCGCTGCTCGGGCCCGGCGCGGACGTACTGATCGGCGCCATGAGCGATCCGGACTTCGGTCCCGTGATGGCGCTCGGCCTCGGGGGACGCCAGGCGGGCCTGGCCGGGACCGCCGCCTTTCGCGTGCTCCCCGGCACCGATGTCGAGGCCGACGAGCTGATCGACGCCTCCGAGAGCGTGGTCGCACAACTCGAGGGGTTTCGGGACGCGGCCAAACTCGATCGCGCGGCGCTCCGGGGGCTGCTGCTGCGGTTCGCGCTGCTGCTGCGTGATCTCCCGGAGGTCGTCGAGGCCGACCTCAATCCCGTGCGCTGCATGGCGGAGGGCTGCACCGTGCTCGACAGCCGGATCCGAGTCGAGCGCCGGCTCGCGCCGGTCCGGGTCAAGACCTGGTGATCACGTCACCTTGCCGCCCGTCGCGTTGACGCCGTACCACGTCCCGCCGAACTGCGGCGTGCCGATGTAGTCGGTCTGGCGCGGACCGAAGTCGCCGACGTACGTGTACAGCGGGTGGCCCGCATAGGTCACCTGGTGGCGGCCGCCCGAGATCGTGATCGTGCTGAGCAGGGACGCCTTGACCCCCGGTCCGGCGGTAGGCCGGCCGTTTGTGATGACCGGCGGCCAGGTCAACTCGCAACCACTCACGCGGCCGCACCGGTTCTTGTTGCGCCCGTCCTTCGTGAACATGTAGACGGTCCGTCCGGAGCCGTTCGTCAGGAGCGGGCCCACGCCTGTCTTGGCGAGCTTGATCGTCGCCGGGCGCGGCGAGGCGGCCACCGCGGTCGCGGCGAGGAGCAGCGCCGCCAGTCCGACGGCCGGAATGAGTCTGCGCTTCACGTCATCACCTCAAAGGTTCGAGTCGGGTTCTCTTCACCAGGACGCCGGCAGAGCCCGTGCCCTTCCCGTCATAAGCGGCTCGTGGTCGCGCACGTCCTCAACGCGCTGCCGGCGTTCCTGCTGGCGTGTCAAACCGCCTGCTGTTCGACTCGCTGCACCTGATCGGGGCGTGCGTCCTGGTCGCGCTCGGCGTGCAGGCGTGGCGGAGCTCGCGGCGCGCCGGCGACGACGGCTTCGCGACGTCGCTGACGAGCCGGCTCGCGCGGGGCCGCGGTCCGGCATCGGCGTTCCGCGCCTCGCTCGTCTCGATCGCGGCGAACCCGAAGGCCGCCGTGTTCGCGGCCTCGTTCCTCCCGCAGCTCCTGCCGCACAGTGGGCCGGAGCTGCCGACCGTGCTGGTCCTCGCGACGATTCAGGTGATCCTCGACACGGCGTGGTGCACAGGGCTCGTGCTCGCCGCCGGTCGTGCCCGGCGGTGGCTCGGGCGCAGCGCGATCAGGCGCCGGATCGAGCGCGGACTCGGCGCGATCCTCGTCGCCCTCGGCATCGAGCTGGCGATCGACACCCGCTAAAGGAAGGCTAGTGCTGCGTGCCGGCCCGGGCGTGGCTGCGCATCTCGGACAGGATCCGCTCGAGGCGCGGCTCGGTCTCGGTGTCCACGTGCGTCATCGCGTCCGCGACGGCCGGGTGGACCGCGGCGATCTGCGCGTGCATCTCATGGGCAACGGCGCGGTAGCTCGGATGGCCCTCGCGGCCCGACCGCAGCTCGACCAGCTGCATCGCCTCGCGCGCGTTGAGGTCGAGGATGTAGCGGATCCGGAACCCGAGGCACAGGGCGTAGGGCGCCGCGCGCTCCAACCCCGCGTCGACGAGTCCCTGCCACGTCTCGTGCGAGAGCTCGTAGGCGCGCCGGACGTCGTCGCCGGCCCCGGCCGCGTCGACCTCCTCGGGCACGCCCGCGCCCAGCATCGGCGTCAGCGCCTGCCACTGCACGGTGAGCATCCGGTGGCGCTGCAGG
>DATKOY010000194.1:0-6872 GCA_035524415.1 Solirubrobacteraceae bacterium | reverse complement strand
AGTCACGGCCGGCCGAATCCCGCAGCGCTCGCAGGATCGCTGCGACAGCATCGAGAGCTGCGTCCGGGGTGCCGTCCACCGTGACCTCTTCGGCGACGACTGACTCCGGCTCCGAGGCCTTCGGGCGGCGCAGGTTCACATCCAGGGAATCGCCAGACCGCGTGTGGACTTGAGCTCGCTCGGAGCGCTCGGCAGCCCCGGCACGATCGAACGCGAGTACTCGGGAGGGATCGCGCTGGATCACTCCAACCCGTCCGTCGTCTACCTGTCTCGGCAGGTCGCGGGCGGTTGGGAGATCGAACGGTGGGTCACCGGCGACGACGGAGCGCGGTGGCGCCATACCGTGGTCGTCCCCGCTGACGGCAGCGAAAATGTGCGGCCGATCGTTCCGCGGGGTTGGGACCGAGGTCCGATGAGCCTGCTCTGGCTCCATGGTCATGACGGCTCCTACACGAAGTACCGAGATGGCTCGCGACATAGTGAGCGATTCGCAGGGCGACGCGAAGCAAGCCGCGGTCGTTGAGATCGGCGGCGCACTGGGCGAAGCCGTACAGCGCCCAGCCCTCGCCGCGAGACCATGTGCTGGCGTTCGACAGCCCCTGATGGGTGCCGATCGACAGCACCTGGCCGGTCGCCCGATCGAAGTTGACCGCCTGCGCAGTCGACCCGTTTGCGCGGACCAGCAGCCGTGTGACGACGTGGGCATGACGGGAAGCCAGGCGCCGGTATGCAGGGTTGCCGGTGACTGTGCTCGCCCATGGCAGGATCGCGATGTTCATCATGCTGTCGATGATCGTGTCGGCGCGGGCACCGACAGGGCGGGTCGGAATCGTGCCGCCGTGCGGGTTGGAAGCCGCCGGCACGCGCAGTTCATCGGCGGCGCTGAGAACGCTACGGCGAAGGGCTGCACAGATCGCCGGTGGTGACCCGGGCCGCTCGCACAAAGCCTGCCAGGCGGCGAGCGAGGACTGGCCGTACATGAACCCGACGTCATGTGTGGGAGCGTGCTCTTGGCCGAAGTGCCGGACGGTCGCACTCAGCGCCCACCCGGCGACGAGGCCGCCCTGCGCAGGCTACCGCGCGACCCGCGGCTCCTCGTGGTCGCTTGCTCGCCGACGAAATCTACCTGTCACACCACTACATGCGACTTGCCTATGTCGGGTGTACGATGCAAGCATCGGAGGTGTTGGTGCGCCAGGCGGAGCAGGGCGGGATGAACGTTTGCGTGCGGACAGGCGACGCCGCGGACCTGCTACGTTGAGTTGCAGCGGTCGGCGCCGTCGGCCGCGAGGCAGCTTGCTTGGGTCCCGCCTATGAGCGGTTCGGGTCAGCCGTAGCCTCCCGAATCGTCCGCGGCCCGTGTCGCCGCCAAGGAGCAGTTTCATAATGTCCACGCAGTCTTTCGCTGATCTCGGCGTTTCGCGCGCTGTTGTCGGTTCACTCGCCCGCGAGGGCATCACGCATCCGTTCACGATTCAGCGCAAGGTGATCGCTGATGTCCTCGTCGGTCGCGATGTGCTCGCGAAGTCGCCCACCGGGTCGGGCAAGACGCTCGCGTTCGGGATTCCGCTCATCGAGCGGATCGCGGCTGACGGTCCCCGGCCGTCTGCGCTGGTCTTGGCGCCGACCCGCGAGCTCGCGACGCAGATCGTTGCCGACATCCGTTCGATCGCCCATGCCCGGGCGCTGCGCGTGACGGCCGTCTACGGAGGCGTGGGGTTGGTGAAGCAAGCAAGTGACGCCGCGCGCTCGCACGTTCTTGTCGCGACTCCGGGACGGCTCGAGGACCTGCTCGCACGTGGTGCGTTCGCGCTTGACGCGGTCCGGATGCTCGTGCTCGATGAGGCCGACCGGATGCTCGACATGGGCTTTCGCCCGTCGGTCGAGCGGATCGCCGGGCTGTGTCCGGCGTCGCGTCAGACGCTGTTCTTCTCCGCCACGCTCGATGGCGATGCAGGGCGCCTGGCAAGGAAGTTCACCGATGATCCCGCCGTCCACGAGCACGGGCCAACCGCCCGGCGTGCGAGCGCTGATGTCGAGCACCGGTTCGTCGAGCTCGCTGATGAGCATCGGGTCGAGGTCCTCGTTCGTGAGCTGCGGCGAGACCGCGAGTTGACGCTGGTGTTCGTGCGCACGAAGCATGGGGCCGATCGGCTCGTCAAGCAGCTGCGTGCTCGCGGGGTGGCGGCGGTCGCGATGCACGGCAACAAGTCACAGCGCCAGCGCGAGCAGGCGCTCGCACGCTTCCAGTCCGGCGCAGTCGACACGCTGATCGCAACTGACGTGGCGGCCCGAGGGATCGACGTGAGCGGCATCTCCCACGTGATCAACTTCGATCCACCTGCCGACGGAGAGACGTACGTCCACAGGGTCGGCCGCACCGGCCGCGCGGGTGCGAAAGGCGTCGGGATCACGCTTGTCGCACCCACCGAGCATCGCGACGTCAGCCAGCTCGCTCAGAAGCTCGGGATCGACCACGGGCTCGGACGTGTCGGCGCCGAGCGCGGCGCGCGACCCGCGCGCGAGACGAGTGGCAACGCCGGCCGCTCGGATCGCCGGTCCCGACGGCGACATGCCGCGACCCGAGCCTGACATTCGCCTTCCAGCGAAACTGCGCCGTGCCGCGGCTCGCGCAGCATCGCTCGCGCGGCGCGCGGCTCCACTCTCTCGAGAGTCGCGATGCCCCACCGTCTTCTGCGTCGTTGTGCGCTGAACGAACGTCGCTGTGTCTGGCTGGAAAATCAGCCCCCGTCCGGACGAAAGATGTCATCGGCGTCGTGGTGGTCCCGACGCCGCGGCCGCTTCGAGACTGTTGCATCAGCCCATCTCGACAATGAGCGCTCCCTCCGATGTTCGGGTTGCACCGGCGGTCGGTGGCGGCGAACGGCCAAGGCTCGTCAGCGCGGTCAGGCGGCCGGGGCTCCGGTGGGGTGATCGCACCGCCCAGCAAGCCCCTCAGCCGGCCACAATCGCCGCCGCGAGCGCAACCCGATGGTCCTTCGTCCAGGGTGGTCCGATCGTTGCCCGAGGGCCCTGCAGGACCTCGTCGGCCCGCTCGCCCAGCAAGCTCACCGCTTGATCCACCACTGCCTTCGCGTCATACAGATGGACGTCCCAGCCACGTGCGCGTGCGAGCTTGGCGAGCTCCTGGCGATACATGATGGCGTCGGCCCGAGCCTCATAGGGAGCGTGACGCTGAATCGCGATGTCGGCGGGGAAGTCACGCGGCCACGTCCGAAGCGAGATCGACGCGACCGGCGCGGGCAGCGCGGTTGCGATCTCCTCCAGCGCCGCTGACGACGCCCGAGCGACGGACGCTCGGACCCTCGCGACCAGCGCGGCTGTGGCGGCGACATCGAGCCGTCGGCTCTCGTAGTGAATCGGTGCCGCCGACACGCCGGCCTCGACCAGCTCGATCCGCCGGCGGTCCACGACCTCATGGTCCGCTGACGCCGTTACCGCAATGGCCCAGCCGAAATGATCCGCAATGGCCACACGCATGCCGCCAATTCGTACACGCACCACCTGCCTGACGCAAGCCCCGCACCGAGACCCCACCGAAGGATGGGACCAGGTCGCGCACAGGTGTGAGTCGGACATCCCCCCTCCCGCCGACCGCCGCGTTCCGTCTTGACCGTGCGGTCACACGATCGGCGGGTTGTGCTGGCCGCCGGTCGCCCGCCGCGTTGCGCTCCGATGGCTTGACCGAGCTCACACCGGACCTGGTGGTCACGTGCACCGGTGGGATGCCGACCACGATCGGGACGAACCTGCCGACCCCCAACGTCAGCGAGTAGCTGGGCGCCGCGGTCACCACGCGCGCACGATCAGGCCTGACTGCTCACACCGCACCCTGGCAGCGCGGCAGAGCGAGCGGGATCGCGACGATCGTCGCCTGTCCGCCGAGCGCTGGCGGCGGGACAGGCGCGAACGTGTCTCCGTCCGCGGACTGTCGGTTACCCACAAGCGGTTTGCGGTTGCGCGTGGCCGGAGCGCGGTGATCGCGAAGGCCCCGCTGGGAACAGCGGTCCGTTACACGTTCTCCGGTCCGGCGACCGTCCGGATCACGATCAGCCAGATCCTGAAAGCACGACGCAAGCGGACCGCACGGATCGAGATCGCGCTGACCCGGAATGAAGCCGTGGGCGCGAACGTGAGGGCGTTCACCGGCCGCACGAAGACGCGAACGCTCCGAACCGGCTCGTATGTGGCGAGCGTGACCGCGAACCAACGCTGCCGGGACGTCAGCCCCGCAGACGGTCGCGTTCACCGTTGTGCCGCGGAGACGCCGCCGCCTCGCACGTACAGTGGAATCAGTCAACTCGTGGCCGCGTCCGCAAACACGCACGCGTCGAGGCGCGCCTGGCGGCGTCGGGCTGCGGGATGTTACGGAGATGGGGTGGTAGGGAGCGCGGTTGCGAGTGCCTCGTCGTGCTGTCAGCGTCGGGGTGATTTCGATGGATTCGATGCGGGACCTGCCTGATTCGCCGCTGTCGCTGTGGCTAGCCGAGTACGGCGAATACCAGCCTGAGGCCGCGCTCGCGGATGATCTGAGCGTGGATGCGGCCGTGATCGGCGGTGGCTTTACGGGACTGGCCACCGCAATTGCGCTCAAGCGTCGAGACCCCTCGCTGGAGGTCGTCGTCTTGGAGGCCAAGACGATCGGGTACGGCGCGAGCGGGCGGAATGGGTCATTCGCGATGACGGTGATCGGTTTGGGCTTCGGCACGACTGCGATGCTGCGGGGACGGGAGTTCCTGCGGCGCGCGCACGCGTATATGGAGCGATGCGTTGATGAGCTCGACCGGTTCATCGACGACGCGGGGCTGGTGTGCGACAAGGTCCGTCCGGGCTTTCTTCGGGTGGCGACCACGCCGAGCTATGTCAAGCGGCTCCAACGGCAGGTCGAGTTGATGGTGTCGTTGGGGTTCGAGGGGATTACGTGGCTTGACGCCGCCGCGACGCGCGAGATGGTCGATTCGCAGCGCTATCTCGGCGCGATGTGGGAGCCGCGACTGTTGCTCGTGAACCCGGCGAAGTTGGTGCGCGAGCAGAAGCGCCTTGCGCTCGAGCTTGGGGTGCGCGTGTTCGAAGGCTCGCCCGTGCTCGCGGTCGCGCGGACGGCGGGCCCAGGCGCCGTGCATCGGCTGTTGACTCCGAGCGGAGCCGTATCTGCCGGCAAGCTCGTGTTCGCGACCAACGCGTACTCGCATCTGTTCGCCCCTCTCGCCCGGCTGCAGGTGCCCGCGTTCACCTACATGGTGGCGACCGCACCCTTGACCGAGGAGCAGCTCGCCCCGATCGGATGGACGGCGGGGCAGGGGATCGAGGATGCCCGCAACCTCATCCACTATTACCGACTGACCCCTGACAGGCGGATCGTGCTGGGCGGCGGGCCGGTCGGCCTCACGACGAACGGCGACCTGGACCGCGACGTCGACGAGGAGGCCTGGCGACATCTCGAGCACTATCTCCGCTGGCTGTGGCCGCATCTCCAGGACGTTGCCATCACACATCGCTGGGGCGGTCCGTTCTCGGTGACGCTCGACCTCACTCCCGCGTTGGGATACGTCGGCGGCGATCGCGGCGCGGTCTACGCGCTCGGGTGCATCGGACACGGCGTCTCGATGAGCTACCTCAACGGCAAGGTTCTAGCCGAGCTCCTGATCGGCGACGGGCAGGGGCTGGCCGCGGACTGTCCATTCGTCAACCGCAGACTTATGCCGTGGCCCCGCGAGCCGATCGCGAGCATCGCTGAGCACGCGATCCGCGGCTACCTTCGGGCCGAAGACGCCTTCTACGAGGAGGTGCTCGGGTCCGTCAGGCACGGCTGAACCGGACCGATCGAGTCATCCACGAGGAGCGGGTGGGGATCTCGCGGCGTGATGCATTCGTGGTAGGAATGCGCGGATGCCGCGGTTGCAGTCGGACTTGAGTCCTGTGACGGTCGGTGCGCGGATGGCGGGCGCGTCCGGCCTCGCCGAGCTTCCGGACGCGGCGTGATCCAGCACGAGGCATTTGTGGTTGAGCCGTGGGCGGTCCACGAGACTGCGCTTGACCTCGGGCGCTTGGCGCAGACCGAGTCGGTGTTCGCGCTCGCCAACGGGCACGTCGGGATGCGCGCGAACCTAGACGAGGGCGAGCCGTTCGGACTTCCGGGCACCTACCTGGCCGGGTTCTACGAGACTCGGCCGCTGCCGTACGCGGAGGCCGGGTATGGCGATCCCGAGGACGGACAGACGGTGGTGAACGTCACGAACGGCAAGATCATCCGGCTGCTGGTCGAGGATGAGCCGTTCGACGTCCGGTACGGCGAGCTGCGCAAGCACGAGCGCGTGCTCGATCTGCGGGCCGGCGTGCTGCGCCGTGTGGCCGAGTGGGTGTCGCCGACCGGGCGTCTGGCCCGCGTTTCCTCGACGCGGATGGTCTCGTTCACGCAGCGCTCGATCGCGGCGATCTTGTACGAGGTCGAGCCGCTCGACGACGCGGTGCAGGTGGTCGTCCAGTCTGAGCTCGTCACCAACGAGACGTTGCCCGTGACCGAGCGGGACCCCCGCGCGGCGGCGGCCCTCAGCTCCCCACTGGTGTCCGACGTCTTCTCCGGGCAGGGACTTGAGGCGATTCTGGTCCACACCACGAGGTCCAGCGGCCTGACCGTTGGCGCGGCGATGGATCACCGCATCGATGGACCCGCGGACACCGAGACCGCGATGACGAGCCACCCGGATCTCGCTCGGCTTACGATCACCGCTACGGCGGCGCCGGGCGCGCCGCTGCGGGTGACGAAGTTCGTGGGCTACGGCTGGTCGAGCGCGCGGACCGTTCCGGCACTGCGCGACCAGGTCTTTGCGGCATTGGCGGGCGCCGTGCAC
>DATKOY010000193.1:0-14981 GCA_035524415.1 Solirubrobacteraceae bacterium | reverse complement strand
AGGCCGCTCGCGAGCGCCCCCGGCCACCGCGGCGACGACAAAGGCTGGCGCCGCACCTCCGTGGTGTCCCGCCACCGCGCCGGCGATCACGCTGGCGCCGCCGCCGCCGGCGGCGACCCCGGTCGACAGCCAGCCGAACGCCTCGGCGGCCGTTGGCCCGGGCGTGGACGCGTCGACGAGCAGCGAGATCGTCGTCAGGGCGGGGTTGAGACACGTGCCGGCCGCGAGCAACAGCGCTCCAAGCTCGGCGGCGCTCCGAGCCGCCGCGCCGAGCAGGACCGCCAACGTGAGCGTCGCGAGCAGGACGACGAGCCGCGCCGACGGCGCCATCGCCCATGTCCTGCCTCCGTAGACGGCGGCGCCGAGGATCCCGCCGACCGACAGCGCAGCGACCAGCAGACCGCTCACCGCGGGCGCGTGATGCGAGATCGCGAACGCGGGCACGGCCACCTCGAGGCCGCCGAGCACGCCGCCGAGCAGGAACGCGATCGCCACGAGCAGCCGCACGGCCACCGAGCCGAGGACGCGTGCGCGCGCGTGGTGCGTCCCAGCGTCGCCGCCGCGGTCGGCGACGGTGGCGGCGTAGGCGAGCGTGGCCGCGCCGGACAGCAGCGCGATCGCCACGAGCGCCGCCGAGGCCGACGCGACCGCGACCACGACGGCGAGGATCAGAGCAGCCGGCGCGCCCCCATCGGACAGGGCGACGATCGCGAGGAGCGCGGCCGGATGGATGACCCCGCACAGCGCCATCACGACGGTCTCAGCCCGCTACCTCTGCGTCAATGCCACGTACGCGTCGGGCCGGCGCGTGTGCAGGAACGGGAACAGCTCGAGCCAGTCGCGCCGCTGATCGAGGTCGAGATCGGCGACGAGTACCGCGGGCTCGCTGCGCGGCGCCTGCACGAGGATCCGCCCGTACGGGTCCGAGATGAAGCTCGAGCCGTAGAAGGTGACCGGGCCTTCCTCGCCGATGCGATTGACGGCGACCATGAACGTCCCGTTGGTGATCCCGTTGGCGACGATCACCTGCTGCCACAGGGGTTGCGTGTCGAACCCGGGATGATCGGGCTCGGAGCCGATCGCCGTCGGGTAGACGAGGATCTCCGCGCCGGCCAGCGAGTACGCGCGCGCGAGCTCGGGGAACCACTGGTCCCAGCACGTCGGACAGCCGATCCTCGCGTCCGCCGCCGAGTCGACGAGCTCCACGAGCGGAAACGGGTTCTCGGCCGCGGGCCCGGGCCGGAAATAGCGATCCTCGTAGTAGCCCGCGGTGATCGGGATGTGCAGCTTGCGCGTTCGCGACAGCAGGCTGCCGTCGGGTGCGACGACGATCGCGGTGTTGAAGCCGAGCCCGTCGGGGGCGTCCGCACGCTCGTAAAGCGACGCGTGAACGTGGACGCCGGTCTCGGTCGCGAGCCTGCTCGCGAATGTGGACGTTGGCCCTGTCTCGAGATCCTCGGGAAGCGCCCCCACCGCTTCGGGACCGTCCGGCGTGATCGCGAAGTAGCGCGAGAGCGACAGTTCCTGCAGGCACACGATTCGCGCACCCTCGGACGCTGCCATCCGAATGCCCTCGGCGAGCGCCGCCTCGTGCTCAGCCGGATCCGGGTGCCACCGATGCTGGACGAGTCCGACGCGCAGCGGCGGACGCGACGTCGCCCGCGTCCGCGCCGGGGACGGCGGCGGCGGATACGCGGTCAGCAGCTCGGGCGCATGACTCATGCTGGCGTGAGGCTACACCGGAGCGCGAGGCTGCGGACATCATCGTCCGTAGTTGCTACGGAGAGCTGTCCGTAGTTTTCCCGGTCTGGAGTCGGCGATCCTCCGTCGACTGAACTCTCATGCGGAAGTCCGAACGGGCGCTGAGTGTGGCCCCGGTGATCGCCGGTGCGGCGTTGATCACCCTGATGGCCGTCGCGATCGCGCTGGCGGGGCAGATCGGGCTCTGGCTCGTGGCGGTTCTCGGCGGCACGCTGCTCGGCATCCTGGTCGCGCTCGCCGCCGTCGGCGTCGCCGGCGTCAACAAGTCGGTGCGCGTTCGCGAGCATGCCTCGCTGATCGATCCGGTCACGCACCTTCCGAGCTCGGACATGCTCATCGACGACCTGGCGATGGCGCTCGACGAACAGCGCGAACAGGTCCGCACGGTGCTGTCGTTGTATCTGCTGGAGGGCATCAAGAAGTACACCGACGCGTACGGGCACGCCTGCGGTGACGTCCTGCTCCGGTGGCTCGGTCGCAAGCTGAAGGACGCAGTCGGGGGCGACGGCGCCGCCTACCGCATGCGCGGCGGCGAATTCGCCGTGATCGCGCGTGGCGACGAGGAGACGACGGCGAGGGTTCGCGCCGCCGCCGGCGCGGCGCTGATCGAACTCGGCGAGGGCTTCGTGATCACGTGCGCGGTGGGCGAGGTGGTGCTGCACGAGGAGGCGGAGAGCATCAGCGAAGCGCTCAAGCTCGCCGATCATCGTGCTCAGGCTCGGCGCAAGGCGATCGCGGGCGAGCTCGGCCAGCAGCCGCCCGAGACGGCCACCGAGGCGGTCAGAGCGACCACGCCGCGCTTCGACGTCGCCGGCTTGGCCACGGCAGTCGCGACCGCGATGGAGTACCCGCCCGAGTCGCTCGACGACCTTGCCGCCGCCGCGCATCTGCGCGATATCGGGAACATGGCGGTGCCGAGCGTCGTGCTCGCGCACACGCGTGAACTGGCCGGCGAGGAGTGGCAGTTCATCCACCTCCACACGCTCGTCGGCGAGCGGTTGCTTGCGGCCAACTTCGGGATGGAGGACGTTGCCGTGCTCGTCCGGTCCAGCCACGAGCGCTGGGACGGAGACGGATACCCCGACGGGCTGCGCGGCGAGGAGATCCCGCTTGGCTCGCGGATCCTGTTTGTCTGCAGCGCGTTCGAGGACATGACCTCGTCGCGGCCGCACCGGCCGGCGCTCGAGGTCGACGAGGCGCTTGCGGAGCTCGAGCGCGGCGCCGGCGCGCAGTTCGATCCGCAGGTGGTCCGCGCGTTCAAGGAGGCTTTCCCCGAAAGCGGCGATCGGCGGCACACACCCGCCGCGGGGCCGCGGCCGCAGCGCCTGCGGGTGCTCGTCGCCGACGATGATCCCGCCTCGCGCTTCCTGCTCTGGCGTGGCGTCGAGGCGGCCGGTCACGAGTGCGTGACCGTCGACAACGGGCACGACGCCCTCGAGTGCTACCGCCGCGAGTTGCCCGACGTGGTCATCAGCGACTCACGCCTGCCCGACGTCGACGGCAACGAGCTCTGCCGCCAGATCCGCGAGGGCCCGGACGCTCCGGAGACGTACTTCGTGATGATCGCGGCGCTCGGCGATCTGGGCCGGATCCGCGGCGGGATCGGCGCCGGCGCCGACGACTTCCTCACCAAGCCGATCGTCCGCGACGAGCTCGACATGCGCCTGCTCGCGGCCGCCCGGACCGTCTCGATGCGCGTCGGCGAGCAGCGGCGCGCCAGCCGCTAGCCGGCCGGTGGCCGGCCACCGCGCAGCGTCAGGCCAGCCGCTGCCTGTGCGCCACGGCCGCGGCCTGGGTGCGGCTGCGGACGCCGAGCTTCGAGAGGATCCGCGAGACGTGCACGCTCGCGGTCTTCTCGGCCATGAACAACGCCGCGCCGATCTGGCGATTCGTCGCGCCCTCCGCGATCAGCGCCAGCACCTGCCGCTCGCGCGGGGTCAGGCCGAACGGGTCCTCGCCACCGGCGTCGGACACCGACGGAGCGGCCTCGGTCGCGCCGTCCGCGGCGCGGGCAGCCGTCAGGTCGAGGCGCGCCCGCTCACAGAGGATCGAGACTTCCGTCGCGAGCCATCGCGCCCCCAGCCGCTCCGCGGACTCGAAGGCGGCGCCAGCCGCCGACGCCGCCGCCACGCGGTCGTCGGCCTCCACGAATGCTTCGGCCGCGCGCCAGCGGAGGATGGCGGCCGGGTACGGGCGCGAGATCGCATCCCACTCGGTCCCCGCCTTCAACCACAGCGACGGATCGTTGCGCCCACGCGCTCGCGCGAACTCCGCCGCCCCGGTGCTCCGCCACGCGCTCTCGACCGGACCGCCCTCCTGCGCCGCCGCTTTCAGCCGCGACATGTGGATCCGGGCGCGGGCGATCGCGTCGCGCTCGTCTGCCGTCTCCCGCAGATCGCGGGCCCGCTGCGCGATGTCGGCCTCGATCCGCACACCGATTCCCGTCACACGCGCGATCCGCGCCACGTCGTCCGTGCAGACCTCGAGGCGGTCAAGCGCCTGCGCGACCGCCGCCCGTGCCGCAGTCAGATCTCGCTGACGCCGGCGCAGCTCGCCCAGAATCGACCCGAGCACGCCGATCCATTGCGGCTCGGATGATTGCGCCACGAGCGGCTCGACCTCGACCAGGGATCGCTCGGCAAGCTCCTCGTCGCCGATGCCGAGCGCGAGGTCCGCCTCGCGGATCAGACGGAAGATCAGAGGAATCCCAATCAACTGCAGCCGCCACGGCCCGAGATGCGATCGCGCTGCCTCCCAGTCGCCGATCTCGAACTCCAGCTCGGAGATCGTGAGATTCATCCAGTCATGCAGGCGTCCCATCCTCCGTGGCGTGGCGGCCAGCCCCTCGCGAGCGACCTCGAGCGCCTCGGTCGCGCGGCCCTGAAGGTTGAGGTGGTCGGCGAGGTTCGCATACGCATATGCCATCCCGTCGACGTCGTCGTCTTCGCGCGCGATCTCGATCGCGCGTCGCAGGCAGCGTTCGCCTTCCTCGACCTGCCCGAGCGCGATCCGCGCCATCCCGACCGTGTTCAGCAGCTCACTTTCTGAGTGGCGATGTCCTCCCCCCACTGCGGCGGCGAGCGCCCGCTCGCCGTCGCTGATCGCGTCGCGGTAGCGCCCTCGGAGCGCGCGCGTTCGCGCGAGCCACGCGAGCAACGAGACGCGCTCGTGGCTGTCCTCGTCCTCGGGCAGCATCGCAAGGGCCCGCTCGGCCGTCGCGATTCCCTCCTGGCCGCGGTTCAGCTGCCACTGCGTCCGCGCGAGCCGGCCGAGCAACTCGGGATAGCGGCGCGGGTCGCGCTCCGGATCGAGTTCGCGCAGCGCGCTCTCGAGCAGCACCTCGGTCCGCGCGTGATCGCCGCCGTTGGCGTGGGCCTCGGCCGCGATCGACAGCAGGTCGACGCGGTCGAGCCCGACCAGAGCATCCGCCCCCTCAACCCGCGGCCACAGCTCGAGCGCTCGCTCGGCGAGGTCGGCCGCCTCCCCGTACGCGAGCACGCTGCGAGCGGCCGTTGCCGCCCTCACGAACGCGCGCAGCGCAGCAGGCTGGTCACCTGCCGCGGCGTAATGACCGGCGATCGTCGCCGCGCTCTCCATCTCGCGATCGCCGTGGGTGCCGTTGCGCAGCTCGAACGTCCGCGCGAGCGCCAGGTGGAGCTCGACGCGCTCACCGGGGAGGAGATCGTCGTACAGAGCCTCGCGCAGCAGCGCGTGCCGGAAGCACAGCTGGCCGTCCTCACCGGCCACCAGGACCTGCTCGCCGACCGCCTCCCGCAGCGCCTCATGGAGGCGCACGTGATCGATCCCGGTGACGTCGGCGATCGTCGTCTCGTCGAGCCGCCGGCCGACCGCGATCGCGCGCGCGGCCTGCTGCGCGTCGGCGGGCAGGCGCTCGATCCTCAGGATGAACGCATCGCGCAGGCTCTGCGGCGCGGCGCCGAGCCCGTCGAGCCCGGCGGCGAGCAGCTCCTCCGTGTACAACGGGTTCCCTTCGCTGCGCGCGAACAGGCGCTCGACGAGACCCCCGCTCGGTGTGTCGCCGAGGATGTCGGCGAGCGCCTCGGCGAGTTCGTCGCGGTCAAATGGAGCGAGATCGATGCGCCGAGCGCGCTCGAGCCGCTCGAGTTCGCTCAGCAGTGCCCGCAGCGGGTGCCGGCGGTGAAGCTCGTCGGTGCGGAAGCTGAGCAGCTGCATCACCCGCTCCTGCCGGAGGCTGCGCGCGAGGAACGCGACAAACGTGCGCGTCGAGCGATCCGCCCAGTGCATGTCTTCGAGCACGAGCGCGACCGGCTGGATCTCGCTCAGGCAGTCGAGGAGCTCGAGCAACGCCTCGAACAGGCGCAGCTGCTCCGAGCCGTCACGCCCGTCCAATGGGGGCTCGGCCTCGCCGAGCCCCGGCAGCAGCGTCGCGAGCTGCCGGCGGTTCGCGGGCGACAGCGACTCGAGCGTCGCGTTGCGTTCCCGGACGAGGGGTCGCAAGGCGCTCAGCAGCGGTGCGTACGGAAGCTCCGTCTCGCCCTGCTCGACGGCCTCGCCCCGTAGGACGAGCGCGTCGTCGGCGAGCAGCCGTTGCTCGAATTCCGCGATCAGCCGTGTCTTGCCGACGCCCGAGTCACCGCCCAGCAGAGCCAGCACGGGCCGCCGTTGCGCTGCTTCCTGCCACGCCAGCTCCAGCTCCGCGAGTTCCCCGACTCTGCCCACGAAGTGGCTGCTGGTGAGCCGCGTGCGCATTGCTGAAGTATCGCCGGAAGCCCAGGAGCGCCGCGACACGGGACCGCGTGTGCGTGCGCTCGAGCGGGTCGGCGTGGTGTTCTGCGACTCGGCGGAGGTCGTTCGCGCGTGCGCAGGAGACTGCATATGTGAGGCTGGGGTGCATTCTGTGCTCCTCTCGAATCTGCTCATCTCCACGTGGAGCAAGGATGAGCTGAGAGGGGCTGCCGCACATCGGGAGAACGGAGCGGATGTAAGGCCCCCGGGCCTTACTCGCCGCCCGCGACCCCTTACGTGACCATGGCCTCCTCGCCGAGCACGGCGCACAGCGCTTCCACGACGTCGGGGTCGAACTTCTTGCCGGCGCCACGCCGCAGCTCGGCGATCGCCCGCTCGTGTGAGAACCCGTCTCGGTACGGCTTGGGCGCGCGCATCGCGTCGTAGGCATCGCAGACGGCGATGATGCGAGCCCCGATCGGAGGCTCAGCGTGGCGCAGGCCGTCGGGATACCCGCTGCCGTCCCAGCGCTCGTGTGCCGAGCGCACGAGCGGCGCGATCGGCGCCAGCGACGGCGCCGTGCGCAGGATGCGCTCGCCGATGATCGGATGCTGGCGCATGAACCGCCACTCCTCCGGGTCGAGCTTGCCGGCCTTGTGGAGGATCGCGTCCGGCACGGCGATCTTGCCGACGTCGTGCAGCTCAGCGGCGCGGGCGACCTGCTCAGATGACTCCCCGTCGAGCCCGAGGCGGCGCGCCACCTGCGCGGCCATCCGTGCGACCGCGCGCAGGTGCTCGTGCAGCGCTGGATCACGCTCGTGGAGCATCTTCAGCACCGCGTCGCGCGTCTGCGCCTGGACGATCGTGCGACGGGACTTCGCGACGTACATGCGGCCGTCAGCGATGCCGAGCGCGGCGGAGACACTCGTCGCCTCGCCCGGACACGTCACGGTACCCGAGGAGCTCGTGATCGAGAACGCGTCGCCCTGCTCCGACAGCGCCTCCTGGGCCCGCGCCAGCGTCCTCGCGGCGCCGTTCCCCGCGCCGTCGACGATCGCGCAGAACTCATCGCCTCCCATCCGATAGGCCGACCCCGGCGCGACTGCGTCCGCGAGCCGCCCGGCCAAGCGCGCGAGCAGCGCGTCGCCGCTCGGATGCCCGAACGTGTCGTTGTAGCGCTTGAAGCCGTCGAGGTCGAACAGCGCCAGCATGAACGGTCGGCTCGCGGCCGCCGGCCCGAGGCGGCGCTTGAGGTCGTGCACCAGCAGGCGGCGGTTGCCGAGTCCCGTCAGCTCGTCGGCGAGCGCCTGACGGCGGCTGCGCTCGAGCAACTCGAGCGCGACCGACATGCGCGCGATCGTGACCGCTAACGCGGCCGCCGCAAGCCCTGCCGCCAGCCCGCCGGCGCCGCCGGCGACGGCGGCGATCAGCACGCTGAGCGCCGCCGCGGCACTGATCAGCGGCACGGGCAGGCGCCGCGCCGCGTCGAACGTCACGATCGCGTGCCGGCTCGGGTGAAACGCCGCGAGCCCGAGCAGCAGCGCCGAGCCGACGAACAGCGTGTCCGCCGGCGATCCGCGGTGGTAGCGGCCCGCGTTCGTGAGGTGCACGAGCACCGCGTCGCCGCACACGTTGATCGCGATCGCGGTTGCGATCAGCGCCCACGCGGGTCCCGGCCGCCAGCCCGTCATCCCGACGACCGTCACCACGAACGCCAGCCCGACGAGTGCGGTCAGGAGGAATACCTGTGGCGGCGCGCTGGGCACGGCCGCACGCTCCGCACCGAGCACGGGGAACAGCAGCACCGCCGCGACCGCCGCGGCGGCAAGCCCCGCGAGGACGCCATCGAGGGCAAGGACCGGGTCGAAGTGACGGACCCGCTCGCGGGCGAGCAGGGCCAGCGTCGCGTACGCGAGGCTGAACGCGATGAACAACAGGACCTGCGACGTCTTCGGATACCAGGCGCGGGGGTTGGGCTCGAGCAGGCGGAAGACGATCTCCGCCATGCCCCAGACGAGCACGCCGGCGGCCGCGACGGCCCACGCCCGGCGCGCGTCGCCCCGGCGCGCGCGCAGCGCGCAACTCGCCGCAGCGAGCAGAAACAGCCCGCAATAGAGCCAGTCGTCGACGACGGCCGAGCGGGTCCCGCTCGCGGCAAATGCGCCGTGAATTGCAACGCCGGCGCCTGCGATCAGCGCAAACGCGCGCCACGTGGCGTCAACTGACGCCCGTTTCTCGGCTTGACCGTGCCGAGTCGAGTCACCGGCCAGCCCGCGCTGCCTGTACGACCAGAACGCCATCTTCCCCGGCTCCGTCCCCTCACCACAGCCGTAGCGTGAGACGTCGTCCGCTTAGTCTCCATTGCCCATCCTACGATCCCCTGCAAATCCCACAAAGAAGCGGGGGGTCGAACATCCGTCCAGTCCCCGTCGCGGGCGGCCCGCTACTCGAGCGTCGGGGCGGCGTCCCCCGCGGTGAGCGGCGACGTTGCGGACCGCTTCGCGGCAGCGATCTCTTCGCCTGACACGTGCTGAGGGTGATGGCAGGCCGACAGGTGACCGTTGGCGTATTCGGTGAGCTGGGGCTCGATCGTCCGGCAGATCTCGGTCGCGTGCGGGCACCGCGTGTGGAAGCGGCAGCCGGCCGGCGGGTTGATCGGGTTCGGGGGCTCGCCGGAGACAACCGTCCGCGTCCGCGAGCGGTTCTCGTGCGGGTCGGGGATCGGGATCGCGCTGAGCAGCGCGGACGTGTACGGATGGATCGGCTTCGAGTAGAGCTCCTCGGCCGGAGAGACCTCCATCAGCTTCCCGAGGTACATCACGACGATCCGGTCGGAGACGTGGCGCACGACGCTCAGGTCGTGGGCGACGAAGATGTACGAAAGATGGTGCTCGTCCTGGAGGTCGTCGAGCAGGTTGATGACCTGCGCCTGGATCGAGACGTCGAGCGCTGAGACCGGCTCGTCGAGCAGGATCAGGCTCGGGTTGACCGCCAGCGCGCGGGCGATGCCGATCCGCTGGCGCTGTCCGCCGGAGAACTCATGCGGGAACCGGTTGAGATGCTCGGGGTGCAGCCCCACATGTTCGAGCAGCGACCGGCTCTCGGACTCGACCTTGTTCTTGGGCACGCCGCGCATGCCCAGCGGGGTCGCGAGGATCTGAGCCACGCGCTTGCGCGGATTGAGCGACGCTTGCGGATCTTGGAAGACCATCTGCATCTGCCGACGGATCGGCTGCATCTGCTCGCGGTTCGCGTGCGTGATGTCCTCGCCGCGGAACCGGATTGCGCCGTCCGTCGCTGCGATCAGGCGCACGAGCCCCCGGATCAGCGTCGTCTTGCCGCAACCCGACTCGCCGACGATCCCGAGCGTCTCCCCCTCGTACAACTCGAACGACACGTCATCGACCGCGTGAACATGGCCGACCGCGCGGTCGACGATCAGGCCGGCTTTGATCGGGAACAGAATCCTGAGGTGATCGACGTCGAGCAGATGCGTATCGCCGTTCGCGTCGGCGGTATCGAGTGGCGCCACGTCGACAGCCGGAAACTCGCTGTTGCCGTCTTGGTTCACGTCGACACGGCCTCGGGGCTCGCGAGTCCGATCTGATCGCCGACGACCCGTAGCGCGTGCTTGGCATCGGGCTCGAGCCAGCAGCGATCGAGGTGCTCGGGCTCGTCCGGGAGGCGTGACAGGAGTTCCGGCACCTCGCGGCAGCGGTCGAATGCGTGCGGGCAGCGCGGGCGGAAGTGACACCCCTTGGGCGGCTTCAGCAGCGACGGCGGCAGCCCGGCGATCGCAGGCAGGCGTTGCGATCGATCGCGGTCGATGCGGGTGATCGATCCGAGCAGTCCCCAGGTGTAGGGGTGCTGCGGGTTGTAGAACAGCTCTGTCAGCGTCCCCTGCTCGACGACACGGCCTGCGTACATGACGACGATCCGGTCGGCGATGTCAGCGACGACGCCGAGATCGTGGGTCACGAGGATGATCCCCGCGTCTGTCGCCGAGCGCAACCCGCGAAGCTCATCGAGGATCTGCGCCTGGATCGTGACGTCGAGAGCGGTCGTCGGCTCGTCGGCGATCAGCAGCTTTGGCGAGCATGACAGCGCCATCGCGATCATCACACGCTGACGCATGCCGCCCGAGAACTCATGGGGATAGGACTTGAGGCGCTCCGTTGCCCGCGGGATCCCAACGCGCTCCATCAACGTCGCCGCCCGGTCCATCGCCTCCACTTTCGAGACGTTCGAGTCGTGCGCGCGGATCTGCTCGACGATCTGCTTGCCGATTCTGTACACGGGGTCGAGCGAGCTCATCGGATCCTGGAACACCATCGCGATCGACGCGCCCCGGATCTTCTGCAGGTCGGCGTCGGAAGCGGTGAGCAGATCCTTGCCATCGAGCGTGGCGCGTCCGTCGATGCGCGAGTTGTCGCCGCGCGTGAGCCCCATCAGCGTCATCGCGGTCACCGACTTTCCCGAACCGGACTCCCCCACGATCGCGACGACCTCGCCCTGCGCGACCGTGAACGAGACGCCGTCGACGGCGCGCACGAGGCCGTCCTCGGTCACGAACGTGACCTTCAGGTCGGAGACCTCGAGGAGCGGCGGCCTGTCGGCGCTCACGAGAGTCTGATCCGAGGATCGAGATACGCGTAGAAGATGTCGACCACGGCGCTGAGCGCAACGACCACGAACGCCGTCAGCAGCACGATCGCGAGCAGCGGGATGATGTCGAGCCGGACGATCGATTCGGCGGCGAGCTGGCCGACGCCGTGGAGGTTGAAGACGGTCTCTGTCAGGATCGCGCCGCCGCCGATCACCTGCGCGATGTCGAGCCCCCACAGCGAGATGATCGGGATCAGGCTGTTGCGCAGGACATGGCGGACCATCACCTGGCGGTTCGACAGGCCCTTGGCGTGTGCGGTGCGGACGTAGTCCTCGGTGATCGTGTCGAGGATCGTCGAGCGCAGGACGCGCGAGTAGAAGCCGATGAACAACACCGACAGCGTGAGCCACGGCAACACCATGTGCCAGAACCACTGCGTCGGACTGGTGGTGAACTTGACATACCCGCCGAGCGGGAAGATGCCGGCCTTGTAGCTGAGGAAGTACAGCAGCACGGCGCCGAGGAAGAACGGCGGGAACGACACGCCGGCCATCGCCAGCACCGTCAGAAGCCGGTCCGTGTACTTGCCCGCCCGGACCGCGGCGAGCGTCCCCACAGCGATCGAGGCCAGCAGCCAGAAGGTGCCGGCGCCAATCGCCAGCGACAGCGTCGCCGGGAGACCCGCCTTGATCTCGTCGAGCACGTTGAAGCCCTGGGTGTATGAATACGCCTGGCCGGTGAAGATGTTCTTCATCGTGTTGACGTACTGGATGTAGATCGGCTTGTTGAAGCCGTATTTGGTCTCGATCTGCTGGATCTCGGCCTGGGTCGCGCTGCGGCCGGCGAGGCGCTGACCCGGATCCCCGCCCGGAATCTTGATCAGCACGACGAACGTCAGAACCGAGACGATGATCATCACCATGACCATCGAGAGCAGCCGGCGGACCGCGAACCGGGCCATCAGTGCGCGATCCTGACCTTGGACCGCGGGTCGAGCGCGTCGCGCAACCCGTCACCGAAGATGTTGATCGACATCACCGTCAGCACGAGCATGATCCCGGGCACGAGCACGTTGTGGAACGCCGCCGGGATCGTGTTCACGCCGTCGGAGATCATCGTCCCCCATGACGCGTTCGGCGGCTTGATGCCGGCCCCGAGGAACGACAGGGCCGCCTCGAGCAGGATCGCGTTGGCGAGGATCAGCGGCACGAACACGACGATCGTCGACGCGACGTTCGGGAGGATCTCCGAGAACATGATCCGGAAGTTGCTGAGCCCCTGCTGCCGGGCGGCATCGACGAACTCGCGCTCGCGCAGGGTCAGAACCTGCCCACGGATCGGCTTCGCCACGTATGGGATGTAGACAATCCCGACGACCACCGCCGGCACGTACAGACTTGTACCCTCGATCTTGAAGATCCCGAGATTGATTCCGCTGATCGCGAGCGTCGCGCCGAGCGCGATCCCGAGCAGGACCGCCGGATAGGCCCAGATCGAGTCGAGGATCACGCCGATGGTCGCATCGGCGGCGCCGCGGAAGAACCCGGCCCAGACCCCGAGGATCAGCGCGAGCACCATCGTGATCGTGGTCGCGATGATGCCGACCTCGAGCGAGTTCCGGCCGCCGTAGAGGAGCCGGACCGCCACGTCGCGGCCGTCGGAATCAGCGCCCAGGAGGTACTGGCTGTGCCACGTCGGACCGATCGGGATCCCCGTGGGATCGAGCACGTACGTCTTCTTGCCGGCGATCAGGATCGGCTTGTCGATGTTCTGATCGGCGTAGCCGATGTGCGCGATGTCGTGCGAGTACACGGGCGCGAGCACCGACAACGCGACGATGACCAGGAAGACCCCGCCGAAGAACAGGGCCGTCTTGTTCCGTCTCAACCGGCGCCACGCGAGCTTCCACGGCCCGATTCCGGGGGGGAGGTCCTCGCCCTCGGCGGCCACCGCCGCACCGAGGTCGGCGGAGAATTCAGTGCCGGGTGCGGAGGTGGTGGCCATCGGTTAGCGGTGGGCTGAGACAGCCTAGCTGTCTCAGCCCGTACTCGCCAATCACTTGAACGTCAAACTGCTCCAGTCCCACCCGTACTGGGGACCGAAGATGGCCTTGCTCAGGTCGATCCGGTTCGACGTGAACGCCGGGAACGTCTGATAGCCGTACGCCCCGACGTATGCCTTCTGCGCGACGTACGTGTCGAGCGCCTGCCATTGCGCCGCGATCGACTGCAGCCGGCTCGAGGGCGTGGCCCCGAGCCTTTTCGACGTGCTGTCGACGTGGGCGTCCTTCACCTGGCCGAAGTTCTGGTTGTTGTTGGGCTGGATCGCCGTGCTCTGCAACAACAGGTAGAAGTCGATCGGGTTCGGGAAGTCCTGGTTCCAGTCCGCGAAGCCCGTCTGAGGGTTCAGCTTCAGGTTGCCGATCGTTGTCCAGTATGTCGCATCGGCGATCACCTTCTGGGTGGCCTTGAAGCCGATCTGGTTCAGGAACTGCGTGTAGTACGTCATCCACTGCTGGCGGGGTGAGCGCGTCTGGCTCCAGACGGTGACCGGCTGGCCGGCCATGCCCGACTGCTGCACGAGCTGCTTTGCCTTCGCGAGGTTGCCGCCGCTCGCCGGGTCACCATAGGGGCATGGCTGCGTCGGATGCCCGACCATGCCCGGCGGCAAGAAGTAGCAACCGGGGATCAGCGTGCCCGAACCGAGGCGGCTCATCGCGTTCTGGTCGATACCCGTGATCACCGCTTCACGCGCGAGCTGGCTCGAGAACGGCTTCGTCTGCGTGTTCAGGAACACGTAGTACGTCGAGTTCATGATCTTCTTGGAGTAGCGGTCCGACGCCTGGGCCTTGATCTGCGGCAGCAGGCTGCCGGGGACCGTGTCGGCATAGTCGAACACGTCAGCGCTGTTCTGAAGCACCGCCAGCGCGTTCGAGCTGACGTTGGGGTTGATGCTGACGCTGATGTTGTTGTACCCCGACGGGATCCCCGGAATCGGGGTCCAGTGCGGGTTCTTGACCACCTGGAACGACGAGTTCGCCACGACGTTCGTGATCATGTACGGCCCGACTCCCGGCGGCGGGGTGAGCGGCATGTTCTTCATCGGCGTGCCGCTCGGGACGAGCCCCGACGAGGGGAACGCCAGCACGTTGTCGAAGGCCCCGTAGGGCGCGATCAGGTGAATCGTGATCGTCCCCGTGGCGTCATCGGCGACGATGCCGGAGATCGACTTCGCCTTGCCGGCGGCGAACTCTGCTGCGCCCTTGATCGTGCCGCCATAGAACTGGCCCGAGCCTCCCCACGGAAGCTTCAACGCGCGCTCGATCGTGTAGGCGAAATCGCTCGCCTTGACGGGCTTGCCGTTCGAGTAGACGAGACCCTTGCGCAGCGTCGCCGTGTAGGTCTTGCCGCCGTCGCTGACGACCGGCAGCGCGGTTGCCAGCCCGGGAATCACGGTTCCGCCGGCCTGGCCGTTTGCGTGCGCATACGTCGTCAGACCCGTGTAGGCAAGCCAGTCAGCCTCGGCCGCCTGCGTCGTGTAGCCAAACTGCGGGTCGAGCGAGTCTGGCGCCGTCCCGACGACAACCTTGACTGGCCCGCCGGCGGCGGCGGTCGCGGACCCACTGGTCGTCGTCGCAGCCGCACCCGTCGACGTCGACGAGCTCGACGAGCTTCCGCACGCGCTCAGCGCGACGACGGAAGCGAGCGCGAGAACGGTCGCGAGCGCCGACCTTCTGTGTCTCCTCACCACTGTCCTCCTCCTAGAGGTTTGCCGGTCCCGCGCGAAATCTAGCTCGACGGCGAGGTTCCGGCAGCGCGGGTGCGGGTCCCTAATGAATCCACAACACGGCGCGCCGCCAGGGGCTAGTCGACGAGCAGAACGGCTTTCCCGTTGACCCGGCGGTCGA
>DATKOY010000192.1:0-3032 GCA_035524415.1 Solirubrobacteraceae bacterium | reverse complement strand
CTCGGAATCGCGAGCTATGTCCGCAGCCCTGCGCGGCCAGACGTGGCAGAGGTCACGGTGACCACGATCGACGACTGGCAGGGACGCGGGCTCGGCACGCTCCTGCTCGAGGTGATCAGCGCCCGTGCACGCCAGGAGCAGATCAGGACATTCACCGCGTTGACGCTCAGCAAAAACCGCCGGATGCGCGATCTTCTCGAACGCCTGGGCCCGCTGCGGATCGTCGACGAGGCGCGCGGGACCGTAGAGGTCGAGGTGCCACTCCCAGCCGTCGAAGTGGCGCCAGCGCTCAGGCAATTGCTCCGTATCGCGTCTCAGCATCGCGCAGGCTCACCGGACACGCTAGGGAACGCGGCTCCGAACCCGAGCGCTCGCTCACGGAGCGAAGGATCCGCCTGATGGAGCAACCGTCCCGTCGGGAAGCGATCCACCACCTGACCGCCGAGGTCAGGCGCATGCTCGGCGACGTGGAGCACGAGCCGGTCGGAGTCCTGACCGCCTACAAGCTCTCGATTCTCAGGCTCGCCGACGCGATCGACCGGCTCGCCGGTGAGCCCGACTCGCAAACCAAGCCGGGCGACCGCCAAAATCCTTAGAGCATTCGGCAGGACGCCAGCGGGTGAAACGCAGCAGCGGGGCGCGTTCAGGCTCAGCAGCTGGATCTGCCTCGCGAGGTGGCCCTCACCGCCACGGCCGGTCCGGCCTCCGGCTCGGAAAGCTCTGTAACGGCCATTTCCGGCCCGGCCGTGCACCCGTCCAAGCGCTCGGATCCAGCCTTGCTGCCCAATCGCAGCCGGATCCGCCAACAAAAAACCCCCGCATTTGCGGGTCCCTGGTTTCGAATTCCGCAATCATGCAAAATGCGTGATGACGGGTCATCCCGAGCGGTCCCATCCTCCTCTCACGTATTCCCGATGCGTTCCGACGAGGATCAATGGCCGATAACGCAGCGGATAGCTCTGTGCTCTACACCGCCGTCTACACCGATCTCGAGGACGCCAAGGTCGATCTCCAGGCGTTCGAGCAGCTGCACAAGGATCATTTGATCGGCAAGTTCGACGCAGCGGTGATCGACCAGGAGGGCGGCAAGCCGCACATCGTCAAGCGCGTCGATCATCCGTACTACCGGGTGATCCCGGAGTGGTTCGGATCCGGCACGTTGCCGCGCAAGGAGCTCCATGAGGCGGCGGAGGCGCTCGACGCGAGGCAAGCCGCGCTCATCGTGATCGGCGAGCCGACGATCGCCGACGGGGTCGAAAGGGCGATCACACGATCGGCCAAGATCTCCAAGCACGATCTGAACGTCGCCACCGACGAGCTGGCCAAGGAGATGACCGACGCGCTGAAGCAGACAGAGGATGTCGACGTGTAGCCGGTGTCCTCCGAAGCTGACCCGCCATCATGGTTGCCCCATGACCCTCGCCGCGGCGCGAAACCCGTGAGTCCTCGCAACCGCGTGACCGCCGGCTCACCCGACGACACCGGCTCGCGACTGCTCACGGCGTGGCGAGGGGAGGTGCTCGCCACGAAGGTGTACGCGCTCATCGCGCAGCGCCTGCCCGACCGTCAGGCCAACCTCGTGCGGCAAATCGCGCAGGTGGAGGACGGCCACCGCCAGAGGCTCGAGGGCCGGATGCACGAGCTCGGCGTGGCCGTCCCCGATCAGGACAGCGTCCGCGTTGGCCCGTGGCTGCGGCTCCAGGCTCGCGTCGCTCCGGTAGACCGCCTGCTCGCATCTCGTGAAGCTGCTGAGCAGGGTGACGTCGACGATGTCTACGGGCGCCCCACCGGCGACCCGGTTACTGATGGCCTGTTTGCCGAGATACGCGAGCAGGAGCAATCGCATGAATCGACCATGCGGGAGCTCCGGCGCGGATCCAAGGATTCGCCGGTGCCGGCCGGCCGGCCCGAACAGGCGGGCGCAACCCGGGCCAGAGCACGGCTCGATCGCATCCTCGGCCGCGAGACCTGGCACCAGCGAGGAGGCAGCTGGATCTCCGACGCCATCTACGGCGCCAACGACGGGCTCGCTTCAGTATTCGGAATCGTCGCCGGCGTCTCGGGCGCCACCGGCGGCTCCAGCTTTGTCCTCACCGCCGGGCTTTCCGCCGCGATCGCCTCCGCCCTGTCGATGGGCACAGGCGCCTTCCTGGCCTCCCGCTCAGAGGCCGAGGTCGTGGCCGCGAACGTCCAGCGCGAGCGCCAAGAGATTGTCGAGCACCCAGAGGAGGAGAGGGAGGAACTCTCCCTCTTCTACCAGGTCAAGGGCATCGACGAGGCCACCGCAGACCAGCTCGCCGCGACCATCGCCCAGCACCCCGAGGCGATGCTTCATGCTCTGTCCGCCGAAGAGCTGGGCGTCACGCAGGCCGGGACGGGAAACCCGGCGCAGTCAGCGCTAGCAGCCACCGTCTCCACCGGCCTTGGTGCGATCATCCCGGTGATTCCGTTCATGTTCATGACCGGCACCCCCGCGATCATCGCGGCCGCGGTCGTGTCGCTCGTGGCGCACTTCCTCGTGGGCGCCGCGAAATCACTCGTGACACTACGGTCGTGGTGGTCCGCCGGGCTCGAGATGACGCTCGCCGGCGCGATCGTCGGCGGCGCGACGTACCTCGTGGGTCTGGTGCTCCCAACCTGACGCTCGATCATAGGACGACGGCAGCCGCCCGTAGCGCTCGAGCCAGTCGAGCATCGCCGCGAGCACCCGCTCGCGCGTCCAGCGGCGCTCGATCGCTCCGGGAGGCAGCGCTTGCAGTCCGCGTAGGCGTGGCGCTTGCCGTTGCGGGTATGCGCCGCAGCCGCGGGACACGCCGACGTAGCGAGCTTGAGCGCGCGGGCCTTCTCGCCGGTGGGGTCTAAACGCTCTAAAGGGCGTAACAATGCCCGCCGACCGAGAAGGAGTCCACCGTGACCAGCAAGCCGCGCGCCGTAGCCGTCGTCCGCGTCAGCGCCCAGGGGGACCGCGCAGAGGAGCACTTCCACTCCCCAGACGTGCAGCTCGACAGCGCCAAGCGCTGGGCGCGCAAGCG